>NZ_JAYRPA010000018.1:0-145816 GCF_041911375.1 Brevundimonas sp. | reverse complement strand
GGCATACCGGACGCGCGCGGCGGAGGGTCGAGGGGGATACTCGGCCGCACCCGGACGGTCTTCGCAGAGACCGCCGGCCCGCCGCAGGCTTATGGGGTTAGGCGATAAGACCGCCACCACTCGGCGCCCCGAGCTTGCAGGCCAATCATCCGCGCGGAGCGTCGGACTTCGTCGAAACGGTACTCAAACCACAGAACTCCGGGCGAAGGCCCGGCGCTCCGCCCAGCCCTCCATCAACTCCGCCCGATACGGCGGGGGCGAACACGCACGTCCAATGAACTGGAGCGACCTTTGGCGAAGCACAGACCCCGTAAACCTCGACCCGCGCGCGGCCTGCCGCCCCGCGATCCCGTCTACGACGCCGAAACCGAGCGGATCCGTCGCGAGCTGGAGGCGGACTGCATCCGCCTCGACGCCCTTCTGATCGAGAAAAAGGCCGAAGCCGCCGAACGTGCAAGGATCAAGGCCCTGGCCCAGCAGGCCCAGGCGGAGTCCGAGGCCGACACCGGCGACGCGGATCTCTGGTACTAGGTCTGATCGGCGCTCATCCCGGTCGTCATTCCGGGGCTGAGCGAAGCGAAGAACCCGGAACCCAGGACCGAAGTCGTACCGCGAGCGGCGTCTGGCGCCGGTTCCGGGTTCGTCCTGGGGGCGCAGGAATCACGACAAGGGTCAGACCTGTCGCCCCGTCCTCTCAGCCTTCAAGCAGCGGCTGCAGCAGCGGATGGGCCAGAACCGGCGCGGCCAGGCGCACCACCGCCTGCGGGTCCTCCAGACGCACCGCCGCGGTGGCGTCGGCCACGATGAAGTCGGCGTGGGTGCGCGACGGCTCGGTCAGGCGCTCATGGCCGGGGCGGACCGTGGCCAGATATTGCGCCACCACCGATTCCGCCGACCGGCCGCGCTCCTGCTGGTCCCGCAGCAGGCGGCGGATGAAGCGGATGTCGGCGGGGGTGTCGACGAAGACGCGGATGTCGAACAGGGCGGTCAGGTCGGGAGTGCACAGGACATGGGTGCCCTCGACCACCACCACCTCGGCCGCCGGGATCGGCTCGCCCCCCGGCTCGCGCCCGTGGTGGATGAAGGAATAGATCGGCGCGGTCACTGCGCGCCCGGCCTTCAGCGCCGTCAGGTCGGCGATCATCAGTTCGTGGTCGCGCGCCGCCACGTCGTCGAAGTCGAAGGTGGCCGCGTCGAAGCCGGGCAGGGCGGCCGCGTCGCGATAATAGGAGTCCTCTCGCACCAGAACGGCCTTGCCCTGCGGCAGGGCCGAGACCAGCGCCTCCGCCAGGGTGCTCTTGCCGGAGCCGGAGCCCCCCGTGATTGCGATCAGTATGGCCATGTCGCGCCTTCTAGATCGCGCCGGGCGGCAAGGCCACCGGGGACGATCCGTCGCGCCGATCCTGCCGCTGGGTCACGTTGCTTAACGTCGATCACCCATATAGCGTCGCCTCAAGCGTCACATCTCAAACAGACGCACCAAGGGACAAGGATACGACGATGCTGGGCTTGATGCAGGACTGGTCGCTGACGGTCGACAAGATCATCGACCACGCGAAGAACTGGCATGGCGACCGCGAGGTGGTGACCCGCTCGGTCGAGGGGCCGATCGTCCGCACCACCTACGCCGCCATTCACGACCGGGCCAAGCGCGTTTCCAACGCCCTGAAGGCCTGGGACATCCGGCCGGGCGACCGCGTCGCCACCCTGGCCTGGAACACCGACAAGCATATCGAAACCTGGTACGGCGTCATGGGCATCGGCGCGGTGTGCCACACCCTGAACCCGCGCCTGTTCCCGGAACAGCTGGTCTACATCATCAACCACGCCGAGGACCGGGTCATCTTCACCGACCTGACCTTCGTGCCCCTGCTCGAAGCCATCCTGCCGCACATCCCCAAGGTCGAGCGCGTCATCGTCATGACCGATGCGGCCCACATGCCGCAGACCAAACTGCCCAAGGCCGAAGCCTATGAAGAGGTCATCGCCGGCCAGTCGGCCGACTGCGTATGGGGCGACTTCGAGGAAAACACCGCCTGCGGCCTCTGCTACACCTCGGGCACGACCGGCAATCCGAAGGGCGTGCTTTATTCCCATCGGTCCAACTTCATCCATACGCTTCTGGGCCTTCAGTCGACCGTGCTGGGCGCCACGCCCAGCGAAGTGATCCTGCCGGTCGTGCCGATGTTCCACGCCAACGCCTGGGGCATCGCCTTCGGCGGCCCCGCTGCGGGGGCCAAGCTGGTCATGCCCGGCGCCCGGATGGACGGCGCCTCCATCTACGAACTGCTGGAGACCGAGAAGGTCACCTTCTCCGCCGCCGTGCCCACCGTCTGGCAGGGCCTCTTGATGCACATGCGCGAGCACGGGCTGAAGCTGTCGACGGTCAAGCGCGTGCTGATCGGCGGCTCGGCCGTGCCCGAAAGCCTGATCCGCGCCTTCCACGACGACTATGGCGTCGAGGTGCTGCAGGGCTGGGGCATGACCGAGACCTCGCCCATCGGCACCCTGTCGAACATGACCCCCGAACTGGAGGCCTTGCCGTTCGAGGAGCAGCTGAAATGGCGCGTCAAGCAGGGCACGCCGCCGCTGGGCGTCGAGCTGATGCTGAAGAACGACCACGGCGATCCGCTGCCGCACGACGGTCGGACCTTCGGCCACCTGATGGTCAAGGGCCCCACCGTGGCCCGCGCCTACTTCCGCGAAGAGGGCTCCATCGTCGACGGCGACGGCTTCTTCGACACCGGCGACGTGGCCACCGTGGACGAGATCGGCTTCATGCAGATCACCGACCGCTCCAAGGACGTCATCAAGTCCGGCGGCGAATGGATCAGCTCCATCGAGATCGAGAACATCGCCGTGGGCCACCCCAAGGTCGAACTGGCGGCCGTCATCGGCGCGGCCCACGCCAAATGGGACGAGCGCCCGGTCCTGATCCTCAAGCTCAAGGAGGGCGAGGCGCTGGACCGTCAGGAGCATCTCGACTTCCTGCAGGGCAAGATCGCCAAATGGTGGATGCCCGACGACGTGGTCGCCGTGGACGAGATCCCGCTGGGGGCGACGGGCAAGATCGACAAGAAGCTTCTGCGCGAGCGGATGAAGGACTACCGTTTGCCGGCCTGACCCCGAATCCGGAGCGCCGATGCCGTCCCGCAAACCCGTGCCCGCCGTTCTGCCTTGGCTGACGGCGCTGGCCGCCGCGCCTCTGGTGCTGATCGTCGCAGCCGTCGCGGCGACGCGATTCGGCGGGCTCGACGTCGCGACGGCTCATGACCTGCTGACCTGGACCGTCGCCCGTGCTCTGGCGTGGGTCGGCCTGGCCGCCGCGCTGGCCGCCGCCGTCCTGGCCCTGCGAGACCTGAGGGGCAGGGGCCTTTACGCCGCCGCGGCCCTGGTTCTGGCGGGCGTCACGGTCGCAGGTTTCGAGCGCCAGGCCGCGCAGTTCAGGCGCGACACGCCGCGCGACGTCTCCAGCAATCCCGGAGAGCCGCCGGCCTTCTCCCGCCTGGCGGCCTTCCATCGGGGGCCGGCGCCGACCGCCGCCGAGGCCTGTCCGGCCGCGCGATCGATCCCGACGCAGGTGCTCGCCCAACAGGCCGCCTCGGCCCTGGTCGACGCCGGCTTCCCGGTCGTTCGCGCGTCCACCTTCGAGGTCGAGGGCGTTCATGAGGGGGCGTGGTTCGGCTTCGCCCACGACGCGGTCGTCCGCATCCGTCCGGGGCGCACCGACATCCGCGTGGCCGCCCGCGACCGCACCCGTCCCGACGGCGGCGCGACCTGCCGCCTGGCCGCCGAACTGGCCGCCGCGCTGGAGCGGAACGCCCGCTAGACCAGGCGGAACGTCGCGCCCATCTCGGGCCCGGGCGAGGCGGCGGCCACGCCGTCCTCGACCAGCTTGATCAGGTGCGCCAGCACCGACAGCGACGCCGCCGGCCACAGCCGTCGATCCACCGTCGCATAGAGGATCGGCGTCATCTCCGCGATGGTCCGGTCGCCCGCCTTCAGCCGCGCCAGGACCTGCGCCTCCCGCTCCAGCCGGTGCGCCCGATAGGCCTGCAGGAACGGCTTGGGCTCGGTGATCGGCGGCCCGTGGGTCGGCCAGATCGTGGCGAAGTCCCGGGCGATCACCGCGTCCAGGCTCGCCATATAATCCCGCATCTTCCCGTCCGGCGGGGCCACCACCGTCGTCGACCAGCCCATAACGTGGTCGCCGCTGAACAGGGCGTTCTCCTGCTTCAGCGCGAAGGCCATGTGATTCGAGGCGTGCCCGGGCGTGGCGATCGCCTCCAGCGTCCAGCCGTCGCCCTCGATCACCTCTCCGCCGGTCAGGATGACGTCCGGGCTGAAGGCCGTGTCCTCCTCCTCGTCCGGGGCGCCCGAAGCGTGCGTGTCGCGGACCGGAGGCCGCGCGGCCAGCACCTCGGCCCCCGTGGCTTCGGCGAACGGGCGGGCCAGCGGCGCGTGGTCGCGATGGGTGTGCGTCACCAGGACATGGCTCACGGTCCGCCCCTCGACCGCCGCCAGCAGCGCGTCCTGGTGCGTCGGATCCAAAGGACCCGGATCGATCACCGCGACCGACGCCCCGCGCTCCGGCCGACCCACGATATAGACGCCCGTTCCGGTGAAGGTGAACGGTCCCGGATTGTCGGCCACCACCCGCTGGATCAGCGGCGACACCTGGTCGCTGCGGCCATAGGCGAAATCGAAGTCACGGACGAACGGGATCATGGATCCTCCCGATGTGGCGCCGACCTTGCCTTAACACTCCGGTAACCTTCGCCGGAGCGCCCGCCATGGCCCGTTCGATCGCCCTTGCTGTCTCAAATCGGCTCCAGCCCATGGCCGCCGCGCTCCTGTGTCTCATGGCGGCGCAGTTGATCGTGGCCTCCTGCACCCCGGAGCCCGCGCCCTACGCCGCCCGCGCCGCGATCCTGCGCTGACTTACTGGCGCCGCACCCTGACGGCGCGGCTGTTCTCGACCGTCATCAAATAGCTGCCCAGGCTGGCGCGGCGCACGCGCACCGCCTCGCCCTGCCGGTTGCGGAAGCGAACCTGGCCCGAATCGATCTGGCGCCATTCCGAGCCGTCGGCCAGGCGGAACAGCCACTTTCCGTCGCCGACAAGGCCAGCGGAGACCAGCGTCGTCTCGATCGAATCGATGTCCGGCGCTGCGGGCCCGTTCAGGCGCCCGGCGAAGGGGTTGCCGATCTGGAAGCCGAACAGCTGCCGACGGGCCTCCTGAACCTGGCGTCGATCCAGCACGACCACGTCCCCGCCGCGTTCCGCCGCATCGAGCGCCGCGGCGGCCTGATCATAGCAGGCCAGGCGCTGGCCCCCGTCCGCGACCGCCCGGCATTGCGCCAGCCGATCCAGCACCTCCGCGCGTCCCGCCTCCGTTTGTGCAGCGGCGCCCGACGCCAGCCCGATCGAGAAAATAACCGCCAGCGTCGCCACAATCTTTTGCAAGTTTATTCCCCCATGTCGCTGGAACGCACATTTTATGACTGCAAGGTCACGATTTCGCTTTGACGATAGCACAAACACGACGTGGAGCGGCTCGACGTGGCGGATTTGCGACACCGTTGCCACAATTAGGTTACTCGGCTGTAATTTCCGTGGCGGGGAGACAAAAGCCAAGCCAACGTCCGTCACCGACCCGTCGATGGAAGACGGGAGAGCTTTGTTTTTCGATCGCGTCAGCACCGAAAACTAACTGGAGGGTACCGAACGTGAGAATTCAGAATCAGCGCGGGCGTCTGCTTGCGTCGACCATGATCGCCGGCATAGCCGTCGTGGGCATGGCGGCGCCGGCCCTGGCGCAAACGACCGAGCCGCCGGCTGAGAGCACGGCGCAGGTCGAGGACATCGTGGTCACCGGCTCGCGCATCCGTCAGGCGAACCTGGTCACCACCAGCCCCGTCACCCAGGTCACGAGCGAGGACGTGCGGGAAACCGGCGTGACCCGCGTGGAGGACCTGGTCACCCAGCTGCCGCAGGCCTTCGCCGCGCAGAACTCGACCGTCTCCAACGGCGCCTCGGGCACGGCGACCGTGTCGCTGCGCAACCTCGGCGCAACCCGCACCCTGGTCCTGATCGACGGCAAGCGCATGCCGTACGGTTCGCCGCTGGATGCGGCCGCCGACCTGAACCAGATCCCGGCCCAGCTGGTCGAGCGCGTTGAAGTCCTGACCGGCGGCGCCTCGGCCGTCTACGGTTCGGACGCCGTCGCTGGCGTCGTCAACTTCATCATGAAGAAGGATTTCGAGGGCCTGGAGATCACGGCCCAGTACGGCCAGTACCTCCACCACAACGACTATGACGGCCCGGGCAACCTGCGTTCCGTGATCGAAGGTCGCGCGGCCACCAACCCGTCGCAGTTCCAACTGCCTGACGACGACGTCCAGACCGGCTTCAGCCGCGAAATCACCGCCGTGATGGGCGTCAGCTCGCCGGACGGCCGCGGCAACATCACCGCCTACGCCGGCTACCGGAAGAACAACAAGGTCCTGGGCCGCGACTACGACTACGCCTCCTGCTCGCTGGGCGGTCAGAACGCGGCGGGCGACAGCTTCACCTGCGGCGGTTCGGGCACCTCGTTCCCTGGCCAGTTCACCGACTTCGCCAACTATGCCTATACGCTCGACGCCAACGGCAATTTCATTCCGTATGTCGGCTCGCGAGACGCCTATAACTTCGGCCCGCTGAACTACTACCAACGTCCGGACGAACGCTACAACCTGGGCGCCTTCGCGCGCTATCAGGTGAACGACAAGATCGAAGCGTTCGCCCAACTGATGTTCAACGACTATCAGTCGATCGCCCAGATCGCTCCGTCGGGCAACTTCGGCAACACGTCCACCATCAACTGCGACAACCCGCTGCTTTCGGCCCAGCAGTCGGCCGCCATCGGCTGTACGCCGGCGGATATCGTCGCGGGCACCGATGTGCCGTTCTACGCCCTGCGTCGGAACGTGGAAGGCGGCGGTCGCCAGTCGGACCTGAAGTACCAGTCCTATCGCGGCGTCCTGGGCATCCGGGGCGACCTGGACGATGCGTGGAGCTATGAGGTTTCGGCCCAGTACTCGCGCGTCCGTCTGTCGCAAATCTATCGCAACGAGTTCTCGGTGGCTCGCCTGACGCGCGCCTTCGACGTGGTGTCCGATCCCACCACGGGCGCTCCGGTCTGTTCCTCCGTTCTGGACGGCACCGATCCGAACTGCGTGCCCTACGACATCTTCAGCCCGGGCGGCGTGACGCAGGATGCGCTGAATTACCTGCAGGTGCCGCTGGTCATGTCCGGCTACACCGAGCAGCAGGTCGTCACCGCTTCGGTGACCGGCGACCTGACGGAACGCGGCATCGTCTCCCCGTGGGCCACGCGCGGCATGCAGGTCGCCTTGGGCGCGGAATACCGTCGTGACGCCCTGGATCTGGTCACGGACGTCTCCTACTCGACCGGCGATGGTGCGGGTCAGGGCGGCGCGACGATCGGTCTGGGCGGCGCGAACTCCACCTACGACCTGTTCGGCGAATTCCAGCTGCCGATCGTCGAAGGTCTGCCGCTGGCCGAATCGATCACCCTGGACGGCGCCTATCGGGCTTCGGACTATACGCTGGGCGGCAAGACCGACACCTGGAAGCTGGGCGTCGACTATGCGCCGGTCTCGGACATCCGCTTCCGGGCCAGCTACCAGTCCGCCACCCGCGCGCCCAACGTGATCGATCTGTTCACCGCACAGGGCTTCAACCTGTTCGACCTGGACGACGATCCCTGCGACCTGACCGACCCGAACGATGACGGTACGGCCGGCGCGGCCGTCTGTGTCGGCACCAATCCGTGGCAGGTCACGGCCGCTCAGGCCAACAGCGGCTTCCTGTCCAACGGCGCTGGTCAGTACAACTTCCTGCAGGGCGGCAACCCGGACGTGACGCCGGAAGATTCCGAAACGACGACCTTCGGCATCGTGTTCACCCCGTCGGCGCTGCCGGGCTTCAACCTGACGGTCGACTACTTCAACATCGAGATCACCAACCTGATCTCGTCGATCGGCGCGGCCAACATCCTGGACGCCTGCTACACCGCCGGCCTGCAGCAGGCCTGCGACCTGATCCAGCGTAACGACAACGGCTCGCTGTGGCAGGGCGACGGCGTGGTGGTCGATCTGAACACCAACATCGGCGGCCTGAAGACCTCGGGCGTCGACATCAACGCCGGCTACAATGTCGATCTGGCCGACTGGGGCGCCGCGAACTGGGGCACCCTGGGCTTCGCCTTCACCGGCACCTGGCTGGAGAAGCTGGAGACCGACACCGGCCTGGGCTTCGAAGACTCGGTGTTCGACTGCGCCGGCAAGTTCGGCAACACCTGCGCGGCCAACGGCATCGCCGCCTCGCCCGAGTGGCGCCACCGCGCCACCATGTCGTGGGGCACCCCGTGGGATGGCGTCAACCTGGGCCTGACCTGGCGCTACATCTCGGAGGTCGAGCTGGACTCTGGCGTCACCACCCGCCTGGACAGCACGCTGGAAGATCGCCACTACTTCGACCTGAACGGGGCGTGGCAGCTGCGCGACAACCTGACCCTGCGCGGCGGCGTCAACAACCTGCTGGATAGCGATCCGCCGCTGTCCTTCTCGGTCGGCACCACGGGCAACAACAACACCTACCCGCAAGTCTATGACGCGATGGGCCGGTATGCCTTCATCAGCGTGACCGCGAGCTTCTAAGCCCGCGTCGCACGCAAGACCGGATCGGGCGGCGGACCTTCGGGTTCGCCGCCCTTTCTTTTTTGTTCGCCGCACAAAAACCACTTGGCCCCATGAAGCGTTACGGTGCGTTCGAAACGGGCGACGCCGCCCGCAACCGACAGGATCCCAATGCAGAAGACCGCCGCAGCCGGCCTCGCCGTCCTACTCGCCCTGACCGCCGTCCCCGCCTTCGCCCAGGACCAGGACGGGCCGATCGCCACGGGCAATCGCGCTGCGGAAACCGCCGACGCCCTGCGTCTGCGTGAGGCGGTGGCCTATGCCAATCCGTTGCCCCGGGGCGCGCCGACCCAGGATTATCCGCTGGTCGCCTGGTGCGACGCCCTGGTGACGGGACACGCGGATCTGGGCGAGACCCTGACCGATCGCACGCCGGAAGACACCGAACTGGTGCGTCTGGGCCGGCTGGAGGCGCAGGATTTCCGCAGCGCCCTGGCCGTCGCCGAACCGCGTCAGCCCGCCGCCGTCAAGACCGCCGCCCAGCAGGCCGCCGCCGCAGCCAAGGCGCAGTGGGCGCCGCTTCTGGCCAATCAGGATCCGGAAGTCCGCAGCCAGGCCTTCGGCCTGTTCTTTGGCCTGCCCGGGCGTTGCGAACACGCCGCGCGCCGCATCCGCGAGAACATCACCACCCCGCCCGCCACACCGGCCGAGGTCGGCCTGGAAACGCCCGCCGCTTCGAACTGACCCTTAAGACGCGTCCTGTAGCGGCGGTCTGGGCTTGCGCTCAGGCCGCCGTTTCGCGTTCGGCGGCGTAGGGGTCGTAATTCAGGATGGGGGCCAGCCAGCGCTCGCAGGTCGCGACGTCCCAGCCCTTGCGCCGCGCATAGTCCTCGACCTGATCGCGGTCGATCTTGCCGACGCCGAAGTAGTGGCTGCCGGGATGGCCGAAATAGAGGCCCGAGACGCTGGCCGGCGGCGTCATGGCGAAGCTCTCCGTCAGGGCCATGCCGGCGTTGCCGCCGGCGTCCAGCAGGCGGAACAGGGTGGCCTTTTCCGTATGGTCGGGCTGGGCCGGATAGCCGGGGGCGGGGCGGATGCCCTGGTATTGTTCGGCGATCAGGTCGTCGACGCTGGTCGCCTCTTCGGCGGCGTAACCCCAAAGCTGGGTGCGGACTTCCTTGTGCAGCCGTTCGGCGAACGCCTCGGCCAGGCGGTCGGCCAGGGCGGTGGCCAGGATGGCGGAATAGTCGTCGCCCGCGTCCTTGAAGCGCTTGGCGATCTCCAGCTCACCATGGCCGGCGGTTACGGCGAAGGCGCCGATATAGTCCTGGTCGTCTTCGGCGATGAAGTCCGACAGCGCCAGGTTGGGCTTGCCGTTCGACTTCTTGATCTGCTGACGCAGGGTGTGGAAGCGGGCGATCTCGGAGTCACGCGCCTCGTCGGCGAAGACGGCGATGTCGTCGCCATCGGCGCGAGCAGGCCAGAAGCCGACCACGCCCTTGGCCGTGAACCACTTCTCGTCGATGATCCGCTTCAGCATGACTTGGGCGTCGGCGAACAGATCGCGCGCCGCCTGGCCCACGATCTCGTCGTCGAGGATCAGGGGGTAGCGCCCGATCAGCTCCCAACTGGCGAAGAAGGGCGTCCAGTCGATGTGGTCGGCCAGGTCTTGCAGGTCCCAGGCGTCGAAGGCCTTCAGGCCGATGAAGCTGGGCTTGCCGGGGCGGGGCTGATCCGGGTCTAGCTTGAACCGGTTCTCGCGCGCCTGAGGCAGGGTCGCCCGCGCCTTGACCTCCTGGCCGCGGGCGTACTGTTCGCGGATGCGGACGTATTCGTCGCGGGTGGCGGCCTCGTTCCTGGCGCGGTCGGTCTTGGACAGCAGGCCGGAGACCACGCTGACGGCGCGCGATGCGTCCACGACGTAGGTGGTCGAACCCCGGCGATAGGCCGGCTCGATCTTGACCGCCGTGTGGGTGCGGCTGGTGGTGGCCCCGCCGATCAGCAGGGGGATGTCGAACCCGCGCCGCTCCATCTCGGCGGCGACGAAGACCATCTCGTCCAGGGACGGGGTGATCAGGCCCGACAGGCCGATGATGTCGACATTGTTCGCCTTGGCCTCGTCCAGGATGCGGTCGGCCGGCACCATGACGCCCAGGTCGATGACCTCGTAGTTGTTACACTGCAGCACGACGCCGACGATGTTCTTGCCGATGTCGTGGACGTCGCCCTTGACCGTGGCCATCAGGATGCGGCCGGCCTGCTCGCGCGGCTTGCCGGCCTTTTCGGCCTCCATGAAGGGTTCGAGCCAGGCCACGGCCTGTTTCATCACGCGGGCCGACTTCACCACCTGGGGCAGGAACATCTTGCCCGAGCCGAACAGGTCGCCGACCACGTTCATCCCGTCCATCAGCGGGCCTTCGATGACGTGCAGCGGCCGTTCGGACGCCAGGCGGGCCTCCTCGGTGTCGGCCTCGATGAACTCGGTGATGCCGTTGACCAGGGCGTGCTCGATCCGCTTGCCGACCGGCTGGTCGCGCCATTTCAGGTCGACGACCTTGGCCGCGCCCTTCTCGCCCTTGTAGTTGGGCGCCATGTCCACAAGCCGCTCGGTGTTGGACACGTTCGTCCGCTGCGGCCGGTTCAGGATCACGTCCTCGACGGCTTCGCGCAGCACCGGATCGATGTCGTCATAGACCGGCAGGTCGCCGGCGTTGACGATGCCCATGTCCATGCCGGCCTTGATGGCGTGATACAGGAAGACGCTGTGGATCGCCCGGCGCACCGGCTCATTGCCGCGGAACGAAAACGACACGTTCGACACACCGCCCGAGACGCGGGCGTAGGGCAGGGTGCGCTTGATCTCCCGCGTCGCCTCGATGAAGTCGACGGCGTAGTTGTCATGCTCCTCGATCCCCGTCGCCACGGCGAAGATGTTGGGGTCGAAGATGATGTCCTCGGGCGGAAAGCCGACCTCGTCCACCAGGATGCGATAGGCGCGGGTGCAGATCTCGATCTTGCGCGCGGCGGTGTCCGCCTGCCCCACTTCGTCGAAGGCCATGACCACCACGGCGGCGCCATAGCGCAGGCATTTGACCGCCTGCTCGCGGAACTCGGCCTCGCCCGCCTTCATGCTGATCGAGTTGACGATGGGCTTGCCCTGGACGCACTTCAGCCCCGCCTCGATCACCTCCCATTTGGAGCTGTCGATCATCACCGGCACGCGGGCGATGTCGGGCTCGGCCGCGATCAGGTTCAGGAAGGTCCGCATGGCGACGGCGCCGTCCAGCAGGCCCTCGTCCATGTTGACGTCGATGATCTGGGCGCCCGCCTCGACCTGCTGGCGGGCGACGTCGAGGGCGGCGGCGTAGTCGCCCTCGACCACCAGCTTCCTGAACTTGGCCGAGCCGGTGACGTTGGTCCGTTCGCCGACGTTGATGAAGGTGGGACGCACTTACGCTACCAGTTCAAAGGGTTCGAGGCCCGACAGCCGCAAGGCCACGGGCCGTTCCGGAATCGCACGCGGCTTCAGCGGCGCGACTTCCTCGGCGACGTGCTTGATGTGATCCGGCGTCGTGCCGCAGCAGCCGCCGACGATGTTGACTAGGCCGGACGCGGCCCACTCCTCGATGAAGTGCGCCGTTTCGTGCGGCTCCTCGTCGTACTGGCCCATGGCGTTGGGCAGGCCGGCGTTGGGATAGGCGGCGACCAGGGTGTCGGCGACGCGGCTCAGCTCGGCGATGAACGGGCGCATCAGATCGGCGCCCAGGGCGCAGTTGAAGCCGACAGCGAACGGCTTGGCGTGGCGCACGCTGTTCCAGAAGGCTTCGGCCGTCTGGCCGCTAAGGGTTCGGCCCGAACGGTCGGTGATGGTGCCCGAAATCCAGATGGGCAGGGGCTCCAGACCTTCGTCCTCCAGGTCCTTGATGGCCTTGATCGCGGCCTTGCAGTTCAGCGTGTCGGTGATGGTCTCGATCAGATAGAGGTCCACGCCGCCTTCGTTCAGCGCCTTCACCTGGTGGCGATAGGCCTCATAGACCTGGTCAAAGGTCACGCTGCGCGCGCCGGGGTCGTTCACGTCGGACGACATGGACAGCATCTTGTTCAGCGGGCCGATGGAGCCGGCGGCGAAGCGCGGCTTGTGCGGCTCCTTTTCCGTCCAGCGGTCGGCCGAGGCGCGGGCCAGTTTCGCGCCCTCCAGATTGATGTCCCACACCGCCTGGGCGTCCAGGGCGTAGTCCTCCTGGGCGATGGTGGTGCCGGAGAAGGTGTTGGTCTCGCTGATGTCGGCGCCGGCCGCGAAATACTGGTCGTGCAGATCGGCGATGATGTCGGGTCGGGTGATGCAGAGGATGTCGTTGTTCCCCTTCATCTGGTGCGCCTCGTCATAGCCGTTGGCGGCGACGAACCGGTCCGCGCGGAAATCGGCCTCCGACAGGCCCCTGCGCTGGATCATCACGCCCCAGCTGCCGTCCAGCACCAGGATGCGTTTCTTGGCCGCCGCATGCAGGGCGGCGATCCGTTCGGCGCGGGAAGAAGGTGCGGTCATCACGCGATCGCCTTCTGCTCGCGCACGCCCAGTACCCGGCAGATCGCATAGACCAGGTCGGCGCGGTTCAGGGTGTAGAAGTGGAAGTCGCTGAAGCCTTCTTCCTGTAATCGGGCGCAGGTCTCGGCGGCGACCGAGGCGGCCAGCAGCTTGCGGGTTTCCGGATCGTCGTCCAGCCCGTCGAAATGGGCCTTCAGCCAGTCGGGAATGCTGGCCCCGCAGGCGCCGCACATCCGCGTCAGACCGGCGAAGTTGGAAACCGGCATGACGCCGGGGATCAGCGGAATGGTCACGCCCGCCTCCCGCACCCGGTCGCGGAAGCGCAGGAAGGCGTCGATGTCGAAGAAGAACTGGCTGACCGCGCGGGTGGCGCCGGCGTCCACCTTGGCCTTCAGCACCTCGATATCGTGGTCGATGGAGGGGCTTTCCGGGTGTTTTTCGGGATAGGCGCCGACCGTCACGTCGAAGCCGCCGATGCGGTTGATGGCGTTGGTCAGCTCGGTGGCGTTGGCGTAACCGTCGGCGCGCGGCTGATAGACGCCGCCGATACCAGCCCCGCCCGTCCCTCCCGAATTGGGCGGATCGCCGCGCAAGGCGACGATGTGATCGACGCCGATCGCCTTGTAGCCCTCGATGACCTCGTCCACCTCGTCGCGGCTGGCCTCGACGCAGGTCAGGTGGGCGGCGGGGCGCAGGCTGGTCTCGGCGATGATGCGCTGGACCGTGCGGTGCGTCCGTTCGCGGGTCGAGCCGCCGGCGCCGTAGGTGACCGAGACGAAAGCGGGGTTCAGCGGCTCCAGCCGGCGGATCGCCTTCCACAGATTGGCCTCGGCCTCGTCGGTCTTGGGCGGGAAGAACTCGAACGAGACGCGCACGGCGTCGCTGTTGGACCCGGCGCGGGCGACAGGGCCCAGCGGCGAGAGCAGGAGCGCGCGGGCTTCGGCGAGGGAGGACTGGGCCATCAGGCGGTTTTCCTGTCCTGGGCGCGGCGTTCGGCCGTCCAGATGGTGACGGTCAGCCCCTCGTTGTCCGGGGGCAGGGCGATGGGGGCGGACGGGGTCAGGCCGCTCTCGACCAGCCAGCCGCTGATCTCGCTGTCGGCGAAGCCGAGGCGTCGATGCTGATGGGCCTCGCGCATATGTTCGAAGTCATGCGGCGCGAAGTCGACGATCACCAGCCGTCCGCCGGCGCTGACCAGCCGCGCGGCCTCGGCCACGGCGGCCGAAGGATCGGCCAGGTAATGCAGCACCTGGTGCACGATCACCAGATCGGCGCTGCCGGCGGGGAGGCGGGTGGCGAAGATGTCGCCGTGGCGAAGTTCGACCTTGTCCAGCCCGGCCTTGGAGACGTTGGCGCGGGCGATGTTCAGCATGTTCTGGCTGAGGTCCAGCCCGACCGACATCTTGGCCTTCTTGCCGAACAGGGTCAGCATCCGGCCAGAGCCCGTGCCCAGGTCCACCACGCGTTCGAACGGGCCCGGGCCGACGGCCTTTTCCAGCGCGGCCTCGACGGCGCTCTCGCTGACATAGAGCGAGCGCAGACGGTCCCACTGGGGCGCGACCTGCTCGAAGTAGCTTTTGGCCGCCTCCTCGCGCGCCTTGCGCACCTCGTCCAGGCGACGGTGATCCGCTTCGCCTGCATCATCGGACAGGATGTCCAGAACGGTGTCGATCAGCCGGCGGGCCTGGGCGTCGTGGGACAGCCGATAATAGACCCGGGCCCCGTCCGGGAATCGCTCGACCAACCCGGCGTCGGTCATCAGCTTCAGATGGCGGGACACGCGGGGTTGGCTTTGGTCCAGGACGCGCGACAGCTCCATCACCGACAACTCTTCGCCGGCCAAAAGCGACAGCACGCGCAGACGGGTCGGCTCTCCAGCCGCGCGCAGGGCTTCCACGGTCTGATCGGCGGTCAGGGTCATGACGTCATATAAGGATATCCTTATATGATTATGCAAGCAAAAACGGCGGTCAGGACGGGTCTGCGGCGCGTGGCGCTCTGGCGCGCTCGAACCACCACAACAACGCCAGCGCCGCCAGCAGGCCCGCGAACCAAAGCCACGGCGATCCGGGGGTGTCGGAAACCGTCGCGCCCTGGCGCCGACCGGCGGTCGCGGCCAGCGCCCGGGTGGCATCGCGGTCGGCGAAGGCCCGCAGCGAAGGCGCGGCGTTCGCGGGATGGACGAAGAAGGGCGTCTCGCGACCGGCCCGGTCGCGCGCCACATGCCATCCGTTGCGTGCGGGCCAGTAGGCGGCGCAGGCCTGTTCGCCCGTAGCGGGATCGACGCGAAGCGCTTGGTCGCCGCCGTTCGGGTCAAAGACGGTCAAGCCTTCGTCCGCGCGGCAGAGGGCCAGACGACTGCCCTGACGCGCGAAGCCTTCGATCAGAAGGGGGCTCCCCGGCTCTGGCCGGGCGAGGGTGGAAAAGAGCGTGCTCCACAGTTCGCCGTGTCGATCGGCCCGCCCCGTCAGGACCAGCGCATAGCTGTCGGCCACGGTCCAGACGCCGATCCGTCCCTGTCCGCGCGGCCGCCAACTGGCCAGGTCTGTCCCGTCCGCGGCCCGCAGAAGGGAGATCCCCTGCTGACCCTGCAGGCTGAAGTTGCGGCGCGCCAGCTGCGGCGTCTCTGCGGCGGCCCTCGCAGGATCGTTGGCCGGCTCCACGGGCGTGGTGGGCAAACCCAGCGGGCTCGCATCATCCCCGCCGCTCAGCGGAAAGCCCAGCACGGCCCATTCGCGACGCGTCGTGGCCGGCAGCGGGCCGGTGGGGCGAAGCAGCAAGCCGAGACCCGCATCGACCGCCGACGTGATCGCGGCGCGCGCGGCGGGAGACAGCGTGTCCCACCGGCGATCGTCGACGACCAACAGGTCGAGGTCGGACAGGCTTGCGGCGGTCAGCGCGCCGGGCGCGTCGCCGACCTGAACGCCGCCGCCCAGATCGATCTGCATCTTCAGGTCGATCCCCGCCGCCTCGGCCCATCGCCGCAGGAATTTGTTTTCGGCGTCGGGCGCGCCGGCCAGAACCAGCACGCGCGGCGGCGGCTGGTCGCGCGCCTCCACGGGGACGGCGATCTGCTCGAGCACCTGCCCGGCCGGGTCCTGGAGGCGCAGGGTGAACAGGGCCAGTCCCGCCTCGCGCGCACTTGCCGTCAGGGCGAAGCGCCCGCCCGCGGTCAGGACGTGTCGATCGACCACCCGGCCGGCGGGGTCCGACAAGGTGACGGTTCCCGCGGAGAGACGTCCCAACTGGCCCCCGACGCTGAAACGTCCGCCCGGCGCGACCGGGCCAGGCAGGGCCAGCTCGATCAGGCCCTGCGGCGCGGGCGGCGCCGCATAGGTCGTGGGCAATGGAAGCGGCAGCTGATCGCGGGGCGTCAACCCCGCGCCTTCGATACGGAGGCTGGCGGCCTCGGGGAAGCGGCGGAGCGCCGTCGCCAGATCCGGCGTACGCACCGCGCCGGCGACGGCTCCGGCCTCGGGGAGCGCGACCAGGGTGTCGGCGGGATCTTTTGCGATGGCCCCCGACGCGCCGCCCGTGACGACGATCAGCTCGCCCATCCGCATCGGCGAGCCCGGCGGGAACAGGGTCAGGTGAAGCAGCACGCCCGCCGCCAGGTTCAGCCCGACCAGCACGCCCGTCCGCCCTGGCCGGGTGCGCAGATCGGAGGGGGCGGAGCGCCGCCAAAGGAGCAGGCGCGCGACCGCCGCCGCCACGGCCAGTCCGATCACGACCGCCGTCATGATCTCGGGAAGGGGCGCCCCGGTCATTGCAGCGCCTCGAGATACCTGCGCCCGCGCTCGGTCGGTGTGGCGCGACGCTGGACGGCGGCCGACGGACGGTCGAGCACGGTCCAGAGCAGGCCGCGCAGCCTGTCGCGGCAGGCCGCGCAGCCCGGTTCGTCGCGCACCGTCTCGATGGCCGCAGTCAGCGCCAAGGGATCGGCCAGCCTGGCCTGGTTGTCCCGCACCCAACGATCCAGGGCGTCGAGATTGATCGGTGCGGGCTGCGCCGGTCCGGGGCGACCCTGCAGCGCGCGCCAAGCGTCGGCCGCCACGGCGTCGGCCGCCGCTCGCGTCAGCGGAGCCAGAGGACCGGCCACGATGCCCTCGCGCTTCCCGCTGAGCCGTCTGGACATGTCGACCGGGGGCAGGTTCGCGCCCGTGCGCGCCAGGAAGATTCGGGTCGCCTGCTGCGCCTCCTTGAGAAGCTCCAGCGCGCGATTGGCGAAGGGCAGGGCGTCTTCCGGCCGCCCCTGGCGCAAGGCGCGTTCGGAGCCCCACATCGCGTTCAGCGCCTGGCGCAGCGTGGACCGGGTTCCCGGATCGAACAGGGTCGCCGCCTCGCCGCTGTCATGTGCATGGCCGAACGCCTGGACTACGTCGACCTGGGCGCCGAAGGCCGGCGATTCACGGTCCGCGCCATGGTCGTGCCCCTCGTCGTGTCCATGATCGTCATGGGCGGCGGCCGCCGGCGCGTCGTTGGTGGGCAGTGTCGGCCTGCGCGCGGGGACGTCGTTGGTGGGCAGGGCGATGCCGCCTCCTGTGCCGCCGCCCTCGGATTCCTCGCCCATGAACTGACCGTAGCGAAGGCGAAGCTGGGCCTGATCGACGCCCAGGCCGTTCGAACGATCCTGGAAGACATCGGGATCGAGGCGACGCCGCTGGGCGATCAGGGCCTCCGCATCAATGATGATCTGGCGCTGGCTGCGGAAGTAGGCGGGCATCGCGCGCTGGACCATGCCGTCCAGTCCGCCGGCGAGGCCCTGTTCGGCCGGCCAGCGCAGGATGACGCTGGGCCCCTCGACCACCTGGCGCCGCGGCTCGCGATTGTCGCTGACGACCAGCTGCACGATCATGTCGCCGCCCGGCGCCAGGCCCTCGCGCGCGAGGTCCAGGGGCACGGAGAAGCGTTTGCGCCGCGCATCGCCCCGGCCGGTCAGCGGCACGGTGCGATGCTTGACGGTGATGTTCTCGCCGTCGCCCTGGGTCACGGCGATGCGCAGGGTGGCGGACGGGACGATCCCATAGTCGTCGGTCGCCTCGAAGACCGGCGTCCAGCGCCTCTGGCCGGGCGTGGTCAGAACCAGCTGCCCGTCGGGCTCGATGATCCGGATCGCCGGCGCGGCGTCCGCGATCGCGTCCAGTCTGTGCAACCGCTGGCGCTCCAGGCCCGGCGCCTCGAGCCGGTACAGGGTGGAGGCGTCGATCACACGGCCGCCCCGCCACCCTCCCCCGCGGCGCGTCAGGGTCAGGGCCTCAGCGCCTGGAAAGGCCAACTGGGCCGAGGCCGGGCGGGGCGCCATGTCGATCGTCCATTCCAGCCGCGACCCCTCCGGCACGCGGGCGTCCAGGCCCCCCTGTTCTCGGGCCGGCAGGCCGGTGTACCGGGGCGGTACGATGCGCAGCCGTGTCCGCTGGACGACGGGCGGGCCGGCGCGGGCGGACGGGTCGGCGACGGCGTCGGTCGGGCGCGCAAGATCGCCGGACGCGGGCCACAGGACCAAGAGGGCAGCCGCCGCGGCGAGGGCGCTCCAGGCTGCGACGATGGCGCGCCGCGACCAGGGCGGGCGCAGGTCGACGGCTTCAGCCTCGGCCGCGCGGGCCTCAAGGCGGTCGCGCTGCAGCCGCGCGAAGCCGCCGAGGGCGCCGGGATCGCTGAACAGCAGCCCCGCGCTATCCTCGAACCGGGGAATCCGGGCGTTCAACTGGGCGATCAACCAGGACCGGTTCAGTCGGCGGGCCCGCCACAGGGCCACTACGACCGTCGCGGCGAGGAACGCGAGGCCGAGCGCCACGCCCTCCCACACGCCCAGAAACCGCCACGCCAGGCCGGCCGCCGCCAGAGCCAGCGGGAGCCCGACCGCCAGCCAGTCGACCACGACGCGCCGACGGGCGGCCGTCTGCTGGCGGAGCGAGAAGGACAGGGCGCTCATGGCGCGACGCCCCGCGTCCGACGCGTGGCCAGCCACCGTTCGGCGCCGAACAGCAGGGCCACGACGAGAGCCAACCACGGACGCAGATCGAAGGGCGGCTGGGCATAGGCCGGCGCGCCCGCCAACGGCGCATGATCGACCGCCGCGACCCGCGCGGGCGCGGGCGGGGGCTCGAACAGGCGGGCCAGGGCGTCGGGGAAGTCCGGCTGCGCCAACTGCGGCATTGCGGAAGGTTCCAGCGGGCGGGTCAGGCGAAGGACGCGGCCCCGTCCCAACCGGCTCTGCAGGGCCAGGGGCTGGCCGGCGGCGTCGCGCCAGGCGACGCTGCTTTCGCCCTCCGTCGGCGCTCGGCCCTCGTTTGACAGCAGCAGCGTCCCGCCGTCCCTGACCCAGGCGACCACCGCATCCGGCGCGGCTCCCTTGTCCAGCCAAACCAGGTGTCGCGCCTCGGGATCGAAGGGCCGCTCGACGGGCGCGGCGTCAAAATCGGCGCGAAGGTCGGCCGCGGTCCAGGCGACAGCCGCCGCGCGGAAGTAGCGCACCGCGTCTGCGGCGTCGGGGCCGAAACGGACGGTCAGCCGCAACGGCGCGGTCGCTGCGGGCCGCGGCGCGGTGGTCGGCGCCTGTTCCGCGACGCGCCAGGTCGCATTCCTGGACAGGCGGGGCCGCTCTGCATCCACTCCGTCAAGCACGGCGGGCACGACCAGCTCGAGCGGCGTTCCGGGCGCCAGCTCGGAGTCGAGTTGCCGGATCAGGCTGACAATGTTCGCCGGCATGGGCGGGGGCGGTCGGTCGATGGCGGGGAAGCCTCGAGCCAGCCAGATCACACGTGCATTTCCGTCAGCGTCGTCGACGGCCTGTCGGTCCAGGCCGGGAGCGATCGCGACGACCGGCCGCCGATCCGTAAGGCCCTTCAGCACCGGCTGGGCCAGCCCTAGGACGATGGCCGCCAGGAGCAACAGGCGCACCGCCAGAAGCCGACGCTCGTCGATCCGCAGACGTCTGCGGGGCTTGGGCAGGGGATCGAGCCATCGCAAGGCCGCGAAAGCGACCGACCGGCTTTCCGTGCGCCGGGCGATGTGGATCGCCAGCGGGATCAGCAGGGCGGCCAAAGCGCCGAGCGCCAGGGGCAGGAGCAGCGCCGGGCTCATCGCCGTCCGGTCTCGCGAAACAGGGCGCGGATCGGCTGGTCCGCCGCTTCATCGACGAAGCAGGCGGCATGACGGACGCCCCGCGCATCCAGGCGCGGGGCCAGGGCTTCGCGCGCCTGAGCAAAGCGTTTCAGATAGGCGTCGCGCAACGCGCGGCCGTCGCCGACCACTTGGGCGTCGCTCTCCGGATCCTCGAAGCGGTAGCCCCGGTCGAAGGGAAAGTCGCGCTCGTCCGCGGTCAGGATCTGGAGCAGGGCGACGTCCCGGCCGGAGGCGGCGAGGCGCTCGGCCGAGGCGACGCAGGCCTCGTCGAATCCGTCGCTGAGGATCAGGACCAGATCGTGGGCGCCCAGCCGCTCGCCAAGAACCGGCGTAGCCTGAGCCCATCGCGCAGCGCCGGCCGGGCGCAGCGGCGCGAGCGCCCGGAAGATGCGGTCGCGATGAGGCGGACCGCCGCCCGGCTCCACGACCAGCGGTCGGGCCTCGGACACGACGCACACGCCGAACCTGTCGCCCTGGTGGAGAGCGATCTCGATCAGGCTGGCGGCCAGCCGCAGGGCGGCGTCGAACCGCGTCCAGTCCGGCGTCGCGAGATCGGCCTGCGCCATGGAGGCGCTGGCGTCCAGAACGATCCACGCCGCGATCGGGCTTTCGCGCTCGGCGTCCTGCACGAACAAGCGGTCGGACCGGGCGTAAAGCTTCCAGTCGATCCGCCGAAGGTCATCGCCGCGCTCGTAGGCGCGGTACTGGGCGAACTCCAGGCCGCCGCCCCGATTGCGGCTGTCATGCAGGCCGGCGCCCGACAGGATCGCCGGGCGACGTGGGGTGAGCGACAGACGCCTGAGACGGCTGCGCAGCTCCGGCGGCAGGTCGAGCGGCGACATGGTCGGAATCAGTCCGGCGCGGGCGCGGGCAGGGCCGACATCAGCTCCGCGATTACGGCGTCCGCGCTCTTGCCCTCCGCCTCGGCGGCGAATGACAGCAGGATGCGGTGACGCATCACCGGCGCGGCGAGGGCGGCCACGTCGTCGCGCGTGGCGGCCAGTCGCCCATGCAGCAGCGCGCGGGCCTTGCACGCCAGCACCAACGCCTGGCCGGCGCGAGGGCCGGCGCCCCAGCGCACATAGTCCCGCACCACGGCCGGCGCCTCGGGCGACGGCCGCGTGGCGCGGACCAGGGTCGTGATCCAGGTCATCAGACCGTCGCCGACATGGACGTCGCGGACCCAGCCCTGCAGGGCGACGATGTCGGCGGCCTCCATCACCTGCGGCACGGATGAAACGGCGCCGCCGGTGGTCTGCACCAGGATGGCGCGCTCCTCCGCGGCGGTCGGATAGCCCACTCGGATGTTCAGCAGGAAACGATCCAGCTGGGCCTCGGGCAGGGGGTAGGTTCCGGCCTGTTCCAGGGGGTTCTGCGTCGCCAGCACGAAGAAGGGCTCGGCCAGCCGATGGGTGACGCCGGCGTAGCTGACGGTGTGCTCCTGCATCGCCTCCAGCAGCGCCGCCTGCGTCTTCGGCGGCGTGCGGTTCAGTTCGTCGGCCAGGAACAGGTTGGTGAAGACCGGTCCCTGCTGAAAGCGGAAACGCCGGCGCCCGGCGCCGTGGTCCTCCTCCAGCACCTCGGTGCCGAGGATGTCGCTGGGCATCAGGTCCGGCGTGAACTGGACGCGCCGAAAATCCAACGCCAGCGCTTGGCCCAGCGTTCGCGCCAGCAGGGTCTTGCCCAGGCCCGGCACGCCCTCGATCAGGCAGTGGCCGCCCGCCAGCAGGGCGACCAGCAACTGCTCCACCACCGCGTCCTGGCCGACGATCGCCTGGCCGACGGCTTCGCGCAGTCGGGCAAGCTGGCCGAGCCCGGCCTTGATTTCGGTCTCACTGGGAATGGCGGTCATCGGAATTCCAGGCGGTCGGAGTCAGGCGGTCAGGGCGTAGATCACGATGTTGACCGCGAACTTGGTGTTGTCTTCGGCGAGGAAGCGCTTGTTGCGCCAGTCGTAGTCCCATTCGCAGCCATAGTCCTTGTTGCTGTACAGCACGCCCAGCCGCCCATCGATCACGATGCCCTTGAGGTAGTCGTGGACCAGGTCGTCACCCCAGCCGTTGAGCTCGAACCCCGTCGCCGGCGGGCCGTCGAAGCGGAAGAAGCTTCGGTAGAGCGGATGATCATTGGGCAGCTTGGCCAGGGCGGCCGGACCGAACAGGGCGGCCATCTGCCGTTCGAATGAGGTGGCGAACAGACCGTCGATGTCGTGATTGCAGTCGTCGACGAACACGAAGCCGCCGTTGCGGACATAGCGTTCGAAGTTGGCGGCCTCGGCGGCGTTGAACTCCACCAGCTTGTGGCCCGCCAGATAGCAGAAGGGGGCGGTCAGCATGGCGGGGTCGGACAGACGCACCACCCGCTCCTCCGGATCGACCCGCAGATTGGTGTAGTCGACCAGCGAGGTCAGGACGTTGGACGGCATCCTCTGGTCCACGTCCCAGTCGCCGGAATCGTAGCGCAGCCGGGTGAACCAGAAGTCGTAGGCCGGCGCGGCCCCGGCGGCGCGGGAAAGCCCTCCGAGGAAGGCCCCCAGCGCGCCGCCGGTCAGCAGTCGAAGACAGTCCGCGCGTGTCATCCGACCGTCAGACACGCCCCCGATCAGACCGCGTCGGACAGGGAGGTGAAGGTGAAGTCGCGCAGCCGCATGGGCGGGATCATCATCCGGAACGAGGACTCGTCGCCGGCGACGCGCACCGGCCGCCCCAATTCGTCGATGTTGTTCAGCATGATCACCGGCGACTCGTTGAAGCGGAAGTTCTTCAGCGGATACTTCAGCTCGCCGTTCTCGATGTAGAAGGTGCCGTCCCGCGTCAGGCCGGTCAGCAGCACGGTCTGCGGATCGACCATGCGGATGTACCAGGTCCGCGTCACCAGGATGCCGCGCTCGGTCTCGCGCACCAGTTCCGAGGTCGACTTGGTCCCGCCCGACATGATCAGGTTGCCGGGCTGGCCGACAGCCGTCTTGCCCTGCTTCTGGGCCCAGTAGCGGGAGTAGATCAGGTTCGCGATCTTGCCGTTCTCGACGAACGGCAGCCGCTCGCGCGGCAGGCCCTCTTCGTCCCAGGGCATGACCGGCGCCTCTTCGTGCCAGGGGTCGGCGAAGATGTTGACCCGCGGATCATAGACCTGCTCGCCGAGCTTGTTGCCGCCGCCGGCCTTGGACAGGAAGCTGCGGCCTTCGTCGGCCGGACGGGCGTCGAAGAAGTTGAACATGAAGGAGATCAGGCCGGCCGCGGCCGCCGGCTCCAGGATCACAGTGTACTTGCCCGGCTCCAGCGCCTGGGCGTCGACCGAAGCGCTGGCCTTGCGCATGGCGATCTGGATGTCGTCGCCGGCGTTGAAGGCGCTCGAGTCCTGCAGGTTGCGACCGACCCAGCCCGAACCCCGGCCGTCCGCGGTGCGCACCGTGCAGGTGTAATCCAGGGCCGTCGCCCGCTGATAACCGAAGTTGCCGTTGGAGTTGGCGAAGGCGACGAAGCTCTGGCCGTCGTTGAGAAAGCCGGCCGCGATCAGGTTCTCGGCGCGACAGGGCGCGATGGAGGCATGGGCGACCTCGGCGCGCTGCTCTGGCGTGATGGCTGCGGTCGCCGCGCTGAAGGTGTCGCTGGGGCGATAGGCCTGACGGCCGACCGCCGGCACGAACTCGGGATTCTCCGGCGCCAGCTTCGCCAGATCCTCCGCACGCCGCACCACGCGCGCCAGCGCCTCGTCCGAAAATTCGTTGATGGTCGCCGCGCCCACGCGCTTGCCGAACGCGACCTGCACGGCCAGGTCGGTGTTGCTGACGACGCCGCTGGTCGAGACGTTGTTCAGGGCGAAGCGGATGTTGCCGTCGATGGATCCCGTCAGCTGCGCCGTGCATTCGTCGGCGGTCGACAGGGCGATGACCTTGTCCAGGATCGCCTTGGCTTCGGTCTCGGTCATGATGCTCATTGGATTGTCTCCCCCGATACCGATCAACCGAGCGAGCGCGCGGTGTTGATGACGTTGATGCCGTCGAACCGTGTCGTCGACGAGCCGTGGCTGACGGCCGAGACCTGGCTCGGTTGCCCCTTGCCGTCGAAGAACGAGCCGAACATGCGGTAATCGCTCTCGTCGCAGATGGCCGAGCAGCTGTTCCAGAACTCGGGCGTGCGCATCTGGTAGGCGACGTCTTCAAGCGGCTGGGTGATGCGGCCGTTCTTGATCTCGTAGAACAGGGTGCCGCCGAACTGGGCGTTGTACCGCTGCTGGTCGATCGAGAAGGAGCCGCGGCCCAGGATGTAGATGCCGTTCTCGACATTGGCGATCATGTCGGCGGCGCTCATCTTGGTCTTGCCCGGCTGGAGCGAGACGTTCGGCATGCGCTGGAACTGCACCGTCGACCAGGAGTCCGCGTAGGAGCAGCCGTCGGAGGCGTCCTTGCCCAGAATGTGCGCCTGGTCGCGCGTCGCCTGGTAGTCGACCAGCTTGCCGTCCTGGATCAGCGGCCAGCTCTTAGTCTCGACGCCCTCGTCGTCGTAACCGACCGCGCCCAGGCTGCCGCGCTGGGTCTTGTCGGCCATGATGTTGACGATCTCGCTGCCGTACTGGAAGCGCGCCTCGCGCTTGTCCAGGGTGGCGAAGCTGGTGCCGGCGTAGTTGGCCTCGTAGCCCAGCACCCGATCCAGTTCGAGCGGGTGACCCACGGACTCGTGGATGGTCAGGCCCAGATGGTTGGGATCCAGCACCAGGTCGTATTGGCCAGGCTTGACCGAGGTCGCCGTCAGCTTCTCTCGGGCCTGACGGGCCGCGGCGACCGCGTCCTCGGTCATGTCGTAGGACATGCCGTAGCTGATCACCCCGTTGGGGGCGACGACCTTGTCCGCGGCCCGGCCGTCCAGATATTCGAAGCCCAGGCCCATCGGCGCCGACAGGCCGTCGCGCGACCGGAACTTGCCCGTCGTCTGGTCGATCGCGGTGACGGTGAACGGGGCCCAGATCCGGTGCACGTCCTGGTCGATGTAGGAGCCGTCGGTGCTGGCGAAATACTTCTGCTCATTGACCAGGAACATCATCGAGTTGACGAAGCTGGCGCCGGCGTTGGTGGCGGCGGCGTTGACGCCCAGCAGCAGGTCGACCTTCTCCTGCAGCGGCACCTCCATCGCGTTGCGGCGGATCGGGGTGCGCCAGCTGACCTCGCCGACGCCGCGGGTCGGGGCCAGTCGGACGGGCGCGGTCTGGTTCTTGGCGTTGGCGCGCGCGATCGCCGTGGCCAGGCGCGCGGCGTCGGCGACGGCCTCGGGCGTCATGTCGTTCGTCGCGGCGAAGCCCCAGGCGCCGTCGGCGATGACGCGGACGCCCACGCCGGCGGACTCGGTGTTGACGACGTTCTGGACGTTCGCTTCGCGCGTGATGATGAACTGACGCAGATAGCGCCCCACGCGGACGTCGCAGTAGCTGGCGCCGGCGGCGGTCGCGGCGCTGAGCCCCGCGTCGGCCAGGCGCTTCTTCACCGCCACGTCGATCGTTTCGACCAGTTGCTCGGCGGCGATGGCGCGACCGATGAAGCCGGGCAGCAAGGCCCCTCCGGCCCCGATCCCGCAGGCGGCAAGGAAACGACGTCTATCCAAAGCTTCTCTCCCCCGGAACGCCCGCCGCGCACGGCGGACATGAGCGCGATCGGCCGACATCACGAGTCGCCCATCGATGATCCCGTCACCTTCACCGCCGATGGGGGCGAGGTCAAATCGTTCCGCGAAAGAACTTCCGGGCCGGCGGCTTAAAGAGATCGGGCGGCCGCTTAATCCGCCCAAGGAAGGTCTAGCGACCTACGGCGCCGCCAGCGAGGAGCGGCTGTCGCGCCACCCTGCCTTTGATGCGCGACGCTGTTCGACGCGGTCACACCAGCGCCACCGGGACGGCCACCGCCAGCATATAGACGATGGCCCTGAAGGTCGCCCAGGCCGCCAGAAGCGCTGCCTGGGGGCGCCCGATGTTCAGCTTCCCCGAGAACCAGGCGGTCTGGACCACGAGAAACCACGCCACGCCGCCGCAGATAATGGCCGCGCCGATGGCGTTGTTCAGTTCGGGTCTTCGCAGAAAAACGTCGCCCGCCGCGACGAAGGCGGCGCAGAAGGCCGCCAGGTAGCATTGCGCGTAGAACGGCGCTCTCAAAGTCTGCCGGCTGAGCTTCTTGCCTTGGCGACGCACAAGGCTGGACGCCGCGATCAGCGGGATCAGGCTGAACAGAAGGGTTCTGAACAGCGTGAGGTTCTGCTGCGTGGCCGTGATGGTTTTGAGCATCGACGACGTGGCGTCCGGCGGGGGGATATGGGCGGCCGCGGAAATCAGGTTGGACAGCAGTATGGTGATCATGAGCAGAAGCGGCGGGCTCAGGGCGTCGTCGTAGCGATGCTCGTTGTCGTCGTTCTGCTCCCGGTCGGAATACTCCATCGTTCTGAGCGGCTTCAGCATGATGCGGCCGAGCGTCAGTGGATAGAAGATCAACCAGCTGGCGGCTTCGAAGATGAAGTCCTCGAAGCTTTTCAGCAGCTTCATGAAGTCCATTACCGCCTCGCGCGTCGCTGAAGCCGTGACCCTCGCAGACCCGGAGCGGCCGCACAATCGGCTCACCTTCCCATGCAGCCGGCAAGAGCAGCGACGGCCAAAGCCTCACGAACACGAGGCTGACGGCCTTGGGACGGTCAGCGGGCCGCGCTTCTAGGCGCCGATACCAGGATGACGCCCTCGAACTCTCCGACGACCCGGCCTGCGGCCCTGACACGCGGGTCCTGCATGGCGTCGGGAGGGCAGCCCAACAGATCGGCGCTGTCGTCCAGCAGCTCCGACGTGGCGAAGGTCTCGCCCAGCAGTCGGCAAGGTCCGCCCGCATAGGGATATCCCTCGCTCATCACCTTCAGCCCCTCGGGGAAGACGAAGGTTTCACTTGGTGACGAGGCGCAGCCGCCCAGGCCGGCAGCCATCAGGCTCGCAAGAATTATAGGCCGCATCGTTCCTCTGCTTTCGCTCGCTGTTCACGATGGCGGTCTCCGCTGATCTCCGGCCGCCTTCGTACGCTCCGATGGCGCCAGACCGATGGGGGCCTGTCTCGACAAAGAGAGCAGCATATCGGGACCACTTAACAGTGGCTCACCCGAACACGATAGGCGCTGGGGTTGAGGAAATCGACCACTTAGCGAGACCAGCTAAGAGCGCCTCAAACTGGCGCAAAACCACCTAAGACCTGCTCAGTCGGTTTCCTCGCGAGGACGGCGCTTCCCGCTCGCTCAATGCAGGCCCGCGTTTCGCCGCTCATGATCGATGAGGGAAAGCAGCTCGCGAAGGGGCTTCTCCATGGTCTCGAGCTTGATGGCTTGAAGTCGACCGCCTCGACCGGAGGCGGATAGCATCGCCTCAAGCACGGCGTCCGAATGCCTCATAAGCTCAACCAGGTTCTCGCCGCTTGGACCGTTGCGCGCTTCAAACCAGTTCTTCACGGCCCGCTCGTTGGCGTTGGTTATTCGGCTGACGATCTTGCGCGACGAAAGCGACGAGCCCCATTCATGGTGCAGGGCGTCAGCGATGAGCTTCGGGAAGGCGTCCATCATACACCTCACAGACCGGAAATTGTTTTCCGATTTTGGACCGAAGTTTTCAGTCCATTTTCGGAAAAGACTTTCGCTTCCGCTGTCAGTACGCCGCTTCGCTGACCGCATCGTGAAGGTGCGGAGCTTGTGCGTGCGAGATGGACCGACAGCGAGTTCAGCACGAAGGCGAGATGAAGCGCTCCGTGCGTGCGGCTCAGTATGTCCGCATGTCTACCGAGCACCAGAAATACTCGACAGAGAACCAGGCGGAGGCGATCGCGGCCTACGCTGCCCGGCGCGGATTCGAGATCGTCCGCACCTATGAGGACGCCGGCAAGAGCGGCCTGCGGATGGACGGTCGCGCGGGGCTGCAGAAGCTGATCGCCGACGTCCGGAGCGGCTCGACCGACTTCAACGCCATCCTGGTCTACGACGTCAGTCGATGGGGTCGCTTCCAGGACTCCGACGAGAGCGCCTACTACGAGTTCATCTGCCGCGAGGCCGGCTTGGCGGTCCACTACTGCGCCGAGCAGTTCGAGAACGATGGCAGCCTGAGCGCGACGGTCATCAAGAGCATGAAGCGCGCGATGGCCGGCGAGTACAGCCGCGAGCTGTCGGCCAAGGTTTTTGCGGGCCAGTGCCGCCTAATCACCCTGGGCTACAGGCAAGGTGGCCCCGCTGGATACGGCCTGCGCCGCCAGCTCATCGTTGAGCACGGCGCTCCAAAGGGCCTTCTGGAACGTGGTGACCAGAAGAGCCTGCAAACCGACCGGGTGGTGCTGACGCCAGGCCCGCCTGAAGAGGTGGAGGTCGTCCGTCGCCTCTACCGGCTCTTCGTACTGCAGCAGCGATCCGAGGCTGAGATCGCCGCGCAGCTGAACGCCGAGGGACTGCGTACGGATCTGGGGCACCCGTGGACGCGCGCCACCGTCCACCAGGTGCTGACCAACGAGAAGTATATCGGCAACAACATCTACAATCGCCGCTCGTTCAAGCTGAAGGCGAAGCGGGTCACGAACACGCCGGACATGTGGGTGCGCAAGGACGGGGCCTTCGAGGGCATCGTCGATGCGGACTTTTTCGACGCCGCTCAGCGCATCATCCAGGCGCGAAGCGCACGGTTCAGCGACGAGGAGTTGCTCGCCAGACTGTCCCAGCTCCTTGAGAACAAGGGCTTCCTCTCAGGCCTGATCATCGATGAATTCGATGAGATGCCATCCACTTCCGTCTATCGGAAGCGCTTCGGCAGCCTTCTGCGGGCGTATCAGCTGGTCGGTTACTCCCCGAGCCGTGACTTCCGCTACATCGAGACGAACCGTGCACTTCGGGCCATGCATCCGGACGTGGTCGCCTCCGTGGTGGAGGGGCTGCACGCCGCCGGCGGCCACGCCGAGGTTGATGAGAACGGGCTCCTTAAGATCAATGCTGAGTTCAGCGCCTCGATCATCATCGCGCGCTGTCTGGAGACGCCCGCAGGCGGTTTGCGATGGAAGCTCAGACTCGACCAGGGGCTGAGGCCGAACCTCACCATCGCCGTGCGGATGGAGCCAGGCAACACCGAGATCCGGGACTACTACCTCCTGCCCTGGATTGAATACGGCGCTGATCCGAGCCTGCGCCTGGCGCCCGACAACGGCCTGCTGCTCGACACCTTCCGGTTCGACGACCTTGAGGCCTTCTACGACCTTGCAAGGCGCACGGAGCTTGCCGCCGCATGACAGACGCACCTGAAATCCGGCTGATCCCCGTCAATCAGATCACGGTCCTGAACCCGCGAGCGCGCAACAAGCGCGTGTTCCAGGAGCTGGTCACCAGCATCGAGCACCTAGGCCTGAAGAAGCCGATCACAGTGAGCCCTCGGCCCGGCCGATCTCGCTATGATCTTGTCTGCGGCCAGGGGCGGCTCGAGGCCTTCATCGCGCTAGGCCAGGAGCAGATTCCAGCTGTGATTGTCGAGGCGTCAGAGGACGACTGCTTCGTCATGAGCCTGGTCGAGAATCTGGCTCGCCGACAGCACACGCCTCTCGAACTGGTGCGGGCGATCGGCATGCTCAGAGAAAGGGGATACTCCATCAATGAGATCGCCGCGAAGGTGGACTTTAGCCCCGAGTACGTGACCGCCATCTGCTACCTGCTCGAAAACGGGGAAGAGAAGCTGATTTCGGCGGTCGAACGCGGCGTGATCCCCCACACCATCGCCATGGAGATCGCCAAAGCGAAAGAAGGCGACGTCCAGCGGGCGTTGGCCCAGGCCTACGAGGAGAAGTCGATACCGGGCAATCAGATCCTCGCCATCCGCCAGATCATTGAGCAGCGGAACGCCAGCGGAAAGGGCATACAAACCAACCGGCGGCCAGGTCAGAGGCCTGCGACTGCAGGGGCCCTCATTCGTTCGCTGCAGCGGGAGACCGAACGCCGGCAGTCCTTTGCACGACGGGCGTCGCTGACACGTTCCAGGCTCGTGTTCGTCACCAACGCCTTGAGACATCTGCTCAGCGAAGAGCGCTTTCTGTCCCTGATGAAAGCCGAGGGCGTTCACACGCTTCCGACGGCGCTGGCGTCGCGGTTGGGCCAGGAGCGCGGCTGATGCACTCGGTCAAGATCGCCTTCGAGCAACGCGTCCGACTCCTCTCGGTCGACCAGATCCTACCGTCAAAGATGCTGACGGCTTCGGTGATCGACTCCGTCAAGTATCGGCGGATCGCGGCATCAGTGGCCGAGGTCGGCCTCGTTGAGCCGTTGGTGGTGGCGCAGGTCAAAGCGGGGAGCACCTACACTCTGCTGGACGGTCACGTCCGCCTCAGCATTCTGAAGGAGCAGGGCGCGGAGCGGGCGCGCTGCGTCGTGTCGTCCGACGATGAGGCCTTCACCTACAACAAGCGGGTCAACCGGCTGGCGACGATCCAAGAGCACTACATGATCGTCCGCGCCATCGACCGTGGCGTCTCAGAGGAGAAGTTGGCGCGGGTTCTCAACGTCGATGTCGGCGCTATCCGGAGTCGGCGCCAGCTTCTAAACGGCATCCACGATGACGTGGCCGAGCTCCTGAAGGATAAGCCGATTGGGATACAGGCCTTCAGCAAGCTGCGAAAGATGAAGCCCATCCGACAGCTGGAGGTCGCCGAGCTGATGGTGTCGGCCAACAACTTCAGCGCCAGCTACGCCCGCGCCCTGCTGGTCACCACCAAGCCGGCCGACCTCGTGAATCCGCAAGCAAAGGCCGTCCCAGGGCTGAGCCCGGAGCAGATCGATCGGCTGCAGCGCGAGCTCGATGCGGGATCCCATGACTACCACGAGCTGGAGGCGTCGTTCGGCGACGACACCCTCGTCCTGGTCATCGCGGCAGGGTTTCTGGAGCGGCTGCTGTCTCGACCTGCCATCGACGCTTATTTGGCCGAGGCGCATCCAGAGATGCTGCAGAACTTCCGATCGATCGTGGCGGCCGCGTCTCTCGATCAGACGGCTCAAGCCGCCTGACCAAAGTGCGTATGGGGACCGGGACCCAACAAGCGCCGGGACCGTTGGAGAAGCCGCCGTGTGGGGCGGATCAAGGACGGTGGCGGGGATGACGGCGATCCCGTTCGGAGCCCGCTAGGCTGGCCGGCATCTGGCTGGCCGTATGCTGCGGCTGGAGTTGGAGCACTGAGGATGCTTCGCTCCAGCCGTGGTCTTTTTCATCACCATCAGTCTGTTCGAGACCGCGCTCTCAGTGCTTCATATAGCTGCCCCGGCCCCAGCAGCGCATCCTTCAACCCGTCCTGGATCTTTGGCGAACCCAGTGCCTGTTTGCTGAGGCTGTTATGCGCCGCAAGGGCGTCCATAATGGCGTCGAGAAGCTCCTTGCCGAGGGTTGGGGAGCTGGCAAACTGGGCCTTGGTGTTGTTGCTGGCCTGCTGGATCAATTCGTCGGATTCCAGCAGCTTCCCCTTGAGCACCTGGTTCACATAGACCAGCTGATCGCTGTCCGTCGTGTCCGCTCCGAACAGTTCATTCACCCGAGCGATGATCTCGTCGAGGATCGCTTTCTCCTTCTCGTGGATGCCGCCTGAGCCCGCCTCGGACATGCCCAGCAGCTTGGGCGCATCGCCCGCCGCATAGGTCAGGTCGCGCTTGCCCTCGTTCTTCAGGGTGTGGTGGGTCAGCTTGATGCCGGTCAGGTCGACGCCTTCCCGCTCGCGCCCGAAAACCAACAGCGGCAGCAGGCGACGATAGAAGATAGCGCGCTTTTCAACGTCGGTGTTGCCGTAGTCGATGATCTGGCTGAGGAAGCTGTAGAGCCGAAGATAGGCGCCCATATCGCCCTTGAAGAGTTCCAGCGCCCCCATGTGGTCTCGCGCGTTGGCCTCGCCTTGCGTGTTGGCGGTGGCCATCGCCGTCGTGAGGGCCTGTCGGGCTCCGTTGAAGGCCTTGAGAATGCGATCCGCGACCGGCTCCAACGCGGAGATCAGCTGACCCTGTGTGGCCTTCGGATCGAGTTCCACTTTCACGACCCGCTCGACATCGAGGTCGTCGTAGTGGCCGGCGGCGTCCAGCTTGGCCCGCAGGTCGAAGATTAGGTTCGGGTCGGTCGCGCTCTCCAGCTCGGCCGTCTCGAAATAGGTCCGGAAGGCCGCGAGGACCTCTTCGGAGCTGTTCACGAAGTCGAGGATGTAGGTCGTGTCCTTGCCCGGGTGCGACCGGTTCAGGCGCGACAGGGTCTGCACGGCCTGGATGCCGGCGAGGCGGCGATCGACGTACATGCCGCACAGTTTTGGCTGGTCGAAACCGGTCTGGAACTTGTTGGCGACCAGCAGCAGGTGGAAGTCCGGGCCGTCGAAGGCGTCGCGGATGTCGCGTCCTTTCAGGCCGGCGTTGAGCTCCTTGCTCGTCTCGGTGAAAGGCTCCACGCCGGAATCCTTGTCGTTCACCTCGCCCGAGAAGGCGACCAGGGTCCCGAGCGAGTAGCCCTTCTCCCCGATGTACTTCTGGATCGCCAGCTGCCAACGCACGGCCTCGATCCGGCTGCCCAGCACCACCATCGCCTTCGCCTTGCCCTCCATCAGCGGCTGGACGTTTTCGCGATAGTGTTCGACGACGATCTGCACCTTCTGGCTGATGTTCCAGGGGTGCAGCTGCACCCACTTGATGATCGCCTTGTTGGCGGTCGACTTCTCGACCTCCTTGTCGTCCCAGTCCTGGCCGTCATGAGCAAGGCGGAAGGCCAGCTTGTAGGGGGTGTAGTTCTTAAGCACGTCGAGGATGAAGCCCTCCTCGATCGCCTGGCGCATCGAATAGACATGGAAGGGCGTCGGCAGGCCGTCGTCGCCCTTGCGACCGAACAGCTCCATCGTCTTGGCCTTGGGCGTGGCGGTGAAGGCGACGTAGGTGATGCCCTTGTCGTCCGCGCGCCCAGCCATCTTGGCCGCGAGGATATCCTCGTTCGAAATCTCGCCCCCGTCCGCCAGCTCGGCAGCCTCGGCGGCCGACAACATCTCTTTCAGCTTCGAGGCGGCCTCGCCGGTCTGGCTGCTGTGCGCCTCGTCGGCGATCACGGCGAAGGCCTTGCCCTCGGTGGCCGCCAGGTCTTGCACGGCCTCAAGGGCGAACGGGAAGGTCTGGATAGTGCAGACGATGATCTTCTTGCCGTCGGCCAGCGCCTTGGCCAGCTGCCCGCTCTTGGAGCCGCTCTCGCTCTTGATCGTCTCGACCACGCCGGTCGTCCGCTGGAAGTCGAACAGGGCCTCCTGCAGCTGACTGTCGATGACGTTGCGGTCGGACACCACGATGACGCTGCTGAACAGCTTCTTGTTCTGGGCGTCGTGCAGCTCGGACAAGAAATGCGCCGACCAGGCGATGGAGTTGGTCTTGCCCGACCCGGCCGAGTGCTGGATCAGGAAGCGCCCGCCCGGGCCCTCCTCCAGCACCTTGGCCGCCAACTTCCGCGTCGCGTCCAGCTGGTGATAACGGGGGAAGATCACGCCGGTGATCGCCTTCTTGGCGTCTCGGCGGGTGACCAGGAAGCGGCCGAGGATCTCCAGCCAGCTGTCGCGCTGCCAGACTTGTTCCCACAGATAGGCGGTCGGGTGCCCGCCGGTCCCGATGGGGTTGCCCTTGCCGCCGTGGTCGCCCTGGTTGAACGGCAGGAAGCGCGTGGCCGGGCCTTCCAGCCGCGTGGTCATCGCCACCTCGCGGTTGCTGACCGCGAAATGGACCAGCGCCCCGCCCGGGAAGGACAGCAGGGGTTCGCCCCCCTGTCCCTTGGGTTTCGGATTCCGGTCGAATTTGTACTGGTCGATGGCGTCCTGCAGACTCTGGGTGAAGTCGGTCTTCAGCTCGGCCGTCGCGACCGGAATGCCGTTCAGATACAGGACCAAATCGAGGCAGTTTTCATTAGCGGTCGAATAGTGCACCTGCCGCACCACGCGCAGGCGGTTGGCCTGATAGCGCGCCGTGATGTCCGGGTTCATGCCCATGGCGGGCCGGAACTGGGCCATCGCCAGCCGCCCCTTGGCGCCCACGATGTCCATTCCGTTGCGCAGCACGTCCAGCACCCCGCGCTCGTCCAGCGACTTGCGCAGCCGGTCGGCGAGGATGGTCGCGGCACTGGCGCCGTGGGTCTTGGACAGGGCCTCCCAGGTCGCGGGCTGGGTCGCCTGAACCCAGGCGGTCAGGTCGGCGGGGAACAGGGCGCGGGCGCGGTCGTGGCCGGCGGCGTCGCCGGGCGCATGCAGCCAGCCGTCGGCGGCGAGGTGCACGCAGATCTCATCCTCGAAGGCGATTTCTTTGTGGATGGTCATGCTTTCCCCGAGCGCACGTCTAGTCGGCCAGTCGGGCCGCCTCCCAGTCCTTATAGGTCTGGCCGTTGGATGTTCTCCATACGGTTGTGCCGTTGACATTATAGCCGAGCACAACGGCGCCCGCCGCGCTAGGCGACCTAAAGGCGTAGCTGCTGCTGAACTTGTAATGCTCGCCGTCTCGCACCAGAACACCGGTCGCCACGAGTTCTCGTATGAGCTCTGAGTAGGACCCGATGCCGAGTCCGAAGTCGCTTTTCCCTTGGGCGAGCGATCCTGCCTGAACGACGAACTCCCCATCTATCAGGAGCGCGTCGGCGCGCAGTCCGTGTTTGCGATTTTCCAGGTGGAACGCCGTGGCCTCGGTAGCGGTAGGCATAGCCGTTGTCCGGGACGCCATTTCCACAGCGGGGCCGGTGGGTCGCATCTTCTGGACGAACATGTCGATCCGTACGGCAGGCAGGACCATGAACAGGTAGTCGAGGAAGGCTTCCATGTTCGCCCGCGCTGATTCCGACAGCCCGGGACGCGGCGGCGTGTTGCCGTTGTCTAGTGGCATGACGCCGACCTTGCGGGCCTCTTCGACCAGCCGAGATTCCAGAAATTTGGCGTGGGCCTTGTGCAGGTTGTTGGCTGCTGAGGTCACCAAGACGGCGGTGCTCCACCAGTCCTTGCTAGCTTCGTGGCTCTTCATCCGCGCGGCGATGTCCTCGCCTTCACCGATATAGGCCAGTGGCTTTCCGTCTCGCTCCCCAATCAGCAGGTAGACGCCGGTGAACGACGACTGCGTCCGCGCCAGCGCCTCCTTCAGCCGAGTGCGCGGCGCGACGAGGACGTGACCGGTCCAGTTGAAGACCTCAGCGGTGAGCATCCCGTCCGGGCGACCCTCGATGAAGTATAGTTCGAGGGACCGCCCCAAAACGCCCCCGTTCATGCCGCTTCCGCCCTTTCCATCGCGAGGCCGCGCACATCAATCTTGCCAGTGACGGCGGCGGAGATGAGAGCGGCGCGACGGTCTTGGAGGAGGCCAATAAACCGTTCTGATTGGCTGAGAAGCTCGTCATACTTGCCGATTTCTTGGTCGAGGAACTCCGCGATCTCCCCTTGCTCTTCGACCGGGATGACCGGCAATGGGACCTTCGCGAAATGGGAATACCGCAGCTCCTGACCATCACGAATGAGGTCCGTCGTAGACCGCAAGGCTTGGATATAGGGCAGGCACTTGAACAGGTAGGCGAAGAACGCAGCATGTACCCACTTGATGGGAGTCACCATGACGTAGTGAAAGCTGGTGCAACCTCTCAAGCGCGACCACTCAAGGCCGCCTTGGAAGCTCCTCATGCTGATGATGAAATCGTCTGGCTCGACGTGTCGAAGGCTGTCTTTGCCCATGATGACTTCGACGACCCTTCGCCCTTCGCGCTCGACGAAATCGGATTGAAGCAAAACACCGTACTTTTGGGAGGCGGTAAGCATCTGGTCTTCAGGTAGCGCGGGCTCGCTTCGAACCGCGAAGAGCCTTCGGCTTTGTGAAACCTCCCAATGCGCCGGCACTTTGCCCAGCCATTCGACGCCGGAGTCTTTCATCGGAGCGGCGGGGTCGAGGCCCTTGGTGACGGCGTGGGAGATGACGGCCTGGCGCTTCTCCTTCAGCAGCTCGATCAGCCGCCGCTGCGCCTCCACCAGCGCATCGATCTTGCCCGTCTCCCGGTCGAGGAAGGCGGCAATGGCGGCCTGTTCTTCGAGCGGGGGAAACGCCAACGGCAGGCCTCCCATGAACTCCCATCCGACCCTCGGCATCCGAGCGCCGAAGGTCGAGCCGTTCAGCTGAGACACGACTTCACGGGTTCGCAGTTGGTAGGCTGCAAACTGTGGAAGCACCGTTTTTTCGCTGCGGAGCACGTGAAAATCGCCGACGGCCTCGCCGTGCCGCTCTGTGACGTAGACCTTCGATAGGTAAGGGCGCAGCTTTCCGTAGAGGATGTCACCCGCTTCGAAGCCCACACCTTCGCCCTCGAAGTCGGAATCCGTTTCCACAAGGCGACCAGACCAACTTTCAATGTTCTCAAGCCCGACCGCCCATGAACGTCGGTCGGTCCGTTCCGTAACCAGCCGAAGGCCTCGCTTCAGCGACTTGACGTCCCAGTGGCTCGGCACCACTCCGAGCCACTCGACCCCGCAGTCCCGATAACTCTCGTACCTCGGTACAGTCACGCCGCCAGCCCCTCGATCATCGCCTTAATCCGGTCGGTCACCGCCAGCAGGTCGGCGTCGATCTCGGCTAGGTCACGCGGCGGCTCGAACACGTAGAAGTGCCGGTTAAAGGGGATTTCGTACCCGACCTTTGTCTTGCTTTCGTCTATCCAGGCGTCGGGGGTGTGGGGCACAATCTCACGTTTGAAGTAGGCCTCGACGTCCTCCGCCAGCGGCACGTTCTCGGTCTCACGCAGGGTGCTGTCCGGCTGGGGCTTGCCCTTGGCCTTGCCTTTCAGCCCGACCACAGGCTGGCCCTGGTCGTCCAGCAGGGGGCGTTCGACGGTGATGGTGCGATAGCCGAAGGCCTCGTTGTCGAAGAGGCGCGAAAGCGGCTGCAGCCTGACCTTAACGCCCTCGGGTGCGGCGGGCGGGGTCTCGCCATCGATCACAACCTCGCGCGCGATCTCCTTGCCGGCGGCGTCGATCATGGTCGCCAGCTGCGCCGCCTCGAAGCCGCCGAACAGGCGCGTCACCATGGCGATGTCGTCGTCGGACATCTCGCGCCGCTTGGAGCCCAGGCTCTTGCGCATCTTCCGCCAGAACACGCTGGCGTCGATCAGCTGCAGCTTGCCCTTGCGGCGCGCCGGCTTCCGGTTCGAGACGATCCAGACATAGGTGGCGATGCCGGTGTTGTAGAACATGTCCGTGGGCAGGGCGACGATGGCTTCGACCAGGTCGCTTTCAAGCAAATAGCGCCGGATTTCGCTCTCGCCCGAACCCGCGCCGCCGGTGAATAGGGGCGAGCCGTTCAGGACGATGCCGAACCGGCAGCCGCCCTCGGAGGCGGGCCGCATCTTCGACAGCAGGTGCATCAGGAACAGCAGCGACCCGTCGGACACCCGGGGCAGGCCCGGCCCGAACCGGCCGTTGAAGCCCTGTTGCTCATGCTCCTGGCGGACGACCTTCTCGACCTTCTTCCACTCCACGCCGAACGGCGGGTTGGACAGCATGTAGTCGAACTTCCGTGTCGGATGGCCGTCGTTGGACAGGGTGTTGCCCGGCATGATGTTGGCGACTTCTTGGCCCTTGATCAGCATGTCCGCCTTGCAAATGGCGTAGGACTCGTCGTTCAGTTCCTGGCCGAACATGGTCAGGCGCGCGGTCGGGTTGAGGCCCGCCAGATAGTCCTCGGCCACCGACAGCATGCCGCCGGTGCCGGCTGTCGGGTCATAGATGGTCCGCACCACGCTGGGTTTCGACAGCAGGTCGTCGTCCTCGACGAACAGCAGCGACACCATCAGCTTGATGACCTCGCGTGGGGTGAAATGCTCCCCGGCGGTCTCGTTGGAGAGTTCCGCGAACCGTCGGATCAGCTCCTCGAAGGCCAAGCCCATCTGGTGGTTGTCGACCGAGCCAGGGTGAAGATCGATGCGGGCGAACTTCTCGGCCACCTGATACAACAAGCCCGCCTTGGCCAGCCGGTCGATCTGGGTCGTGAACTCGAACCGTTCGAAGATGTCCCGGACCGCCGGCGAGAAGGCCTGGATGTAGGCGTAAAGGTTCTGGGCAATGTGGTCGGCGTCGCCGATCAGCTTCGCCATATCCATCGGCGAGATATTGTAGAAGCTCTGCCCCGCCGCGCGCAGCAGGAACGGCTCTGGGTTCAGGCCTTCTCCCGACCGCTTCTCGAGCTCCGCCAGCACAGCAGGCTTGGTCGCCGCCAGCACGCAGTCCAGCCGGCGCAGAACCGTGAACGGCAGGATCACCTTGCCGTAGTCGGACTGCCTGTAATCGCCCCTGAGCAGATCGGCGACCGACCAGATAAAGGCCGACATGGACTGATGATTCATGCGTTACTCCCGATACGGCGAGATAGCACACGAGAATGCACAACCATCAAGGCGTGCGCACAATTCTCGATAGACCACGCGGAGCCAATCCGGTCGATGCGTTCCGGGAATGCCGCTTATGCGCAGAGCGCGCCTCGCGCCCGTCAACGACGCGGAGCTGGACATCAATCCTTACCCTGGCGTTTAACGACGAACGTCGCGGGCTTGTGCATCTCCAATCGCCATCGATCGGCAGCTGCAGGGGAGTACAGTCGCGCTAACACCAATGCGTGCCAGATGCGGTCACATCCGGTCGGGGGATCAGACCCTCGTCGCGTATTGCAGGCGAAGTGTTTAAGCAGTCCATTGATCAGGCTATGGCCCCCGCCTCGGCATTTTGGCACGACGTGATCATAGGTCGGATAGCTGGGGCGATCTCGCGGAAAACCCCGTCTGAGGCTCATCGGCTCGCCACATCCTGCGCACCGCCCGTTCTGAGCCCAATGTAGAATTCGACGCTGCCGGCTCCGACGCTTGACCTCGCCATTCATTGACCGGCCACCATCCAGCTCTCCATGAGAGCACGGTCGTAAAAGCCGTGCCCCAAGCTCCCGCCTGCGCTGAATGCCTGCAGCTCGGGCCAAAGTTGAGCCGGCAACTTCCCTATCCGGGCCGCGATCTCTCGCGTTGTGATCAGCCGCCGCCCCAGTGCTTCGACTTCTGGCCGGGCATATTGGGTAGCACCTTTGGCGACCATCGGTGTGAGGTACTTGCGATAACGTAGCCAGCTAACGTCTTGAGCCGTACAGTTGAGGTGCTCTTCCACCTCCGATGACGTCATTTCCTCACGCCCCCAATCGGCAAGGTCGCCCGCTTGAAAAGCGAAGGGGTGCCCACCTTCTGAGCCGCCCATGAGAATGTGCCGCGCGGTCACCGGATGAACTCTCAGGTCGATGACGCGATTCTCAGGGCGACCGCCTCGCAGCCCTCCAGGAAGGTCTCCGTTTAGCGCTGCTCTAAGAAGCCGCCCCCACGGCTTCGGCCTCCCTCCAACGCCCTGCATGACTTCTCGAAGAGGGACGTCCTCGTCAGAAGCATCAGGCATCGCCGCCTGCGCCAGCTGGTCTAGAAAAGCTTCGGCGCTTTCCCGGGTGATGTGAAGGCCGTCATAAACCAACCGTGCCGCAGCGCTCGTCGTTTCGGCTAGCATGCCGAGCCCAAGCAGCTGTTCCACCGCCGCACGATGCATGCCGGTGCGTGATTGAAACTCCCGCAGAGACATTTGTGCTCTCAGCTCATCGCGCATTCGGTCCACGTGCACTTTCTGGAATGAGCCGTGCGTACGGCGCTCGCCTCCAATCTTCACTTCAGCAGGCAGGAGACCAGAACTGGCGAGCAACTTAACGTCCCGCCGCTCGAGCCGCAGCAAGCCAGCGGCCTGGGTTGTGCTAAGCCATGTTGCCTCCCAGCCGGGCGTTATGTTGCCTTTTTCGGGCCGCCCAAACTGCAGAATTTTAATGACGTCGGCTCTCACTGCGGGCCTAAGCGGGAACCGCAGCAGAGTCTCGAGGCGTTTGCGAAACGCCGACACGACGCCAGCACCATGCTGATGAAGGTCCCAGTGCGCGCGGTGAAAATCTAGGAGAAATTGGCCAGCCGCCGCGACATCGCAGACTTCCAGATTCACGCGGCCAAGGATTGACGGATCGCGCATCACCCGAAGGGGGCGGGCGATGGCGAGGATCAAGTCGTAAACGTCTGTTGGGCATCGAGCAGCGTAGATTGGCGGCAAGGCCATCATCGACCTCTCCTGCGCGGCTTCGTCGCCGAAAAACCCAAGAATCCAAGTCAGCGCCCTGCGGTCCTGTCGAGGTACGGTCTGGCGCTTGGCATCCGAGACAGGCGTTCTGCAATGACCGCAGATGTGGAGCGCGGTTGCACTCATCCAGGTGAGGGGTAGGCATCCACGTCTCGGGCACTGACTAATCAACAACTCCCAGGTACGCGGACAAAAGCCCAGGTCTTTAACCATCCATATGGCTTGGTCGGGGTCGCCAGCTGCATGTCGCGGGGGCACACGCCGTATGCCGCTCTCTATTTGACCGGGCGTCAGCCAAACACCGCCGAGGCGTCGGCGACCGCCCTGCAGACCCTCCACGCCCCACAGTCGGGCCCACGCATCTGGGGGCGCCGCGAAGCTTGCAAATAGCTGATCGGCGACCTTCCCCACCTTGTCGATACAGTTTCCCGCTAACGTGACGTTTAGGCCGACCGATCCGAAAATCGGCCGGATTCCCGGAAGGAAGTTGGGTTCTACGTTTCGAAGCAGGTATCCCGGGAGTGTTTCCCCGGGCGCAGGCATTACGGGGAAGAGCATGCTCTTCCCCGTCTCCTGACGCGCCGTCTCCGGCAGCAAGTCAGATGAGCTAGGCATCCGACAACTTTCGGAACGGATTAGTCTTGGCGAAGGCCTGTGGGATGGCCCAGCGATCCACGGCCAACGCCAGGTCGTACAGTTCCAGCCTAGTTGCGCCACGCCGGATGGCGATATCCAGCGCCGCGAGAAACAATCGAGATACACGGCCTACGACCCCTTGCGAGACCTCAAACAGTCCGGGCAAAAGTCCCGCCTCACCGAGGCATGAAGGTTCGGGGAGTATATCCTGCGCGACGATGACGGCCTCCAGCTTCGCCACAAATGCAGCGAACAGACGCCGATCTTCCGCACTTTTGCTATTCAGAGGATCCAGATCGCACGGCGCTAGGAGCCGACCATTCAGCTGAAGGTTGCACTTGAACATTTGTTCGGCGTCTTCGGTGCCGAGGAACACCATCGGGACAACGCCGCCATCAAGCATGCCTTTTAGGGTGTCTGTGACATCGTTGTTTTGGCCGTTGCGGTAGTTTAGATGCTGCACCTCATCGACGATCAGCAACTCGGTTCTAAATCGTTCAATGCAGGCAAAAGCACGCCGCTTGAGAGTAAGCTCGTTTCCGTACGCAACATACGGATCGCCGAACTTGTTGAGAATCGACGTCATAAGTTTCTTGGACGTACAAGCTTTCTCCAGGTCGATCTTCAGGATCGGCAGGAAGGTGTCGGTGCGAGGCCTCCGCCGCTGCACTAAGTCAATGTAGGCCTCGGCTGCCTTGGATTTCCCCGAACCGGTGGGAGCAAGGATGCGCAGTCCCATCTGCGGCTTGCCGACGGTTCTCCGACCGAGCTTCTGCAGGTAGTCGAAGCGATCATGAAGCTCTACGTGCTTGGGGTAGGGGACGAAGATCGATCTGAAGCGGTCAATTTTTTCGGCGACGAAGTCGTTCAAGTCAGCGCCCGACGGCGGATCGGTGAAATCCTCGCTCATTGGAATTCCTTCCATTCGTCGCCCCCGTGATCGAACACCGGAAATGCTCCTGTCTCAGGTTCACACGATGTTTGCTGGGGCCGCCTGTGAGCGGGCTTTCGCTTTCTTCCCCTAGGTGGCCGGACGGGCTTGATGCCGTTGTCTGAGCGCTCGTTGGCGAGGGCGTTGGTGGGCACGATGGGGGCCATGCCGTCATGACGCGGCTCCGCATAGGCGATCCTCATGCCCTTGCCTGCGAGTTGCTGGATCCGAGGAGAGGACAACAGGCGCGCTGCGGTACGCTTGCGTCGGCCGAGCTGACCATCCGGCCACGCCTCCTCGAAGGCATCCTTCAATGCGATGGTCGCTTCCGCCTCCTTCGCGGCGCGCTCATCGCCCCCTTCGCGCTTCCATTCGCTGATCCGTTGGTGCCGCCAAAGGGACAAGCCGCCCGCGTACTCAGGATCTGCGCAGGGCAAGGTGACGTACTGGCCAGCCGGAGCATCCCAAACGTGGATCTCACCTAAGTTGGCCGGATTGTATTTGATCGTCACCTTGGCCCGGGCCGAGCCTTCAGCCTTACTGCGAACCGGCTCACGAGCGGCTAGCTTCTCCAAAAGCGGGCCAGTGATCGCTGGGTCATGATACTGCAAGTTAAAGATGGAGACGCCGGACCTAGAAAGTGTACGGGTCTCGTAAGCGCCAGCCATCTTGTCGAGCTGCTGCTCATCGCTGATGACCTGGATCCCGCATTCCCGAACACCTTCAGACCAAATGCGCACAGGTGCGGCGCCGAGCGTCCGGTGTTGCTGAAGGTGATAGGTGCTGATCGTCGCCCAGATGAGCCTTTCCAGCTGATCCAGGGTTAGGACTGCGTCCTTCCTCGGATCGAGTTCCCACGCGCGTAGTTGAGCGATTGGAAATGTCCCTCCAGGGAGCTTGCGATTCAGCATCGAGTTCAGCGTGCCGAAAAACCGTTCGACCACGGCCTTGTAGGTTGGAGAGCGAGTTGGCGCCCACCTCACGGTCGTACCGATGTCTGTCATCGCTGCTTCGAACGATGTGCCCGAAAACTCCCACCCGTTGTCGACAACGATCTCGTCAAACTTGCCGAAAATGTCCTCCAGTTCGGGATTGTCGGGATATTGCTCGCGAAGGTGAAGCTTGGGGCGGTTGGCCCGCTTGATGCACTCCATCACTGCGAAGAGAGATGGAGGTTCGAATGACAGGACCCACCCGACGATGCAGCGAGAATGAACGTCGATGAGGACAGTCAACGTAGGCCGTCCTAGCAGCCTCCACCCCTTGGCGTTGATCACTGCGAAGCAGTCCAGGATCGTGTGATCCATCGCGCCCAGTAACAGCGGGCGGTTGGACACCAGCCCCTTCCCGCAGGCTTTGAAACGCTTGTCGGCCTCCTTTGGCCCGTACTTGGCGGCGACCGTCTCCCAGCACTCGGTCAATCGTACGTGGAGGCGAAAGCTTTCCTTGCTGGGAACCGCCAACACCCGGCGTTCGTGACGGCCAAGCCACCTATTGATCCTGGCAACTCTCGTACAAAGGCGTGCGTACGCTTCGCCGATGCTGGTCCCTCGCTCGGCCCAATAAGCCATAGCGCATCGATGCATCTGACGGTGGATACTTGGAGCGAGGCGCAGTGATCGAGGTACGCGGCTAGACATGCTAGTCATCGACCGAAGCTGACGTAGTCCCGGAGCCCCACGGTCGTTTAGCCATCGCCGGACGGTCGAGGGAGCAGGTTGCCGATGCTTGCCCAACTGCAGCGGCTTAGCCTTCCAAATCGAGGCGACTGCTCGCCTCAAGCCTTGGTCGCTGCGCGAATAATGACCCATGCGGTCCAGACCGATCAGTACTGCTTGGCGAACGAACGCACGGGGGTCTCGCGCAAGGATCGCTTCGAAGGAGTCCTCTCGGCGCTCCGCGATTCTTCGAGCTTTCGAACCGCCGACCGCGTCGATGCGTCGAGCCGACCCAGAAGCTATCTGCGCCTTAAGCCACGCCATGGTGGGCGACACGACCCCGCCGTCCCCGACGTCCACCTGGTAGGGTGCGGATGTGCGCTCGGAGCGCAGCAGTAGGAAGCCGCCGCCCATCACCTGCTCGAGATAGTGGCGCTCACCGTCGATCTCCCAGAGCTCGCCGGTCTTCAGCTGAATGTCGATCATTGGACTGCCTCCAGCGGACCGACGGGGGGCTGCGAGCTGACTGCTACGACCTCGCTATCGATGCTGAGCCGTTCCGAAAGGTCGATGCGAACGATCCGGCCAACCATCATCGCCTTCAACTTGGCCATTCCGACGGGCCGGCCACCGATGAGATCAGCCAGTGATCCAAGGGCATGCCTACCGCAGGCATCCAGACGGTCGAGCACGCGGTACACATCCATCTCGCCGTAGTTGGCAAGCCGCCAGGATTGAACGTCCTGGACGTTGTCGAAACGTATCCGGGGCTTGAATAGCGCTTCACGATACATCACCCGGAAGCGCCACCCGATCTGGCGACAAACTTCGGCTACACAATCGAGTTTGAGCGCGTAGTTGGGATCCTTCTGGAAACGCCGATCATTCTTGATCTCGACGACTTCCACCAAGCCGCTATCGAGCAAGCGTACGGCGTCGGCTATGTAAGTCCGCTTCTCGCCGTCGAGGACGAACTCGAACCGAAATGGCTGCGCTCGGTAGTCGACGACGGCTGTGTCGACCTCACTGTGCATCAGGAATGCGCGCTCGTTCATTCCTTCAAACGGGAACGCCCGGCCGGCTTTCCTGCTGGCGTAGGCGCCCGTCGTGATGCGTCGGCGACCAGTAATGATGGTGCGGATCGGCTGGCCCTTTGGCGTGATCACCAAAGTGGCGGAAGCCGCCAGGGCCTCCCAGCACCATGTTGTAACGGCAGGCGTTGCGACCTGCTCCAACGCATGCGCCAAGGTATCCGCCTGCATAATGGCAGGCGTGCGAGGGTTATGAGCGATGTTTGTCATCCTCAACTCCATGGATTTTGATGAAGTTGGGAACCGTGCAAGCGAAGACGGCCGGCCTGACTTGGAAGGCCGTTGACTTCGTATCTCATTGGGGAGATGCTCTGCCCATCGTCGTCAAACGAAGGGACCTTGCTTGGTTCCCAACAGAAGCCCGGGGTGGCAGCCCCGGGTTTTGTTGTTTCCGCCTCTAGGCGACGGATATTGTTGGATTTCTTAGGGCGGCCTCACGTCTTCCTCCGGCACTGCTATGGGCGAGGCGAAGCGCGATCTAATAAGAGCATCGCATAGGACTCACCGCTGGACGGGCGGGAGTTTCGCAGGCCATTAGCCAAGAGTCCAAAGTAATAATTTTGCTTACGGACGGAATGTGTCGGTCAGCTGTAATATATGTTCTTTGCAATATTCAGTGCGGACGGAGGGGCGAGTATCCGGCGTTAATTCTAAGCCAGATTCAGTTCAATCATGATCGACCGTTTGGTCGCATCCACATTCCGCTCAAAGGCCGCATGACGCCAGTAGTAGGCATTTGCTCTGCGCCCGGAATCCGACGTCCGGCTCGGAAGAGGCTCCAAGCCCAGCCTTCGACGGTCTAACGCTCGGAACCTTCGGCACCCGGCTCCGGACGCCGCTATGGCGGTAGCTGACCGCGCGCGTGATTAGAAGCCGGCAACCAGGGGGCGAGGGTTGATGTATCCTGGGCGGCATCTATGGTGAACGGCGTTGTCTAACGGTTGGGAGGGGATGATGAAGCGATTGGTGTTTTGTTTCGACGGCACCGGGAATACCCTCGACCGTCCGCACGCCACCAACGTGGCGATAACGGCGTCGGCGGTGAAGAACCTGCACAGGGGCGTCTCTCAAATCGTCTACTACGACGAGGGCGTCGGGACAGGAGGCTGGAAGGATAAACTGGTCGGCGGGGCCACGGGCGAGGGCCTCTTTCAGAGAGTCGTCGAAGGCTACAAATTCCTAGTCTTCAACTACGAACCCGGCGATGAGATTTTCATCTTCGGATTTTCCAGGGGTGCCTACACCGCTCGGTCCTTCGCCGGTTTGCTCCAGCACGTGGGAGTGGTGAACAGCTGCTTCGCCGACAAAATCCACGTCGCGGCTTCATTGTATCAGCAGCGGGAGAAGAAGGCCGCTATTGAAGAGCTCGACGAGATCAACCGTTTTCGAGCGGAGTTCTCACCGGATCTGTGCGCCAGCGAGCAGGACCGCGACTGGCGGGCCAAGTTCCAAGACGCGGCGGGCGCTCCAGACCTGCCGGTGCTCAAAATTAAGTACATCGGAGTCTGGGACACTGTGAAAACCCTTGGCGATCCTATGCTGGGGGATGATGACAGAGACGGCGAGTACGACGCTGCGGAGTTTCACGATCACCGCCTCCACGCATCGGTGGAGGCCGCCAGACATGCGGTCGCGATCGATGAGCGCCGCAAGAAATTCGACGTCACCCCTTGGGACAACATCGACGAACTGAACGCCGCGCGCGAAGTCTCGCCGGATGACCCCGAGCGGCCGTATCAACAACAATGGTTTCCCGGCGACCACGGCTCCGTCGGCGGCGGGGGCGAAATCCGTGGCCTGTCGGACGAGGCGCTGGAATGGGTATGGGCGGGTGCCAAGCGCCAGGGCCTGGGGTTGGACATCTCGCCCCATTCCAAGGTCTGGGGCATCCGGCCCGACGTCCTATCGCCGACAAGCAATTCCAACCCTGAGAAGAAGTCCTGGGACCTAGCTTCCGTGGTGATGCGCAATCTCCCGAAGGGGGACCGGGACGGGCCCATTGCGATGCACGAGATCTCAAAGGCCGCGCTTGTCCGCTGGGCGGCCCCGGAGGGGCAAAATCTCGCGCGTTGGAGGCCGAAGCCCTTGGACAGACTAAGGCGCGATATGGACGAACAGACAGCGGGCTACGAGCCGTGGGAGTTCATAGCCCGAGGGGGCTTCGAGGCTGAGGGCGACTATCCAGCCGCGGTTGATGGAAGAGGACAACCTCTTCGTCGCTACACGATCAGGGCTGGAACCCGCAGCCTCGCGGATATCGCCGCGCAGGAACTCGGAGACCCGGGGCGGACGGCGGAGATTCTAGCGCTGAATCGAACAACCATACTTGATCCTGATCGCTTCTACGCCGGTCAGGTAATCAACTTGCCCAATGTGTGACCGGCGGCCGATTGCCTGCTTCCCAGGGGGAGACGTCGCAAGGCGGCTGAAACATCCGATGCCGACGATGCAGGTGATTCCGAGGTTCAGATCATCCTCATGCTATCGTTTCCGGCGTAAGCTCCAGACCAGGCCAGAGAACGCGGTGATGAGGATCGCCAAGGCGCTAATGTGTTCCGGTGTAATGTTCATGACGCGTTCCTCCTGGATGTCGAAGAAGGAATATATTCCTACGTGACGTCAGGACTGGTCGTACGATGAGGCGGACCGTCCGTGTCTCCGGGGCTGCTCTGCGCCAGCACCGGACATCGCTCGGCTCCCGAAAAGCAGTCATCCAGCCTCTTCAACGGAACTTTTTGACAAACTCCGGACCTTCAATAAATCGTGGGGTTGAATCGTTGTTATCTCCCGCGCTTCAGAGGCCTCAGACTGTTCAAAGAAGACGGGCGGCACACGAATAGCCTGTCGTGTAGACGGGACTGCGCACCTCGGCGTTCGATCTACAGGCGCGGCGGACACCCGACGCGCGCGTCACTCAGCTCCCACGAGAGTAGGATGCCCAGCCCTTGGCGTTTCTCCAACGCACCGATCCGAACCGCCACGATTCGGTCTCAGGCGCGACTTCCGCCTGGACGGCTGCGATCTCGCCTGTTTCCCCCTTGTTCAAATATGTTGGCCCGATCGCGACACCCATTTCTTGGCCGGTGAAGGGCACCGAACGCCAGTTGTTCATCGCCAAGCTGCTCACCACGACGAAGCGGGTTTCTCCCCGCGTGGCCAGATCGCGCGCGCGCCTTGCGGGCCATCGATTCAATGAGGTCCCTGTATCAAGGATGGGCACCAAGACCCAATCTGGGCGAAAGGCATCGAGTAACTGGTCGACCACGGACATCTGCAGATCCTGACAGATCAGCATCAGACAGCGACCAAGCCCATCCAGATCGGCGATGTCGACGGCGTCAGACCAAGTGATCCGCTCCATCAGCTTCACCGCACCGTCCACCCCCGGGATCTCAAGGCCCTTTGCTGTCTCCTCGTGCATGGCATAGGCCGAAACCTTGCGATGCTCCCACAGCAGGCGGCCATTAGCGTTCAGCGCCGCAGCCCGATTGAAGGGACGGCCCTCTTCGACCGGCCCGTCCGCTGTTAGTCCCGAACCCGCAATGATGAGCCGCGCGGCGCTTCCTCCCAAGGTTGGAAGGCTCTGCGCAACCGTCTCCAGATCTTGATCATCGACCGCGAGCTCAGGAGCGATCAGGATGTCGCTGTCGGGGTTTGCGGCGACGGCCTTCAGCAACGCAGCGGAGGGATCGTATTTCGCGCCTTTCAGGACATCCAGATAGACGGTCCCGCCATCCCGGATGACTTCAGGGCGAAGGTCGGCCCCGGCTTCGGCCAGAGGTACAAATGTTACGACCTCGCTGGCCTTTCGTTCGCGTCGATGCGGGACGCCAGCGTCCACGGACTGATCGATGACCCGAACGGTCACCTCCAGCCGGCGGTCGTCTTCCCGGAAGGAGTCGAGATCCACGACCTTGAGCGCGGCGAATTGGTCTCCCAGCGAAAATGTCGCCTGATCAGGCGGCAACCTCGGACATCGCATGAGCGGCCCCTTGGCGATGAGACTCAACGCGCCGTCCGAGGCGTACGCCCCGGTGAGGGTTCGACGCTCTTCTACGTCCGCTAGCCAGTCCGGCCAGTGCGTGACCTGCGCGAGCGAGGGGCGCACCGAGCGCGGGTGTATGGCCATGAGGATATCGTCGAGAGTGCGCAGAGCTAGAAGCGTCGCGCTGACGCGCGCGCGCTTCGAGACGAAGTCGGTCCCGCTTCTCCAATCCTTGGCGAGAGCGTCACAGAAAGCGGCGACGGCGTCGCGACCATTCGACTGCCGAAGGGCGTCCAGCAGATCGCCATGAAGCTCTGGAGGCGGGGGGTCATTGCGTGCGAGGCGCGTGGCGCTGACACCCCGGACATAAGCCCAGATCACGAGAAATAGGGACGCCGGGTCCGGGGCACCCCGCCAATCGTCGGGATGGCTCATTCGTCAGGACGCGCGGGGCGCCCCTGCAGCTGCAGAATACGCTGCCGCAAGACGGCGAGCGGAGGCTCCGGGGCACCAGCTTCGTCGAGCGTCTCGGAAAGCGAAATATAGGTGCCAACGACCCGCTTAAGCTGGCGCGGATCGTCATGCCGCCCGCCGGATCGGGCATAGCGCAGAACCTGACTTTCAGCGCCCTCGGTTAAGGCACCTAGAGCTTCCGCCCGCCGGGGCGCGTCGGAGCCGATCGCCAGCGCCAGCCGCTCAATCTGGCGTACGAAGGTCACCGCCTGCCGACCCCGATAGTTGACCCCGAGACTGAGCCTGGACGCCTTTGTCCGAGGAAACACGGCAATGGCGAAGCTTGCCGCGAGGGTCTCGGCGTCGGGAGCCGCGACGACAATGTCGCAAAGTCGCTCAAACGTTGTGGTGTTTCGGATCACCATCGCGGGCGAGTATCTCGCGGCGGTCAGGATATCGGCGCTGGCCGATTGCGGATCTATCAGCAAGGCGCGCCCAATATGCCCTCTCGCCGCCATGTTGCGTGTGCGCGGGTCTTCGGGATGTCGAAGGAGGTTGATCAATCGCTCCCACTGATCCAGGGCAGCGTCCCGGTTCCCTGCGGCCATGTGAGCGTTCGCGCGGATCTCCGCGATCTCCGCGTGCATGAGCCTAAAGCGCTCCTCCTCCTCTGGCTGCGACGGTCCACGGATGTCGCCAAGCAGGGCTTCCGCCGCTGCAAGCTCCTGCTCCTGGTCCGCGGCGCGCGGGAGAGTGAGAGTCCGCGCAGTCATGATGCGCAGTTGCGCTCGGCGCATGAGGATGTCGGTCGTCTGAGGACCGTCCTTAAGGATGTCGTCCTTTTCAGCGGTCAGCTTGCCGAATGATCCCCCGAACGAGTAACGAAGGTCGAAGTTATCGATTGCATTGACCAGCTTGAGCCGCCAGTCGCCGTCACCCATGGCGTGCAGCTGACGAAGCAACAGAAGGGCTTTGCGGCCCAACTCCTCGCTTGGATACTCGCGCTCATCACTCCACAGCCAGTCTTGGGCCTGAAAAGCTGACGACACGAGGGCATCGACATAATCGGCGTCGAGTTCCCGGCTGGGATCGGCGTCGAGAGCTCCGTCCAGAAAGCGATCAAGTTCCTCGAAGGCGCGATCAGGATCGGCCGTCTCAAGCGACGCAAGATACTCCGGTGTAGTCATTCGAGGCTGCAGACGACGGCGGACCTCTTCCACCCATTCGGCGTCAATGCGCGGTGCCACGATCGCGTCGGATGCGATCTCCTGCGCCAGCCTTAGGTACTCGAACGTGAGAGGGTCGGCGGTAGGGCTCGTAGCCACGAAGGGCGCTAGGGTCTCGTAGAATGGAACGTTCGGCGCCGCCGCGATGGCCAGCTTGACCATGTCCGTCTCGACCCTGACCGGTGACAATCCCGCCTTGCGCATCTCTCGCTGAGCCCGGGATCGCGCATCGGCCTCCTCCGTCGGCCGGTCTTTGGACACGCGCATCGGCGCGAGCCTGATCTGGACGTCGTCGCCGCGCGTAGCGAGGATCGAGGCGGCGATATCGGCGACGCCCTCGGTGTTCTGGCGGTTGAGCACAAAACAGAGCACGACCTGATCGGGCAGCTGCATGGTGCAAATCCCTGCGACATCCGCCAGTCCCGTCCGGCTGTCGATGAGGATCATGTCGTAGCTGCGCCGTGCCCATGCCTTGAGGGACTCGAGCATCGCCCCTCCGGCGAATTCGCTGAAGAATGTCGGCCAATGGAATTCAGAAAGCGCTTCGGCGTACGGCGTCTCGCCGTCTTCGCCGATGAACTTCGATCCCGCCCCGATGATGTCTAGCTTGGCGCCCTTGGGCAGTCGGGCCTTCGGCACCAGCGGCTGGGCGCAGGCCTTAAAGGGCGCGCCTCCGGCGTAACGGTCGAATACGGAGCTGACGTCGTCCGACGTGGCCGCATTGAGCAAACTGGCGCGCCAGTTCACGAATAGGTCGAGCACTCCTGGTGCCTTACGAATTTCCCCCGCCGCTTCGTGGCCAGTGATGCCACGGAAATAGACGGCAAGGCCGGGTGCCTCCAGATCCCAATCCATCAGCAAGACGCGCTTGCCGGCCATCGCGCCTAGGAAGCCGACATTGGCGACAGCCATAGTTCGTCCGACCCCTCCCTTGTAGGAGAAGAAGGTGGTGATCCGCCCCTTCCGGCGACGCGAACCGGCCGCGGCCATCAGGCGGCCTTGTGAAGGCGCGCCGGGCGCTCTGCGAACGAAGGGATGCCCCGCATGTGCGACGGCAAGGCGTTCCGCTCTCCGTCTAGAGCTTCGCGGACGTCGGGTGCTCGAACTACGGGAACGGTTTCGACGACCGGGTTCAGGCCCAGCGCCTCCATGGTCGCCGCGGCGGCCGGCGTTAGTATATTGATCACTTCCGTTCCCTGCCGCCGGGAGGCCACAAGGCCCAGCTCGCGCAGAACAGCGAGTTTGCGACTGACAGTCTCAAGGCGCGTGCCGACCTTGAGTTGCAAGGCGTTGACAGTGAGAGGCCCGCCGAACAGCGCTTGCAGATAGGGCAGGTAGTGCCGGTTCCGGACATGCTCCACGAAGCGGCTGTCCGCGCGAGTATCCGCGATCCGCCCCGCAAGCAGTTGGGCGAAGGCTAGTTTGCCCAGGGCGTAGCCGGTCGCCATCTCATGCGCGCCCTCTCCTCTTGCTGCCGCTTGCACGGAGGCCGGTGATGCGACTAGCGCAGACTGAAATGCAGCTTGCAGAAGATCCGAAGCGGTCTGGATCCGCGTCGCATCGGTGCTTTCGATAGCGGTGCGCAGGCGATCTGCGAGCGCGGTATAAACCTTGGGCGGAAGGCCGCTGCCCTCTGCCCAAGCCGATAGAGCCTGGTCGAGAACGGACCAATTTGACGGTTTCTTGATTTTCAGGTTTTCCACGACCTCAACCTATATATCAACGCGCCGCGTATCAAGTAGCAGTCAATAAAGACGCTTGGGTTTCAATTCCGTTGCCCGGCGCTGCGCGATCGGCGTGCGGTGGGGTGTCGTTGGACAAGCTGGGCGCGGCCGATGAACATCCCATTTGGAGGTCTGGGCTTGAGCACCGCCTGCCCGAAGGCGGACATCGCCAAAGACCGCGTCGAGTCAGGAGCGGCCGATCGTGCCTGGCAGCAAGCGAACGGCGTATGTCAATCACACTAGGTGCAGATTCTGCGCCACTTAAGCTGGTTCTGAGCCAGCGTTAGGTGGTCTCGACACAGCATGGCGACCCCGGGAGGACTCCAACCTCCGACCTCGGCTTTAGGAAAGCCTTGCTCTATGCAGCTGAGCTACGGGGCCACGGGGCATGACCTAGCGGCTTGGCGGCGTCAGGAAAAGACGCCGCGCGTGTCCGACCATAAAAACCGTTGAAGAGCGCCCCGACCGGGCTGCGCGAACGAAGGCGTCTTGTGGCCGCGGCCGACTCGGGCACAAGATGTCGTGGCGAACAAAGGGCGAAAATGGCCGTGTCGGTGATTCGGTCCTGATTCGTTTCGCCCTTGTTCTCCAGCCGCGGACAGCGTCGTTAACCGATGTCCCAACCGCAGGGTTCAATCGCCCGGTCGCGCTTCACATTAGGCAAAGCCGCCGGTCTGGCGCAGGCCCTCCCACAGGGCCATGCCGGCGGTCACGGACAGGTTCAGCGAGCGCGCGCCCGCACGAAGCGGAATGACGACGCGGGCGTCGGCGGCGGCGTGGACATGGTCGGGCGCGCCGGCGCTTTCCTTGCCGAACAGCAGGGTGTCGTCGGGACGGAAGGCGAAGTCGGGCAGGGGCGTGGCGCCCCGGGTGGTGAAAAGGACCAGCCGGCCGTTGGGCCGGTCGCGCTGGAACGCCTCCCAATCGGCGTGACGCGTCATGTGCGACAGGGGGCCGTAGTCCAGCGCGGCGCGCTTCATCGCCCGATCGTCGAAGCGGAAGCCGGTCGGCTCGATCACATGCAGGTCCACGCCGAAGCAGGCCGACAATCGGATGCAGGCGCCGACGTTCTGAGGAATGTCAGGTTGAAAAAGGGCGAGACGCATTCTAAGGCCCTCCATACGCGCGACCTGGGGGTTTGTCGCGGTCTGTTTTGCGAACGTTTCTCAAGAAGCGTCAGCAACTTGCGGCGAGAGGCCGTGAGCCGCGGACCGTCGGGGATTTCTGGGTTCGTACAGTGGTCCGCGCCGGGCCCGGAAGGCTTCCGGTGAAGGCGAGGGCGGTGTTCGAGAGGTGAAACGTGGCCGAATCGGTCGTGCATTCTGAAGGCCCCCACGGCCCCGAGAGCGGTGATCCCAATCGCCGTGACTTCATCCATATCGCCGCGGGCGCCGCGGCCGTCGGCGCGGGCGCGATGATCGCCTGGCCGCTGATCAACCAGATGAACCCGGCGGCGGACACCCTGGCCCTGGCGTCGATCGAGTTCGACCTGACCAAGGTTCAGGAAGGCCAGCAGGTCGTCATCAAGTGGCAGGGCAAGCCGGTGTTCGTGCGCTATCGCACCGCCGCCGAGATCCAGAAGGTCGTGGCCGAGGGCGCCGTGGGCAGCCCGCCGCAGACCGATCAGGAACGCACCAAGGCCGGCCACGAGCCTTATCTGGTCGTCGTCGGCTCCTGCACCCACCTGGGCTGCGTGCCGACCTTCAACGCGGGCGACTACGGCGGCTGGTTCTGCCCGTGCCACGGGTCGCACTACGACGCGTCGGGCCGCATCCGTAAGGGGCCGGCGCCGCTGAACTTGGTCGTGCCGGACTATGAATACGTGTCCGACACCCGCGTGAAGATCGGCTGAGGACCAGGGGAGGATCATGAGCGATCACGAGAGCACCTACGTCCCGAAGACGGGCGTCGAGAAGTGGCTGGACAGCCGCCTTCCCATCATCCGCTTCGGCGCCGACTACATGTCGCTGCCGACGCCGAAGAACCTGAACTACTGGTGGACCTTCGGCGGCATCCTGGCCCTGTGCCTGATGACGCAGATCGTCACCGGCATCGTGCTGGCGATGCACTATACGCCGAACGTCGACCTGGCCTTCGCCTCGGTCGAGCGCATCATGCGCGACGTCAACGGCGGCTGGCTGATCCGCTACGTCCACGCCAACGGCGCGTCGATGTTCTTCATCGCCGTCTATCTGCACATGCTGCGGGGCCTGTACTACGGCTCCTACAAGGCGCCGCGCGAGATGATCTGGATCATCGGCTGCGTGATCTTCTTCCTGATGATCGCCACCGCCTTCTTGGGCTACGTCCTGCCGTGGGGCCAGATGTCGTTCTGGGGCGCTGAGGTGATCACCAACCTGATCGGGGCCATCCCGGGCATCGGCGAGCCGATCCTGATCTGGCTGCGCGGCGGGCCGGCGATCGACAACGCCACGCTGAACCGTTTCTTCTCGCTGCACTACCTGCTGCCGTTCGCCATCCTGGGCTGCGTCGTTCTGCACCTGTGGGCCTTGCACCACGCCGGTCAGAACAACCCGGTCGGCATCCTGATCCCCAAGGACCGGGCGAAGAAGGACCTGGTGCCGTTCCATCCGTACTTCACGGTCAAGGACGGCTTCGCCATCATCCTGTTCCTGATCCTGTTCGCCACGTTCGTCTTCTTCATGCCGAACGCCCTGGGCCACGCCGACAACTACATCCCGGCCAACCCGCTGCAGACGCCGGCGCACATCGTGCCCGAGTGGTACATGCTCCCCTTCTACGCGATCCTGCGCGCCATTCCGGACAAGTTCGGCGGCGTGGTGGCGATGTTCGCGGCGATCGGCGTGCTGTTCATCCTGCCGTGGCTGGATACGTCCAAGGTGCGCTCGATGCGCTACCGGCCGACGATGCGGACCTTCTTCATCATCTTCCTGGTGGTGGGCGTGGGTCTGGGCTGGTGCGGCGGCCAACTGCCCGACGCGCCGGTGATCCCCGGCATGCCCAGCTTCACCCTGTTCGACGGCCAGCTGAACTCGTACCTGTGGCTGACCCGCTTGTTCACCCTGTACTACTTCCTGTTCTTCCTGGTGATCATGCCGCTGGTGGGCCTGCGCGAGACGCCGCTGCCGATCCCAGCGACCATTTCCGAACCCGTGCTGCCCGGACCGGGCGCCCCGATGGGCGCCGCCTCGGTCGCCGCTCCGGCCTCGCCCGAGACGAAGGGCTGAGCGTCATGATGATTGGGAAACTCACCGTGTCGACGACCAAGATCATCGCTTCGGCGGCCGTTGCGCTGGGCCTGCTGGCCTCCGCCGCTCCGGCCCTGGCCGCCGGCGGCGCGGCGCACCCGCGTTCGGGCGGCTTCAGCTTCGAGGGACCGTTCGGGACCTTCGACCAGGGCCAGCTGCAGCGCGGCTACAAGGTCTATCAGGAGGTCTGCGCCGCCTGCCACGGCATGAACCTGATGCACTATCGGAACCTGGGCGACCGCAACGGTCCGTTCTGGAACCCGAAGTATCCGAACCCCAACGACAACCCGGTCGTGAAGGCGCTGGCCGCTGAGATCCAGGTGGCCGATATCGACAGCGAGACCGGCGAGCCGATCCAGCGGGACGCCACCCCGGCCGACCGCTTCCGGGCCCCCTATCCGAACGCCACGGCGGCGGCCGCGGGCAACGGCGGGGCCGCGCCGCCCGACCTGTCGGTGATGGCCAAAGCCCGCCACGACGGCGCCAACTACATCTACTCGCTGCTGTCCGGCTATCGCGCCGCGCCGGCCGGCCTGCAGATCCGCGACGGCCAGCACTACAATCCCTATATGGCCGGCGACCTGACGCCGTTCTGGACCGGCGACCACGACCACGTGCCGGAGGGCGGCTTCATCGCCATGCCGCCGCCGCTGCAGAACGGTCAGGTCACCTATGACGACGGTTCGCCCCAGACGGTCGACCAGTACGCCAAGGACGTCGCCGCCTTCATCGCCTGGACGTCCGAACCCAAGATGGTCGAGCGCAAGCAGGCCGGCTTCGGCGTGATGATCTTCCTGCTGATCTTCGCGGGCCTGACCTATGCCAGCTATCGCCGCATCTGGAAGGGCGTGGCGCACTAAGCGAAGGCGATCCGCCGATCGAATTCAGCCCGCCGGAGCCTGGCTCCGGCGGGCTTTCGTTTGCGACGAAAGGCGTCGTGCGCCGGAATCGACAGGCGCGTCCGCGCCCCCTAGGGTCTCAACCTGTTTTGGCTTAGGGGCTTTCCATGCGTTTGATATCGTCGTTCGCCGCCATCCTTCTGACGGGCGCGGCCCTCTCGGCCTGCGCCACCGCCGGCGGTTCCGGCGCGGCCCCGGCGTTCGACGCCGCCCGCATCTCCGAAGACATCCGTGTGCTGTCCGACGACAGCTTCGAGGGGCGCGGCATCGCCACCCCGGCCGAAGAGAAGGTCGTCCGCTATCTGAGCGAGCAATACGGCGCCGCCGGGTTCGAGCCGGGCGGTCCGAACGGCCAGTGGACGCAGGACGTAATCCTGAACCGCTTCACCCAGTCCAACGTCAGCGCCGCCCTGAAGCTGGGCGACTGGAGCCTGCCGCTGACCCAGGGGCGCGAGGTCGCCATCTCGACCCGCCGTCCGGCCGAGCATGTCAGCCTGAAAGACGCGCCCCTGGTGTTCGTCGGCTATGGCATCAATGCGCCCGAGCGTCAGTGGAACGACTTCAAGGGCCAGGACCTGCGCGGCAAGATCCTGGTGGTTCTGGTCAACGACGCCGACTTCGAAGAACCCGCGCTGAACACCTTCGGCGGCAAGGCCATGACCTATTACGGCCGCTGGACCTACAAGTACGAGGAGGCCGCGAAGCACGGCGCGGCGGGCGTGCTGATCGTGCACGAGACCGCGCCGGCGTCGTACGGCTGGGCGACTGTGGCCAACTCCTGGGGCGTGCCCCAGTTCGACATCCTGCGCCAGAACGCGGCGGCCGAGCGGGTGCCGATGGAGGGCTGGATCCAGCGCGACGTCGCCGTTGACCTGTTTCGCCGCGCGGGCCTCGATTTCGAGGCGCTGAAGGTCAAGGCGCGCAGCCGCGATTTCCAGCCGGTCCCGCTGCCCGGCGCATCCTTCTCGACCGAGTTCGACGTGGCGACGAACCAGGTCACCACCCACAACGTCATCGCCCGGCTGCCGGGAACGACGCACCCCGACGAGACGGTGCTCTACACGGCCCACTGGGATCACATCGGCATGGGCGAGCCCGACGCCAGCGGCGACCGGATCTTCAACGGCGCGGTGGATAACGCGTCCGGCACGGCAGGCCTGCTGGAGCTGGCGCGGATGTACGGCCGGGCGCCCCGCCCCGAGCGGTCGATCGTCATGATCAGCTTCACCGCCGAGGAAAGCGGCCTGCTGGGCGCGGAATACTATGCGTCCAACCCCGTCTATCCGCTGGCCCGGACCGTGGGCGGCTTCAACATGGATTCGATGAACGTCTACGGCCGGGTCACGGGCCTGGGCGTGACGGGCTACGGCCAGTCCGACTTCGACGAGCGGCTGGCGGCGGCGATCCAGCCGCAGGGGCGCACCCTGGTCCCGGACTATGAGAACGCAGCCGGCACCTATTACCGGTCGGACCACTTCCCGCTGGCCAAGCGCGGCGTGCCGATGGCCTATGCCGGCAGCCGCGGCGAGTTCCGCGACGAGCCGATCGCAGCGCGCGAGGCGTCACGCAGCGAATATGGTGCCAACCGCTATCACCAGGCGGCGGACGAATGGTCGCCGGACTGGGACTACAGCGGCATGATCGAGGACCTGACCGTCTTTTACGACGTGGGCCGCGCCCTGGCGAACGGCCGCGACTGGCCGCAATGGAAATCGGGATCGGAGTTCGGTGCGATCCGCGCCGAGACCGCCTCGCAACGCCAGGACTAAAGATGACGAAAATGTAAGGCGGCTGGCGCGCCCCGCCGCCTTACAGCTTCTCAGCCTTTTTCGTTGAGAGTGCCCAGATGCGTCGTTTCCTCGTCTCCAGCGTCGCCTGCGCGGCGATGATCGCCTCCGCCGCTTCGGCCCAGGATTTTTCCGCCCAGCGCCTGTCGGACGAGATCCGCACCATCAGCGCCGACGACTTCCAGGGGCGCAAGCCGGGGACCGAAGGCGAGCGCAAGACGCTGTCGTTCCTACAGGCGCAGTACGAGGCGATGGGTCTGCAGCCCGGCGGGCCGGACGGACAGTGGCTGCAGCGGATCGAGCTCAAGCGCTACACGCCGGCGGCGGGCGCCGCCGTCTTCTCGGTGACCGATCCGGCAGGCCAGGCCCATCCCTTGACCGTCGGGACCGATGTGGTCGTTCGTGCGGTCTCCAATGACGGGCAGGCCGATATCCAGGGCGCCGAACTGGTGTTCGCCGGCTTCGGCATCACCGCGCCCGAACGGAACTGGGACGATTACGGCGACATCGACGTGCGCGGAAAGGTCGTGGTGGTGGTCGGTGGCGAACCGGACGGCGACTTGTTCAACGGCGAGTACACCACCAACTATCAGTCGGCCGCCTACAAGGCCGACGAGGCCTTTCGCCGGGGCGCGGTCGGCCTGGTCACCCTGGCGGGCGAACGCGACTGGCGACGCGCCTCAGGCGGCGCTGCGCAGGAACGGACCCTGACCCCGGGCGCGGCGGACCTCGAGTTCACGGCGACCCTGAGCCAGTCCGGCAAGGCCTCGCTGGCCCAGGCGGCGGGCGTGGACGCCGCGCGTCTGGCCGGGGCGCAGGACGGATCGTTCAAGGCCTTCGCCCTGTCGGGCGCGACCCTGTCGGTAAAGCAGTCCGAGACGATCGGAACCCTGGTCACCCATAACCTGCTGGCGAAGATCGAGGGCGCCGAACGACCGGAAGAGGTCATCGTCTACTCGGCCCACTGGGACCACGTCGGCGTCGGCGGCGATCATGCCGGCGGAGAGGACAAGATCTTCAACGGCGCCTGGGACAACGCCTCCGGCACCATCGGCGTCCTGGAAATGGCGCGCGAACTCTCCAAGGCCCCGCGCCCCGCGCGCACCCTGGTCTTCGCCCACATGGCGGCCGAGGAGATGGGCCTCCTGGGCGCCTACGCCTATGTCGCCGACCCGGTCTATCCGCTGGAGACGACGGTGGCGGACATCAACATCGACATGTTGCCGCTGTCCGGCCCGACCCGCGACGTGCCGATCTTCGGCAAGGGCCAGAACACCCTGGAGGATGATCTGGACGCCCTGGCCCGCGTCGAGGGCCGCTACGTCTCCGACGATGGCCAGCCGCAACAGGGCTTCTATTATCGATCCGACCACTTCCCGTTCGCGCGCGCGGGCGTGCCGGCCCTGATGCCCTGGCATGGGGTGGATTTCGTCGAGGGAGGCAAGGAGGCCGGCTGGGCGGCGTGGCGGGCCCGCTTCGGCGCCGTCTATCACCAGCCGTCGGACGAGTGGTCGGCCGATTGGGACCTGACCAGCGCGGTCGAGAACCTGACCCTGCTCTACCGTCTGGGGCTGCAGCTGGCCAATGGCGACGAATGGCCGACGTGGAAGCCGACGTCGGAGTTCGGCCAGGTCCGCGTCCGCAGCGAGGCGGCGCGACAGTAGGGCGCTGAACCCGAGCTTGGCCTTGGCGTTAGGAGTGCATGAGACGTCTGTCGCCGCTGCTGCTTCTGCCTTTTCTCGTCGCCGCCTGCGACCACGGTCCAGTCAATCCGCCCGACGAACCCGCGCGTCCGATCCAGTCGCCCGAGGCGCTGCAGGAGATCCAGGCGCCGGGGCCGTCGTCGCTGGCCAATCGCGGGGCAAAGAGCTTTGTGGGACGCTGGGCGGCCAGCGCGGCATGGTGCGCCAATCCGCAGGGCGACCGGCGTCCGATCGAGATCACGCCGCTGCGTTTCGAGGGGTATGAGAACAGCTGCGCCATCGATCGCATCACAGAGGCCGCCAGCGGATACGAGCTGGCGCTGACCTGCGTCGCCGAAGGGCAGACGCAGCGCGAGCGGGTCTTCGTCGCGGCCAGCGGCGACATGCTGACGCTGGTCTATCTGGACAGGGGCCAGGACGCGACGACGCGGCTGGGCCGCTGTCCCGGCTCGCCCGTCCCGCCGAAGGAAGACACGCCCCTGGAAAAGGCGCTGAAGCGCTGAAGACGCCTCAGTTGTTGAACAGGAAGTGCATGACGTCGCCGTCCTTGACGACGTAGCTCTTGCCTTCGGCCCGCATCTTGCCGGCTTCCTTGGCGCCGGTTTCACCCTTCAGCGCGACATAGTCGGGATAGGCGATGGTCTCGGCGCGGATGAAGCCCTTTTCGAAGTCGGTGTGGATCACGCCGGCCGCCTGGGGCGCGGTGTCGCCCACATGGATCGTCCAGGCGCGCGCCTCCTTGGGGCCGACCGTGAAATAGGTCTGCAGGCCCAGCAGATTGTAGGCCTCGCGGATCAGGCGGTTCAGGCCGGGTTCCTCGAGGCCCAGGGTCTCGAGAAACTCCTTCTGTTCCTCGTCGTCCAGCACGGCGATCTCGGACTCGATCTGGGCGGAGATGACCACGGAGTTGGCGTTGTCCGCGGCGGCCCGGGCGGCGACCTTGGCCGATAGGTCGTTGCCCTTGTCGGCCGAACCTTCTTCGACGTTGGCGACGTAGAGGGCGGGCAGGGCCGTCAGCAGCTGCAGCATGTCCCAGGCCTTCTTGTCCTCCTTGGACACCTCGGCCAGGCGCGCGGGCTTGCCGGCGTTCAGCTGGGCCAAGGCCAAGTCGATCAACTTGAGGTTCAGCTGGCTTTCCTTGTCGCCCCCCTTGGCGCGCTTCTCGACCTGAACCCGGCGGCGTTCCAGGCTTTCCAGATCCGCCAGCATCAGCTCGGTCTCGATGATCTCCAGATCGGCGATCGGATCGATGCGGTTCTCGACGTGGGTGATGTCGTCGTCGACGAAGCAGCGGGCGACGAAGGCCACGGCGTCGCAGTCGCGGATGTTGGCCAGGAACTGGTTGCCCAGGCCCTCGCCCTTGGAGGCGCCGCGCACCAGGCCGGCCACGTCCACGAAGGTGATGCGGGCGGGGATGATCTCCTTGGACCCGGCGATGCCCGCCAGAACGCCCAGGCGCGGCTCGGGCACCGCCACGTCGCCGGTGTTCGGCTCGATGGTGCAGAACGGATAGTTGGCCGCCTGGGCCGCCGCCGTCTTGGTCAGGGCGTTGAACAGGGTGGACTTGCCGACGTTGGGCAGGCCGACAATCGCGACTTTCAGGGCCATGGGTATCCTCTCGAGGCGCGAGCCTTTAGCCGGTTCGAACCGGTTTGTCAGTCGTATGCGTGAAGGGCGGTGGTAAGGTGGCCGCTCAGGCCACCTTCACCCGCGTCGCGGCCTCGGGCAGGTCCTCGCCGAACGCGCGCTGATAGAACTCCGCGATGGTCGGGCGTTCCAGCTCGTCGCACTTGTTCAGGAAGGTCAGGCGGAAGCTCAGAGCCACGTCGCCGCCGAAGATCAGGGCGTTCTGGGCCCAGGTGATGACCGTGCGAGGGCTCATGACGGTGGAGATGTCGCCGTTCATGAAGGCGTTGCGGGTCATGTCGGCGACGCGGACCATGGCGGCGACCTGACGACGCCCTTCGGCGGTGGCGTACTCCGGCGCCTTGGCCACGACGATTTCGGCTTCCACGTCATGGTCGAGATAGTTCAGCGTCGTGACGATGTTCCAGCGATCCAGCTGCGCCTGATTGATCTGCTGGGCGCCGTGATACAGGCCCGTGGTGTCGCCCAGGCCGATGGTGTTGGTCGTGGCGAACAGGCGGAAGAAGCGGTTGGGGCGGATGACGCGGTTCTGATCGAGCAGGGTCAGCCGGCCCTGCGCCTCCAGCACGCGCTGGATGACGAACATCACGTCCGGGCGACCGGCGTCATATTCGTCGAACACCAGGGCGATCGGGCGCTGCAGCGACCAGGGCAGGATGCCCTCGCGGAACTCGGTGACCTGCTTGCCGTCCTGAAGGACGATGGCGTCCTTGCCGATCAGGTCGATCCGGCTGACGTGACTGTCCAGGTTGATGCGCACCAGCGGCCAGTTCAGGCGGGCGGCGACCTGTTCGATGTGGGTCGACTTTCCGGTGCCGTGATAGCCCTGGACCATGACGCGGCGGTCGAAGGCGAAGCCGGCGCAGATGGCGATAGTCGTCTGCGGATCGAAGCGATAGGCCTCGTCGATCTCGGGCACATGGCTGTCCCGCTCGGCGAAAGCGGGCACGGTCAAGTCGCTGTCGACGCCGAAGGCCTCGCGCAGCGTCACGCGACGGGTCGGCTCCAGCGTCAGCAGCGGATCGGGAGAGGCGTCGAGAGGGGAGGTCATGGGTGTGCGATTAGCGCAGGCGAGGGGCATGGTCGAGAGCGATCCTCCAGCGGGAAGCGGGGCAGGGGGACCGCCCGAAGGGGGACGGTGGGCATTTCGGGTCTGGCTGCACGCCTTCATTGCCGCGCGTGGCGTCGGGAGCAGGGACAGCCTAGTTCATGGCTGAAGGGCGAGAAGCGCCCTTCGGCCGATCAGGCCCTAGCGTCGGGGGGGCGACGCGGGCTAAAGCAGCCGTTCGGGGCGCGTCTGTCGGAGTTCATGGTGAAGATTGCCGAACGCTGGTTCGTCTGGGCCGGGATGGTCCTGCTGGGCGCGATCGCCCTGGCCGGCCTGGTGGTCGCCGTCTATGCGGCATGGCTCTTCCACGACCTGCCGGACGCCTCGGAACTGGCCGACTATCGCCCGCCGACGGCGACGCGGGTCTATGCCGGCGACGGCACTCTGATCGGCGAGTTCTCGGACGAACGGCGAATCTACGTCTCCTACGACCAGATCCCCGAGCCCGTCATCCATGCCTTCCTGGCGGCCGAGGACCGCAACTTCTTCCAGCACGGCGGCATCGACGTGTCGGGCATCGCCCGCGCCTCGATCAAGAACGTCCTGAACCTGGCCAGCGGCCGGCGCCTGGAAGGCGGATCGACCATCACCCAGCAGGTCGCCAAGAACGTCCTGCTGACCAACGAGACCAGTCTGAACCGCAAGCTCAAGGAAGCCATCCTGGCCAACCGCCTGGAGGCGACCCTGTCCAAGGAGCAGATCCTCGAGCTCTATCTGAACGAGATCTTCCTGGGCTATCGCTCCTTCGGCATCGCCTCGGCCGCCTACAATTATTTCGGCAAGTCGCTGGCGCAGCTGAACCCCCAGGAGGCGGCCTTCCTCGCGGCCCTGCCCAAGGGGCCGAACAACTATCATCCCAAGCGTCACCCCGGCGCGGCCAAGGGGCGGCGCGACTGGGTGCTGGGCGAGATGGAGCAGAGCGGCTGGCTCACCGCGGCCCAACTGCGGCAGGCCCGCGCCACGCCGCTGGTCACCCGCGACGCCCCCCAGCGCGCCGACTACAAGGACGCCGACTTCTTCGTGGAAGAGGCGCGCCGGCAGGCCACCGCCAATCCCCAGTTCGGCGAGCAGCTGCGGGCGGGCGGCTTCTACATGCGCACGACCCTGGATCCGACGCTGCAGACGGCGGCGCGCGAGGCGCTGATGCAGGGGCTCGAGAACTACGACCGCCGCCATGGCTGGCGCGGCGCCTGGGGCACGACCGACTTTGCGGACGGCTGGGAGAAGTCGGCGCTGGAGCAGCAGAAGACCCCGCCCGAGCGTCGGGCCTGGGAGGTCGCCGCCGTCGAGAGCGTCAGCGGCGACACCGTGCGCATTCGCACCGCCCGGGACGACCGCGCCGGCGCCCTGCTTTCCGCTGATGCGGCCTGGGCCAACGCCAACCGGCCGCTGAAGCGCGGCGACCTGATCCATGTCCAACGGACCGGGGGCCAATACGCCCTGAAGCAGGTGCCGCGCGTCAACGGCGCCCTGGTCGCGATCGAGCCGCAGTCCGGCCGGGTGCTGGCGATGGTCGGCGGCTACTCCTACGCCCTGTCCAGCTTCAATCGCGCGACCCAGGCCCGGCGGCAGCCCGGCTCGGCCTTCAAGCCGTTCGTGTACGCCACGGCGCTGGAGGGGGATTTCACGCCCGCATCCATCGTGCTGGACGCGCCCATCAGCTTCGCCGGCGGCCCGAACGGCCAGCGCTGGACGCCCGAGAACTACAGCCGCGAATACTACGGCCCGCAGACCCTGCGGCGCGGCCTGGAGCTGTCCCGCAACGTGATGACGGTGCGGCTGGCCCAGCAGGTCGGCATGAAGAAGATCGTCGATCAGTCCGCCCGCATGGGCCTGCCGGGCATGACCGCGAACCTGTCCGTCTCGCTGGGCGCGGGCGAGGTCACGCCCTATGACATCACCGCCGCCTACGCCGCCTTCGCCAACGGCGGGCGGCGCGTCCAGCCCTATCTGATCGACTACGTTCAGGACCGGAACGGCGAGACCATATTCAAGGCCGACAACCGCCAGTGCCGGGAATGCGGACGCGGCTTCTCGGGCCAGGAGTCGCCTCGGTTGCAGCCGCGCGGAACGCAGGTGATCGACCCGATCACCGCCTACCAGATGAGCTCGATGCTGGAAGGCGTGGTCCAGCGTGGCACGGCGGCCAGCGCACGGGGCCTCGGCCGCTGGGTGGCGGGCAAGACCGGCACGACCAACGAATACCGGTCCGCATGGTTTGTGGGCTTCACGACCGACATCGTCGTCGGCGTCTTCATAGGCTTCGACGACAATCGCCCGCTGGGCTATGGCGAGACCGGCACCACGGCGGCCGTGCCCGTCTTCGCCGACTTCATGCAGACGGCGCTGAAGACCCGGCCGGCGCGCCCGTTCGTGCGGCCCAAGAACGCGGTCTTCCGCACGGTGCGCGGCATCGAGGAAGCCTTCCGTCCGGGAACCGAGCGTCAGGCGCCGCCGCCCGTCCAGGCGCCGGTCACGCCGCAGGGGCCGCAGAACTACTATGACGTCATCCGTCGCGAGCAGGAGGCCGCCGCGGCCCCTAACGCCCCGCCGCCGCCGACCACCGCGCCGCCGCCGCCGAAGCGCGAGCCGGCCGAGGACCTGAGCGGCCTCTACTGAGGCCGCTCAGGCGCGAAACAGCAGCGAGCCGTCGCCGTAGGAGTAGAAGCGGTAGCCCGCGCCGATGGCGTGGCCGTAGGCCGTCTTCATCGTCTCCAGCCCCGCGAAGGCGCTGACCAGCATGAACAGCGTCGACTTCGGCAGGTGGAAGTTGGTCATCAGCACGTCCACCGCCCGGAAGCGGTAGCCTGGCGTGATGAAGATGGCGGTGTCGCCGTGGAACGGCCGGACTAGGCCGTCCTCGCCCGTGGCGCTTTCCAGCAGGCGCAGCGAGGTGGTGCCGACGCAGACGATGCGGCCGCCGGCGGCGTGGACGGCGTTCAGGGCCGCGGCCGTCTCCGCGGAGACCTCGCCCCATTCGGAGTGCATCTTGTGGTCGGCGGTGTCGTCCGCCTTCACCGGCAGGAAGGTGCCGGCGCCGACGTGCAGGGTCACGGCGTGGGTCGCGACGCCCTTCGCCCGGATCGCCTCGAGCAAGGCCGGCGTGAAATGCAGGCCGGCCGTGGGGGCGGCGACCGAGCCGTCGTGTTCGGCGAAGACGGTCTGATAGTCCGACCGGTCCCGGTCGTCCTCCGGCCGCTTGGCGGCGATGTAGGGCGGCAGGGGCATGACGCCGACCTCGCGGATGGCGTCGTCCAGCGCCGGACCGGACAGGTCGAACCGCAGCGTCACCAGGCCGTCGTCGCCCTTGGCCTCGACCGTGGCGTCCAACCGGCCCAGGTCGCAGGCGGCGTCGCCTTGGGCGCCGAACCGGATCAAATCGCCGGCCTTGATGCGCTTGCCGGGCTTCATGAAGGCGGACCAGACATCCGGCGCGTCGCGGTGGTGCAGGGTCGCCTCGATCTTGACGGTCAGGGTCTCGCCTTCGGGCCCGCGGCGTTGGCGCACGCCGGACAGCCGCGCCGGGATCACCCGCGTGTCGTTGAACACCAGGGCGTCGCCGGGTTGCAGGAAGTCGGGCAGGTCGCGGATGATCCGGTCGTCCAGCGCGCCGTCCTTCACCACCAGCAGGCGGGCGGAATCGCGCGGCTCCGCGGGGCGGAGGGCGATGTGCTCTTCGGGCAGGTCGAAGTCGAAATCTGCGGTCTTCATCAGGCGGCGCAATGGCCACGGGCCGGGCGTAGGGTCAAGGCGCGCCCGGCATGAGACCTTGTGTCTGACTGACACGACCCGCGGCACACGGCATGGTCGGGGCATGAAAATCCTGACCGTCCTCGCCATTCCCGTGTTCGCACTCGCCGTTTCGGCTTGCGAGATCGACACCTCCGCCCTTCAGGAAATCCAGGATACGGCCGCCACAGCCCAGGCGACCGCCGAAGCGATCAACAGCGGGTCGCTTCAGGCCCAGCAGCTGATGGAGAATCCAGCCGGCGCCCTGCAGGCCGCAATCGGCGCCACCCTGTCGAAGACGGCGACCGACCAGCCAGGCGTCTATGTCCTGACCGACCTGCAGACGGGATGTCAGTTCCTGGCCACCTACGCCGCCGACGGCGCGACCGTGAGTTCGGTGGCCCCGCGTGTCGAGCCCGCGCCCGGCGGCGGCACGCGCCAGCGCTGCATCGCCATTCCCGGCCTAAGCGGCGCTGCACAGGCCGAGGCTGAAGCCGAGGGCTAGTTTCGGATCGGCTGAAGGCGCGACGCCACGACGAAGAGGCAAGCGCGGCCGTGAACCGGATGCGGCGTGACGGGTTGGGCCGAGATGAACACCTTCGGCCTTCTTCCTTCCGCGCTCATCGGCGCCGTCGCCAGCGCCCGATCCATGACCCCGATGGCCGCCATCGCCTCGGCGCGGCTGGCGCACCGCGCCATGCCCGGGAAACTGATCCTGCTGGATCATCCGCTGTTCAAGTTCGGCGCCCTGGCCATGGGGGTGGGCGAACTGTTCGGCGACAAGATGAAGTCTGCGCCCGACCGCACCGTCTTCCTGGGCCTGCTGGCGCGCGTGATGAGCGCCGGAATCGCGGGCGCGGCGCTGGCGCCGCGGGGCCGTGAGCGGACCGGCGCGCTGGTGGCGGTCGGGACCGCGGTGCCCTTGGCCTATCTGACGCTGGCGGGCCGAAAGCGGGCGATGGCGCGAGTCGGACAGACCAGGAGCGGACTTGCCGAGGACGCGATCGTGGTCGCGGCCGGGCTCGCCGTGGTGCGTCTGGCGCTGCGCGGGCGACGCTGAGGCGTTGACCGGCGGGCCTTGGCGGGCCAAACGCTCGGCCCATGCTTCAGAACCTTGAAAATCTCGCCCGCGAGGCCCGGTCGTGGCCGTTCGAGCAAGCCCGTAACCTTCTGGCCCATGTGCTCAAGAAGCGGCTGTCGGACGCCGAGCGCAACGCGGCGCGGCTGCTGATCGACGCGGGCAAGGCGGACGAGGCGCTGGCGACCTTCGAGGCGCTTAATCGGCCGGTGATCCTGGAGACCGGCTACGGCCCCTCGGGCCTGCCGCACATGGGCACCTTCGGCGAGGTGGCGCGCACCACCATGGTCCGCAACGCCTTCCGCGCCCTGACCGGCGACCACTGGCAGACGCGCCTGATTGCCTTTTCGGACGACATGGACGGGTTGCGGAAGGTGCCGGAAGGCATTCCGAACCCCGAGATGCTGGCCGAGGATCTGCACAAGCCCCTGACCCAGGTGCGCGACCCGTTCGGCACGCACGACAGCTTCGGCGCGCACAACAATGCGCGGCTGCGGGCGTTTCTGGACAGCTTCGGCTTCGACTACGAGTTCATGAGCTCGACCGAGACCTACAGGTCCGGACGGTTCGACGAGGTGCTGCTGCGCCTGCTGGAACGGTTCGACGCCATCCAGGCCATCATGCTGCCGACCCTGGGCGAGGAGCGGCGGGCGACCTATTCGCCCTTCCTGCCCATCAGCCCGATAACCGGCCATGTGCTGCAGGTCCCCACCCTGGAGCGGAACGTGGAGAAGGGGACCATCGTCTTCGACGACCCCGCCGGCGGCCGCACCGAGGTTCCCGTCACCGGCGGCCATGTGAAGCTTCAGTGGAAGCCGGATTGGGCCATGCGCTGGACCGCGCTTGACGTCGACTACGAGATGTCGGGCAAGGACCTGATCGAAAGCGTGCGCGAAAGCTCCAAGGTCTGTCGCGCGCTGGGCGGGGTTCCGCCGGAGGGTTTCAACTACGAGCTCTTCCTCGACATCGAGGGCAAGAAGATCTCCAAGTCCAAGGGCAACGGCCTGACGATGGAGGAGTGGCTGCGCTACGGCACGCCCGAGAGCCTGTCCTGGTACATGTTCCAGTCGCCGAAGTCGGCCAAGAGCCTGCACTTCAACGTCATCCCGCGAGCGATCGACGACTACCTGGCCTTCATCGAGAGCTACAAGATCCAGGAGCCGGCCAAGCGGATCGACAACGCCGTCTGGTCGATCCATGCGGGAAATCCGCCAACCCACACCTCGCCGGTGTCGTTCGCCCTGCTGCTGAACCTGGTCGGCGTGGCCAACGCCTCGACCAAGGATCAGCTGTGGGCCTATTTCGCGCGCTACCTGCCCGAGGCGACGCCGGAGAACGAGCCGTTGCTCGACCGGCTGATGGACCACGCGCTGAACTACTACGAGGACTTCGTGAAGCCGGCGAAGGCCTATCGCCTGCCGGACGACAAGGAGAAGGCGGCGCTTGAGGATCTGGCGGAGAGGCTGAAGGCCCTGCCGGCGGACACCACCGACGGAGAGGTGATCCAGAACGAGGTCTATGCGGTGGGCAAGGCGCACGCCTTCGAGCCGCTGCGCGCCTGGTTCGGAGCGCTGTACGAAGTGCTGCTGGGCGCGTCCCAGGGCCCGCGCTTCGGTTCGTTCGCGGCCATCTACGGCCTGCCGCAGACGATCGAACTGATCGAGGCGGGCGCGCACGGGAAGCTGGCTCAAGGCTGATCCCGGCCTTGGGTGGAGGGTCTTTGGGGAGGCGGCGTTGCGTTACAGCATCGATGAGGACGCGCAGATCCTGCATGTCGACATGGCCGCCGGCGCGGCGGAAAAACTTCTGTCGACCACCCTGGCCCTAATCGGCGACCGGCCCGAGCTGTGCGGCTGGGACTGGATCGTCGAGGGCAAGCCGCTGCCCGAGGACGCGACGACCGATCACCTGGCCAGACTGGCGCAGTCGTGGGGGCCGCCGCCGGCGGTCGAGGCGGTCACGGTTTTCGTCGCTCACGATCCGCTGCTGCATCTGTGGGCGAGGGTGATGGACTTCCAGTTCGTGCGCCGAAGACACCTGGTGACGCGAGAGCTGGAGGAGGCGCGACGGCTGGTCGACAGTCGGCGCGCGCCTCGCCCTTCGGCCTAAACAAAGATGAACCGAAAATAACGGCCAGGCTCCGGCAGCCTTCAGCTTCGCCAATGCATTCTCTCACCCATCGGCAACGGGATGACAGGAGAACAGCCATGTCGAACAGGATCTTCAACACCGGTCTGGCCACGGCTGCGGCGCTTGCCGCTCTGGTCACCGCCGCCCCGATGGCGGCCCAGGCTCAGGCCAACGGCATCACCAACTGCGACGCCCCCGGCGGTCGTCAGCAGGTCGGCGCGCTGCTTGGCGCGGTGGTCGGCGGCGTCGTCGGCTCGAACCTGGCGCGCAACGAGCGGACGCTGGGCACCGTGGTCGGCGCCGGCGCGGGCGCGGCGGCCGGTTCCTACATCGGCTGCAACCAGCAGCGCACGCGGGCTGCGGCCCAGGCGAACGCCAACAGCTATCGCGCCGCGTCCAACCTGCGCATCCGCAGCGGTCCCGGCACCAACTATCGCCAGGCCGGCAGCCTGTCGGCGGGCCAGCCGTTCACCGCGATCGGCTCGCAGGGCGAATGGATCCAGATCGCCGGCGGCGGCTGGGTCAACGCCCACTACGTTTCGGCCTACTGACGGCCGCAGATGGCGTCGTGAGGCGCCGGCCACGCCCTTCTTCGCCCCTGGCGTGGCCGGCGTAGCATGATGAAAGGCTCGCGGCGCGCCGTTGAGCTTGGCCCCGTCCGGTCCGCCGGGCGGGGTCTTTTACTGGCTGACCCACAGGATGCGGGCCATCCACTCGATCTCTCGCCGCGGCACCACGCGGGCCGGATAGTCGGGGTTGATCGAGGCGAGGGTGGCGGTCCGTGCAGTCAGGGCTGCCAGTTCTTTGGCGACCACCTCGCCGGTGGACAGGCGGGCGACGACGCGGTCGCCGCGCCGGACCTGGTCGGCCTCGCGATCGACGATGACACGGTCGCCCTCGCGATAGAGCGGCGCCATGGAATCCCCGGTGATCCGCAGGCTGAACAGTCCGTCGCGGGGCCGGGGCAACTCGGTCTGGTCCCAGTCGCCGACAGGCAGGCCGGCGTCGTCGAAAAAGCCGTCCTCCCCGGCGCGCGCCAGCCCCAGCATGGGGATGACGGCGGGACGATCCGGCGCATCGTCCGCCAGCGCCGCGAAGTCCGCCAGCGAGACGCCTGTCGTTTCCAGGATTCGCGTCAGGCTTTCCGTTGACGGCCACCGCGGCCGGGGCGGCTCGCCCGGTCCGAAGCGCTTGGACGGATTGAACGTCGTGGGGTCCAGCCCGGCGCGACGCGCCAACCCCGAGGGCGACAGCCCCTGCTGGCGCGCCAGGTTGTCCAGGGCCTTCCACAGGCGGGCATGCGACAGGGGCAAGGCGACATGCTCCACGAAATGAGTCGCGGATACACTAGGCGAAAGCGATAGGAATGTCTGCCTATTCCAGGCCGGCGGCGCGTCGTTCCTGCCAGGCCCAGAAGGTGCCGACGATCAGGCAGGTGATGATCAGATAGCCGTTCAGGTTCATCACCGTGTACAGCGATGTGATCGGAAGGCGAGTGTCGATCATGATCAGGATATGACTCATCACCGATAGCAGTTGCAGGCCGGACGCCCAGACTGGCCAAGTCCGCCGGGATTTCCAGGCCAATCCGACAAAAACAGTGAGAACGACGACGTCTAGGGCGAACATCGCATAAGGAATATTGCTCGCTCCCATTCCCCCCTGAGTGAGGACCGATGCGAACCAAGCCATAAGATAGGCGCCGGCACCAATCCGTTCGGGATTGTCGCCTTTCAGGAAGGCGAACACGCCCATGCCCACCATGAACACCGCGCCTACCATCGCGTAGAGCATGTTCATACGAAATCACCCCCAAACGCCTTGGCGTCTGGGGGTGATAATGGCTCAGTTCAGCCCCGGAGAATACTCCTCAGGGCCAGATTACGGTAAATTCACGCGACGCGCAGATGGTCCTTGGTCCGATCGCGCGGCTGCGGGTCCAGCCAGTCGTCGGGCTTGCCGACGGGGCCGGCGGCGAAGGTGCCCCAACCCAGGCGGCGGTGATCCTTCTGCATTTCCGCGTGGCAGGCGATGATCGCTTCCCGCGCGACGGCGAGGGCGGCGATGGCTTCCATGGCCTTGGCCTGCGAACCGGTGGCCGCGACGGGCGACAGGGACAGGGCGGCGCGGGCGCCGATGAACGATTGCACCAGCGTCGTGGCCTGCGTGATGGCGGCGTCGACGGCGTGCTCGGTAGCGTAGAGGTCGCCTGCAACGCTGGCGACGACTTCAGTGCGGTCCATGAAAAGCCCCTGTGGGTTGGTCAGCAAGGGCTTAACCCTAACACGGCTTAACCTTGTTTGGTAGGGGCCTGTTTACGATTGTGCAATCGCGCGTAGTTGTCCATGCGCTCAGAGCGAGTGCATCGCGTAAGGCGTTGAAATTAATGCAGCGCTTGCGATCAGGCCTCCGCGTCCAGCAGGAAATGCGCTGTCAGCGAGGCGATGGGCTGCTCGCGCGTGTCCTGCCAGGCCTCGGCCAGGACGTGGGCGACGCGGCGGCCGGCGCGGCTGATGCGTGCGCGGGCGAAGACGTCCCTGGCGCGGCCGGTGCGCAGATAGGCGACCGTAACGTTGATGGGGCGCGGCAGTCGTGCGCCGGGGAAGCTGAGGGCGACCTGGGCGAGCGCGGTCATCTCCAGCAGGGCGGCGGTGGAGCCGCCATGCAGCGCCGGCAGCATCGGATTGCCGATCAGCTTGTCGTCGAACGGCATGACCACGGTCAGTTCGTCGCCGCTCATCCGCGTGGTCAGGTTCAGGAAGCGGGCGTAGGGCAGGCGGTCCAGCAGGGGTTCGGTCACGCGGCGGGCTCCGCGCCGGGGGTCCGGCTCTGATTGATGACGTAGGCGGCCTGGGCGGCGGCCACAGGGTTGGAAGGATCGTCCTCGAAAGCCCATCCGCGTACGAAGGCGACGGTGGGGCTGAGCCGGAAGCATTTCGCCTGGGCCAGAAGGTCGCGCCCCGGTTCGGCCGCTCGCATGTAGTCGACCCGCAGGTCCAGCGTCGCGACGGGCCGGAACGCGTCCATCGCCACCCAGACCGCCAGTCCGCCGACGTGATCCAACAGCGTCGTCACCAGTCCGCCGGCCAGCACGCCCGTCTCGGGATCGCCGACCCATTCGGGGCGCCAAGGCACGCGGATGCGCGGCGCATCGTCATGTAGCCCCTCGAACGTGAAGCCCAGGGCGTGGGTGTGGGCGGCGCCTGAGGCGAGCTGGGGCAATATGGTGGTCAGGAAGGTGTCGGACATGGCTGGGCCCCGTGGCGCGATTCCTTGAGCGTCCTGTATGCAGGGGCGACCCGAAGGCGTCGAGGGCGTTAGGACGACATGATCCGAGCCGAAGACCTGCTGCACCCCACGCCCGCCGGCCTGTACTGCCCGCCGGGGGACTTCTACATCGACCCCGTCCGGCCGGTGGATCGGGCCGTGGTCACCCACGGTCATTCGGACCATGCGCGCGCCGGCCACGGGGCGGTCCTGGCCACGCGCCAGACGCTGAACATCATGGCCGAGCGCTACGGCGAGGCGTTCACGGGACGCGAACAGGCCGCGGCCTACGGCGAGGCGACCGGGATCAACGGCGTGGACCTGCGCCTGGTCCCGGCCGGCCATGTGCTGGGTTCAGCCCAGGTGGAGGTGCGCTGGCGCGGCCTGACCATGGTCGTGTCAGGCGACTACAAGCGTCGTCGCGATCCTACCTGTGCGCCGTTCGAGCCGGTTCCGTGCCATGTCTTCATCTCCGAGGCGACCTTCGGCCTGCCGGTCTTCCGTCACCCGCCGGACACCGAGGAGATCGGCCGCCTGGTGCGGTCGCTGGGCCAGTTCCCGGAGCGGGCGCATCTGGTCGGCGCCTACGCCCTGGGCAAGGCGCAGCGGATCATCCGCCTGCTGCGCGAGGCCGGCTGGACGCGGCCCATCTATGTGCATGGTGCGATGGAGCGGCTGAACGCCCTGTATGAGCGCGAGGGCGTCGACCTGGGCCCGCTGCTGCCGACCCGGGACCTGCCCAAGGGCGCGCTGGGCGGAGAGGTGGCGATCGCGCCGCCCAGCGCGATCCAGGACCGCTGGGCGCGGCGCTTCGCCGATCCCATCGCCGCCTTCGCATCCGGTTGGATGGGCGTGCGGGCGCGGGCGCGTCAGCGGGGCGTGGAGCTGCCGCTGGTCATTTCGGACCACGCGGACTGGAGCGAGCTGACCGCCACTTTCGAGGCGTTGCGGCCCGAAGAGGTGTGGATCACCCACGGACGCGAAGAGGGGCTGCTGCGCTGGGCCGAACTGAACGGCATGAAAGGCCGCGCCCTTCGTCTCGTCGGCTATGACGAGGAGGACGATGCGGAAGACGAAGCGCCTTAGGCGGCGGAGCGATCGCCGTCTGCAGACCCGACTTCGGCCTCGGTTTCCGACAGGGCCGCGTTCATGGCCATCCGCAGCCGCTCGGGCTTGATCGGCTTCTCGACGACGGCGGCCATGCCGATCGACAGATAATGTTTGGCGTCTTCGGGATCGGCGTTGGCCGTCAGGGCGACGATCGGCGTCTGGCCGGCCGCGCCGGGCAGGGCGCGGATCGCCTGGGTCGCCTGAACGCCGTCCATCCGGGGCATCTTGATGTCCATCAGGATCAGGTCGAACCGTTGTTCCTGCACGGCGGCCAAGGCCTCCATGCCGTCTTCCGCCAGCTCGGAGCTGCAGCCGAACATTTCGCACAGCGCCTGGGCGACGACACGGTTGGTGGCGTTGTCGTCGACGATCAGAACGTGAGGCGCGCTCTTCAGCTCCAGGTCGGCGATGTCGGAGACGTTGGACGGCTGCTCATGCTCGATGACGGCGCGTTCGGCGGTGAGGTCGAAAGCGAAGGTGGCGCCGCGACCGGTGTTGTTCTCGGCCCAGATGCGTCCGCCCATCCGTTCGATCACCTGGCGGCAGATCGACAGACCCAGGCCGGCGCCGTCCGGCCCGGAGCCGTGCACGAACGGCTCGAAGATGCAGTTCACCCGGTCGGCGTCCACCCCAGGGCCGTCGTCGCGGACACGGGCCTCGATGTGAACGCGACCCGCCGCGGTCCACGCCTTCATGCCGGCCTCGACCACGCCGTTCCGGGCGAACTTCAGGGCGTTGCCGATCAGGTTGTTGAACACCTGCTTGAGCCGCACGCCGTCGATGACGGCCGCCAGTTCCGTATCGCCCTCATAGCTGACCAGCAGGGTCACGCCGTCCTGAGAGGCGCGCGGCGCCCACATGGCCTGGATGTCGTCGGTCAGCGCACGCAGCGGCGTCGGCGCGGGCGACAGCTCCAGTTCGCCGGCTTCCGCCTTGGACAGGTCGAGGGCGTCCTCCAGGATGCGCAGCAGCGTCTCCGAGGAATCCACGATGGTCTGGACGTGGGCCTGGGCGGCCTGGGTCAGCGGTTGTCGCCGCAGCAGTTCGGCCACGGCCAGGACGCCGTTCATGGGCGTGCGCAGTTCGTGGCTCATGATGGCCAGGAACTGGCTCTTGGCGCGGGCGGCCGCCAGGGCCTGGGCGCGGGTGTCGCTGAGGGCGGCCGCCTGTTCGGCCAGTTCACGGTTCTGGTTGCGCTGGCGCGTATTGACGGCCTGAAGCAGCGTCGCGGCGGTGCCGACCCCCAGATAGAGGCCGTCCCGCGTGACGATGAAGCCGCGCAGCAGGGCCGCCGGGCCGCCCTTGAGCATGATGTCGCAGAAGGAGTCGATCTTCACGCCCGCCTCGACCACGGCGGGCTCGGCGTCCATGACGAAGGTCACCGGCCGCCCCTCGTAGAGCGCATGTCCGTAGGGGCCGGCGATCTTTTCCAGGAAGGCTGTGCGTTCGACCAGGCCGATGGGTCGTCCGTTGTCGATGACCGGAATGACCAGGGTGTCCGGCTCGCACTGGAACCGCGCAAAGACCTCCGACCCGAGCATCGTCGGGGCGATCGGCTTCGGACGCTCGCAGAGGGCCTCGATCGTCGGCATGCGGCATGGAACTCCTGTACTTGGGCCACCATGCCCGCTGAGAATTTGCAGAATCGTTAAGCCACGACTGAACCAAGCCGAGGCGGCGCGCCGGTGTCGGCATCCGGCTTTTGCACCGAGCCGGCCGGTGATGTAGAAGGCCGCTCCGACCCGGCGTGGGTCTCCATCCCTTTGTGCATGCGCGCGGCCGACCGGCCGACCGCAGGTTTGTCATGAGCGTCATCCTGGAAAACACCCCTCCGACCTCGGCTCTCGTCCTGTTTTCGGGCGGACAGGACAGCGCCACCTGCCTGGCCTGGGCGCTGGAGCGGTTCGAGCGCGTCGAGACGGTCGGGTTCGACTATGGCCAGCGCCATGTCGTGGAGATGCAGGCGCGCCAGGCCGTGCGCGACGGGATGCGAAAGGCCCTGCCGCAAGGGGCCGACCGGCTCGGCGACGACCATGTGGTGGACCTGACGGGCTATGGCCGGATCGCCGAAAGCGCCCTGACCGCCGATCGCAAGATCGAGATGGATGCGCGCGGCCTGCCGACGACCTTCGTTCCCGGTCGCAACCTGATCTTCCTGGTCGCGGCGGCGGCGCTGGCGGACCGGCGCGGGCTCCAGGTGCTGGTCGGGGGCATGTGCGAGACGGATTATTCGGGCTATCCGGACTGTCGTCACGAGACGATGGAGGCGATGGCGCGGGCGCTGTCGCTGGGGCTGGACAAGCCGGTCGTGATCGACACGCCGCTAATGTGGCTGACCAAGGCACAGACCTGGGAACTGGCGGAGCGGATCGGCGGTGCGGCGCTGGTCGCGCTGATCATCGAGGACAGCCACACCTGCTACCAGGGCGACCGGACGCATCGGCACGCCTGGGGCTACGGCTGCGGCGAATGCCCGGCGTGCGAGCTGCGCGCGGCCGGTTATGACGAATGGGTCGCCTCGAAGTGACCTATTCGGCCAAGGAAGTCTTTCTGACGGTGCAGGGCGAGGGCGGGCAGGCGGGCCGTCCGGCCGTCTTCCTGCGTTTCGCCGGCTGCAACCTGTGGAGCGGGCGCGAGCAGGACCGGGCGAACGCGGTCTGCACCTTCTGCGACACGGACTTCGTCGGCGTGGACGGCGATGGCGGCGGCAAGTTCGCGACGCCGGATCTGCTGGCCGATCATGTCGCCGCCATGTGGCGGGGACGCGCGGGCGATCCGAAGCTGGTCGTATGCACCGGCGGCGAACCGCTGTTGCAACTGGATGCGCCGCTGATCGCCGCCCTTCACGCACGCGGCTTCGAGATCGCCATCGAAAGCAACGGCACCCTGGTTGCGCCAGACGGCGTCGATTGGATCTGCATCAGTCCCAAGGCCGACGCGGAGGTGGTCCAGACGCGCGGCGCGGAGCTGAAGCTGGTCTATCCGCAGGCCAAGGCCATGCCGGAGCGGTTCGAGCATCTCGATTTCGAGCGGTTCTGGCTGCAGCCCATGGACGGCCCCGATCAGGCGGCCAACACCGCCGCCGCCATCGAATACTGCCTGACCCACCCGCAATGGCGCCTCAGCGTCCAGACTCACAAGTACATCGGCGTCCGCTAATGCCCGTCTTCGAAATCACCAAACAGGCGACGTTCGACGCCGCCCACCACTTCCCCAACGAACCCGAGGGCAGCATCTATCGCCGCGTCCACGGCCACTCCTTCACGGTCGAGGCGACGGTGCGGTCGGAGACGCTGGACGACGAACACGGCTGGGTCGCGGACCTGGGCGCGCTGGACCGGGCGCTGAAGGCGGCGGCCGAGACGCTGGACCACGGCATGCTGAACGAGCACGAGGGGCTGGAGCTGCCCAGCCTGGAGAACCTGTGCCTGTGGTTCGCCAAGACCCTGAAGCCGGATTGGCCGGGGCTGTGCCGGGTGCAGGTGGCGCGGCCGACGATCAACGAGCGGTGCGTGCTGAGCCTGTGACGACCCGCGAGTGTCGCAAACACGCCGCCGGCATGGCGAACGTCTAGCGCCGTGCGCGCGCCATCGGAGCGCGCCCTAGCAGCTCTTGCCCTGGCGCTGGCGTTGCTCGCAGCGGCGCTGTTCGCGTTCCCACTCGCGCTGTTCGCGCTCGCGGCGGGCGCGCGTTTCCTCGTCCGAGGTGGTGACGGCGTCGAAGCCGGCGCCGACCACCGCGCCGGTGGCCTTGGCCGTGCCGCCCACGACGGCGGCTGTGCCGCCGACGACAGCCCCGACGAGGCAGCCCTGAAGCATCAGGCAGCCCCCCAGAACCACCACGATTTTAGAGACGGCGGAAAGGCGATTTCGACGGCGCATGCAGGACGACTCCAGAGATTCGCGATAGTCGCCCGATAAGGGTGAATGGAAGCTGACTTCAGGCGCCGCGTTGCGGAAGAAGTTTGCGACGTTGGCGCGCGATGGCCAGCGGGGTCCCGTCGGCGCCCCAGGCGACCGCTTCGTCCACCGTCCAGCCCAGGCCCAGGTCCAGCATGCGGAACTCGAAGAAGGCCCAGCCGTGGGGCGCGTTCTCCGGCGTCGGATCGGCCAGGATGTCGATGCGGAAGTCCACCGTGGTCATGGCGGCCGGCGTCTTCGACGTGGTCCAGGCCGGCGGATAGAGGGCGTCCAGCAGATAGCACAGGCCGACCTCGTCCAGCGGCCGGCCGTCGGCCAGCCGCATCCAGGTCCGCTCCACCGCCGCCTTGCCTTCGTTGCCGCCCAGGATGTTGGGGCCGCCGTCGAAGCGGTAGTCGACATGCCGCGAGAAGTGCGGCGCCATCGGGCCGCCGATGCGCGCCTCAGGGTCCAGACCGTCCAGCGGCGGAGGCGGGACATGGAGCGGCCTCAACGGCGGCGTCTGGGCGTCCAGTCCGTAGGTGCCGGTGGCGTGATGGGTCATGCGGCCGTCCTGGTCCGCCTCCACCGACGCATAGATGACGTTCCGGCCGCCCCGCAGCAGGCGGGGACGGAAGGCGACCGGCTCGCCGAACTTCGCCGCGGACAGATACTGGACCGACAGGGTGCGAAGCGGCGCCGTGATCGCCAGGCCTTGCCGCATGGCCTGGGCGCACAGGGCGGCCAGCAGCCCCCCGAACGGAAAGCCCTTTTCCGGCGGCAGGCTGTTGGGGCCGTTGGAGAAGTCGCCCGCCACGGCGGCGGAGAGGGCGCCGTCTTCCAGAACCCGGAACGACAAGGCGTCATCGAGGGAGAGGGGCGTCATCATGGCGCGATCCGTGGGCAGGCAAGGGGGACGGAGGGTCGGCGTCGACCCTCCGCCAGTCAAGGAACAGGAACGGCGAACCGAAAGGCCCGCAAGTCCGTTGTCAAACAAGACTGACCGACTGGGTTCGGATTGGCAACCCTCTTGCCAACAGGCTGACGCGGCGTCACCTTCCGCCCATGGGACGCACCGCCGACTACAGCCGCCAAAGCTGCTCCATCGCCGCCACTCTGGAGGTGATCGGCGACCCGTGGACCCTGCTGGTCATCCGTGACGCCTTCAACGGCGTCAGTCGGTTTGAGCAGTGGCAGGACAATCTGGGCGTGGCCAGGAACGTCCTGGCCGCCCGACTGAAGAGCCTGGTCCAGCACGGGGTGCTGGAGCCGCGTCTCTATTCCGAGCGTCCGCCGCGCAACGAATACGTTCTGACGGCCAAGGGCAAGGATCTGTATGGCGTGCTGGTCACCCTGCACGGCTGGGGCGCCAAGCACGTCTATGGCGACGCCGACAGCGGCATCGACATGGTCCACAAGACCTGCGGCCATACCCTGACCCCGCGCATCGCCTGCGGCTGCTGCAACGAGATCGTCAAGCCGAGGGATATTCGCCTGACTCGGGCCGAGAACCGGCCGACGGTCGGCGACGTCATGCCGAAGGAAGCGGCCTAGACGGTTGCTGCCGCTTTCTGTCAGCAGGTCTGCTAGGCTTGCGGCGTGTCTCGTTCCGAACGCCTCTTTGACCTGCTGAACGCCCTCAGGCGGCATCGCCGGCCGGTCAGCGGACAGACGCTGGCGGACGAGATGGGCGTCAGCATCCGCACCCTCTATCGCGACATCGCCAGCCTGCAGGCGCAGGGCGCCACCATCGAGGGCGAACCGGGCGTCGGCTATGTGCTTCGGCCGGGCTTCCTGCTGCCGCCGATGATGTTCACGCCCGAGGAGATCGAGGCCCTGGTCCTGGGCTCGCGCTGGGTGGCCGAGCGCGCGGACGGACGTCTTCGCGATGCGGCGCTGAGCGCGCTGGGACGGATCGGGGCCGTGCTGCCGAGCGACCTGCGCGACGAGATGGAAGCCTCGTCCCTCTTCGTGGTTCCAGGCGCGCCGTTCCCCGTCGATACGGTCGATCCAGCCCTGCTGCGCAAGGCGATCCGAACCGAGCGGCGGCTGACCCTGTGCTATCGCGACGAGGCCGGTGCGGCGTCGGAACGGGTGGTCTGGCCGTTCGCGCTGGCCTTCTTTGATCGAGTGCGGCTGCTTCTGGCGTGGTGCGAGCTGCGGCAGGATTTCCGCAGCTTCCGCACGGACCGGATCGTCGAGGCCGAGGTGCAGGAAGGGCGCTATCCGGCGCGACGTCAGGCGCTGATGAAGACTTTCCGCGAGATACAGGAAAAGCGGCGCGCGGAAGAACGCTGCTGACGGAAACTGGCAGTGTCGCGGTCTAGTTTGTTCCTGTCGAAACGATGGGAGGCGCTGATGACCGAGGCTGAAGACATCCTTCTGGACGTGGCCGATCCGGAGGCCAGCGCGCGGTTCTACGCCGGTCTTCTGGCGATCCGTCCGCTGGAGTCCGGGCCGGACCATGCGCTGTTCCTGCTGGGCTCCGGCCGGGCGCTCAGCCTGTGGCGACGGTCACGCGACCGGCCCGACGGCCTTAATGTACGTGAGGTGACCTTCCGCATGGACGGCCGGAGCGCGGTGGACGAAACCCATATGGACTGGTGGGACCGCGGCGCGCGTATCGTCCTGCCGCCGATGGACCTGGCGTGCGGCCGAAGCTTCGTGGCCCGCGATCCGGACGGGCATCGGCTGCGGGTCTACGCCGAGGCGTGACCGTCGGCGCAGTCCAGCGACCGCGCGCCGAAGCCGCCTATTCCCGCACATGCTTGTCCAGAAAGGCCAGGTAACCGTCTTGCGCCGTGATGCCAGCATCGGCCTTGTGATGCGGTCTGCGTGAAACAGGGGGGGCGAGACGGCGCGGCGCCGCTCGGCGTCGGTGGCGGATCGTCCCAGGGCAGGCGGCCCAGCGCATCGGATCCTCGCGACGGTTGATGACTTAAGGAGGCTTTACAACAGCACGACGGATGTGTCCTGCCTTCTTGAGGCACGGCGCTAGGCGACGGCCGCCTTGGTGTCGCGGATGAAGCCGCCGCCCAGGACCCGGTCGGGGTCGGCCGGATCGTAGAGCGCGCAGGCCTGGCCGGGAGCGACGCCTTCCTCGCCCTGGTCGAAAACGACCGCAACGGCGCCGTCGATCAGGGCCAGACGAGCAGGGGAGGGCTGACGCGTCGAACGCACGCGGGCCAGCACGGGGGCGCCGCTCTGGGCGGCCTCGGCGATGGTGGCCTGGTCGCCCAGCCAGTTGGTTTCTTCCAGCGTCAGCGAGGCCGTCAAAAGGGCTTCGCGCGGGCCGACGATGACGCGGCGCGTCTCGGGGTCCAGCTTGGTCACGAACAGGGGCTCGCCCACCGCGACGTTCAGGCCGCGACGTTGGCCGATGGTGTAGTCGGTGATGCCGGCGTGGGCGCCCAGAACGCGGCCGTCCATATGCACGATCTCGCCGGCCTCGCGCCCCTGCGGACGCAGGCGGTCGATCAGGGTGCGGTAATCGCCTGACGGCACGAAGCAGATGTCCTGGCTGTCCGGCTTGGCGGCGATCCTCAGGCCCAGCTCGGCGGCGACGCCGCGCACCTGCGGCTTTTCCAGGTCGGCCAGGGGGAAACGCAGATAGTCGAGTTGGTCCTGAGTGGTGGCGAACAGGAAGTAGGACTGGTCGCGCGAGTGATCGACCGCCTTGCGCATCTGCGAGCGATTGCCTGCGGCGGCGCGGCGGACGTAATGGCCCGTGGCCATGGCCTCGGCCCCCAGGTCGCGCGCGACGTCCAGCAGGTCGCGGAACTTCACGGTCTGATTGCAGCGGATGCAGGGGACCGGCGTCTGGCCCTTCAGATAGCTGTCTGCGAACTGGTCGATGACGGCGTCCTTGAACCGGCTTTCGTAGTCCAGGACATAGTGGGGAATGCCGATCATCTCGGCGGCCAGACGGGCGTCGTGAATGTCCTGGCCAGCGCAGCAGGCGCCCTTCTTCTTCAGCGCGGCGCCGTGATCGTAGAGCTGCAGGGTCACGCCCACGACGTCATAGCCGGCCTTGTGCAGCAGGGCCGCGACGACGGTGGAATCCACGCCGCCGGACATGGCGGCCACCACGCGTGCCCCGACGGGCAGGCCGACCGCCCGGCGCGCGCTCTCGACCGCCGCATCCATGTCGGTGCGGACGATGTCGGGGACGGCGCAGATGTCTTCGACCAGGGTCATCGCCGCCATTTAGGGCCGATCCGGCGCGATTTCGAGGCCCCGAACGCAACAAGGGCCGCATCCGTCGCCGGATGCGGCCCTTGTCGGTCTTCGGGGAGATCCTTCTAGGAGCGATAGCTCTGGATGCGCGTCGTGCGCAGCCCCTGCATGCCCCACTTGTCGATGGCCTTCTGCCAAGCGAGGAATTCTTCGGCCGTCAGGCGATACTTCGCCAGGGCGTCGTCCAGGCTGATCAAGCCGCCGCGCACGGCGGCGACGACCTCCGCCTTGCGGCGGATCACCCAGCGGTCCGTGTTCGACGGCGGCAGGTCTTTGAGGGTCAGGGGCGTGCCGGTGGGTCCGACCACGTATTGTTCGCCTTTGCTGTTAAGGCGTCGCTCTTGCAACATGGGCTTATGCCTCTTTCACCAACACCGTAGTCCGGTGAAGGTACCCACGCGCCGCTAAAGGCCGTTTAAGCGTCGTGGTGAAGGAACGACTAACCGCCGTCCCTTCCCGTGCGACTTTCTCAACGATGGTTGAGCGACGATTCATGGAGTTCAACGCTTACTTACCCGCCGATCAACGTTTGATGTTGATCAGCTCGGCCAGCATTTCGTCGGCCGTGGTGATGATCTTGGACGAGGCGGAATAAGCCCGCTGGGTCGTGATCAGGTTGGTGAATTCCTGCGACAGGTCGACGGTGGAGGCTTCCAGCTGCTGGGCGGCGATGAAACCCGCGCCGCCCGTGCCCGCCGCCTTCAGATTGAAGGTGCCGGACTGAAGGCTGACGGCGTAGGCGTTGCCGGACACTTCCTTGAGGCTGTCGGGGCTGGGGAAGGTGGCGACCGCCACCTGAGCGATGCGGCGCATCACGCCGTTGTCGAAGATGGCGGTGACGAAACCGCTCTCGTCGATGGTGATTTCGCTGAGGTTGCCGAAGGCCGTGCCGTTGGTGACGGTCGATTGCACCACCGAGGCCGTATTCAGCTGGCTGAGGCCGCCGGCCGAGGTGTTGAGGTCCAGCGTCACCGTCTGAGCCGCGATGCCCAGGCCGTCCGCCCACTTCACCTTGCCATCGTCCAGGGGATCGTTCGGATCGATCGTGTTGGTCGGGTCCGACTCCTCGAAGGTCAGGGTCGCCTGGGTCGGGTCGGCGAACAGGCCCATGCCCGCCGGCCAGCTCTGCATGGTGTCGACATCGAGGCGGCCGGAAGGGGTGAAGGCGATCAGGCCCGTCTTGATCTGCCCGTTCGAGTAGGGGGCGCCTGTCACCACGTCGTCAGCGGGAACCGCGACGATTTCGGCGTACCACTGGTTCGGCTCTTCGCTCTTGAGGAAACGGATTTCCAGGTTGCGTTGACCACCCTTGGAGTCGGACACCGGGATGTTCATCTTGAAATCGGGCTTAACGCCGACGGGGTTGTCGTCGTCGGCGTTGTACATCGCCATGGAGTTGACCCGCGGGTCGTACTTCGTCTTGGCGATGCCGTCCGTCGTCATGCCCAGGTCGGCGAGCGCAACCGTGTAGGCGGCGGGCGGGGGCGTGCCGGTGGTCGGCGTGATGGTGATGTCGCCGCCCGCGACCGCGGATGTTCCGTTGCTGCTCAGCGCGTTGTCCGGGACGAAGCTGGTCAGGGCGCCGGCGGCGTCATAGGTGGCGACGCCCTTGATCGTGATGATCCCGGACTTGATCGTGACGTTGTAGGTCCCGTCCGCCTGGCGGGCGTAGTTGACGCTGAAGTCGCGTTCCACCGGCGGGACGGCGGTGTCTTCAACGCCCTTGTACGATTGCGAGGCCGCAGCGCTGGACAACTCCTGCGTCGAGCGCAGGTTGGCGTTGATCTGGACGCGCGTGGTCGGCTCGGCGGTGCCGCCGACCGAGCCGATGTTGATCGAACGCAGGCGCGACAGATCCGACGGGTCGGTCGAGATCTCGCCGTTGGAGTCGACCGGCCATCCTTGCAGATAAAGGCCGGCGCTGTTCTTCAGATAGCCCAGGTTGTCGACGCGGAAGGCGCCGGCGCGGGTGAACAGGCGGGTGTCCGTGGCGGCGACGCCTTCGGCCTTGTCGGTCACCACGAAGAAGCCCTGGCCGTCCACCGCCAGATCGGTGCTTTCGGTGGTGCGCTGCAGTTGCCCTTCCTGGCTGATGAAGGAGCGGGCGCTCAGCGAGACGCCGCCGGCGGAGTAGCCGCCGCCCGACTTGGACTGGCTGTTCACCAGGGTCTGGAACTCGCCCTGGGTGCGCTTGTAGCCGACGGTGTTGACGTTCGCGATGTTCTGGGAAATCGCAGCCAGTGCAGCGGAGTTGGAGGTCAGGCCGGACACGCCGGCCAGCATGGCGCTGTTGAGGCTCATTGGGGTCGCTCCTTAAGCGAAACGGTCATCGAAAAGGCGGCGGAGCGCATCATGCGGCCGCCTCCTCGGTCGGGACGTCCGGATTCTCCGTATCGTCGTTGTCGTCGTTCGCGCGGATCTCGTTCAGCGAGATCACGGTCGAAAGCGGAAGGATGGAATCGCCGATCACCAGGTAGGGCTGGCCGTCGTACATCTCGACGCCGGTGACCCGGCCCTGGATCAGGGCCTGGCTGTCGATCTTGGCGCCCGTATCGTTCGTGGCGGTGACCTTCAGGGTGTAGACGCCGCCTTCCTGGTCCAGCGTGTCGCCGCCCTTCAGCTTTCCGTCCCAGGTGAAGGAATGGATGCCGGAGGACTTGTCCGGGGCGTCTCCTTCCCAGACCACGGCGCCCTTGCTGTCCACGACCTGCAGGGTGACGTTCTTGGCGTCCTCGGCCAATTCATAGGACCAGGTCGCCTTGCCGTCCTCGAACGAGGTCGCGGTCCAGGCGGCGGTCACTTCCTTGCCGATATAGTTCGACGCGCTGTCCAGGCCTCCGCCCGCCTGGGCCGCCACCAGGCTGGTCAGCAGGTCGTTGGTCAGCAGTTGCTGCTCCACGCCGGCCATCTGGGTCAGCTGGGCGGTGAACTCGTTGGAATCCAGCGGCGACAACGGGTCCTGGTTCCGGAGCTGCGTCGTCAGCAGCGTCAGGAAGGTCTCGAAGTTGTCGAACAGCGCGGTGGAGCCGGTGTTCAGGCGGGCGGCGGCGTCATTGGCGGAAACGGCTGTGGGCATGGTGTCAGACCCTCACATCGACGCGATCGGGCGTCGTGGCATGGTTGGTCCAGGCGCCGGGCGGAGGCGCGGCGGCTAGGTCGGCCTGGGCGGCCAGGCGGGAGCCGCCGGCGAACAGGGCGTTGCGTTGTTGCTGGCGGTCAAAGGCGCCGCCGCCCGAAGACGGGTCGCGCTGGTAGAAGTCGAGCGCCTCGTTCGAAACCTGGAACCCCGCTTCCTGCAGTTGCCGCCGCAGCTCGTCGGCTCGGCCGCGCAGATCAGCGGCTGCCGCGGGATTGTCGAAGGCCAGGCGCGCCGCCAGCTGGCCGTCTGAATCGATCTCGACCGTCACGTCGACGCGCCCCAGATCCTCAGGCGTCAGCACCATGTCGAAGCGGGTCGAGCGGCCTTCCAGCTTGCGCGCGATCTGGGCGGCCAGGTTGGCGGTGGTCTCGATCGTGGCGCGCGACAGGCTGGACGCCAGCGGGTCCCGGGCGACGGCGGCGGTCGCCTCTGCTGCGCGGGCCGTTTCGGGCGACAGCTCCGCCGAGGCGGGCAGGGGATCGACCAGGCGCTCAACCGCCGGGGACGGCGCAGGCGCGGCGTCGGCCGTGACGGCCGAAGGGGTGATGTCCGTCAGCGCGGATGCGCCCGAGGCGGCGACGGTGGGAGCCGTCTGCGTCACCGGCTCGGTCCTGGCGGCGCCGCCGGACGCGTCGGATGATCCGGCCGCGAGACGCGCATGGAGGCGCGCGCTCTCATCCCGCAGCGGGCGAAGCGGCTCTGGATGCGCGTCGGGCCTGGCGATGACCGGACCGGCAGCCGGCTGGGCGTCGGTCGAGGCGACGCCGTCCGGCTCGGCGGCGGCCGGCGAGTCAGAGGCGACATACGCCTCGTCGCTGTCCATGGCCGCCTGGGCCGTGACAGCCGCAGTGGCCAAGACCTGGCCGGGAACGGACGGCGCCGCCGGTCGCTGCAGGACGGCGGCGATCTGGACCGACGGAGCCGGGGAAGGCGCGGGCTTGTCGGCGGCGACCGGGATCGGCTCCGCGTCGACGTTCGTCACAGGGGAGGCGGAGGCGGTGTCATCGGCCGCCTCGGCCGCCCGCGACGCCAGGACGCCGGGCGCGCCGACCTCGACCTTCGGGGCCGGGCTCGGAGACTGGTCTTCGGCGTCGGTCGCGACAGAAAGCGTCGCCCTCACGGCCTGGGCGTCGTCGGAGCTGACAGGCGCAGGCAAGGCGTCGGCCGCTGCCGGCGCCGGGGCGAGTTCGCGCGTGGCGGAGACGGATGCGGCGACCGCCTTGACGACGGGTTCGGCGGCGGCCTGCTGCGGCGCGGCCTGCGCCTTGGGCTTGTCCTGGATCAGTGTCGAAGGCGCTGCGGCTTCAGCACGGGACGGAACGTCCTTTGTGAACGTGCTGGGCGTCGAGGGAGCAGGGGCTGCGTCGACGGCTTTCCCAGCACCGACGCGCATGGAAGCCTCGCTGGCTTCATTGGTCAGCGCCTGCATGGCGCGATCGCTCACGATCGGCTCCCCAGGGGCCTGGCCTTGGGTCGCAACGGTGGACGGAGACGGCGGTGCGGCGGGCGCCTCCTCAATCGTCACGCCGCCTTCGATGGCCGCAGACGGGGGCGGCGCCGCCACGATGGCCGGGGTTTCCAGGCCGACGACCGGAGCCGGCGTCTCGACCGGCGAATCCGCCGCCGTGGCGGATTCCGATGCCGGGGCGTCGGCCTCCCTGGAAGCGCTCTCGGTCGCCTCGACAATCTCGGGCGTGGGGACGATCGTTACAGGCGCGGCGACGACGGCCGGCGTCATCGTCTCAGCCCATTGCGTCGTCTCAGCCAGGTGTGTCGCGAGGCGTCCGGTCAGACGGCCCGGCTTTGCGGCGCCGTCCGCCGTGGCGGCTTTGCCCTCGCCCGCGAGGTCGCGACGACCCGAGGACTCCGCGACCCCGGCCATCGCCAGGGCGAAGGCCTCGGCGGCGTCTTGGACGCCGCCCGGCGTGGAGGCGCCGGCGCCGGCGGAAGCCGGAACAGGAGCGATGAGGGCGGCGGCGGAGGGCATGCGGGCGCAGGCGCTTTCTGAAAAAGGGGCGGCGCCTGCTGCGCCTGAATGTTCGCCGCTCGCATCGCAAGCGCCGGGCCAAGCCGGCTGGCCTGAGAATATCAAACGAAAACAGACGGTTGTTTTCAGGGCTGAGTGCGGCCTCCCTGTCTGGAAGGACGTTTCTTGCCGCATTGCGCCGTAATTTGCCGAGCAAGGGCGGACCGGCGGACGGCAGCGGCGAATGCGGCGGCGTCGCTTGGCTCGTCCCTTGCGTCGTCGCAGGTCATGAACGCGCTCTCGAGTCGCACATCGTTGGAATTCAAGGCCTTGCGGCGCACGCCACGGCGACCCGACAGGCAAGAACTGCGCGTGGGCGGGCAAGGCTTGCCGAGCGACGTCGGCGCGCGCGGGGAGATCCGCCCATGTCGCTGAACTCGATCATGAACATCGGCGTGTCCGGGCTGCAGACCGCCCAGACCCAGCTGCGCGTCGTTTCCGACAACATCTCGAACGTCAACACGCCCGGATACGTCCGCAAGGTGGTCGATCAGTCGGCGCTGGTCACCGGCGGCGGAGGCGCGGGCGTGGATGTCGCCCGAGTGCGCCTGTCCACCGACCGCTTCCTGCAGGCGGCGAGCATGAGCGCCAGCGCGGACTCGGCGCGCTACGCGGTCCGCAACGAGATGTACGACCAGATCCAGACGGCGTTCGGCGATCCCAGCGGCGACGGCGGCCTGTTCGGCGACATCGATGCGTTGTTCGCGAACTTCGCCTCCCTGGCCGAGACGCCGGCGTCCTCGACGGCGCGTCAGGACGCCGTCTACAAGACACAGGCGCTGTTCAACGAGGCCAAGTCGATCTCGCAGCGCATCCAGTCGTTGCGCCAGGAGGCGGACAGCCGGCTGGCTAGCGCCGTCCAGGCGGTCAATCCGCTGCTGGAGCAGATCGACAAGCTGAACAAGACCATCGCCACCGCCTCGGCCACCGGCCAGGACACGACCGGCGCCCAGAACGCCCAGCTGAACCTGATCAACCAGCTGTCGGAACTGATGGACGTCAAGGTGGAGGCGCGGTCGAACGGCGGCGTCACCATACGCTCCAACACCGGCGCCACCCTGGTGGGGGAGGGGCATGCGACCCTGTCCTATGCGCCCGCCGGCACGGTCGGGGCCACGACCAGCTTCAACGACGTCTGGTTGACCGAGCCTAGCGGCTCGCGCTCTCTGGCGCTGGAAGGCGTCGGCTCGGGGCAGATCAAGGGCCTGGTCGAACTGCGCGACAAGGATGCGCCTGCGGCGGCCGAACGTCTGGCCGAACTGACCGCGAAGATCGCCGACGAACTGAACCGCGCCCACAACGCCAGCGCCAGCATGCCGCCGCCGACGACGCTCACGGGCCGCAACACCGGCCAGTCGCTGGAAACGGCGCTGGCGGGCTTCACCGGCGTCGTCACCGTCGCGGCCGTGGACAATGCGGGCGTGGTCGCGGGCTCGGCCGTGATCGACTTCAACGTCAATCCCCCCACCACTCTGGCCGAACTGAATGCACAGCTGGCCGGCGTGGCGACGGCCAGCTTCTCCAACGGGGTGCTGACGCTGGAGGCCGCGGCTGGAAACGGCCTGGCCATCGCCGACGATGCGACCACGCCCAGCGACAAGAACGGCAAGGGTTTCTCGCACTGGTTCGGTCTGAACGACCTGGTCGTCAGCGACACGCCTTCGTCATACGACACCGGGCTGACCCTCGGCGCGCAGCATGGCTTCCCGGCGGGCGAAAGCCTGACCTTCCGCTTCACCGGAGACGACGGCGCGCGGGTCCGCGACATCGAAGTGGTGACGCCGGGCGGGACCGGGACGATGGCCGAGCTGCTGACCGCGCTGAACAACCCCGTCACCGGCGTCGGCCGCTACGGCGCCTTCAGCCTGGATGCTTCGGGCGCGCTGACCTTCAGGTCCTACGACAGCGCCGGTCCGACGATGTCGGTGGTGCGCGACACCACCACCCAGGTCCCGTCAGGGGTGTCGATGTCCGAGCTGTTCGGGCTCGGCGCCGGCGAGCGGGCGACGCGAGCGGAAGCCTTCTCGGTTCGCCAGGACATCCAGAGCGACCCGGCGAAGCTGGCGCTGGCGCGGCTGAACGTGTCGGCGGCGGCGGGAACGCCCGCGCTCAGCGGGGCGGACGGCAGCGGCGGCCTGGCCCTGTCGGATATCGGCAAGCGCGCGGTGAGCTTTTCGGCGGCGGGCGGGGCGGCGGCGGGCTCCAAGACCCTGTCCGGCTATGCGGCCGACTTCGCCGGCGACATCGGCGGTCGCGCGGCGGCCGCCAAGAGCCGCTCCGAAACCGCTTCGGCCGTGCTGGAGGAAGCCAACAACCGCCGCCAGGCCAAGGAGGGCGTCAACCTGGACGAGGAGCTGGTCAACATGACCACCTTCCAGCAGGCCTATAACGCCTCGGCCCGTCTGATCCAGGCGGCCAGCGACATGTACGACACCCTGATCGGGATGCTGAGATGACCCGCGTCGCCACCTTTTCGAACTATCAGTCGGCCCTGCTCGACCTGATGAGCGCCCAGAGCCGGGCCCAGCAGGCGCAGGAGCGCATCGACAGCGGCCGCATCGCGACCGACATGGCCGGCTACGGCCGGCAGTCGGAGTCGATCACGTCGCTGAAGTCCACCCAGACGCGGCTGGCCGGCTTCGTGGAGGCGGGAAAGTCCGCCGCCAGCCGTCTGGACGCGCAGGACCTGGCCATGAGCCAGGTTTACGCCGGCGGGAACGGCGCGCGGGAGGCGATCGCCAACGCCATGTCGGCGGGCAAGCTGGACAGTCTGATGACCGAGCTGGGCCTGCAGTTCCAGACCTTGCAGTCTGGGCTGAACGGGTCGTTCCAGGGGCAATACCTGTTCGCCGGCGGCCAGACCGACACCGCGCCGGCCACAGCCAAGTCGATGGCCGACCTGACGGCGGCGCCGACTGTGGACGACGTCTTCGTCAACGACACGCTGAAGCACAAGTCGCGGATCGACGAGAACACCACCCTGGAGACCGGCTTCCTGGCCAATGAGCTGGGCGGCGACCTGACGACGATCTTCCGCAACATCCAGGCCTATCAGGAAGGCACGCCGGTGGTGATCGACGGCGTGACCTACACGCCGGCCGGCGCAGGGACCCTGACCGGGCAGCCGACGGCGGCCGTGCAGGCCTTCCTGACCGAGCAAATGAAGCAGCTGGACGCGGCCAACAAGGGCGTCACCAACGAGACGGCCAGGAACGGCCTGATGCAGAACCATGTCGAGGAGACGCTGAACGCGCACGAAGGCCAGCAGACCTCGCTGGACAAGCTGATGCTCGACAAGACCGGCTACGATCCCGCGCGGGCGATCACCGACCTTCAACTGGCGCAGGTGGCGATCGAGGCCTCGGCGCAGGTGATCAACTCGCTGCGGTCGACATCCCTGCTGGACCTGCTCCGCTAATCCGTAAGTCCCTGACGGAAAAAGACAACGGCCACGCTGGACGCTGATCAAGGTTGGAACGTATCATGAACGAATGGCGCGTCTCGATCTTCGACACAAGTTGTCCGTTCTTGCCGATGCGGCGAAATACGACGCCTCCTGCTCCTCGTCCGGCACCTCGAAGCGGGACTCGGTCGGGGGCAAGGGGATCGGTTCGACCGAAGGCATGGGCATCTGCCACGCCTATACGCCGGACGGCCGCTGCGTCAGCCTGCTCAAAATCCTGCTGACCAACTTCTGCATCTACGACTGCGCCTACTGCATCAACCGGGCGTCGTCGAACGTGGAGCGGGCGCGCTTCACCGCCGACGAGGTGGTGGACCTGACGCTGAACTTCTATCGGCGGAACTACATCGAGGGGTTGTTCCTGTCGTCCGGCGTCATCCGCAACAGCGACTATACGATGGAGCAGCTGGTCCTGGTGGCCAAGACGTTGCGGGAGGTGCACGACTTCCGCGGCTATATCCATCTGAAGTTGATCCCCGAGGCCGATCCGAAGCTGGTGGAGATGGCGGGCCTGTACGCCGATCGGCTGTCGGCCAACATCGAATTGCCGCGCGACGAGGCGCTGGCCCGTCTGGCGCCGCAGAAGGACGTTGGCGTCATCAAGAAGGCGATGGGGCAGGTGCGGCTCGGGGTCGAGGCCGCCAGGCCGGGCAAGCGCGACCGGGTCAAGCCGCCCCGCTTCGCGCCGGGCGGCCAGAGCACCCAGCTGATCGTCGGTGCGGACGGGGCGCCGGACACCGAGATCCTGGACCGCAGCGCCTCCTTGTATGGCGGCTATGGGCTGAGGCGGGTCTATTATTCCGCCTTCAGCCCCATACCCGATTCCAGTTCGGCCCTGCCGCTGTCGAAGCCGCCGCTGATGCGGGAGCATCGGCTGTATCAGGCCGACTGGCTGATGCGGTTCTACGGCTTCTCCGCGCCGGAGATCGGGGAAGGGGCCAGCGGAGGCATGCTGGATCTGGCGATCGATCCCAAGCTGGCCTGGGCGCTGAATGCGCGCGACCGCTTTCCGGTCGACGTGAACCGCGCCCCGCGCGAGATGCTGCTGCGCGTTCCGGGTTTGGGAGTGAAGGCGGTGGACCGGATCATTTCGGTGCGCCGCTACCGGACCCTGCGGCTCGAGGACGTGGGGCGGCTGACGCGCTCGGTGGCCAAGGTGCGGCCCTTCATCACCGCCCTGGACTGGACGCCCGGCGGCCTTACCGATGCGGCGGACCTGAAGGCGCGCGTGACGCCGCAGGCGCCCGAGCAGCTGAGCCTGTTCTGATGGAAGCGGCGGTGCTGGCGTCGGAAACGGATTTCGACGGATGGAGGAAGGCGGCGCGCGCGATGCGGGCGGCGGGGATCGAGCCGGCGACGGCGCGGTTCGTGGTGGCCGGGGCCGCCTCGTCCGGGCAGGGCGGACTGTTCGACGGTCTGGACCCGCAGCCGGCCCGCCCGCACGCGGCGCGCGGGGCTGGCGAGTTCTCTGTGCCCGCCGCCTTCGTGGATCTGGCGCGCGAGGTCGTGCTGCATCGCTCGACCGATCGGTTCGACCTGCTCTATCGGCTGCTGTGGCGGCTGGCGGACGAACCGAACCTGATGAAGGTGATCTCGGATCGCGATGTCGCCGACGCCCTTGAGCGGGCCAAGAACGTCAGCCGTGCGTCGCACAAGATGAAGGCCTTCGTCCGCTTCCGGCAGGTGCAGGACGACCGGGGCGAGGCTTGGGTCGCCTGGTTCGAGCCGCCGCACCGCGTGCTGGAGAAGACCGCGCCCTTCTTCCAGCGGCGGTTCACGACGATGCGCTGGTCGATACTGACGCCGGACGGCTCGGCGTTCTGGGACGGCGAGACGTTGCGGCTCGGTCCGCCGGCCACGCGGGACATGGCGCCGGCGGAGGACGAGATCGAGGCGTTCTGGAAGACCTATTACGCCTCCACCTTCAACCCGGCGCGGCTGAAGGTGAAGACGATGCAGGGCGAGATGGCCAAGGGATACTGGAAGAACCTTCCGGAGGCGGCCTTGATCCCGGAACTGGTGGCCGCCTCGCAGGTTCGAACTGAGACCATGGTCGCCACGCCCGCACCCCAACCCAACACCCGTTTCGCCCGCGCGGTCGCGCGCGACCTGCACGTGGATCGGCCGGCCGACGACGCCGTGCCCGACAGCCTGACGGAGATCGCGCGCGGCGTTCAGGTATGCCGGCGCTGCCCCCTCTATCGCGATGCGACTCAAGGGGTCTGTGGCGAGGGGCCCAAATCCGCGCGGTTGATGATCGTGGGCGAGCAGCCCGGCGATCAGGAGGATCTGGCGGGTCGCCCCTTCGTCGGACCGGCGGGCCAGGTGCTCGACGCCGCGCTGGCCGAGGCGGGCATCGATCGGTCCGACGTCTATGTCACCAACGCCGTCAAGCACTTCAAGCACGAACCACGCGGCAAGCGCCGGCTGCACAAGACGCCGAACGCCGGAGAGGTCCAGGCCTGCCGCTGGTGGCTGGACGCCGAGCGCCGGCTGATCCGGCCGAAGGTGGTCGTGGCGCTGGGCGCGACGGCAGGGCTAGCGGTGCTGGGCCGCAAGCCGGCGGTGATCAAGGAGCGTGGACGGCTTATCGATCTTGCTGACGACAGCGTGGCGGTTCTGACGGTCCACCCCTCCTATCTGCTGCGCCTGCCCGACGCCGCCGCCAAGGCCGAGGCGCGGGCGCATTTCATTGACGATCTGCGGGTCGTACGTCGTCATCTGGCCTGAAGGCGAACGAAACCCGCGCGACCGCGTTTGAACCCCGCCGCCAGCGTAGCGGTTAGGGGACGGACGCATGGGGGCCACAGGTTCCACTCGAAGAGCGATTCAGCCGGGGGGTGAATGTCATCGCACGTTGACTTCACGCGCGGGCTTGACCATTAGCCGAGTTGCGATTTCGGCTTTGCCCGAAGGCCGGGGAGCGGCCCCGGCCGTTGCTTGCCGATACGGGGACCGATGAGCCAGGCGGATTATGAAATCCAGGATGCGGCGGACGGCGCGTCCCTGCGCTTGACGGGCGACTGGACCACGACCGGGCTCGGCCGTTTGCCGCAGAGGCTGGAGCGGGACCTGGGCGGGCGGCGCATAGAGGGCGTTGACACCTCCGGCCTTGGCCGTTTCGACACGGCCGGCGCCCTGGCGTTGGTGCAGGCCTCTGGCGGCGGCGTGCCCGAGGCGGCATGGAAGGATCGCCCAGAGGCCGGCCGCATCTACCAGATGATCGAGACGCTGGAGCGCAAGAGTGCGGCGCCCCCCAAGCGCCAGGACATGCTGACGCGCTCGTTCGCCAAGATCGGCCGCGGCGTCTATGACTTCGGCGGCGAGGCGATGCTGTCGCTTGCCTTCCTGGGTCGGCTGATGACGGCGGTGGTCGAGGCCGCCCGGCATCCCGGCGGCATCCGCTGGCCGGCCTGGATCAGCCAGGCGGAGCGGGCGGGTCTGGACGCCATTCCGATCGTCATGATCACCAACTTCTTCATCGGCGCGGTCGTGGCCTTCATCGGTGTGGATCTGCTGACCGACTTCGGCGCCCAGGTCTTCGCGGTCCAGCTGATCGGCGTGGCCATGTTCCGCGAGTTCGCCGTGGTGATCGCGGCCGTCCTGCTGGCCGGGCGTTCGGCCTCATCGTTCGCGGCGGAAATCGGCTCGATGCGGATGAACCAGGAGGTGGACGCCATGCAGGTCATGGGGGTCAATCCGTTCCAGGCGCTGGTCGTGCCGCGCCTGGCGGCGCTGGTCGTCATGCTGCCGCTCCTGACCTTCCTGGGCATGCTCGGCGGCCTGTTCGGCGGCCTGATCGTCTGCTGGACCTCCCTGAACCTTGGCCCCGCCTTCTTCTTCCAGCGGCTGGTCGAGGATGGGACCATGGCCCAGCACATGATGGTCGGCCTGGTGAAGGCGCCGGTCTTCGCCCTGGTCATCGCCGCCATCGGCTGCCGCCAGGGCATGTCCGTGGCCGGCGACGTGGAAAGCCTGGGCCGTCGGGTGACCTCGGCGGTGGTTCAGGCCATCTTCGCCATCATCTTCCTGGACGCGGTCTTCGCGCTGATCTTTCTGGAGCTGGACATATGACCGGCCCTGACGAACGGCCCGCCGACGGCGCGCCGGACAATCTGATCGAAGTGCGGGGCCTGCTGAGCCAGTTCGGCGACCGGACGATCCATGAGAACCTGGACCTGGACCTTCAGCGGGGCGAGGTGTTGGGCGTGGTTGGCGGCTCCGGCACCGGCAAGACGGTGCTCCTGAACACCATCATCGGCCTGAAGGAGCCAGAGGGCGGGACCATTCGTCTGCTGGGCCACGACCGGTCTGATCTCAGCAACGACGCCGCTGCCGACATCGAGCGGCGCACCGGCGTCCTGTTCCAGCAGGGCGCGCTCTTCTCGTCGCTCAGCGTGCTGGAGAACGTCGCCTCGCCGCTGGTGGAGCACACCAAGCTGCCCAAGCAGACGATCTACGAACTGGCCGAGCTGAAGATCGCCATGGTCGGGCTGCAGCCGGAATCGCACTATCTGAAGCCGGCCGAGCTGTCGGGCGGGATGAGGAAGCGCGTCGGCCTGGCGCGGGCCCTGGCCCTGGATCCCGAACTGCTCTTCCTGGACGAGCCGACGGCGGGCCTTGACCCGATCGGGGCGGCCGCGTTTGACGAGCTGATCCGCAATCTGTCGGACGACCTGGGTCTGTCCGTCTTCATGATCACGCACGATCTCGATAGCCTTTACGCCATCTGCGACAAGGTCGCGGTGCTGGCGGACAAGCGGGTCGTGGAAAAGGCCACGGTGCAGGAGCTGGAGCGCTCCGACCATCCGTGGATCAAGGAATACTTCCTGGGGCCGCGCGGTCGCGCCGCCACCAAGGCCGCCTGAGGAGAGCGGAAACCATGGAGAGAGACGCACACTACGCCGCGGTCGGCATCGCCACCGTCGCCCTGCTGGCGGCGCTGGCGGTGTTCACCATCTGGCTGGCCCGGTTGCAGTTCGCCAACGACTACGATCTGTACGACATCGTCTTCTACGGGCCCGTCAACGGTCTGTCGGAAGGGGGCGAGGTGCATTTCAACGGCATCCGCGTCGGCGAGGTGACCGACCTCAACATCGACCAGAAGCGCGGCGACCAGGTCGTCGCCCGCGTGCGGATCGACGGCGAGACGCCGGTGCGCGTGACCTCGCGCGCGCAGCTGGAGCCGCAGGGCATCACCGGCCTGAACTATATCCAGATCACGGCTGGCGCCGCAGACAGCGCCCTGCTGAAGGGGCAGTACCCTGACAATGTGGTGCCCGTGATCCAGAGCCAGCCTTCGCCCATCGCCGAACTGCTGAGCGGTTCGGGCGCCGTGCTGGCCCAAACGGTCGATGCGCTGAACCGCATCAACCGGGTCATGTCGGACGACAACATCCGCAGCTTCTCGACCAGCGTGAAGAACGTCGAGTCGCTGACCACCGAGCTGGAGGCGCGCAAGGCCATGTTCCAGCAGATGGAGGAAGCCGTCACCAACGCCAACAGGGCGATCCAGGAGTATCAGGGCCTGGCCGCCGATGCGCGTCAGGTGATCAACACCGACGGCCGCGAGGCCATCGCCAACATCAATCAGGCGACGGCCGAGGCCCGTCAGGCCATCGCCTCGGCCAATCGCTCGATCACCGGGCTGGAGCAGCCGCTGGACAGCTTCGCGACATCCAGCCTGCCGCAGCTCAGCCGCACGATCGAGGAGCTGCAGGACGCCACGCGCTCTCTGCAGTCGCTGATCGACGACGTTCGGGCCAGCCCGCGCGACTTCATCGGGCGCCCGCAATCCAAGGAACTGGAGGTTCAACCGTGATCGGTTCGGCTTTGAAGATCGGCGCGGCCGCGGCCGCCGCCCTGGCGCTGAGCGGCTGCTCACTGCTGTCGACGCCGGATCCGGTGCAGCTCTACCGGTTCGGCGCGGTGATGGACACGCCCGCCCAGGCCGGGGAGCGGCCGGCGCCGGTTCTGGTCTCCATCCGCCGGATCGAGTTCCCTGACGCGACCAAGGACGACCGGATCCTGGGCGTGACCGGCACTCAGACCGCCTACATCGGCGGGGCGCGCTGGGTCTCGCCGGCCGAGACCCTGTTCGATGACAGCCTGATGGCCGCCTTCGCCGCCCGGCCGGACCAGGTGCGGGTGCTCGACCGCCGCGAGCCGGGCACGACGCCGCTGGTGCTGCGGGTGACGGTGTCCAGCTTCGAGGCCCGCTATCTACAGGGCCCGGAGGCTGCGCCGACCGTGGTCATCACCGCCCGCGCCCAGCTGCGCAACACGCCCGAGCGCGAACGCGGCGCCGGCCCGATCCGCCCCGAGGACGGACGCACGGTGGAGCGGGTCTTCACCGTCTCCCAGCCGGCGGCCGACAATCGCGTCTCCGCCATCGTCGAAGCGTTCGACATGGCCACGCGCGACATCAACACCCAGCTGGTCGACTGGACGATCCGGTCCGCGCCCGCGCCGCTGGCCGCGGCGCGGTAACGGCCGGACCTAGGCCAGGCCCGCGGCGACGGTGTAGGTCGCCTCGGTCTTGGCCGCGACCTCGTCCAGGCTCACGCCATCGGCCAGCTCGACCAGTTCAAGGCCCGATCCGTCAGGCTTGACGTCGAAGACGCACAGGTCGGTGATGATACGGCTGACCACGCCCGTGCCGGTCAGGGGAAGGGTGCAGCTCTTCAGCACCTTGGACTGGCCGTGCTTGTTGGCGTGGTCCATCACGACCACCACCCGCTTGACGCCGGCGACCAGGTCCATGGCGCCGCCCATGCCCTTCACCAGCTTGCCGGGGATCATCCAGTTGGCGATGTCGCCGTTCTCGGCCACTTCCATCGCGCCGAGGATCGACAGGTTAATGTGGCCGCCGCGGATCATGGCGAAGCTGTCGGCGCTGCTGAAATAGCTGCTCTCGGGGATCTCGGTGATCGTCTGCTTGCCGGCGTTGATCAGATCGGGGTCCTCTTCGCCCTCATAGGGGAAGGGGCCCATGCCCAGCATGCCGTTCTCGCTCTGCAGCGTCACGGTCATGCCCTCGGGAATGTAGTTGGCGACCAGGGTCGGGATGCCGATGCCCAGGTTCACATAAAAGCCGTCCTGCAGCTCCTTGGCGGCGCGTTCGGCGAGCTGTTCGCGGGTGCGGGCCATCAGACATTCCCTCCTTGGGCTACCGCTTCGCTACTTGAGCCGGGCTCCTTCTTGCGGACGGTGCGCTGTTCGATGCGCTTTTCGGACACGGTCTGGATCAGGCGGTCGACGTAGATCCCGGGGGTGTGGATGTGATCCGGGTCGAGCGCGCCGACGGGGACGATCTCCTCGACCTCCACCACGGTGACCTTGCCGGCCGTGGCCATCATCGGATTGAAGTTGCGGGCGGTCTTGCGGAACACCAGATTGCCGCGCTCGTCGGCCTTCCAGGCCTTGACGATGGACAGGTCGGCGACCAGGCCCGTCTCCATGACGTAGTCGCGGCCGTCGAAGGTGCGGACCTCCTTGCCCTCGGCGACCAGGGTGCCGACGCCGGTGGCGGTGAAGAAGGCCGGGATGCCCGCCCCGCCCGCGCGGATGCGCTCGGCCAGGGTGCCCTGGGGGTTGAACTCGAGCTGGAGCTCGCCGGCGAGATACTGGCGCTCGAACTCCTTGTTCTCGCCGACGTAGGACGAGATCATCTTGGCGATCTGGCGGGTCTCCAGCAGCTGGCCCAGGCCGAAGCCGTCGACGCCCGCATTGTTGGAGATGACGGTCAGGCCCTTCACGCCCGAGGCCTTCAGGCCGGCGATCAGGTTCTCGGGGATGCCGCACAGGCCGAAGCCGCCGGACATGACGGTCATTCCGTCGAAGGTCAGGCCCTCCAGCGCTGACGTGACGTCGGCGTAGATCTTACCCATCGCTCTCCCTCTTTTCATCGCCTGATGAATATCGGCGTCTGCGGCCACGCCTACCCCGGCGACGACGACGGGGCAAGCGGCCGATCGAGGGTGATTTCAGACGGTCGGCGCGAAAAACACCGTGTGAATGGTGTGAATCGTCTGAAATCCGATCCTGTCCTCGGCCCCGAACCGGGAGATGGGGCGGGCGCCGGGCTTGGCAAGGCCGCCCGAACGGCGAACGAAAAAGGCCCGGACGATGGTCCGGGCCTTTCGTGGATCAGTTGACCGTCGCCTTGACGATCTTGCCCGGGTTGCGGGGCGGTTCGCCCTTGGGCAGGGCGTCGATGTGCTCCATGCCGGATTCGACCTGGCCCCAGACGGTGTACTGGCGGTCCAGGAAGGTGGCGTCGTCGAAGCAGATGAAGAACTGCGAGTTGGCGCTGTTCGGGTCCGAGGTGCGGGCCATGGAGCAGACGCCGCGCACGTGCGGCTCGGCCGAGAATTCCTGCTTCAGGTTCGGCTTGGACGAGCCGGAGGTGCCGGTGCCGGTCGGATCGCCGCCCTGGGCCATGAAGCCGGGGATGACGCGGTGGAAGACGACGCCGTCGTAGAAGCCTTCCGAGGCCAGTTCGGTGATGCGGGCGACGTGGTTGGGGGCCAGGTCGGGGCGCAGCTTGATGACCACGTCGCGGGCTTCGCCGTCGCCGGTGTCCAGGGTGAAGGTCAGGGTGTCGGCCATTTCGGACGTCCTCTTTGGGTTGATTTCGGGCGGGACATAGCCCGCAACGCCGGTCGGGGCTATGTGGGAACGATGAGCGAAGACGAAAAGCCCCAGGAACCCAAGGTCGGGGAGCGCCGCCGGATGGTGCGGCCGCCCACGGGCGGCACCGCCGCCGGGCGCGGCATGGGCCAGAAGATGAAGACGGCGGACACCAAGTCGATGTCCAGCCAGCAGTGGATCAAGCGACAGCTGTCGGACAAGTGGTCGGAGAAGGCCCGCGCCGAGGGCTGGCGTTCGCGCGCGGCCTTCAAGCTGATCGAGATCGACGACAAGTTCCGGCTGATCCGGCGCGGCAGCCGGGTGATCGACCTGGGCGCGGCGCCGGGCGGCTGGGTGCAGGTGGCCCTGGACCGGGGCGCGACGGCGGTGGCGGGGGTCGACCTGCTGATGATCGAGCCCATCCCCGGCGCGACCTTGCTGCAGGCGGACTTCACCCAGCCGGGCGTGGACCAGCAGCTGATCGACGCCATCGGCGGGCCGCCGGACCTGGTGCTGTCGGACATGGCGCACAACACGGTGGGGCATCGCCAGACCGATCACCTGAAGATCATCGCCCTGATCGAGATCGCGGCCGACTTCGCCATCCGCACGCTGCGGCCGGGCGGAAACTTCGTGTCCAAGAACTTCCAGGGCGGCGACGCGGGCGGGGTGCTGACCCGGCTGCGCGAGGAGTTCGAGACGGTGAAATACGTTAAGCCGGCCTCCAGCCGGAAGGACAGCGCCGAGGTCTTCCTGGTGGCGCTGAACAAGCGATGAGCCAGGCGGTGGTCCGGCAGGCGGTCCCGGACCAGGCGGCTTTCATCCGGCCCTTCATGCCTTCGCAGCCGGACCGCGGTCAGGGCGCCGGCTTCTGGGCTTCGCTCAGCCCCGGAATGACGGTGAGCGTGGGCGCAGCGGCTCAGGCTGTCGCCGGGCGGGACCGGGCGCGGCGGGCTTCGATGCGCAACCAGATGCGGTCGTGGATGGTGAAGAAGACGGTCTGCACCAGGGGTTCGATCACGCCGATGGCCAGGGCGATGCGCAGGCTGCCGGTCAGGGCGAAGGCCACCGCGACCGCGACCGCGAAATGCATCACGCCATAGGTCACGGTCTTTAGCGCGATCTGCTTCAGCGAGCGGGGCAGGGCGTGGGAGTGGCCGTGGTCCGGCGCGTAGTCCGGCCCATAGCCGTGATTGTCGTGAACGCGGGCCTGCTCCTCGGGCGACATGATGTCGAGGCGGGCGGTGAAGGCTTCCGCCGCCTCCTCGATGCCGGACGCCATCCGGCGCCGCTCGACCCGGTGCCAGACGCGGTCGTGGATCGAATAGGCGATGGTCTGGAAGAAGGGCTCGACCACGCCGACGGCCAAGGCCAGCCGCCAGTCGCGCGTGATGGCGAAGGCGACCAGGACGGCCACGACCAGGTGCATGACGCCGTAGCTGGCGATCTTCAGCGCCAGCTTGCGCGCGGTGCTCAGGATGAGGCCGACCATGATCTGAGAATGGTGTCCGGCCGAAGCGGTTGCAAAACAATAAATTCTATCGCGTCGATAAGCCGGAGAGGACGCCGAGAGCGCGGTGGAGCGGGCGCGTTCGCAATGCGTGATCGCGAGCGGCGACATCCGGCCTTGCCGTTCACCCCCGCAGCCCGTTATACGCGGCCCGCAAAACGGAGACTCCCTATGGAGATACGCGAAGGACTGACCTTCGACGATGTTTTGCTGGAACCCGGCCCGTCCGAGTTCATGCCGGCGATGGTCGATGTCTCGACCCAGCTGACGCGCGACATCAAACTGAACATCCCGCTGCTGTCGTCCGCCATGGACACGGTCACGGAAAGCCGCCTGGCCATCGCCATGGCCCAGTCCGGCGGTCTGGGCGTGCTTCACCGCAACATGACCATCGAGGAGCAGGCCGACGAGGTCCGCGCCGTCAAGCGCTACGAAAGCGGCATGGTGGTCAATCCGGTGACGGTGACGCCGGACACGACGCTGGGCCAGGTGCGCGAGATCGTCGAGCGCAAGAAGATCTCGGGCTTCCCGGTGGTGGACCCCAAGTCGGGCAAGCTGGTCGGCATGCTGACCAACCGCGACATGCGCTTCGACACCGATCCGAACCGCAAGGCCGCCGAGCTGATGACGACCGGGACGCTGTACACGGTGCGCGAGGGCGCCGGCCGTGAAGAGGCGACCGCCATCCTGCGCGAGAAGAAGATCGAGCGGGTCATCGTCGTGGACGAGGATTATCGGGCCGTCGGCCTGATCACGATGAAGGACATCCAGAAGGCCCAGGCCTTCCCCCACGCCGCCAAGGACGAGCAGGGCCGCCTGCTGGTGGGCGCGGCCTCGACGGTCGGCGACGCGGGTTACGAGCGCGCGATGGCCCTGGCCGAGGCCGGCGCCGACGTTGTGGTGATCGACACGGCCCACGGCCACTCCTCGTCGGTGGCGGCGGTGGTGGAGCGGATCAAGCGCGAATCGAACCGCATCCAGATCATCGCCGGCAACGTGGCCACCTATGACGCGACGCGCGCCCTGATCGACGCCGGGGCGGATGCGGTGAAGGTCGGCATCGGCCCGGGCAGCATCTGCACCACCCGCATCGTCGCCGGCGTGGGCGTGCCGCAGCTGACCGCCGTGATGGACGCGGCGCGGGCGGCCAAGGAGTCCGGCGCGCCGGTCATCGCCGACGGCGGCATCAAATATTCGGGCGACCTGGCCAAGGCCATCGCGGCCGGCGCCAATGTGGCCATGATGGGCTCGATGTTCGCGGGCACCGACGAAAGCCCCGGCGAGGTCTTCCTGTACCAGGGGCGGTCCTACAAGTCGTATCGCGGCATGGGCTCCGTCGGCGCCATGGCCCGCGGCTCGGCCGACCGCTACTTCCAGAAGGAAGTCTCGTCCGAGAAGCTGGTGCCCGAGGGCATCGAGGGCCAGACGCCGTACAAGGGGCCGATCAGCCCCGTGCTGCACCAGCTGGTCGGCGGCCTGCGCGCCTCCATGGGCTATGTCGGCGCCGCCACGATCCGGGACTTCCAGGACCGCGCGCGCTTCGTGCGCATCACCGGCGCCGGCCTGCGCGAAAGCCATGTCCATGACGTGATGATCACGCGAGAGGCGCCGAACTACAGACAGGGATAGGGCCATGACGACCGAACTGACCTATCTGGCCCTGACGCTGATCCTGGCGCTGGTCCACATCCTCGCGCCGGCCCTGGGTCGGACGGCGCAGTTCGGTCTGGCCTGGAACGCCGGCGCGCGCGATACGCCGGTCGGGCCGTCCCGCCCGGTGGTGGGCCGTCTGGAGCGGGCGCAGGCCAATCTGTTCGAGACACTGCCCCTGTTCATCGGCGCGGTGCTGATCGCCCATGTGATCGGGGCGTCCGGCGCCCTGACGGCGTGGGGGACGGCGCTCTATTTCTGGGGGCGCGTGGTCTATGCGCCGCTCTACGCCCTTGGCGTTCCCTATGTCCGGTCGCTGGTCTGGCTGGTCTCGCTTGCGGGACTGGTCATGGTGCTGGCGTCCCTGTTTTTGCTCTGAAAGTCCGCCTTGACCCCAGCCGCCCGCCTCGCCGCCGCCGCCTCCGTCCTGGACTCCATCGCCCAGGGCCGCCAGCCGGCGGAAGCCGTCCTGAAAGCCTGGGGCGGGGCCAACCGCTACGCCGGGTCCAAGGACCGCCGCGCCATCGCCGACCGGGTCTACAAGGTGCTGCGCGCGCGCGGCCGCCTGTCGTGGATCATGGGCGGGCGCGAGGACGGCCGGGCCCTGGTGATCGGCTCGCTGCACGCCATCGACGGCCTGTCGCTGGAAGAGATCGAGGCCCTGCACGCGGGCGACGGCTATGGGCCGCGGCCCTTGTCCAAGCAGGAACGCAGCCGCATCACGGCGGGGCAGGGCGAACTGCCGGGCTGGGTCGCGGCCGGCCTGCCCGAGTTCGTGGTCAAGGATTTCAAGGCGACCTTCGGCGCGCGCTGGGCCGAGGAGGCCCACGCCCTGATGGCGCCGCGGGCCCCGATCGACCTGCGTGTCAACGGCGCGGCCGCCACGGTGGATGAGGTCGAGACCGAACTGCGCGAGGCGGGTCTGGAGGCGTCTCGCACGCCCTGGTCCGAATGGGGACTGCGTCTGCCGTCGGAGCCGCCGCCCAACATCCAGGCGCTGGACGGGTTCAAGGCCGGAAGGTTCGAGATCCAGGACGAGGGCAGCCAGATCGTGTGCTGGCTGGCGGGCGCCGAACCCGGCATGACGGTGGTGGACTATTGCGCCGGCGGCGGCGGCAAGACCCTGGGCCTGGCCCAGGCCATGACGGGGCGGGGCAGGCTGATCGCCTCCGACGTCGTCAACAAGCGGCTGGAGAACATCCGTCCCCGTCTGCAACGCGCGGGCGTCGAGGCGGAACTGGTGCTGATCGGCCAGAACGGCGGCGGTCTGGAAGACCTGAACGGCCAGGCGGACCTGATCTTCGTCGACGCGCCCTGCTCGGGATCGGGCACCTGGCGGCGGCGGCCCGAGGACGCCTGGCGTCTGACGGCGGAAGAGGTCGACAGGCTGCACGCCCTGCAGGTCCGCATCCTGGGCCAGGCGACCAGGCTGGTGAAGCCGGGCGGGCGTCTGGTCTATGTCACCTGTTCGATGCTGGCGCGCGAGAACGAGGCCAGCGCCGACGCCTTCGAGGCGGCCCACCCCGGCTTCCGTCCGGTCCCCGTCGCCGATGTCATGTCGGCGCCGCAGCTGACCGAGGCCGCGCGGGCGAGGTTCGCCGAACTGGCGTCGGGCGCGCGTCTGCGCCTGTCGCCCGCCTCGGCCGACACCGACGGCTTCTTCGCCGCCGTCTACGAGCGCACGGCATGAGGCTGGCGCGGCATGGCGGGGTCTCGGTCCTCTATGTCATGGCCGCGCCCGCCGAATACGGCGACCATCTGAAGGCCCGGATCGATCCGCTGATGACCGGCGTCGGGCCGGTCGAGGCCGCCGTCGTCCTGACGGCCGCCCTGGCGCGACTTCAGGCGGCGGGCGACCTGCCGGACCTGATCGTGTCGCTGGGCTCGTGCGGGTCGCGGGTGCTGGAGCATGCGGCCGTCTATCAGGCGTCGTCGGTGGCCTATCGCGACATGGACGCCAGCGCGCTGGGCTTCCCGAAAGGCGTGACGCCGCTGCTGGAGCAGCCTGCGATCCTCGCCTTGCCGTGCCCCATCCCCGGCGTGCCGACCGCGACCCTATCGACCGGGGCCAACGTCGTCTCGGGGGCCGCCTATGACGCGATCGAAGCCGAGATGGTGGACATGGAGACCTGGGCCCTGGTCCGGTCGGCCCAGACGTTCGGACGGCCGCTGCTCGCCCTGCGCGGCGTGTCGGACGGCCGCGCCGAGTTGAAGGCGCTGGAGGACTGGACCTCCACCCTGCACCATGTCGACGAAAATCTGGCCGCGGCCCTGGACCGCCTGATCGCCGTGCTGGACGTCGACGGTCTCGCCGCGCTTGAAATCCCGGCTTCGCAAGGCCAAGACCCCGCGCAATCTCTCGCCCCGGATTCGACCTCATGACCCAGCCGACCCAACACCAGAAGGTGCTCATCGTCGATTTCGGCAGCCAGGTGACGCAGCTGATCGCGCGGCGCCTGCGCGAGGCCAGCGTCTATTGCGAGATCCACCCGTTCCAGAAGGCCGAGGCCGCTCTGGCGACCATGAACCCGGCGGCCATCATCCTGTCGGGCGGTCCCGAGAGCGTGCATGAAGAGGGCAGCCCGCGCGCGCCCCAGGCGGTGTTCGAGGCCGGCGTGCCGGTGCTGGGCATCTGCTACGGCGAGATGACCATGTGCGAGCAACTGGGCGGCAGAGTCGAGGGCGGCCATCACCGCGAGTTCGGGCGCGCCGAGATCACCGTACAGAAGGCCTCGCCCCTGCTGGCCGGCCTGGCCCCGGTCGGCGCGGAGGAGACGGTCTGGATGAGCCACGGCGACAAGATCGTCGCCATTCCCGAGGGCTTCGACGTGGTCGCCTCGTCGTCGGGCTCGCCCTACGCCGTGATCGCCGACGAGAGCCGCCGCTTCTACGGCGTGCAGTTCCACCCCGAGGTGATGCACACACCGCGCGGCCACCAGATGCTGAAGAACTTCACCCACGGCATCGCCGGGCTGAAGGGCGACTGGACTATGGCCGCCTATCGCGACGAGAAGATCGCCCAGATCCGCGAACAGGTCGGCGACGCCAAGGTGATCTGCGGCCTGTCCGGCGGAGTCGATTCATCGGTCGCGGCGGTCCTGATCCACGAGGCCATCGGCGACCAGCTGACCTGCGTCTTCGTCGACACCGGACTGCTGCGCAAGGACGAGGCCAAGCAGGTCACGACCCTGTTCCGCGAGCACTACAACATCCCCCTGATCCACGTTGACGCGTCGAAGGAATTCCTGGGCGAGCTGGCCGGGATCTCCGACCCCGAGACCAAGCGCAAGACCATCGGCCGCCTGTTCATCGAGGTGTTCGATCGCGAGTCCGCCAAGATCGAGGGCGCCGAGTTCCTGGCGCAGGGCACCCTCTATCCCGACGTGATCGAGAGCGTCTCCTCGTCCAGCGGCAAGGCCCACGTCATCAAGAGCCACCACAACGTCGGCGGCCTGCCGGACTATATGAAGCTGAAACTGGTCGAACCGCTCCGTGAACTGTTCAAGGACGAGGTCCGGGCGCTCGGCCGCGAGCTGGGCCTGACCGACGCCTTCGTCGGCCGCCATCCCTTCCCCGGACCGGGCCTGGCCATCCGCATCCCCGGCGAGATCACGCCCGAGGCGGTCGACACCCTGCAGCAGGCCGACGCCATCTATCTGGACGAGATCCGCAAGGCGGGCCTGTACGACAGCATCTGGCAGGCCTTCGCCGTCCTGCTGCCGGTCAAGACCGTCGGGGTGATGGGCGACGCCCGCACCTATGAAAAGGTCCTGGCCCTGCGCGCGGTCTCGTCCACCGACGGCATGACGGCGGACTTCTACCAGTTTCCCTGGGACGTCCTGGCCAGGACCGCCACGCGCATCATCAACGAAGTCCGCGGCGTGAACCGGGTGGTCTATGACGTGACGTCCAAGCCGCCCGGGACGATCGAGTGGGAATAATTCGGGCCTTTCGGGAGCTTTCGAGAACGCTTCCGAAATTGGCTATAAGTTGCTGACGCAAAAGTGAATTCTGTCGAGACCCTTCGGAGCCTTTCGGAGGGTCTTTTTTTCGTGATGCCGACCTGTCTGACGGTATCGCGCTCCGTTGCTCCCGTGGATTCCGGCTCATACCGTCTGGGCCACGGCGAGCCGATGACGGTATTCTTTTCACGCAAGACGCTGAAAAGGCGAGAAAATACCGACCTCGAGCCGCCGATTTCCGGACCTGTCCGGTGCGAGGAGATTTTACCGTGCTTACCGATGCCGCTCTGAAGAATTTGAAGCCCAAATCAAAGCCTTACAAGAGTACCGACAGGGACGGCTTGTACGCCTACATCTCGCCTGGGGGAGCGATCTCGTTCCGCTACGACTACCGCTTCAATGGTCGGCGAGAGACGCTCACCCTGGGGCGCTACGGGCGGGGCGGTCTGAGCCTGTCGCAGGCGCGGGAACGTCTGTTCGAGATAAAGCGGACCATCGCGGAGGGCGTCTCGCCCGCCTTGGAGAAGCAGCGCGCCAAGCGTCGTCTGAAAGAGGCGCGCAGCTTCGAGCATGTCGCCCAGCGTTGGATGGACACCGCACCGATGGCGGACAGCACGCGGAACATGCGCCGGTCGATCTTCAATCGCGAGGTGCTGCCGCACTGGCGAAACCGCCTGCTCAGCGAGATCACTCCCGACGACATCCGGGCGCACTGCAAGACCATCGTGGACCGTGGCGCGCCGGCGACGGCGATCCATGTGCGCGACATCGTCAAACAGATCTACGCCTGGGCGATCCTGCACGGAGAGAAGATCGACAATCCGGCGGACGGCGTCGGGCCGGCGTCGATCGCGACCTTCCGGCCGCGAGACCGCAGCCTGTCGCCGAGCGAAATCCGCATCATGCTGGGGCTTCTCGGAGAGGTGGCGACCCTGCCGACCATCCGGCTCGGGCTGAAGTTCATCCTGCTCAGCATGGTGCGAAAGAGCGAACTGCAGGATGGCGTCTGGCCAGAAGTGGATTTCGAGAACGCCGTCTGGTCGATCCCCGCGGCGCGGATGAAACGGTCCCGGCCCCACAACGTCTATCTGTCGACCCAGATGCTCGACATCCTGATCGCCCTGAAGACCTGCGCGGGGAACTCCAAATACATCCTTCCGTCGCGCTACGACGCGGACGCGCCGATGTCGCGGGCGACCTTCAATCGCGTGACCTCCGCCATCGCCGAGCTGGCGAAGAAGCGGGGGCTGCCTTTGGAGCCGTTCACCGTGCACGACCTGCGGCGGACGGCCTCCACCCTGCTGCACGAGATGGGCTTCAATTCGGACTGGATCGAAAAGGGCCTGGCTCACGAGGAGCGGTCGTCGCGCGGCGTCTACAACAAGGCGGAGTTCGAGATGCAGCGACGGCATATGGCGCAGCAGTGGTCGGACGCGGTCGAGGCCTGGGAGGCCGGGCGGACGTTCACGCCGGTGCTCAGTGTGCCGGAGGGAGAGGGACCTCGCTTCGATCCGAAGTTCTGACGGGTCGGCTGACGCGTCGGCGGACGTCGGGCGGCGGGGCGCGGCGGATCGGCTGGTTGCGGCGCCGCTCGAGCCAGGCCTCGACCTCGGCCAGGTCCCAGACCACGCAGCGGGGCGTCAGGAGGAACCGCTTCGGAAACTCGCCTCGGCGCTCCATCTCCCAGATGGTGCTGTCGGCGAGCGGCACCATCTGGTGCAGTTCAGGCTTCTTGATCGTGCGCCGCAGGGGCGGGGTGGTCTGGCCCATCGGGTCTCTCTCCTCAGAAGGCGAGAATCGAAGGCGAACGGCGGGAACGCCGAAACCCGTAACCTTGGCGCCGTGATACGCCCAGGGACGGGTCCCTAGTGGTGGGGACAGTCGGCGTCCTGAAGCACCTCGATGACCTTGCACGCCGAGACCCGTCCGCCGGCGCAGTTGATCGTCATCCGGGAGAGCTCGCCCTGAAGCGCTTGGAGTTGCCGGATCTTTTCGGTCACCTCGGCGAGGTGACGCTCCGCAATCTGATTGGCTTCGCTGCACGTCCGGTCCGGGTGATCCGCCAGATCCAGGAGCGAGCGGATGGCGTCGAGATCGAAGCCCAGCTGACGGGCGTGTCGGATGAAGGCGAGCCGGCGTCGCGCAGGCTCATCATAGAGGCGACGGTCGCTGGCGGTGCGCGGCGGCTCGGGCAGAAGCCCGGCCTGTTCGTAGAACCGGATGGTCGGCACCTTCACGCCGGTCGCGGCGGACAATTTGCCGATGGTCAAGACGGGCGCAGGGGAGGCGGTCATAAAGCGAAAATAGGCGCTTGATCCTCTAGTGACTAGAGGATGTAGACCGAGCTCATGGACCAGACCGAAACCTCCTGCCGCCCGACCTCCGGCTGCTGTGGTCATGACGTGAAGTTCGACGGCGCCACGCCGGCCTATCGCCGCGTGCTGGTGGCCGTGATTGCCATCAACCTCGTCGGCTTCGTCGCGGTGTTGGCCGGCAGCGTCGCGCAGGGGTCGGCCGCGCTCGCCGCCAATGCGCTCGACTTCCTCGCCGACAGCGTCACCTACGCCGTCAGCCTCTGGGTCATCGGGCGATCGATGCGCCTGCGCGCGGGAGCGGCGCTCGCCAAGAGCGCCAGCCTGGTCGTGCTGGGGCTGTCTGTCCTCGGCTTCGCAGTCTGGCGGGCCATGACCGGGGCAGCGCCGGAGGGCTTCGTGATCACGGGCCTGGGTCTGTTCGGCTTCGCCGCCAACCTGGTCGCCGCCGCCTTGCTGCTGCGCTTCAGGGACGGAGACGCCAATGTTCGATCGGTCTGGCTCTGTACGCGCAACGACCTGGCCCACAGCCTCGGTGTCGCCGCGGCGGGCGGTCTGGTCTGGCTGACGGGATCGCGCTGGCCGGATCTCGCCGCCGGCGCCCTGCTGGCCTTCATCTTCCTGCAATCCGCCTGGTCGATCACCCAACAGGCGCTGGTCGAGACCCGCGAGGCCGCTCGCTCGTCCGCCGCCCTGCCTGGAGCGGGCGCTTGATCCGCCGGGCTCGATCAGGCGTGACCGGTCGTCGCAGCAGGGCGGGCCGGAGCGCCTGCCCGTCGCGCAAGGCCGGGGTCGCCGGAGCAGCGTACTGTGTAACAGATTGCCGATACGGGCGAACGAAAGTATGCAGCCGCCGATGACCTGGTCGATGGTGACATGGGCGAAGTTGATTCTGGCGGTGACCTTCGTCGCCGCCGCCTTCTTCGTCGCGCCCATCGCTGACGCAGCGACCTGCCAGCCCGAACCGCCCGCCGCCCACGCGCTGGTCGATCACGATCCGGCCGAAGGCGACCACGCCGGCGGCAAGGACCACGGCATCTGCTCGCACGGCCATTGCCATCATACCGCCGCCGCTCGCACGACGGTCGGCGAGGACCTGCCTCTGCAAGCCTTCGACCGGCCGCTCCACGCCTTGCCCCTGAGCGATCTCTTCGGCTCCATCGCGCCCGACGGACTGAAACGCCCTCCCAGAGCCTGACACGACGACCGCGCTTCCGCGCGGGCTCTCTCGTGTCACTCCCTCTGGAAGATGAATCATGCCTGCCTCATATCGCCGGCCGCCGCGTTTCGCGGTCGGCTGCGCGCTCGCCGCTATCGCGGCTGTGCTGGCCAGCCCCGCGTGGGCTGACCCTGCGCCTTCGTTCGCCGAGCTCCTCGCCCGGCTAGACCAGACCCCGGCCACCCTGGAAGCCGGCGCGCTTCTGGACGCCGCTGAAGCCCGGGCGCGCCAGGCGCGTGTCCGCCCCAACCCGACCCTCGCCCTCGACGCCGAGAACGCGTTCGGGAGCGGGCCCTTCTCTGGCTACGGCAATGCCGAGACCACGCTCTCGATCACTCAGAATCTTGAGCTCTGGGGTCGACGCACGGCTCGCATCAACGCGGCCCGCGCCGATGCCGGGACCGCCTCGCTCCGACGAGACCTGGCCGTGGTCGACGCCGCCGGACGGTTGGCGCTGGTCTACGCCGACGCCGAGGCGGCCGAGCGTCGCGCGACCTTGGCCGAGGAGAACCTGAGCCTCACCCTCGCCGACGCCCGCGCGGCCCTGGTGCTGGTGGAGGAGGGGCGCGAGCCGCTTCTGCGCGGCATCCAGGGCGAGAGCGAAGCCGCCGCCGCGCGCGCCGGTCTCGACGAAGCCATCGCCGAACGGGACGCGGCCTTCGCCCGGCTCACGGCGGTGGCCATGCTCGCCGAGCCGGTGACGACGATCGACGTCAGCTTGCTGGACCTCGCGCCAGCGACCGCCCTTTCGCCGACGGACCAGACGCCGACCGTGCGCGTGGCCGAGGCTGAGCGCTCGGCCGCCGAAAGCCGCATCGCGGTCGAACGCACCCGGTCGCGACCGGACGTCAGCGCCAGCGTCGGACTTCGCCGCTACGAGGCGGAAGACGCGACGGCGCTGACCTTCGGCCTCAGCCTGCCCCTGCCGCTGTTCGATCGGAACCGCGGCAACATCGAAGCCGCCCAGGCGGACTTCAGGGCGGCCGACGCCCGGCTGATGACCGCCCGTCAGGAAGCCCAGGCGGACCGGGCCGCAGCACAGGCGCGCCTCCGCGCCTCGGTGAGCCGCGTCAACGCCGCCGACGCCGGGGTGACCTCCGCCGAAGAAGCCTACCGCCTCTCGCGGATCGGCTTCGAGGCGGGCCGGATCTCGCAGCTCGAGCTTCGCGCGACCCGTACCGCCCTGGTCAACGCCAGAACCGCCGCCGTGGACGCCCGCCTCGCCCGGGTCCGCGCGGAAATCGATCTCGCGCGCCAGGACGGCCGCGCCCCCTTCCAAGGAGCCCAATGATGCGCAAGCGCACTTCCAACAAGACCTTGTTGATCGGCGGGGTCGCCGCCCTCGTCATCCTCGGGGCCGGGGGTCTTTACCTCGCCATGGGGCGGTCGGATCCGCCCGCCGCCGAAGGCGCGGCGGCTGAAGGCGAAGCCGGTCACGCCGAAGAGGAGGGCGGTCACGCCGAAGGCGAGGCCGAAGCGCCCGAGGGCTTCGTCGCTCTCAGCGCCGCCCAGGCCCAGGCCGCCAATCTGGTCGTCGTCGGCGTCGGTCGGGGCGGGGGCGCCGAGACCCGGCTCTCCGGTCGCGTCGAGCCCATGATCGACGCCCGCGCCGCCGTCGCCGCGTCCGTCGGCGGACGGGTGGAACGGGTGCTGGTGGCGCCCGGCCAGTCCGTTCGGATCGGCCAGCCCCTGGCCAGCCTCGTGAGCGGCGACGCGGCCACCTTCCGCGCCGACGCGGATGCGGCCGCGGCCCAGTCCGAAGTCGCGCGCCAGGCCTATCAGCGCAACAGCAACCTCGCCGACCAGGGCGTCGTCGCCCGGCAAGAGGTCGAGGCGTCCCGGGCGCAGCTGCTGAGCGCTGAGGCGGCGGCCCGAGCGGCCCGCGCGCGGTCGAGCGCGGCCGGATCGCCCAACGCCGCCGGACGGCTGAGCGTGAACAGCCCGATCGCCGGCGTGGTCACCAGCGTTCAGGTCGGCCCGGGCGGCTTCGTCCCGCAGGGCGGCGTGATCGCCGAGGTGACCAACCCCGCCCGCGTCGAACTCGTGTTCAACGCGCCGCCGCACCTTGCGGCGCTCGTCCGCGCGGGATCGACCTTGCGGGTCTCCAGCCCCGCGGGCGATTTCGACGCCGTCGTCACCGGCGTCGCCGCCGGGGCCGGCGCGGAAAGCGGCGCCACCGTGATCCGGGCGCGCCCGACGGGAGCGACCCTGCCGCCGGCCGGCTCCGCCGTTACCGGCGCGATCGTGACGGGTGAAGCCGCCGGCGGCCTGACCGTGCCGACGGAAGCCATCCAGACCGTCGACGGCGCCAGCGTCGTCTTCCTCCAGGTCCCGAACGGCTTCCAGCTCCGTCCGGTGCTCGTCGGTCGCCAGGCCGGGGGACGCACGGAGATCCTGCGCGGCCTCGACGGGTCCGAGCGGGTCGCCGGAACCAACGCCTTCCTCCTCAAAGCCGAACTCGCCAAGGGCGAGGCCGAGCACGGCCACTAGGGGGGCGCGCGCATGTTCAAATTCATCATCGAACTGTCGGTCAAATTCCGATGGTTCATCGTCCTGGCCACGGCGCTCGTCGCGGCCTACGGCCTCCTCGAACTGACACGGTTGCCGATCGACGCCGTGCCGGACATCACCAACCGCCAGGTGCAGGTGACCACCGTCGCCCCGGCCCTGGCCCCCGAACAGATCGAACGTCAGGTCACCTATCCCATCGAGACCGCCATGGCCGGCATCCCCGGCCTGACCTCGACCCGGTCGCTGAGCCGCAACGGCTTCAGCCAGGTGACCGTCATCTTCACCGACCAGACGGACATCTATTTCGCCCGTCAGCAGGTCGCCGAACGACTGGCGCAGGCGCGCGAGACGATGCCCGAAGGCGTCGAACCGGCGCTGGCGCCCATCACCACCGGCCTGGGCGAGGTGCTGATGTGGACGGTGGACTACAAGCCGTTCAACAGCGCCAACCTGGCCAAGCCGGGCCAGACCGGCTGGCAGGCCGGCGGCGCCTATCTGACGCCTGAAGGCGATCTCCTCACCACCCCGCAACAGCGCGCCACCTATCTGCGCACCGTGCAGGACTGGATCATCGCTCCGCAGATGCGGACGGCGCCCGGCCTGGCCGGCGTCGATACGGTCGGCGGTTATGTGAAGGAATACGCGGTTCGTCCGGATACGGCGCGTCTGTCGGCCTACGGGCTCGGCATGGGCGACCTCATCCAGGCGCTCGACCGGGCCAACACCCAGGCCGGGGCCGGCTATGTGCAGCGTGCGGGCGAGGCCCTGACCGTTCGCACGGACGCGCTGGCCTCGACCGTGGAGGACCTCGCCCAGGCACCTGTCGTCAATCGAAGCGGCCTTGTGGTCCGCGTCGCCGACGTCGCCACCGTCGAGGTCGGCCAGGCTCCGCGTCTGGGCGGCGCCAGCCGCGACGGACACGAAGCGGTCCTCGGCACCGCCCTGATGATCGCGGGCGGCAACAGCCGCACCGTGGCCCAGGCCGCCGGCGACCGGCTCGAGGAGGTGCAGAAGACCCTGCCGCCCGGCATCGAGGCCGTGACGGTGCTGGACCGAAGCGCCCTGGTGAACTCGACCATCGCCACGGTGGCGCGCAATCTGACCGAAGGCGCGCTCTTGGTCATCGTCGTGCTCTTCCTGCTGCTCGGCAACATCCGGGCGGCGAGCATCACGGCGTTGATGATCCCGATCAGCTTCCTGTTCGCCGTCATCGGCATGAACCGGTTCGGCATCAGCGGCAATCTGATGAGCCTCGGCGCGCTGGACTTCGGGCTCCTTGTCGACGGCGCCGTGGTAGTTGTCGAGAACACCCTGCTGATGCTCAGTCAGAAGCGCGCGGAGGCCGGGCGCATGCTGACGCGGCACGAGCGTCTCGGCGTCGCCGCCGCGGCGGCGCGCCAGATGGTCAAGCCGGCCGCCTTCGGTCAGCTGATCATCCTGCTGGTGTTCACCCCCTTGCTGATGCTGGAAGGGGTCGAAGGCAAGACCTTCATCCCGATGGGCGCGACGGTCATGCTGGCCCTGGTCGGCGCCTTCATCTTCTCCTTCACCTTCGTGCCGGCGATGACGGCGCTCCTGGTGCGGGATCCCAAAAAGGTCGAGGTCGACGAACACGGCCACGCCCACGAGCACGAGACCTTCCTGCTGCGCCACGCGCGCCGCTGGATCGCTCCGGCCATTCGCACGGCCGTCGATCGTCCGAAGATCGTCCTGCTTTCCGCGCTCGGCGCCCTGGTCATCGGCGGCGTCACCTTCACCACCCTCGGCCGGGAGTTCATCCCGACCCTGGACGAAGGCGACATCGCCATGCAGGCGCTGCGGGTTCCGTCGGCTTCGCTCGAGCAGTCGCTCGCCATGCAGATGGCGATCGAGCGGGCGATCAAGGCCCAGCCGGAAGTGGAGACCATGTTCTCGCGGACCGGCACCGCCGAAGCGGCGGTGGACCCCATGCCGCCCAACATCTCCGACAGCGTCATCGTTCTGAAGGACCGCAAGGACTGGCCCAACCCGGGTCTGGAGAAGGAAGAGCTGATCGCCCGCTTCGAGGAAGTCGCGTCGCGGCAGATCGGCAACAACTTCGAATTCAGCCAGCCGATCGAACTCCGCTTCAACGAGCTGATCTCGGGGGTGCGGACTGATCTGGCGGTCATGGTCTATGGCGACGACTTCGCCACCATGCAGCGGGTCGCCGACCAGGTGGCCAACGCCCTGCGCCAGACGAACGGGGCGGCCGACGTGAGGGTGGAGCAGGCGTCCGGCCTGCCGACCCTGACGATCAGCGTGGACCGCTTCGCCGCGGCCAACTACGGCCTGTCGGCGGCGGACGTCTCCGAGGCGGTTTCGGCCGCGATCGGCGGCGCCGAGGCCGGCCGCATCTTCGAGGGCGACCGGCGTTTCGACGTCGTGGTCCGTCTCCCCGACGGCGCGCGCAACGATCCGGCGGCGCTGGCGGCCTTGCCGATCGTGTCATCGACCGGCGTGACCGTGCCCCTGTCCTCGGTCGCGCGCATCCAGAGCGCCGAGGGACCGAACCAGATCAGCCGCAACGACGGCAGCCGCCGCATGGTCGTCCAGGCCAATGTGCGCGGTCGCGATCTGGGCGGTTTCGTCACCGACGCCCAGAAGTCGGTGGATCAGGTTCAGCTCCCCCCGGGCGTCCGCCTGGACTGGGGCGGCCAGTTCGAGAACCTCAAGCGCGCCGAACAGCGGCTGGGCCTGGTCATTCCGATCGTCTTCGTCCTGATCGGCGTGTTGCTGTTCATGGCTCTGGGCTCCTTCGCCGAGGCGGGTCTGGTGTTCGCCTGCGTGCCGCTCGCCCTGGTGGGCGGGGCGCTGGCGCTGCTCCTGCGCGGCATGCCGTTCTCCGTCTCGGCGGCCGTCGGTTTCATCGCCGTCTCCGGCGTGGCGACGCTCAACGGCCTGGTGCTCATGCAGGCGATCCGCGAGCGGCTTCAGGCGGGATTGCCGCCCCGTGACGCGGCCATCGAGGGTGCGTCCAGCCGCCTGCGGGCGGTGCTCACCACCGCCATGGTGGCGATCGTCGGATTCATTCCGATGGCCATCGCCCACGGCGCGGGGGCCGAGGTTCAGAAGCCGCTGGCGACCGTCGTCATCGGCGGCCTGATCACCGCCACCGCCCTGACCCTGCTGGTCCTCCCGACCTTCGCGGCCAAGGCGGTGCGTCATCGCAAGGACGAGGGGATCGAAGACTGATGGCCCGGCCCCAGGATGACCGTCAGCAGCGCCGGACGCTGCTGACGGTTCTCGGCCTCAACGCCGGCCTGGCGGCGGCGCTCGGAATCGGCGGCGTGTCCGCCGATTCCAGCGCCTTGCTGGCCAATGCGCTGGATAACGCCTCGGACGCGGCGGTCTATCTGATCAGCTTTTTGGCCATCGGTCGGGCAGGGACCTGGAAACGGGGCGCCGCAAGGGCGTCGGGGATCATGCTGCTGGTCTTCGCCGTCGGCGTCCTCGTCGACGCCGTGCGCCGGGTGATCACCGGAACCGAGCCGATCGGTCCGACCATGATGGCGCTCGCCCTGGTCGCCGCCGTCGTCAACCTGATCTGCCTGCAGCTCATCCGCCGCCAGCACAGCGGCGACGTCAACATGAAGGCGGCCGAGACCTTCAGCTTCAACGACTTCGTGTCCAACGGCGGCATCCTCGTCGCCGGCGGTCTGGTCCTCTGGCTCGACCAGGCCTGGCCCGACCTCGTCGTCGGCGTCCTCGTCGCGGCGATCGCGATCAAGGGCGGCATCGAGATTCTCCGCGACGCCAACGCCGCCTCCGACCCCCCACAGGAACGCGCTTCATGACCAACCACGACCAATCCAACGGGCACGCTCACGACCACACCGCCGGGGCCAACGCCCGGCAGCTCACCATCGCCCTGGCGCTGACCGGGACCTTCCTGATCGTCGAGGTCATCGGCGGCCTGGTGTTCAACAGCCTCGCCCTGCTGTCGGACGCCGCGCATATGTTCACCGACGCGGCGGCCCTCGCCATCGCGCTGCTGGCGATCAAGATCGGCCAGCGGCCGGCGGATGAGAAACGCACCTTCGGCTATCGGCGGTTCGAGATCCTGGCGGCGGCGTTCAACGCTGTCCTGCTTTTCGTGGTCGCCGGCTACGTTCTCTACGAGGGGATCAAGCGCATCGTCGCCCCGGAGCCCGTCGGCTCGATCGGCATGCTGATCGTCGCCGCCGCCGGCCTGGTGATCAATCTGATCTCCATGCGCATCCTGTCGAGCGGCAAGGATCGCAGCCTCAACGTCAAGGGCGCCTATCTGGAGGTCTGGGCGGACATGCTCGGATCGCTCGGCGTCCTCGTGGCCGCCGTCGTCATCACCGTGACGGACTGGCGCTGGGTCGATCCGATCGTCGCGATCGCCATCGGCCTGTGGGTCCTACCCCGGACCTGGATCCTGCTGCGCGACACCACCCACATTCTGCTGGAGGGCGCCCCGCGCGGCGTGGCCCTGTCGGACGTGCGGGCCGCCATCCTCGCCACCCCCGGGGTCGCCAGCCTCCACGACCTCCACGTCTGGGTCTCGGGCGCGGATCAGGCGAGCTGCACGGTTCACGTCGTGCTGGCCGAGAACGCCGACGCGGACGCTGTCCGACAGGCCGTCGGCGACATGCTGGAAGAGCGGTTCGACCTGCATCACACGACCGTCCAGACCGAGATCGAGCCCTGCGGTGACGCCGGAGGTCTGCACGTATGACTCCACGAGACGACCCCGGCGGGTCCGCCGCCATGTCCGGTGACGAGATCCAGGCCGTCCAGCACCGGCGCAAGTGGTTCGCCCTCGCGGCGGCACCCGTGATGCTGATCTGGGCGTCCTTGGTGAGCGCCGTGCCGACCTGGGAGCATCCGATCGAGCACCTCGGTCTGATCGCCATCATGATCTGCGTCATCGGACGGGCTTGGTGCTCGCTCTATATCGGCGGGCGCAAGAAGGCCGAGATCGTCCGCGACGGGCCGTACTCGCTCTGCCGCAATCCGCTCTACGTCTTCAGCTTCGTCGGCGCGTTCGGCGTCGGCGCCCAGACCGGCAGTCTGGCCGTCGGCTCGGCCTTCGCGGTCGCGGCCTGGGGGTTGTTCCGCGTGGTGGTCGCCCAGGAGGAGGCCTTCCTGAACGGGGCCTTCGGTTCGACCTATACGGCGTACCGCGCCCGGACCCCGCGCTTCCTGCCGGACCTGCGGCTGTGGCGCGACGACCCCGAGCGCACGGTCCGACCCCTCTACTTCCTGCGGACCGTCCGCGACGGACTGTTCTTCCTCGTCGCCATCCCCGTGTTCGAGGGCCTGGAGCGCCTGCAGCAGCTCGGCTGGCTCGATCCCCGACTGCAGCTCCCCTGATCCCAATGACCCCGCTTCGACCCCCAAGGAGTTAGCCATGAAACGCACCGGTTGGATTTCGGTGATCGCGGTCTTCCTCGCCGTCGCCGCCTTCGCCTTTGGAATTCTGTCCCGTCGCGGCGCGCCCGACGCCTCCAGCCTGCCGCCCGTCGAGGCGCGGGCGATCGACGCTCACGCCGGCCACGAGGGCGCCCCCTCGGATACGCCGTCGACCCGCGCCTATCGGGAGGCCGCCGACCGCATGCACCAGGCGATGAACATCGACTACTCCGGCGATGCCGACATCGACTTCCTGCGCGGCATGATCGCCCACCACGAGGGCGCCATCGCCATGGCCAAAATCGCCGTGGAGGAGGGCGAGGCGGATGACGTGCGCGGCCTGGCGCAGGAGATCATCCGCGCCCAGGAAGCCGAGATCCTTCGGATGCGGATCATGTTGGCGCGGCACGAGGACGCGCCGGCCGATCCTGTACGGCCCTGACCTCATGGCGGGCAAGCGCTTCACGGTCCGTAGCCGCAGCATCCGCTGGCGCGAAGGGCGCTACAAGGGCCGCCGCGGCTCGAGCCCGCGCCCGCCGCCGAAGCCGCGGCCGGTGCTCGATGTCGTGATCGCCGTCGGCGCCAGCCTGGTCGCGGCCTTCTTCGTCCTGTGCATGGCCTTCTCCCTGCTCGGCGCCTACGGAACGCCGCTCTACATCGGCTACGGCGTGATGATGGGCCTGGTGACGGGCGGCTGTCTGGTGTTCGGTCCCCGCGACCGGGCGGGGTTGATGATCGCCGGCGGGCTCGGCGTGTTCTGCGTCGCCGGAACCCTCATCCTGTACGGGGTGCGGGCGGACGTGCACTACCATCCGCACGCCAACGAACGCCCCGCCGCCACAGGGAAGCGCGAATGACGATCAGCTCCGGTGTGGAAGGTCAGGCCCGCCGCCCCGCGCGCATCGCACGCGGCGGCTGGCTGGACGTGCTGCGGTTCGCCGCCGGATCGCTGATCATCCTCTACCACTTCCGGGAAGCGGCCCCGCTGCCGCTCGGACAGATCCATCCGGTGTTCGACCGGGGGTTCCTGCTCACCGACTTCTTCATCATCGACTCCGGCTATGTGCTGGCCCGGATCTACGGCGAGCGTCTGGCCTCGGGCGGGATGGACGTCAGGACCTACGCCCGGCAGCGGCTGCTGCGCGTGTTCCCGGCCCATCTGGCCGTGATCGCCGGTCTCGCGGCCCTCGTCGCGGCCGCCGCGTTGGCCGGAGTCCGACCGAGCAATCCCCAATGGTTCGACTGGAGCCAGTTGCCCGCCCAGGCCTTGCTCGTGCAGGCCTATGGCGTGCCGGGCGGTGTCGGCTGGAACGCGCCGACCTGGACGCTGTCGGCCCTGATCGGCTGCTATCTGCTCCTGCCATGGATCTGCCGGGCGCTCTGGCGCCGGCCCTGGGCCGTGGCCGCGGTCGCGGTCGCCCTGCTTTTCGCCGCCGACGTCGCCAGCCGCGTCTGGCTGGGTGACCCGGTCTATCGCCTTCCGCTGCGGTTCGGGTTCCTCCGCGCCTTTCCGCTCTTCCTGCTGGGCGTGGCCGCCGCCGTGGTCGGTGCGCGCGTCTACGTGCGCCCCGCGGTGGCGGGCGCCCTGGGACTGGGCGCCTTCGGCGCGCTGGCGCTCCTGCAGTCGGCGGGGCCCTTCGGTCTGGCCTCCCTTGTTCTGATGACCCTCATCATCTGGGCGGCCGGCGCCTTGCCCGTGGTGCGCCCGTCGCGCCTGATCGAACACCTCGGCCTGATGTCGTTCGCGATGTTCCTCACCAATGAGGTGACCCGAATCGTCTGGTTCGGTGCTTTCGACGCCGTCGGTCAGTCGGACTGGTCCGTCGGGATACGCTGGGGCGTCTGGGCCGCCGGTCTGGCGGCGGCGTTCATGGGGGCGGCGGCGTTCCGGTATGGGTTCGACCGGCCGGTTCAGGCCAGGTTGAACCCGCCGAGGCCTGCGACGCCTGCGCCGGGGGTCAGCGCGGATCGGCCGGTGGCCTAGGGTCAGGGCCCCGCGCTCGCCAAGGCGTCCAGATAGCCGTCGCAGCCGGTGAAATAGCCGTCTACGCCCTCCATCACATCGGCAAGGACGGAGAGGTCCATATAGCCGTGGGCCAGCTCGATCGGCCGCCCCTGGGTGTCGACCGGATATCGGAACGAGAAAGAGCCGGGATCGACGGTCGCGAACTCCGCGACGAGCCTGCCGACCGCAGCGGTCGCGCCGTCCTCGTCGTCGCTCCCGAACGCCTGGAGCACCGCCTCGAACTGCGTCCACAGTTTGGTGAGGTCGTGAGACTTCCAGATGGGATCAACGCCGACGGTCCGGCCGTAGGTCGAGATCAGATACTTCAGCGAGAGTTCGAGGAATTGGCGGTAGTTGAAGATGATCGGGAAGACGAGGGTGTCACGATCGGCCGTGTCCTCGACGGCCTGTTTGACCAGACTGTCCGCCGCCCGCTTGTAGCCGGTCAGCATCAGCACCATTCGGCTATGCGGATGCTCAGCCAACACGGCGTTCCCGTCCCACCGGGCCGAGACCTGAAAAAGTCTGTCGTCCGCCTTCGGCCATCGGAAGGGGCGTTGCATCAGGTCATCAAAGCTCATGGGTTCGCTCTCCGGATCACCGCGTCCATATAGGGTCATGAAGTTGATCCCACAGACGATGTTCGACGTCTTCGCGCTCGCCCTGCCGCGGGGCCACGGTTTTGGCGACCGCCCGCCCATTGGCGCGTGGGGCGACGCGGCGGGGATGGTGTGCGGCATCGTCACCCAGAAGATGGAGGACGGTTCGCTCGGGATCATCGCCATGCGACGCCGCGTCGATCACGTCTGGACGGTGACCGGGGAGGAGATCGGCTTTGCGAGCCTTGAGGACGCCAAGGCCCGCCTCGAGCTCCTTTTGCGCATCGGCGCGCCCCCCAGAGCCTCTCCCGCCCAACACCGCGCCACGGCCTCCGCTACACGATCTCAAGGGTCGGACGCCCGGCGATCAGTTCTCGGTTCTCCTGCGATCCACGCACCATCTCGCCGCATGGGTCCTGAACCAGCTCTATCTCGCCTTGCCCAATCCGGACCGGAACTGGGCGGGCGACTGCCAGACCCGGAACTTCCACACGCGGATGTGGGAGGCTCAGCTGCTCGCGGCCTTCCGCGAGCAGGGGCTTCTCGTCGGTCAGCCTGTGGACTCCCCGGACTTCCATATCCAGAACCCATTGGGCGGAGAGGCCTGGGTCGAAGCGGTGACCGCCAACCCCGAGGTGCCGTTCGAGCACGTCAACGCGCCGAGAAGCGCGCCGCCGACTGAGCGAGACGCGCTGTTCTTCGGACCGGCGGCTGTTCGGTTCGCCAAGACCCTCGGCAGCAAGCTGCAGCGCGGCTACGATCGGATGCCGCACGTCACGGGCAAGCCATTCATGCTGGCGGTCGCGGACTTCCATGCGCCCGCGTCGATGCTCTGGACCCGCGAAGGCCTGATCGGCTACCTCTACGGCGAAGGGGCGGAGGTGGCCGACGACGGCGGGCGCAAGGTGGCGCGGACCACCAGGGCGGCGCACCTGCAGGGGCCGTCGGCCTTTCCCGCCGGACTGTTCGCCAACGCCGACCACGCCGAGCTGTCCGCCGTCATCTTCTCCAACGCCTGCGCCATCTCGAAGCTCAACCGGGTGATGGTGTCCGCTGGAGCCGAGGCCAAGGGGCTGCGCTACAGCCGCATCGGCCGCTTCTTCGATCGGCGGCCGGGGGCTCTGGAGGGCGAGCCCTTCTGTCTTGACGTCGCGAGTCCGGAGTACCGCGGGCTCTGGCCCCAAGGCTATGAACCCTGGTCGGCGGAGATGGAGGTGTTCCACAATCCCTACGCCCGACACCCAGTCCCGCACGCCCTTCTGCCCGAAGCGACCCACTGGTTCAAACAGGACGGCGAGCGGGTGTGCACGTCCTTCTACGAGACCTCCATCCTCTGGTCGGAGACCCATATCACGGACCTGGACCAGCCTGCCCCGCGCCTTGAGGACTTCCTTCGCCCGGCCGCCCCGTAGCGCAAGAGCGCGGTTGGCGCCGCCGCGCGCGCCGGAACCGGTCGTTAGGCCGCCGAGCGCATGAGAATGTCAGGGAACAGTGCGTGGACGATGCGGCCCTCCACGGAGCCTTGGGTGATCTGGGGAGAGGTGAGGGAGGCCCGGAGCTTGCGCGCGACGCTCGGCTTCTGCAGAGCAGCCAACTGATCGGTCGCTCCGGCCACACGCCGGATCAGCCCCGCGAACTTGTGGCGCTCCTCGCTGTTGCTGAAGAAGGTGTTGAGCATCTCGACCAAGTTGCTCTGCTTGGTCGCCACAGGCTGCCGCAGCTCCAGCGACAGGATCAGGCTGACGAGCACCGGGATCTGCAGGGTGTCGAGGTCGCGGGGCTCCACCCCCGGGAGGGCGACGCGTTCCACCAGCTCCTGCAGCAGGTCCTGCCGGGCCTGCCACGGAAGGTGCCCTTCCACGACGGCCTCTCGCCATCGACGCAGATAGTCGACGTTCCAGGGCGCGACGGCGTAGGGCAAGCCCGAGGCGGGCCATTGCAGATCAGACAGGGCGAAGATCGCGGACCGCCAGTCGCGCCCGTCCTCCCAATGGCAGCGCACGAGGAAGCGGCCTTCCTCGCGCGATCGGGCCAGGACCTCTTCATCGAGCGAGAACAGGTTCTTGTTGTGCGAATAGAAGATGTCGAGGAAGGCCGTCAAAAGCAGCCGGCGAGGAACGGGCTGGAACTTCCACGTCAGCCAGAGCAGGTGGTAACCCTCTCGCCCGTAGAAATGCTCTCGGCTGTCGATGATCGGCAGTTGCGTGCTTGAGAGCTGGATCTCCAGCGCCAGGCTTCGGCCGTTGTTGATCGCCCGTACGTCGGGCCGTCGGTGGCCGGTCTCGCCTCTCAGATACTCGTCGATATGGATTGAGCCGGCCTCCGTCGCCGGATCGATGGCGAGAATCTCCCCGACCTGATGTTTGAGCCAGCTGTGGAGAGGGCTCTCCTGCGCGCCCTGAAACTGCGCGGCGCTGCGCTGATCGACCGTGGCGGGGTCCCCTGTCCACCAGGGGCAGGTCGTCGGCGCACCCTTGTGGTGACGCCAGTAGGGCAGGCGGGTGCGCGCTTCCTTTGGCGCATAGACGCCGTGGCCGCATTGCTCGCAGACATAGGCGGCCGCCCCTTCGCGGCGGGCGGCCGCGGCGTTGCGGCGGATCTTCTGGTAGCGGTCGGGATCAATGGCGAGAAGCTGGTCGCTGGTGATGGTCGCGCCGGTCGACAGGTCGGTGACCCGTTCCAACGTCCTTTGCGGCTTCCTGACCGTTGCGACCATGTCCTCTCCGTGTTCCCAGTATGTTCACTGCGTGATTCCGCGCAAGGGCGATCGGATCGTCATCGGTCGGAAGCGCTAGGGGCTCCGCCCCCGCGCGGGCCAGGGTGAAGCGGCTACGCCGCCGGACCGGCCGGTCTCCCCGACCTTCCGCGCCGGCGAAGGCGCGATCCCCGGAGTAACGGGCAGGCTTGTGCAGGTCGGGCGATCCCCCTCCGGCCGGTCCTCCCTGGCCCTTGCTACCCCGGTCTCGCCGACGGGCAGGGTTTCAGGCGCGCAGTTCGCGTGCCTGCAACCCTTGCCCAAAGGAGGCAGAGACATGACTGCTCAATCCACCCAAACCGTCGCGACCGAAGCGACCGCGCCGCAGCACGGCGCGGAGGTGATCGTGCCGCTGAACCGGCTCAAAGCCTCGCCGAAGAATGCGAGGAAGACCCCGCACAGCCCGGCGACCATCGAGGCCTTCGCAGCCTCCATCAAGGCCAAGGGGGTGCTGCAGCCGCCCGTGGTCGAGATCGAGCGGGACGGAGAGGGCGCCCCGACCGGGAACTACCTCGTCACCATCGGCGAGGGTCGCCGTCAGGGGCTTCGACTGCTGGCCAAGCGTAAGGCGATCAAGCGGACCCACCCGGTGCGCTGCATCGTGGACGCCGAGAACGACGCCCATGAGATCAGCCTCGACGAGAACATGACCCGCGAGGCCATGCATCCCGCCGATCAGTTCGAGGCCTTCCAGCGGCTGGCGGTCGAAAAGGGCTACGGTCCCGAGGAGATCGGCGCCCGGTTCGGCGTGTCGGCTCATGTGGTGCGCCAGCGGCTCCGGTTGGGCGCGGCCGCGCCCGAACTGATGGCGGCCTATCGGGACGGGGCGCTGGCCTTGGACCAGTTGATGGCCTTCTGCGTGAGCGCGGATCAGGACCGGCAGCGGCAGGTGTTCGAGCAGTTGGGCGAATACCGTCCCGTCCACGCCATTCGTCGGGCCATGACCGAGGCCAAGGTGCGGGCCGACGACCGGCGCGCGGTCTTCGTCGGCGTCGAGGCCTATGAAGCGGCGGGCGGGACGGTGCTGCGCGACCTGTTCACCGAGGACGGCGGCGGCTGGCTGGAAGACCCGGCCCTTCTGGACCGGATGGTCAGCGACAAGCTGACCGGTCTCGCCGACGAGGCGCGCCAGCGGGAGGGCTGGAAATGGGCCGAGGCGGCGTCCGAGTACGCCGAGGTCAGCGCCCTGGGCCGGGTCTATCCGGTCGAGGTCGTCCGCTCCGAGGCCGACGCGGCGCAGATCGCGGGCCTGTCGGAGGAGTACGATGCGCTCGTGTCGGGATCGGACGGGCAGGAAGTGCTGCCGGACGCGGTGGACGCCCGGCTGGAGGAGATCGACGCGGCGCTGCAAGCCTTCGGCCCGGATTTCGACTACACGCCCGAGGTCAAGGCGCGGGCCGGGGTGATGGTCCTGCTGGGCCACGACGGGCTCGCCCGGTTCGAGCGGGGGCTGGTCCGGGCCGAGGACGCTGTCGAGGATCGGCGCCCCGATCCCGAAGCGCCGGAAGGCTGGTCCGAGGAGGCGGAGCGGGAAGGGGATCCGAGCCGCCGAAGGGGCGAAGATCGGCGTCGCCGGCGCGATCCCGCTCCGCGGCCGGGAGGGCTTCACGGTTCTGGTATTCGTAGACGCCCATCAGATTGCCGGTCGCCCACCGGCGTCCGATGGTCTGCGCGAACAGGGTGTCCGAGAAGGCGCCGTCGGCGGCCGTCCCGTACCGGGCGCGGGTCTCCGCGCCGTCGTAGTCGTCCCGCAGGACGACATTGATCACGCCGCCCACCGCGTCCGCGCCGTAGAGGGCGGACGCACCGTCCAGCAGGACGTCAATGCGCTCGACGGCGGCCGTGGGAATAGAGGAGACGTCGGCGAAGTCGCCCTTCGAGCCTGTGCCCGCGATGCGGCGGCCGTTGACGAGCACCAGGGTCGCGTCGCTGCCGAGGCCGCGCAGGTTCACGCCGTTGGAGTAGTTGGCGTTGGTCCCGCTGCGATCACCCCCGTTGCTGATGGTCGCGTCGTTGGCGGTGCCGGCGAAATTCTGCGGCAGGGCGGCCAAGGCCTGGGCGACGGTCGCGTGGCCGTCCCGGTCGATCTGGTCGCGGCTCACCACCACGACAGGGGAGGGGCCGTCGACCACCCCGCGCAGCAGGCTCCCCGTCACTACGACTTCGTCCAGCTGCGTGGTCTGCAGGTCGTCGGCGTCCGCGCGGAGCGACGGATCGACCAGCACGAAGACATTGGGCCGGCTCCGGCGATAGGTCAGGCCGGTGTCCCGCAGGAGCAGGGCCAGCGCCGTCTCGACCGGATAGTGTCCGGACAGCGCCGGCGAGGCCCGATCGGCCACGAGCGCGCTCGGATACAGAATCTGCTGGCCGCTCTGTCGCGCGAAGGCGGGCAGGGTGCGCGACAGCGGCCCCGCCGGAATGTCGAAAGGGCGCGCGGCCTCGATCTGCTGGGCGCAGACCGGCGTCGCCGACGCCATCAGAAGCGCCGCGAGCGCCGTCGAAGTGAAGCCCTGTCTCATGTCTCTCCCCCGGTTTCTTATCCGCATTGATGCGGGACCGGGAGGAGACGACCGGTCGCGGGGCTTACCCTAAGTCAGGGGGCAGATTATTTTTCGAAGCGCCCGACAGAATGATGCGGCCGTCGTCGGCCCGCTCGGCGTCGAGCGCATAGAGGTCGCGCAGGGCGGCCACGAAGCCGTCGACATCGCCCGCGTCGAAGACGCCGCTCACGCGGATCGTGGAAATGTCGCCGGCCCGCAGCTCTATGGGATGGCGGGTGTAGCGATTGACCTCCGCGACGGCGACGCCGATCGGCGTTTCGTGGAAGGTGAGCCGGCCTGTCGTCCAGCTGGTGGCGGCCGGAAGGTCCGTCGTCGCGATCTCCGGCTCCCGCGCCGAGGTCACCAGCTGCTGGCCGGGTCTCAGCGACCATTGCCGCTCCGGCCGCGCGGAGGTCCGGACATCGACCCGGCCCTCGACGAGCACCACCCGGGCGCCCGAGCCGAACCGCCGGACGTCGAAGCTGGTCCCCAAAGCGGTCACCTCGGTGTCGCCGGCCCTGACGATGAACGGCCGGGCGGGATCGCCGGCGACGTCGAAACGGGCCTGTCCGTCCACCAGCGAGACCAAGCGTCGTCCGTCTGTCAGACGCACGTCGATCTTGGATCCTGTGTCGAGCGTGACCCGCGAACCGTCCTCGAGCTGCACGACGCGACGTTCTCCGATGTCGGTCAGATAGGCCGCGGGCTGTTGGGAGGACCACAGCCACCAGCCGGCCGACAGGGCCACGACGATCGCGCCGACGGCGCCGACGGGACTGAGGACGCCCAACAGGCGTTTGCGGCCCTTTCGGGTGGCCGAGCGCGTCCGCGCGTCCTGCGAGAGGGCAGCCATCTCGGGCTGATCCGCCAGGGTCCTGGTCGCGTCCCACATCGCCTGCATGCGATCGAAGGCCTGGGCGTTCTCGGGGTCGCGGCGCCAGGCGCTGAAGGCCTTCACGTCGGCGGTTGTGACCTTGCGCTGGTTGAGCCGCGCGAACCAGTCGGCGGTCTCCTTGCGTCTGATGTCGGCGTCAGCCTCGGTCGTCATCAGTCTTCGCCTAAAGGTCCAGCCGCAGCGCGCAATACTCGAGCGCCTTGGACATTCGCCACTCCACGGTCTTGACGCTGATCTCGAGCTCCCGGGCGATGTCCGGATAAGTCATACCGTCAAAGCGGCTCAAGACGAATACGTCGCGGTAGAGTTGAGGCATCGACCTCACGATCTGGGCGAGCAGAACCTGGTCGAACTGGGATGCGATCTCGACGTCGGGCGCGCGAAGGTCGACGTCGGCGCGCCGTCGGCGCTCCCGTCGGCCGTTGTCGCGGACGAGGTTCATGGCCACCTGGAGCAGGAAGGCGCGAGGATGGGCGATGCCGTCCTCCGCGTACGGAGCGATGCGGATATAGGTCTCCTGGACGACGTCCGCCGCGTCTTCCGGGCTGACCCGGGCCCTGAGGCGACGGTTCAACCACGCGGCGTAGCGGCGATACAGGCCATTCAGCCCGTCGCCGGCGTCAGCTCGCAGTTGCTTCGCTTCGGTCACCATGCCTCTCCGGCCGCAATCCAGGCGGCTGGAATCCGGGACGCGGCCGAACGGCCCCGGGCGCAGGCGCTCGCGCGCCCGACACGGTGATCCGGTCAGCGACAGCCACGCCGTGCGTGGGTCGTCGAAGAAGGTATCGCGCAGGGGATTCCAGGCCCCTGCCGACGCGAGGTCGGCGACACGAGCATGAATCAAACGGAATCCCGACGCAAGGCGGAGGGGTCGGGCGTTGGAATCCTCTGCGAAACGAGGCCCGTTGCTTCGGTGCGCAGCGCCGCCTCCGCCAGCGGCGAACCCCGGCTCCAGCTGCGCATCTATCTCACGGCGCCCGACCCGATGGCTGTAATCGCTGGCCGTCGAACCTTCAACCGGCGCCCGGCGTCCGCAAGAATCCTGCGGGAAGCCCGCAATTGATTGACGTTGCGACGGTCGGAACGCGACGTGTACGGATCGACGGGAACAACCAGTGGTGCAGTATGGAATCCGTTTCCGAAGACCCGGACCGTCCGCGTAACGTCGTATCGTTGAGCCCCCGCGAACAGGAGTGCCTGCAGTGGGTCTGCCGGGGCAAGAGTTCAGCCGACATCGGAACCATACTGTCGCTCTCGCCCCGCACGGTGGACAGCTATCTTGAGAAGGTCTGCTCGAAACTGAGGGTGAGGACACGGGTCGAGGCGGTCGCGTCGGCGGTTCGGCAGGGGTTGATCGAAGCGGAATGAGGGGAGGGGGCGGGTCTGGAACTTCTGCGATGAAGCCCGGCGTTTCGCCGTCGATCGCCGCCGACGCATTGCGTCCCCTGGCTCAAGACCGACGCCTATCGTTCCGGAACCCGCCGAGGCCCTTGTATCACATCGCGGTTCCCGCCGAGTCCGGCGCAGGTTAAGGTCGGGAGATGGGGTTTGGCGAACATCGACGATTCATCGTCTTGGCGATCGTGGCGGCGGGCTTGGGCGCGGCGGGTTGCCGCGACTTCGATCCCGACCTGGATCCGCCCGAGGTCAAGCAGATCGTCTGTCGTGAGGTGGGCAAGCCCACGCCCAGCCCAAGCCTGGTTTATGTGCTCGACACTGGCGCGGATCGCGTCACCTGGGCCAACGGGCCGGGGGCGCCCGAAGGGCGGTTGAAGGTCGAGGATCACGCCTACCGGTTCGATTTCGGCGACCACGCCGCGACGGTGAACCGGTTCGACGGCGACATGGTCCGCGAGACGGGGCGCGCGCCTTTCCTGGACGGGGGCGCGGCGACCAAGGACAATCGGCGGCTGGCCTGGACCTGCGCCGCCCAGGCGGAAGGGCCGAAATTCTAGTCATGGCGCGACAGGGATCGAAAATCGAAGGGCCGATGGCCGTGCTGACCGGCGATCTGGTGGGGTCGACGGGGTTGAAGCACGGCGATCTGCTGGGCGTGCGCCAGGCGCTTGAGGACGCGGCCGGCCAGATCGCCGGATGGGGCCGTGGCCGGGTCCATGGCCCGGACTTCTTTCGGGGCGATTCCTGGCAGCTGGTTCTGGAGGAGAGCGGCCTCTATCTGCGCGCCGCCATCTATCTGCGCACGGCGCTGTTGGCGCTGGAGCCCGCGGCCGACACGCGCATCTCGATCGGCGTGGGTCAGGTGGAGGCGCTGGACGAGGCGTATGTGTCGCGTTCCGTCGGCGAGGCCTTCACCCTGTCGGGACGCTCGCTCGACGACATGAGCCGGCTCGACGTCTTCAGTCTCAACGTGGCGAAGCCGGCGTCGTCCCTGATGCTCATGCCCGTGGTGCTGTCGTTCTGCAGCCATGTGGTGGGAGAATGGTCGCCTTCGCAGGCGCGCGCCGCCCTGGAAGCGCTCAAGCCCGGCTCGAGGACCCAGGGGGATGTCGCCGAGGCGCTCGGCATCACCCGGCAGGCTGTCAACAAGACCTATCTGCGGTCTGGTCTTCCCTCCGTCCTGCTGGCCATCGAAGCCTTTGAGACGCTTGATCCGGGGGCTAACGCCTGATGGTCCTCAAAGCCGCCCTTCTCCATAAAGCAACCAGATCGGGTTGCTTTGGCGATAGCAACCTGAATCGGTTGCTTTTGGAGAAGCAACCTCGCTCGGGAGGTTGTCGGCGGTGCTAGAGACTCTTCTGACCCTAACGGTCGCGCATATCCTCGCGGACTTCCTGCTGCAGACGCGGTGGATCATCGACCACAAGCGCGAGCCCGTCGCGTTCGGGCTCCATATCGCCATCGTCGCGGCGCTGACATGCGGACTGTCAGGATCCCTAGACCCTCGCATGCTCGGGCTCATCATCGTCAGCCACGCCTTGGCGGATTGGACCAAGCTGGCGTGGGTGGCGCGCGGCAAGACCCCCGATGAGCGCAAGGCGCGCGACACCTTCCTCGTCTTCAGCCTCGATCAGGTCTTCCACCTGACCATGATCGCGACGGCGACCCTGCTCTGGCCTTCGACGGTCGCCGACGGCTGGTGGGGTGGCCTGCCGGCCGAGCAACAACGCTTCTACTTCCAAGCCCTGTCGGCCGTCGGCGGCGTGGTCCTTTCGGTCACGGCCGGCGGCATCGTCATCGACAAGCTGCTCGAACGGTTCGGGCCGCACAGGGACGAACCCGCGCCGGCCACGCCGGCCGGACAGGCGGCGCCGGGCCAGCAGACCGGGTCGACGCCCACGACCGAACGTGGTCTGCCAGGCGGCGGCCAGGCCATCGGATGGCTGGAGCGGGGCCTGACCCTGCTCTTCCTCATGATCGGTCAACCCGAGGGGGTCGGTCTCCTGCTGGCGGCAAAGTCGATCCTACGGTTTTCGGACAAGAACGCCCGGGCCCACACCGAATACGTCATCATCGGCACCCTGCTGAGTTTCGGATGGGCCATCATCACCGCCGTCCTGACCCGGGTCGCACTCCAGCACTGGGGCTGACGGCATAGGAGGAGACGTCATGGGGGTGGTGCGTCTGGGTGCGGACGGTAGCATTGAAGTCTTGGAACCCGGCACGCCTGAAGAGGCGGAACGCGCGCGGGAAGGCCTGCTCAATGTGGCTTGTGCCCTAGGGCGGCTGGCGGCCGCGCGAGACTTCGCAGAGGCTCAGAAGGGTGCAGGATCAATCCCATCCACTGAGGAAGAAATCACACCCTCCATAGACAGCGCCATGTGATATCCTGTGGCAGTCCATGTATCGAAGCGATTCTCTGAAAAACGAGGCGCGAGGCGTTGTCAATACATCTCGAAAGATGTCGTGATCACGCGCTTTTTACATGAGACTATTTCCCCAATGATTTCAGTTGTCTTGAGTTTTATCGGACTCCCAGACGGCGCCTGCGCAAGGGTCTTGACCAAAGCTGTTAAATTTCAGTCCTGTATTCGATCTCAGGTAATCGAGTGGGCGGCGCGAGACGGTGACCTTCGGTTCCTACGGTCCGGCGGGACTCTCCCTGGGGGAGGCGCGGGAAAAGCTGCGTGAAGCGAAGCGCCTGATCGCCGAGGGCGTTTCACCGGCGCTGGACAAGCAACGCGTGAAACGCAGGCTGAGAGAGGCCCAGCGGTTTGAACAGGTGGCGATCCGGTGGATGGACCACGCTCCGATGGCCGACAGCACGCGCCAGATGCGACGGTCGATCTTCAACCGAGAGGTTTTGCCCGAATGGCGAAACCGGCTCCTGAACGAGATCACGCCGAACGACCTGAGAGCGCACTGCATGACCATTGTGGATCGCGGCGCCCCGGCGACGGCCATCCATGTTCGCGACATCGTCAACAAATCTACGCCTACGCCATCCTGCACGGCGAGAAGATCGACAATCCCGCCGACGGGGTCGGGCCGGCGTCCATCGCGACCTTCCGGCCGCGGGACCGGTCGCTGTCGCCGAGCGAGATCCGGATCGCGCTGAACCTGCTGGGGGAGGTGGCCACCCTGCCGACCATCCGTCTCGGGCTGAAGTTCATCCTGCTGAGCATGGTGCGGAAGAGCGAATTGCAGGACGGGACCTGGGACGAGGTCGATTTCGAGAACGCAGTTTGGTCGATCCCGAAAGAGCGGATGAAGCGGTCGCGGCCGCATAACGTCTACCTGTCGACCCAGATGCTCGACATCCTGATCGCGCTGAAGACCTGCGCCGGGAACTCTCGCTACATCCTGCCGTCGCGCTATGACGCCGACGCGCCGATGTCGCGGGCGACTTTCAACCGGGTGACCAGCGCCATCGCCGAGCTGGCGCGCGAGCGCGATCTGCCCCTGGAGCCCTTCACGGTTCACGACCTGCGCCGGACGGCCTCCACGCTCCTGCACGAGATGAGTTTCAACTCGGACTGGATCGAGAAATGCCTCGCCCACGAAGAGCGATCTTCCCGCGGCGTGTACAACAAGGCCGAATTCGAGGCCCAGCGGCGCCACATGGCCCAGCAGTGGTCAGACGCCGTGGACGCCTGGGAGGCGGGGCGCGGATTCACGCCGGATCTGACTATCCCGGAAACGGCCGGCCCTCGTTTCGATCCGCGGCTCTGACCGGGCGGGTGATCCGCTTGCGGACATCGGGCGGCGGCGCCCGGCGGATCGGCTTGGCCCGCCGAAGCGCCAGCCAGGCTTCCACCTCGGCCAGGTCCCAGACCACGCAGCGCGGGGTCAGCAGGAAGCGCCGGGGAAACTGGCCGCGCTGCTCCATCTCCCAGATGGTGCTGTCCGCCAATGGCACCATCTGACGGAGCTGCGGCTTCTTGATCGTGCGCCTCAGCGGCGGGTCGGCCTGGGCCATCGAAGATCTCCATGTTGTCATGGGAATCGAACTCGAAAGGCTGCGGCAGGCCAAGCCGCCAAACTCTCCACCGTAAGCTTACGGCCGGCTGCAGAGCGGGGATTGCACATTTCTATAGTTCGACTAGTTCGGAAATATGGAAACCGCAGCCTCGATTCTTGCTCTCGCCGCCCTGGCGCAGTCGACGCGGCTGGAGGCGTTCCGACTTCTCGTGCGGCACGAACCGGCCGGTCTGCCGGCCGGTGACATCTCCAACCATCTGGCGATCCCGGCCAATACCCTGTCGTCGCATCTGGGGGTGCTGTCCCGAGCGGGACTTATCAAATCGGAGCGTCGCAGCCGGTCGATCATCTACCGGGCCGATCTGGACCGGCTGCGCGACCTGGTCCTGTTCCTGCTCAAGGACTGCTGCGGCGGCCGGGCGGAGCTATGCGAGCCTCTGCTGGCCGAACTGACCCCCTGCTGCGCCTGAGGATCCCGTGGACGTCATCATCTATCACAACCCGGCCTGCGGGACGTCGCGCAACGCTCTGGAGCTCATTCGCCACGTCGGCATCGAGCCGCACGTCATCGAGTATCTGAGGTCGCCGCCATCGCGCGTCATGATCGCCTGGCTGGCCGAACGAACCGGCAAGCCGCTGCGCGACCTGTTGCGCGACAAGGGCACGCCCTTCGCCGACCTGGGCCTCGGGGACCCGGGCCTGACAGACGATCAGTTGCTCGATGCGATCGAGGCCCATCCGATCCTGCTCAATCGCCCGATCGTCGTCAGTCCTCTCGGCGTCGGCCTGTGCCGACCGTCCGAGGCCGTTCTGGACCTCCTGCCCGCCGATGATCTCAAGCGGTTCACCAAGGAGGACGGCGAGGTCGTCATCGAGGCGGCTGGCCTTCGGGTGGCGCGATGATCGATACGCCGGTCACCGACGCGGCCCCGCCGCGCCGCCTGTCCTTTCTCGACCGCTGGCTGACGGGATGGATCTTCGCCGCCATGGCTTTGGGCGTCGCACTGGGGACTCTGGTTCCCGGCCTGCCCGCCTGGGTCGACGGCCTCTCGGTCGGGACCACCAACATTCCGATCGCCATCGGCCTGATCCTGATGATGTATCCTCCGCTGGCCAGGGTCCGGTACGAGGAACTGCCGCGCGTCTTCGCCGACAAGCGGGTGCTGGCCCTGTCCCTGTTCCAGAACTGGGTGCTGGGCCCTGTGCTGATGTTCGCCCTTGCGGTCATCTTCCTGCGCGACCAGCCGGAATACATGACCGGCGTGATCCTGATCGGGCTGGCGCGCTGCATCGCCATGGTGCTGGTCTGGAACCAACTGGCGCGGGGCGACGACCAGTATGTCGCCGGTCTCGTCGCGTTCAACTCGATCTTCCAGATCCTGTTCTTCAGCCTCTACGCCTGGGTCTTCCTCACCGTCCTGCCGCCCCTGTTCGGCCTGCAGGGCAGCGTGGTGGACGTCAGCGTCTGGACCATCGCCGGCGCCGTTCTCGTCTACCTCGGTCTTCCCTTCCTGGCCGGCTTCCTGACCCGGCGCAGCCTGATCGCCCGCCGCGGGGCCGACTGGTACGAGCGGCGCTTCCTGCCGCGCATCGGACCGATCACCCTGATCGCCCTGCTGTTCACCATCGTGGTCATGTTCAGCCTGAAGGGCGGCGAGGTGGTGGCCCTGCCGCTGGACGCCCTGCGCATCGCCATTCCCCTGACCATCTACTTCCTCGTCATGTTCGTGGTCAGCTTCCTCATGGGCAAGCTGATCGATGCCGACTACCCGCGCACGACCGCCCTGGCCTTCACCGCCGCCTCAAACAATTTCGAGCTGGCCATCGCGGTGGCCATCGCGGCCTTCGGGCTGACCTCGCCGGTCGCCTTCGCTGCGGTCATCGGTCCGCTGGTCGAGGTGCCGGTGCTGATCCTTCTGGTCTCGGTCGCGCTGTGGATGGGCCGACGCTGGTTTCCGGACACGGCCCCGCCGGCGGACGCCGCCTGATGGTCGTGCTGCATCTCCTGGACGCGGATGACGCCGGCCTGATCGCGGCCCTGCAGGGCGAGGGCCTGCCGGAGCCCGGGGCCGGCCGCTACTTCCGAGCCGACGACGACAGCGCCCTGGCCGGCTACGTCGGCCTGGAAGGAGAGGGGCGGGACCTGCTGCTGCGCTCCCTGGTCGTACTCGCTGGCCTGAATTCGCGGGGGCTCGGGAGCCGGATCCTGAGCGCCGCCGAGGCCGCGGCGAGCGAGCTGGGCGGAGAACGGCTCCACCTGCTCACCACGACGGCCGAGCCCTTCTTCGCCCGGCGCGGCTTCGCCGCCGCAGATCGGGCGGCCGCGCCCGCCGCGATCCGGCGAACCCGCGAGTTCGCAGACATCTGCCCGGCCTCGGCCGCCTATCTGACCAAGGATCTCGGATGATCTTCGCCCGCCTGCGGCCGCTGCCGGATCCCGATCATCTGCCGGCCCTGGACGCGGCCTATCTGTCGAGCAACCCGGCCGCCGGCCTGGGTCCGCACGACCACCCGCCACGCATCCTTCTCCTGTACGGGTCGCTGCGCGAGCGCTCCTATTCGCGGCTCTGCGTCGAGGAAGCGGCCCGCTTGCTGCAGCGCATGGGATGCGAGACCCGCATCTTCGACCCCTCCGACCTGCCTCTGCCGGGCTCGCCCGGCGACGACGACCATCCGGCGGTGCGCGAGCTGCGCGAGCACGCCCTGTGGTCGGAGGGCATGGTCTGGTGCAGTCCGGAACGGCACGGCCAGGTCTCCGGACTGATGAAGCTGCAGATCGATCACCTGCCATTGAGTTTGGGCGGCATGCGCCCGACCCAGGGCCGCACGCTCGCGGTGATGCAGGTGTCGGGCGGTTCCCAGAGCTTCAACGCCGTCAACACCCTGCGCCTTCTGGGCCGCTGGATGCGGATGATCACCATTCCCAACCAGTCGAGCGTGGCCAAGGCCTTTCAGGAGTTCGACGAGGCCGGCCGGATGAAGCCTTCGGCCTACTATGAGCGCATCGTCGATGTGATGGAGGAGCTGGTGCGCTTCACTGTCCTCACTCGACCGCACGCCACCCAGCTCGTGGACCGCTACTCCGAGCGCAAGGCGGCCGGCAGTCCGGTCGAGGCCGCAGCGGATCTCTCCGCCATCGCCATCGCGCGTCAGGCGTGAGGCCGCGTCGGCGGCGCCTTGCGGCGTCGCGCGCCTGGCAAAGGTGGTAATTCGCCACTTCTGGCGAATTAGGCGGGTTGTTGGCGGTAACTCGCCAGATGTGGCGAATTGCGATCCTCCCTGTTGAGGCTCGGGTCTTGAGCGACCGACCTGGCGAAGTGCCGTGCCGGCGTCGTGCGGTCCCGCCTATCCTCGATCGACCAGCGAATAGCTTGTGCTGCGCCCGCCGCCTTCATCCTTCACGAGGATGCCCCGCCCCACCAGATCGTTGATGTCGCGCAGGGCCGTGTCGGGCGAGGACCTCGTCAGCGCCGCCCATTTGGTCGAGGTGAGCTTGCCTTCGAAGCCGTCGAGCAGCCGGTTGATGACCGTGCTCTGGCGCTCGCTCAACGTCTGACCTGCTAGCGCCTCCCAGAAGCGCGCCTTGCGCATGACATGCGTCAGGGTGGTTTCCGCGCCATCGAACGCGCGATCGAGGCAGCCGAGGAACCAGTCCAGCCAGAGGGACACGTCCAGCGCGCCTTTCTGGGTCGCCTCCAGGGTGGCGTAGTAGTCCTTGCGCTCCAGCCTGATCTGGGCGGACATGCTGTAGAAGCGTTGAGCGCTTTTCTCGGAGCGGGCGAGCGCCATGTCGGCGATCGCCCGCGCGATCCGGCCGTTCCCATCGTCGAACGGGTGGATGGTCACGAACCACAGGTGGGCGATCGCGGCCTTGAGGACCGGATCCGTCCGCGGCTCGTCATTGAACCAGTCGAGGAACGCCCGCATCTCGTCCTGCAGACGGTCGGCAAGGGGCGCTTCATAGTGCACGCGCTCTCGTCCGAAGGGGCCCGAGACGACCTGCATCGGGCCGGAGCTCTCGTTGCGCCAGGCGCCGACGACGATCCTCGTCATGCCGCTGCGCCCGGTCGGAAACAGGGCGGCGTGCCAGGCGAACAGCCGTTCCTCGGTGAGCGGAGACGCAAAGTTCTGGGTCGCGTCGAGCATCATTTCGACGAGGCCTTCGACGTTGCGATCCGCGGCGGCGAGGGCCCCGATATCCATGCCGAGGCGGCGGGCGATGGAGGATCGCACCTGATCCTTGTCGAGCAGCTCGCCTTCGATTTCGCTGGATTTCAGGACATCTTCGGTAAGGGTCTCGAGGACGGCTTCAGCGCGGAGGTCGAAGCCGAGCGTGTGCATCCGGCCAAGCAGAAGGCCCTGGCGATGACGGACGGCTGCGAGGCGATCGGCAAGCGCGTCAGCGCGCCAGTCCAGACGCGGCCAGCCTTCGATCTCATGGATGTATTGCGCCATTCCCCGCACTCCTTGCGGAGAATATGGGCGCTATTCGCCGCAAGAGCAAGGTTATTCTCCGCGCGAAGTGCGGAGAATAGGGCGCCTAATCTCCGCACCAAGCGTGGTCTCCGCACGCTATCGGCTGCGGCCCCGCACCTTGGGTATCCGCGGACGGCGCGGCTATCGGCGCCCAAGCAGCTCCGAAACCCTGCCAACGGGTCGCAGTTGAGGGCCTCAGACGCCCGCTCAAGAGGCTGGGCGCGCGCCTTTCGGCGCCGCATGCCGGGAGAAGCCGACCACGAGGATAGCGATCGTCAGAAGCTGAACGGCGACGCCTTCGACCGTCGGATAAAGACCGAGGATCTCGATGCGGGGGATCCACGCCAGCGGATGGACATCGAGCCAGCCCGCCTCCTGCAGCGCCGCCACCCCCTTGCCGACGAGGACGACCGACAGGATGGCCATCAGGATCGAGCTCAGGGAGAAGAACCGGCCGATCGGGAGGCGCTTGCTGTAGGCCAGCAAGGCCCAGGCCACCACGGCCAGGATCGCCACCGCCGTAAGGGCGCCGGCCAGCATGCCGAGATGGCCGCCCTGGCTCCAGATCGCCGCATAGAACAGGATGGTCTCGAACACCTCGCGGTAGACCACCACGAAGGCCAGCAGGAACAGGAACCAGGCCGACCGTTTCGACAGGGCGTGAGAGAGCTTGTCGCGGATATAGGTCTGCCAGGCGTCGGCGTGCGACTTGCCGTGCATCCAGATGCCGACCGAGACGAGCACGACGGCCGCCAGAAGCGAGCCGAACCCTTCGGTCAGCTCCCGGCTGGCGCCGCTGATGGAGATGAAGAAGGTCGCGGCCGCCCAGGTGGCGCCGCCGGCGACCAGCGCGGCCACCCAGCCGCCGTGGACGTAGCGCAGCACCTCGGGACGTTCGGCCTTCCTGAGGAAGGCGATCATCGCCACCACGATGAGGATGGCTTCCAGACCTTCGCGCAGCAGGATGGTGAAGGCGCCGAGGAAGCTGGCGAGATTGTCCGCCTCCTGGGGCGCGAGTGCGCGTTCGGCCGTGTCCAGCAGGGCGTTCGCGCGGGCGACCCGGTCCGCGACCTCCTGGGCCGGCGCGCCCCTGCTGATCGAGACGCGCAGGTCGGTCATGGCCGTCTCGACCCGCCGCAGCAAGGCGCCGTCGCGGGCGCCCAGCGCCGGCTCCATCGGTTCGACGCCGTCGAGATAGGCCGACAGGGCCAGGTCGGTCGCGGCCCTGCGATCGCCCCGGCGATAGGCGGCCTCGCTTTCGGCCAGTCGCGTCCGGGCCAGGGACAGGGTCGATCCCTCGGCGCGGACCGTCGCCTCCGGGTGGCGGCGCAGGTAGGCCGTGACCGCCCGTGCCTTCGTCTCGCCGATCCTTGTCGCCAGCTCGGCCGGCGTCGCCTGGGTGAGGGCGGCCAGGTCCGGGAAGACGGCGCGGATCGCCGGGTCGCTCTCCCAGAGGCGTCGACCTTCGGCGGCTTCGGCGTCGGTGAAGGCGAACCGGCCCACGTAGAAGGCCAGGGCCCAGCGGTCCTCGGCCGGCAGATGGGCGAAGCTGGCCATCGCCGTGCCCTCCAGCCCCTGATCGATGACCTGGTAGAGGCCGAACACGCTGCGCTGACGGGCGCGCTCCACATCCGCGAAGGCGATCGCGGGCGGATCAAGCCCCTCGGCGCCCGGGCCGTCGGCGCGTCCGGTCACGCCATGGCAGACCGAGCATTGCTCGGCATAGAGCGTCGCGCCGCGGGCCAGATCAGGCGGGAACGAAGGCGCCAGCGGGCTCGGATAGGCCGTCAGCACCGCGCCGGCGAGCGCCTTGGCCCGGTCGCCAACGACGCGCGGATCCGCCTTGTCCCTGATGGCCGCCTGCAGGGCCTCGGCGTCGCGGACCAGACCGGCCTTGGCCGGATTCGGCGGCAGGGCGTCCAGGCGGGTCCGGATCTGGCCGCCGAACTCGATCATCTCCCCGTATTCGGCCGGATTGGTCACCTGACCGTCGGCCACCGCGCCGGCGTAGTCGACCGCTACATAGTCGAGCAGCCGCCAGGCGACCTGGGCCTCGGAGGCGGACGGCGTCTGGGCCAGGGCGGGCGCGGCCAGCCCCAGGGCGAACAGCAGGGCAAGCAGACGGAGCAGAGGACGCATGGTCAATCCAGATGTGAACGGCTCGCATTAGCATTCAGGCGGCGACGCTGTCGCGCTTTATTCGCGACGCGGCCGGGCTCGTAGGCGGCTACGGGTCCTCTACGCCCGCCGGGACGCCTCGGCGCCGCGCGGCCAGCCCGGGCAGCCACGCGACGGGCGGTCGTTACAGGTGGATCGTGCGGTCGGCCACAGCCAGGCATGCCTCGCGCAAGGCTTCCGGAAGCGTCGGATGCGCATGGCTCGTCCGCGCCACGTCTTCGGCCGCCGCGCCGAATTGCATGACGGCGACCGCTTCATGGATCAGGCTGCCCGCGTCCGGCCCCAGGATGTGCACGCCGAGAATCCTGTCCGTGCCGGCGTCCGCCAACACCTTGACCAGCCCGTTCTTCTCCAACCGCGCCTTGGCCATGGCGTTTGCCGAGAACGGAAAGCGCCCGACGCGATAGGCCACGCCGGCCGCCTTGAGGTCGTCCTCGGTGCGCCCGACTGAGGCCAGTTCCGGCCAGGTGTAGACGACGGCCGGGATCGTTCCGTAGTCGACATGGCCCGCGGCGCCGGCAAGGCGCTCGGCAAGGGCGATCCCTTCTTCCTCCGCCTTGTGGGCCAGCATGGCGCCGCCGATGACATCGCCGATGGCGTAGACCCCTTCGGCGCTGGTTCGAAAGCCGTCGTCGACCGGAATATAGCCCCTTGGGTCCGGCTTGATGCCGACCGTCTCCAGATCGAGTCCGTCGGTGGCGGGACGTCGGCCAATGGACACGAGCACGACATCGGCCTTGATGGTTCCTCGCGCGCCGTCTCCCATGGGCTCGACCTCAAGGACGACGTCGTCCGCCTCCATTCGCGATCCGACCACCTTGTGCGCCAGGCAGAATTGGAAGCCCTGGGCCTCGAGCACCTTGTGCAGCGCCGTCGACATCTCTGAATCAACGCCGGACGCGATCCGGTCGAGCACCTCGACGACGGTGACCTCGCTGCCGAGACGGCGCCAGACGGAGCCCAGCTCCAGTCCGACATAGCCGCCGCCGATCACCGCCAGATGGCGCGGCGCCGCCGTCAGGCTGAGGGCGCCCGCCGAGGTGACGATCCGCTGCTCGTCGATGGGCAGGTCCGGCAACGTCGCCGCTTTCGATCCGCTGGCGAGCACGATCGCCTTGCGGACCTGCACCTCGAAGCTGCCGTCCGGGGCGCTCACTTCCACACGGTCGCGCGACAGCAGCCGGCCGCGGCCCTGCAGGCGGGTGACCTTGTTCTTGCGCAGGAGGTAGGCGACCCCTTCACCAAGCTCCGTCACGACCCTGGCCTTGTGCCGCATGACGCCTGCAAGGTCGGCCCGCACATTGTCGACCAGGACGCCGAAAGCCTCGAGATTGCGGGCCATCTCCAGCCGCTCTGTGGCCTGCAGCAGCGCCTTTGACGGAATGCACCCGATGTTCAGGCAGGTTCCACCGAGGAGTTCCCGGTCGTCGATAACCGCCACCGACATGCCGAGCTGGCTCGCCCGGATGGCGCAGGGGTACCCGCCCGGCCCGCCGCCGATTATCACCAGGTCATAGGATGTCATCGAAGCCATCGCGTCAGCCTTCGCTGTAAGTGAAAGAGGGACGAAGGCGCCGGCCACCCGCATGAGCAAACATCAGGCGCCGCCCTCACGCGGGGAAGTCCGACGCGTCATCATTCGGAACCCGCTCCTGGGGAGGGCCGGAAGGCGGCGGAAGTCGATCTCCAGATCCTGAGCCGGCAGCCGGTAGTTCAGGCCGGCGAGCAAGCCGAGGGCCCGCTCCATCAATTCGACGACGATGCTTTCGCCGGGACAACGGTGACCGGTCAGGGCGTTCCCGCCGCCTTGGGGAATCAGGCCGAACGCGTCCCCGGAGCCGTCGATGAAACGCTCTGGCCGGAATTCGTCGGGATCGGTCCAGACGGCAGGATCGTGATTGGAGCCATAGAGATCGAGGATCACCTGCCGACCCACCGGGAAGTCAAGGTTGCGCCAGCGAAACGGCGCGCGCACACGCCCGATCACCGCCGGGAAAAACGGATAAAGGCGTCGCACCTCCTGAACGAAGGCGCGGCGGCGGCCGGCGTCCGCGGTGGCCAGACGGGCCGCCGCGGGGTGCGCCTGCATCGCGTGCGCCACAAACACGATATAGACCGAGGTCGCCACGGTCGGCCTCAGCACATTGGCCAGTTCGACCGCCGCCGTCCGGGCCGCCAACGGTTCGCCATCATCCGCGCTCGCCCAGGCCCAGGCGTAGGCGGCGGTGTCTGGATCCGGCGCCAGTCGTCCGGCGCGAATGCCCTCGATGATCGAGGCCAGCCAGGCGTCGACGCGTCGCCGCGCGTACCTCGACCACAGGTGGCGAGGCCCCCGCGATCCTGCCGCGTCAAACAGCGCCCTGAGGTGACTGACCCGTTTCGCTTCGTCGTCGGGATTCAGCGGCACCCCCGCCCAGCGGCAGACGGCGCGGGTGAGCACCGGCTGCAGGGCGTCGTACAGCACGATCTCTTCCTGGCCAGCCCATTCAACGGCCGCGCGTCGCCATTCCGCCTCGAACAGGTCGCCCAGCCGCGCGATCCGTTCCGGCGACATAAGAGCCATGAACACGCGTTTGCGGGCGCGGTGCGCTTCGCCATCCAGGCCCTGGACGCCGCCTTCGCCGAGCAGTGTGCGTCGGACAGGCGCCGGCATGGCGCCCGCGCGCGAGATGCGGGTCTCGTCGTAGAAGACCTGGGCCGCTTCGCGCCCTCTCAGACAGGCCGTCTCCTTCAGCGCCAGACGGGTCTCGATTGCGTCCGCGCCGGCCTGCTCGAACAGGCGGGAGATGCGCCTGTACGGGTCCGTCAAAAGGGCGAACGTCTGATCGGCGTGTCGCTGTGTCGATCGATGCGCCATCGAAGTCCTCCATGGACGAAGGGAGCGCGACGAGGGCCGCGGGATTACTCAAAACGTCGCGGTGACCCAATGGCTCCTGCATCATCCCGGGCCCGTTCTGACCTTCAGCGCCGACCTGCACGGCGAGGCCGAGGAGCGGTGCAAACCCGGGTCGGGTTCGTCTTCAAACCGGCGCCGAGGGATCGTGCAGGGCTTCGATCACCTTGCAGGCGGACACGCGGCCGCCGGCACATTCCGCCGTCATCCGCGAAAGCTCGCGTTGCAGGGCCCGGAGTCGGGCGATCTTATGCGTCACCTCCGCCAGATGACGTTCGGCGAGGATGCTGGCTTCGGCGCAGGGCCGATCAGGGTGATCGGACAGATCCAGCAGGGAGCGGATCGAGTCCAGATCGAAGCCCAATTGCCGTGCATGCCGAATGAACGACAGGCGGCGTTCCGCCGCGTCGTCATACATCCGCCGGTCGCTGGCGGTGCGCGGGGCGGCGGGAAGCAGGCCGATCTCCTCGTAGAAGCGGATGGTCGGGACCTTGACGCCGGTGGCCGCGGCGAGCTTGCCGATAGGGCGCAGGCCGGACGAGGCCGGGGAGGGCAGGGTCATCGCATCATCTCGCAGCAGCGGGCTGAAGGGCGGCAGGCGCAGGACGGAAAAGGATCATCGGCCCAGCCCCATGAGGACGATGGCGGCGCCGAAGGCGGCGATCGTGGAAGCGCCGGTAAGGGCCATGCCGAAGGCCCTGGCCGCCGCGCCCCGGGCATAACCGTGGGCGAACAACACGCGGCCGATCAGATAGAGGGCGACCAGCACCGGCAGCACGACCATCTCCTCGCCGCGCAGCACGGTGGCGAGCACCAGGTGGGCGCCCACCGCCAGGACCGTCTGCTCCAGGGTGTTCTGAAGCACGGCGGCAGGCACGGCGAGCCTCGAGCTGGGCGCCGCATAGGCGGAACCCGGCCGGTCGGCGTCGGACCGGAACCGGATGATCGCCACGGCCCTCAAACAACCGGCGAGCCACAGGAAAACGAGGAGGTCCGCCTTCAGGGCGTAGGCCAGCCGATCAGCTGTCGCCATGTCCGGCGCGGCGCCCAGGAGACGTGGCGAAAGCCATAGCCAAGCTGACGCCACCGCCGCAGCGGTGATGAGAATCGCCAACCCCGAACGGACGGCGATCGCCTTCTGTTCGGCGGAAAAGGTCATCGCGCCGCCCGTCCCAGGGTCGACGTCGCCGGGCGGCCGTCCGAGCCCCGGACGGTCAGGAGGAGCAGCGCCACGCCGCAAACAATGGCCGCATCGGCGAGGTTGAAGGTCGGCCAGTGCACGTCGCCCCAATGAAGATCGATGAAATCCGTCACCGCGCCGGAGCGCAGACGATCGAGCAGGTTCCCGAGCGCTCCACCGGCGATGAGGCTCGCCGCGACCGCCGTGACGGCGCTTCGCGTACGCCAGATCCAGGTCAGCAGGACGCCGATGATCAGGAATGCCACGGCGCTCAGGGCCCATCGTCCCACCGCGCCCGAGTCTGCGAACAGGCCAAAGGTGACGCCGGGATTGAATCCCAAACGCAGCGCGAGGAACGGCGTGAGGTCCACCGGGCTCTCGAGTCGGGCGCGAGCCGCGGCCTTGGCGGCCTGATCCAGAGCGGCGATCAGCATGAAGAACGAGAAGGCGATCGCCCGCATGCGGCTGGGACCGCGTCGCGACGGGTGCATCGTGATCATGAGGCCTCCTGTGGATTTCGTCCGATTGTGCGTCCTCTAGCTACTAGAGGATCAAGTCGGTTCCGCCAAACCGCGTCTTTTTGGGCGAGGCATCCATTTTTGTTCTTGATCCTCGAGCGACTGGAGGATGCATTCTCGTGGTGAAAGGCGGACTTCGATGACTGACTCCCTCTCGTCCCCCGAACCGGCGGCCGCCGGCTGCGGCTGCGGCGCGGCCGTCAAGTTCGACGGCGCCACGCCGGCCTATCGCCGCATCCTGATGGCGGTGATCGCTATCAACGGCGCCGCCTTCCTGGCCATCGCCGGCGGCGCGGCCCTGCAGGGCTCGGCCTCGCTGGGTGCCAACGCCCTCGACTTCCTGGCCGACGCCGCCACCTACGGCATCAGCCTGGCCGTGATCGGGCGCTCGGTCGCCGTGAGATCCGGGGCCGCCATCATCAAGGGCGCCAGCCTCGCGGCGCTGGCGCTGTTCATCCTTGGCTACGCGATCTGGCGGGCGACCTCGGGGGCGCCCCCGGAAGGCGTCGTCATCACCGGCCTGGGCGCCCTGGGCTTTTTCGCCAACGCCCTGGCCGCGCTGCTGCTGGTCCGCCATCGCGAAGGCGACGCCAATGTCCGTTCGGTCTGGCTGTGCACGCGCAACGACCTGATCCAGAGCCTGGTGGTCGCGGCCACGGGCGTGGCCGTCTGGTTGACCGCCTCTCGCTGGCCCGACCTGATCGCCGGCGCGATCCTGGCGGTGGTCTTCCTGCAATCCGGCTGGTCGATCATTCGTCAGTCCCGCGAAGAACTGAAGGCCGCCGCGTGACCGCGAACTTCACCCCCGCGCTCGGCCATACAGCCCTGAGCGGGCTGTATGATCCGGCCATCGCGCTTTTGACCCGGGAACCGCTGTGGCGGAGCCGCCTTCTCGAACAGGTGGCTCCGTCCCCTGGCGAGACGATCATCGATCTTGGATGTGGAACCGGCTCATTCGCGATCGCCATGGCGAACCGGGCGCCGGACGCGCGCATCTTCGGCCTCGATCCCGACGGCGACATCCTCAGGCGGGCCGAGACGAAGACGGCCGCTGCAGGTCAGGCCGTCCGTTTCATCCAGGGGTTTTCGCGCGATGTGGCGGCGCTCCTGGGCGAGGACGCCGCCGACAAGGTGGTCTCCAGCTTGGTCTTCCATCAGCTGCCCATGGCCGAGAAGCGAGCGGGCCTCGCCGCGAGCCTGCGGGCGCTCAAGCCGGGCGGAACGCTGCATGTCGCGGACTACGGCCGCCAGTCGGGTGCGATGCGCGTGCTCTTCCGCCTGGTGCAGTCTCTGGACGGCTACGAAAACACCCAACCGAACGCCGACGGCGTTCTGCCTACGCTGATGGCCGAGGCCGGCTTCACACAGGTTCAAGTGCTCGATGTCATCCCGACCGCCACCGGATCCATCTCTCTGTATCGGGCGGTGCGACGATGAGGCGATTGATGTCGCGGCGCACCGTGTTATGGGACGGCATGGGGTTTCCCTCGACTAGGCATGGGTGGATGGCGGCGCTGCTCGCGTCGTTCCTGGCCCTGTTCGTCCTGGTTTCCGCAGCCGACGCCTTCGCCTGCGCACCCGAGACCGGAAGCTTGCAAGGCCTGGCCGCGTCGGACGTCGTCGCTGTGTCCGATACAGGTCACGGCGAACGCAAGGACGCAGCAGGTCAGGTCGCCTGCGCCCACGGCCATTGCCACCATTGCGGCATTACCGCGCCGCCGGCGATTGACGACATGAGGTCGATGGCCCTCGATCGCGCGCCCTTGGCGCCATCGCTCGATCAGGCGCCGGCCTCCCGGATGCCCGCCGGTCCCATGCGCCCGCCCAGAACCTGACGTGACCTCGCGTTCGCGCGCGCCCTTCACGTCAACCTTCCGGGACATGAGACATGCCATCCCCTATTCGCCGCTTGCCGCCTTTCGCGGTCGGCTGCGCTGTGGTCGCCCTGACGACCGCCTTGACCGGCCCGGCCTGGGCCGATCCCGCGCCATCCTTCCGGACCCTGCTTGAGCGCATAGGGGCCAGCCCCTCCGCGGCCGAGGCCGACGCCTTGCTCGAGGCGGCCGAGGCCCGGGTGCGTCAGGCGCGCGTGCGGCCCAACCCCACCGCGGCGCTTGAGGCGGAGAACGCCTTCGGCAGCGGACCCTTCTCCGGCTACGACAACGCGGAAACGACGCTCTCGCTCACGCAGGATCTCGAACTGTGGGGCCGGCGCGGCGCCCGGGTGGAGGTGGCGCGGGCGGAGGCGGGCACGGCCGTGCTGCGTCGCGATCAGGCGGTCGTCGACGCCGCCGGACGGCTGGCGCTCGTCTATGCCGAAGCCGAAGCCGCCGAGCGCCGCTTCGCCTTGGCCGAGGAGGCCCTCAGCCTGACCATCGCGGACGCCCGCGCGGCCCTCGTGCTCGTGGAGGAGGGGCGCGAGCCCCTGCTGCGCGGCATCCAGGCCGAGAGCGAGGCGGCGGCCGCTCGCGCGACCCGCGACGAGGCGCAGGCCGAGCGGGACGC
>NZ_JAYRPA010000017.1:0-2071 GCF_041911375.1 Brevundimonas sp. | reverse complement strand
GCACGCTGTCGCCGCCCTGGCCGACGATGCGCACCGGCCGGGCGGCGAAGCGCACGTCGGCATCGTCGCCGGCGGCCTGGACGAAGACCCAGGTCTTGCCGTCGTGGCGCGCCAGGGCGGCGGCCGGCAGCCGCTGGTGCCCGGCGGGCGGGGTGGCGATCTCCGCCTCGACCACCTGGCCGGCATGCAGCGCGTCGGCGCCCTTATCGACCTCGGCGCGCAGCAGGACCGTCTGGCTCGCCGGGTCGACCGTGCGGCCGATGGCGATCAGCTTGCCGCCGATGTCGCGCCCGGCGACCCGGATCGCCATGCCTTCGCGGAGACCGGCGGCGACGTCGAGCGGCACCTGGATTTCCAGCCACAGCGGCGACAATCTGGCGATGCGGTAGATCATCGCCGACGCCTCGACGCGCTGGCCGAGCTGGCCGCCCTGTTCGAGCACGACGCCGTCGATCGGTGCGGTCAACGCCAGCGCAGGGCCCAATTTGCCCGGCGCGATACCGGCCAGCGCCAGGCCTTGCTGGCGTTCGCTGGCCTGGGTGGCGGCCTGGGTAGCGGCGGCGCGCGTCGCCTGCAGGCGCGATTCGGCGATCAGGCCTTCGGCGAACAGTTGCTGGTCGCGCTTCAGGCTTTGCTGCAGCAGCGCCGACTGGCTGCCGGCCTGCAGCGCCTCGCGCTGCAGTTCCAGCGCCTGCGGGCTGGCCAGGCGGGCCAGCACCTGGCCTTTCTTGACCGAAGCGCCGGGGGCGACGGCGAGCATTTCGAGCATCCCGCCGACCGGCGCGGCGACGACGCGCATCTGTTCGTTGGGTACCAGCACGCGGGCCGGATAGACGCCCTGGCGTTCCGTGTCGGCCTGGCCGACGACCGCCGTCTCGATCCCCAGCGCCCGGATCTGGGCGGCCTGCAGGCGGAGGGGCTCGCCGGCGCCGGCGGCACCGGCGGACAAGGCGACCAGAAACGCGGCAAGACGGGTAAGGCGGAAGGCAACTCGGGGCATGGCGCGACTCGCGAAGGGGCAGGCGCCGAGTCTATTTCGCCCAGATTAACGCTTCCTTAACGGGGGGCGGCCCGGGGCGTGGTCCCGGTAAGCGACAGTCGCGCCGGTTGCCGGGAATACGCCCTACGGATTCCTGCCGAATTTCAGCAGCTTGCGGAACAGCCGTGGCCAGATGGCGGGCGTCGGCCGGGGCAGGTCGCGGCTGACGATCCTGACGCCTGCGTCCTCGTTGCTGGTGTCGACCATGAAGCCGTGGGCGCGCGCAAGCTTGAGCATGGCGCGGTTGTCGGCGAGGACGTAGCCGTCCATCTGGTGCAGGCCGCGCCGCGCCGCCTCGCGGATCAGGGTGCGCAGGATCCGGTGGCCAAGGCCCTGGCCCTGCCAGGGGTCGCCGATCAGGACCGAGAACTCGCAGCGCCGGCCGTCGGCGCAATGGACGAAGCGGCCGCCGGCGATCGGGATTTCGCGGCCCCTGTCGGGGCGGACGACGACCACGGCGAACTCGCTGGCGAGGTCGAAATCGGTCAGCCGGCGCACCGTCTCGTCGGAAAACTCCCTGACCGCGGAAAAGAAGCGGTTGCGCCTGGTTTCGCTGGAAAGCCTGCCGAGCGACTCCTTGACCAGCGGCGCATCGCTCTTCAGCATCGGCCGCAGGGTCAGCCGGGTGCCATCGGCGCTTCGCCAGTGCTGAGGCTTCATGTCTGGTCCCGGTGGCGACGGTCCGCTGGGTTGGGCCGCGTTCGCCTCATACTCGCAGCAACGCGATCTTCAGCGGCGCCTGCCCGTCGTGGCTGGGGAAATCGCCCTCCGGCGCGATCCATTCCAGGTCGCGGATGCTGTGCCCGACCTTCCTGGCGCAGCGTTCGAGCTGATCACTCCAGGTTTCGCGCGAAATCTGCGCCGCGTTGTTGCAGCAGATCAGCGTGCCGCCCTCGGCCGTGCACAGTAGCGCCGGCTTCATCAGCGCCGCGTAGTCGTTGACGATGTCGACGACGCCGAACGGGCTCTTGGCGTAGCGTGGCGGATCGAGGTATACGAGGTCGAAGGTCCGCGGCTCCAGCTTGGGGAAGG
>NZ_JAYRPA010000016.1:0-1022 GCF_041911375.1 Brevundimonas sp. | reverse complement strand
CAGCAGCGGGTCCGGCGTCTCGACGCGGAGCAGGATCTCGTTCTGGCCGGGCGGCAGCGTCAGCTCGAAGACGTAGCCGAGGCCGGGCAGCGGGTGCTGGGCGCCCGCGTCGGCGTCGCCCGCCGTCCGGTGGGCGACGAGCTGTCCGTCATTGACGAGATAGACGTCGATGCGGTCGAGCCAGGAGTTTTCCACCTGCAGGCGGCGCTCGGCGGCACGCAGACCGTTGTTGTCCGCGGCCAGGCGCAGCCAGACAGGGCGCGCCCCGATCCCGAACTTGAGCACTTCCTCGTGACCCCGGACATAGGCCCCGCGTCGAAACTGTTCGACCGCCTCGTCGAGCGTCAGCGGCCGCCCCTTCTCGACGATGACTTCCATCCAGCGGCCGAGCGGTTCGCCGGGCAGGAATTCGAGCGCCGCGGCGTGAACCCAGACGGCCTGCATCGCCAGCAGCCAGAACAGCACGGCGCCGACCAGCCGGGACAGGGCCGGCAGGCGTGCAGCGGGGCGACAGAGCGAGGCGGAAGGCATGGAAACGAGCATGGGCGCAAGGTTAGCCGCGGGCCTCGTGACGCCGGTATGAAATTTTCCACGGTCGGGGCATGACAATACTGAAAGCAGGGGAATTATTTGATCTGGATTGGCGTCCGGGCATCGGCTTTTGGTTAGCCTTCCCATGTCGCCGCCAACCGGATTTCCGCCGCCATGACCATCAACCCCCTAACGACCGCGATGCTGCGCCAGGCCCTGGCCGACGGCTGGCGCCTCGCCAACGCCACGCGCGGCGTCAGCATCGCCTACTCGCTGATTTTCGTCCTGGGCGGTGCGGCGATCATGGGCGGGCTGCTGGCGCAGGGGTGGTCGCCATTCGTGATCGCCGCAGCGGGGGCCTTCATGCTCGTCGGGCCGGCAATCCTGGCCGGATTCTTCGGGATCGCGCGGGCGTTCGAGGCGGGCGCGCCGGTCACCCCGGGTGCGGTGGCTGCCGGCTTCGCCGGCGCGGCGCGGGCCCTGTGGGCGCT
>NZ_JAYRPA010000015.1:0-9205 GCF_041911375.1 Brevundimonas sp. | reverse complement strand
CCTCGGCCTCCTCGGCGCCGCCCTCGGCCATCGCCTCCGCCTCGCCCGCCAGGCCCAGGTCGGCCTGGGGGACGGGCCGGTCGCCGCGCGCGTCGATGGCGGCCTGGAGCGCATGCAGCGCCGCGATGCGGGCGAAGGCGGCCCGCGCCCCGGCCTCCGCCAGGCGGATCTCCAGCGCGTCCAACCAGACGGGGTCGGCCTCCCGGCCCTCCTGGGCGTCGTTCAGCAGGCGCAGGCGTTCGCGCAGCGCCTTCTCATAGACCGAGACGCTGGCGGCGTGGTCGGGATCGGCGGCGAAGACCAGGCGGTCGAAGAACTTCAGCCGTTCGGCGCGGGCGTCGGAGAACAGCCGGTCCTGCTCCGGCGTGGCCCAGACGGGGCGCAGATGGTCCAGCAGACGCCCCGGCTGGGCGGTCTCGCCGTTGATGCGGACGATGCGCCGGGCGGCGCCGGGACCGGGCACGCCGGTGCCCAGCCGCGTCTCGTCGTCCAGTTCGACGCTGACGGCCCAAGGGCGGCCGGTCGCCTCGCCGGGCTCGCGACGGCCCATCTCGACGGCGGTGGCGTTGCGCAGGCCCTTGCCGGGCGTGAGCAGGCTGATCGCCTCCAGCAGATTGGTCTTGCCCGCCCCGTTCGGCCCATGCAGCACCACAGGCCCGGACGCCAGGTCCAGCCGCGCGCTCGCATAGGAGCGGAAGTCGGTGAGGGCGAGGGAGCGGATCACGCTCCCTCCTTAACGCGTGGCGGTCAGGATCACACCCGCAGCGGCATCAGCACGTACTGCACGCCCGGGTCGGCCGGATCGAGGACCAGCGTCGGCGAAGCCGGGTCGGCGAAGCGGAAGGCGGCGTTCTCGCCGGTGATCTGGCCGGCGACATCCAGCAGATAGCGGGCGTTGAAGCCGATCTCGAACGGTTCGTCGGAATAGCCGATCTCGACCTCTTCCTCGGCCTGGCCGGCCTCCATGTTGCGGACGGTCAGCTTCACCCGGTCGTTGTCGAAGGCCAGCTTCACCGAGCGGCTCTTCTCGGCCGAGATGGTGGCGACCCGGTCGACGGCCTTGGCGAACAGGGCGTTGTCGATGTCGGCCTGCTTGTCGTTGCCGCGCGGGATGACGCGCAGATAGTCCGGGAAGGCGCCGTCGATGACCTTGGACGTCAGGCTGGCCTCGCCCAGCTGGAAGCGGATCTTCTGGGCCGAGACCTGGACCTCGACCGGGCCGTTCGTGTCGTCCAGCAGGCGGCGGACCTGATCCACCGTCTTGCGCGGCACGATCACGCCGGGACCGCCGGCGGCGCCTTCCGGCGCGGGGGTCTCGGCCAGGGCCAGACGGTGGCCGTCGGTGGCCACGGCGCGCAGCAGCGGCACGCCCTGTTCGGCGACGGTGTGGAGATAAAGGCCGTTCAGATAGTAGCGCGTCTCTTCCGTCGAGACGGCGAAGCGGGTCTTGTCGATCAGCCGGGCCAGGTCTTCCTTGGCCAGGACGTAGGACGCCCCGGCGCTCTCGGTCGACATGACGGGGAAGTCGCCCGCCGGCAGGACCGGCAGGTTGAAGCGCGAGCGGCCGGCCGAGACCACCAGACGCGGATCGTCGCCCGAATAGAGCAGCGAGACCTCGGCGCCTTCCGGCAGCTTGCGGACGATTTCGTAAAGGGTGTGGGCGGGCGCGGTGATCTGGCCCTCGACCTGGACCTGGGCCTCGGCCTCGTCGACCATCTCCATGTCCAGGTCGGTGGCGGCGAAGGCCAGCCGGTCGCGTCCGGCGCTGAGCAGGACGTTGGACAGGATCGGAATGGTGTTTCGGCGTTCGACCACGCTCTGGACGTGGCCCAGGGCCTTGAGGAGCGCGGAACGTTCGATCGTAAGCTGCATGTCGTCTCGCCCGGCGCGGCCCGACTCGAACGGCCGCGGTTAAATGGCCTTGGACACTAGCGGATCAGGCGTGGAGGGCAAGGAAGGCGGAGAAAGCCGTTCACAGAATTCTCCCTCCCCTTCATGGGGAGAAAGAAACCGCACTCCTTACCCCCGCAGTTTCCGCGTCAACGCCTCCACGTCGCGGGCGATCTGGTCGTCCTGCGGCATCAGCTCCTCGATCTTGCGCACGCCGTGCAGGACGGTGGTGTGGTCGCGCCCGCCGAAGCGGCGGCCGATGTCGGGATAGGACCGGGTCGTGTGCTGCTTGCACAGGTACATGGCGATCTGGCGCGGACGCGCGACCGAGCGCGTCCGGCGCTCGCTGAGCAGATCGGCCTGCTTGAGGTTGAAGTGATCCGCGACGGTCTTCTGGATCTCGTCGACGGTGATGCGGCGCTCGGGCCCGCCGCGCAGGGCGGCGCCCAGCAGGATGGAGGCCTCGTCGACCGACACCGCCGACAGGCGCGCGCCGGCGGCGGCGGCCAGGGTGTTCACGGCGCCCTCCAGCTCGCGCATCGAGCCGGGCGTGCGGTCGACCAGCTGGGCCAGGACTTCCGGGGCGGCCTCGCCCTGCACCACGCCCAGGGCCGAGAGCGCCTTCAGACGGTTCTGCGCCACGGCGATCTTCAGCTCGCGATCGCCCGCCTCGACCGGGCAGGTCAGGCCCGCGGCCAGGTGGCTGCGCAGGCGCGGCTCGACCTCGGTCAGGGCCATCGGCGGACGGTCGCCCGAGAAGACGACCCGCTTGCCGTCCTCGATCAGGGCGGTCAGCGTGGACAGAAGCTCCTCCTGGGTCGAGGCCTTGCCGCCCACGAACTGGACGTCGTCCAGCAGCAGCATGTCGGCCGAACGCAGGCTTTCCTTGAAGGCGGCGGTCGAACGGTCCTGCATCGCCTTGACGAAGGTCGACAGGAAGCGTTCGGCGGTCAGATAGACGACCTTGGCCTCGGGACGCAGGCGCTGGGCCTCCCAGGCGATGGCGTTCAGAAGGTGGGTCTTGCCGTAGCCGTACGGGCCGCAGAAGAAGACCGGGTTGAAGTGGCCGTCGGCCCAGCTGGCGACCTGTTTGGCGATGGCCAGGGCGAAGGCGTTGCCCTGCCCTTCCACGAAGCTGTCGAAGGTCAGCCGTTCCTGCAGGCCGGCGGCGCGCACGGCGCGGGCGCCGTCGGCGATCGGGGCCACGGTCGGCGTCGCCCCATTCAGGGGCGCGAGGGCGGCGAGGCGCGGCGTCGCATCGACGACATTGCCGCCCGAGGCCGCCACGGCCGTCGCCGGCGGGGCCGAGCCGACCTCGGCGCGGCAGCGCACGTCCAGCCGGCGCGACTGTCCGTCCAGGCCCAGCCACAGCTCGTTCATCCGGCGCAGCGCGTTCTTGCGCACCCAGTCGCGGGCGTAGGCGGTCGGGGTCACCAGGATCAGCTGGCCGCCGGAATCCATGCGGACCGCCGACGGCGCGACATAGGAGTTGAACGGGCCGTCGCCGATCTCGGCGCGCAGGCGCACGGACGCCTCGCTCCAGATGCGGTCGAGATCGGTGAGCCCCGATCTGCCTGCCCCATTCGCCATCGCCGTCGCGCCCCCAACCATAGTTCAGCCACCCGCTGCTCAGATCAACCGTCCTCCGCGCTTCAGGGCGATGCATCAGGGACGACTTCTCCTGTCCCGAAAAGCAGGGCTTTCCGGGTGGGGTCGAACCTCTGAACAGACATCTCCCGCCGACGCGAAACAGGGTCCCGCGCCGTCTTCATCCGTACTGGGATGGAAGTGCGTTAGAGGCCAAAACTTACGCGCCGACGGGGTGGGGTCAACGCTGATTCGTTGGTCGATTCGCAGTTAAATTGTTTGACTCCGGCAAAGCCCAATTCTGCATGGGAATTTCGCCGTTCGACGAACAGTCTCTACGGATTCTCACGTAGCGAGACTTGGCGTCAGAACGCAAAACGGCGAAGGAGCCATCGCCCCTTCGCCGTTGTAAAACCTACGTATTCCCATAACGGAACGGCGACAGCCGCTCCGTGTCCGGTCAGTGGCCTGCGTGGATCAGGCGGCCGACAGCTTCTTCAGCTGGGCGGCCAGACGCGACACCTTGCGCGAGCCCGTGTTCTTGTGAACCACGCCCTTGGACACGGCGCGCATCAGCTCGGACTGGGCCTCGATGAAGGCCGTCTTGGCGGCGTCGGCGTCGGCGGCGGCGACCGCTTCCTGGAACTTGCGCAGATAGGTGCGGACGCGCGAGCGACGCGCCTTGTTCACTTCGGTCCGCGCTTCGATCTTGCGGATCGCCTTGCGGGCGCCGGGGTTGTTGGCCATGTCAAACCTTCGAACGGAAAACGCCGCGGAGCACACGTCCACGGCGCGAAAATCTCAAGAGGGCGGGCGTATAGCCGAAAGCCTCCGGGGGGTCAACGCGGACTCTGCGGCCGATCCGGCGTCGCACGCATTCCCCTGCTAAGCCTTATTCAACCAAGCCTCAGCAAACTGCGGTCAAATCGGAAGCCGCATGTCCAGATCAAGAGTTCCCTTTCTCGTCGCGACCCTGCTGGCGGTTTCGGCGCCGCAGATCGCGCTGGCGCAGCCGCCCGTTCCCAAGCGCGCGCCGATCGAGCTGGCCCAGGCCGTCGAGCGCCGCGCCGGGGCGACGGACTTCGCCGCCCTGCAGGCCTTCGGCCGCGCGGCCGAGGCCCGCAACGACCGCGAGGGCCTGCAACGCCTCTATCACGTCACCTGGATCATGCTGAACCAGGGCGAGTTCGACACCGCCGCGGCCTGGAACCGCCGGCTGGCCCATGCCGCCGGCCGGCTGAAGGACCAGCGCTATGTCCGCATCGCCTATCTGAACGATCTGGTCCTGCGCTACGATCAGGGCGAGACGCCGGCGGCCGAAGCGATGCGGCATGCGGCCGCGACGGAACAGGACTGGTTCGCCAAGGTCCACGCCACTCGCATCTGGGCCCTGGCCCTGATGGATCAGGACAAGATCGGCGAGGGACTGAAGCTGCTGGCCGACGCCGACGCCTTCATCCCCGAAGGCGCGCCCTACGGCAACATCGCCCGCGCCGGCCTGTGGGAGATGACCGGCATCGGCCTGATGAAGCTGAACGACATCGACGGCGCCACCGCCGCCTTCGGCCGGTTCGAGATCGACTTCGCCAGTGCGGACTATCCCCGGCCCGACTTCGACGCGGTCTATAATCTGGCGCGGCTGTCGACCCAGCTGGGCGACGCGGACCAGGCGCAGCGCCTGTTCGAGATTCACCATCGGCTGTCCGAACGCGCGGGGCTGCAAAGCCTGACCGTCTACGACGCCAACCTCTGCGCCATGGTGGCCCAGGCGCGCCAGGACCCGGGCGCGGTGCTGGCCTGTCTGGCGCCCTATGGCGAAGACCTGGGCGAGGCCGCCTTCCTGGCTCCCCACCTGCTGCCGGCGCGCGCGATCGCCCGCGCCCAGACCGGCCAGGTCGCCGCCGCCCAGCGCGACCTGGCCGAGATCCGTCGGCGGGGGGCGGCCGGGCTGTTCCGCGAGGAAGGGGCGTCCGAACTGCCCCACGTCGAGGCCGAGATCCTGTTCGCCGAAGGCCGCGCGCGGGAGGCGTACGTCAAGCTGCGCGAGCACGCCCATCTGGAAAAGATCGCCGACGCCCGCCGCTTCAGCGGCGGCATCCGCCAGGTCACGGGGGACATGCAGTCCCAGCTGGCGCAGCGCCGCGCCCAGCTGGAGACCGCGCGCGCCAACACCGACCTGCAGCGGGCGGTCATCGGGGCCCAGAACTGGATCACCGGCATCGCCGTGCTGTTCCTGCTGTCCGCCGGGATCGCCCTGTTCTGGCTGTGGCGCCAGGCCGGCCACCTGCGCGTGGCGCGCCGCCGGGCCGAGGCCGCCAACCGGTCCAAGTCCGAGTTCCTGGCCAATATGAGCCACGAGATCCGCACCCCGCTGAACGGCGTCGTGGCCATGGCCGACGCCCTGTCGCGCGCCGAACTGCGTCCGCGCGAGCGGGAGATGGTCGAGGTGATCCACACCTCGGGCGTGACGCTGGAGCGGCTTCTGTCGGACATCCTGGACACCGCCAAGATCGAGGCGGGGCAGGTCGTCGTCGAGACGGCGCCCTTCCACCTGGCCGACACGGTGCGCGGCGCCGCCGCCCTTTATCGCCCGCGCGCCGACGAGAAGGGCGTGGCCCTGCGGGTGCAGATCGAGCCGGCGCTGGACGACGTCGTTCAGGGCGACGTGGTGCGGCTGCGTCAGGTCCTGTCCAACCTGATCTCCAACGCGCTCAAGTTCACCGAGACCGGGTCCGTCACCGTCGCCGTCTCCGCGCTGGACGAGGGCCGGGTGCGCTTCACCGTGGCCGACACCGGCTGCGGCTTCGATGAGACGCAGAAGGATCGCATCTTCGCCCGCTTCCAGCAGGCGGACGGCTCGATCACCCGCCGTTTCGGCGGGACCGGACTGGGGCTGGCGATCTCGCGCGAGCTCGTGGCCCTGATGGGCGGCGCGCTGGACTGCGAGGCGCGACCGGGCGAAGGCGCGCGCTTCTGGTTCGACCTCGCCCTGCCGGCGGCGACCGCCCCCGTTTCGGCGACGGAAGACGATGCGGATGGGGCCGGGCCGCTGGTCTTCCCCGCCCGCGTGCTGCTGGCCGACGACCATCCGGCGAACCGCAAGGTCGTGGAGATCATGCTCAGCGGCGTCGAAACCGAGCTGGTCATGGTCGAGGACGGCCAGGCGGCGGTCGCGGCCTTCGCCGAAGGCGGCTTCGATCTGGTGCTGATGGACATGCAGATGCCCGTCATGGACGGCCTCAGCGCCACCGCCGCCATCCGCGCGCTGGAGGCCGAGGAACGCCGGGCCCGCACCCCCCTGATCATCCTGACCGCCAACGCCCTGCCCGATCACGTCGAGGCGGCCCTCTCGGCGGGCGCCGACGGGCACCTGGCCAAGCCGATCACCATGGATTCGCTGTTCGACGGCGTCGCTGCGGCGCTGGAGGCGGCGCGGCCCGCACAGGACCGGGCGGCCTGAGGCGACGCGATTCAAACAGTCTTCAACGCTGGCCATCGGCTTTTCCGTCGCTGCGGGAACAATGAAATTCCAGCGGTGTTGGAATGCCGCAACGCTTTCCAATCCTTCATGAATTCCGCCGTTTTCTGGACACCTTTGCAGGGTCCCAGATAGGCCGACCGCACACCAAGAGACGCCCTCCCCTATGTCTTCCTCCGCCCTGCTTCTTCTCGCCCTCGTTCCGGCCGCCGAGGCCGTCCAGCCCCAGACGCCGCCGGAAGACGAAGCCGTCACCCTGCTGCCGGACGTGGTCGTCACGGGCCAGCAACGCGGCGTGGCCCTGGGCGGCCAGGAGCCGATCGTCTCCTACGACACCACCCAGCTGCAGGCGTTCGGCGCCACCAACATCGGCGAACTGGTGACCCTGCTGGAGGCGCAGACGCGCAGCGCGCGCGGCGGCTCGCCGGTCTTCCTGGTCAACGGCCGGCGCATCTCGGGCTTCCGCGAAATCCGCGGCATCCCGCCCGAAGCGATCGAACGCTTCGACATCCTGCCCGAAGAGACGGCGCTGTCCTACGGCTACAGCGCCAACCAGCGCGTCGTGAACATCGTGCTGAAGGCCGACTTCCGGTCGCTGACGGCCTCGGTCAACGTCAGCCGTTCCGAACAGGGCGGGCGCACCACCACCCAATCCGAGAACAACATCCTGAACATTTCGGGCTCGGACCGCTGGTCGCTGGACATCAACGGCCAGACCAGCAATCCGCTGTACGAGACCGAGCGCAACATCGACCGCACCGACACGGGCGTGCTGTTCGACGGCGTCGGCAACATCAGCGGCCTGCCGAACGGCGCAGAGATCGATCCGGCCCTGTCGGCCCTCGCCGGCTCGACCGTGACCGTGGCGGGCGTGCCCGGCTCGGCCGCCGGCGGCGCGCCCAGCCTGGGCGACTTCGCCACCACCGCCGGGATCGCGCGCTCCGACGACCTGAACGCCTATCGCACCCTGCTGCCGCGGCAGGACGAGGCCTCGATCGCAGGGACCTATAAGCACGACCTGAACGACACCGTCGGCCTGACCCTGAGCGGCAGCGTGGAGGACAGCTCCAGCTTCAGCTACCTGGGCCTGCCGGGCGTGACCCTGACCCTGCCGTCCAGCAGCGGCTTCTCGCCGTTCGCCAACGACGTGCTGCTGTATCGCTATGTCGATCGTCCGGACGCGCTCAGCCGATCCGTCGACACGCGCACGGCCGAGCTGGGCGGGGTCCTGGACGGCTATCTGGGCGACTGGCGCTGGACGGCGACGGGCGAATACACCCGCACGGAGACCGAGACTTCGACCGGACGGGGCGTGAACGACGATGCGCTGCAGGCCGCGATCAGCGCGGGCGATCCTGCCGTCAATCCCTTCGGCGACATCGACGGCCTGGTCAGCGACGCCCTGCGCGACACCGCCCGCTCGGTCTCGCAGACGGCCGAGGCGGAAGTGGTGTTCAACGGCACGGCGTGGGCGCTGCCCGCCGGCGACCTGACCTCCACGTTCAAGGTCGGCGCCGAGCACCAGTCGCTGGATTCCGAAAGCTTCCGCTCCGGCGTGGCCAGCGAACGGTCCCAGTCGCGCGACCAGGGCGCCCTGCAGGCCAGCTTCGACGTGCCGATCGCCAACAAGGACCGCGGCGTCCTGCCCATGCTGGGCGACCTGTCCGCGAACCTGAACCTGCAGTACGACGAACTGTCGGACTTCGGCGGCGTGCACGAGATCGGCGCCGGCCTGAACTGGTCGCCGGTCGAGCGGCTGTCGCTGTCGGCCAACTATTCCGACGAGGGCAAGGCCCCGACGATCCAGCAGCTGAACGACCCCTTCGTCTCGACCCCGAACGTCCCGGTGTTCGACTTCGCCACGGGCGACACCGTCGAGATCACCCAGATCACCGGCGGCGACCCCAATCTGCAGGCCGAGGAAAGCCGCATTCTGAAGCTGGGCGTCAACTGGCAGCCGTTCTCGGAGCGCGACCTGCGCCTGAACATGGCCTACACCCGCACCGAGACCGACAACGAGATTTCGACCTTCCCGGCCATCACGCCGGACCTGGAGGCTGCCCTGCCCGAGCGGTTCACCCGCGACGACGAGGGGAACCTGCTGTCCATCGACGCCCGGCCGCTGAACTTCGCCAGGCGCGAACAGCAGGACGTGCAGTGGGGCCTCAACTTCTCGCGCGCCTTCGGCGCGCCCACGCCGCAGGCGGCGGCCGAAGGTCCGGGCGGCCGGCGCGGTCCGGGCGGGCCGGG
>NZ_JAYRPA010000014.1:0-37682 GCF_041911375.1 Brevundimonas sp. | reverse complement strand
GGCGCCTGGGGCGCCGCCGCCTGCGCCCAGCCGCTGGCGCTCGAAGTGTGCTGTGGGCGCGACCGGCTGTTCACCGGCTCGGGCTGGACGCCCGGCGCCGCCGATCGGCAGGCCCTGCGCCTGACGCCGGGCCATTCGACCCTGAGCCTGGGCGAGCGCTCGCTGAACGATCCGCTGGGCGGCTGGAAGGCCGACCTGCTGGGGCCGCGCCTGATCGGGCCGCCCATCCACGTCACCGCCGACCATCGCCAAGGGGACGGGGCGGTCTGGCTGGACCTGGAGCATGACGGCTGGAGCGAGGCCTTCGGCCTGAACCACCAGCGCCGTCTCTATCTGGACCAGCGACTGGACGAACTGCGCGCGGAGGAGCGGCTGTTCCCCACGCCCGGCCGCAAGGAGATGGTCCGCCAGATCGCGGCCCCCTACGCCATCCGCTTCCACCTGGAGCCCGGCGTGCAGGCGTCTCTGGCGCGCGATCGTCGCTCGATCCTGGTGCGCGGCGCCTCGGGTCGGGGGTGGTGGTTCAGGACCGACGGACCGGACGTGGCCATCGAGCCCAGCGTCCACATCGACGCCGGCCTGACGCGCCGCTCGCTGCAGATCGTCGTGCGCGGTTCGGCCCGCACCGACAGCGAGAGCAAAATTCGGTGGAAACTGAGCCCGGCGGGCGCCAGCGATCCGGCGTGAAACCGTCCGTGGGGTGACGGGGCGGTCGTTTGGCGCTAGACGCCGCGCCATCCTCCTCCAGCCTCCACGGACGCCGCCATGCCCGCCGCTCCCGACTTTCCGCCCGCGCCCGACCGGGTGCAGCCGCAGCGCGCCCTGATCTCCCTGTCCGACAAGGCGGGGCTGGAGGATGCGGCCCGCACCCTGGCGGGCCTTGGCGTCGAGCTGGTGTCCACCGGCGGCACCAAGGCGGCGATCGAAAAGCTGGGCCTGCCGGTCAAGGACGTGGCCGATCTGACCGGCTTTCCCGAGATGATGGACGGACGGGTCAAGACGCTGCACCCCGTCGTCCACGGCGGCCTGCTGGGCGTGCGCAACGCCCCGACCCACGCCGAGGCCATGACCACCCACGGCATCGGCGCCATCGATATCGTCTGGATCGACCTCTATCCGTTCGAGAAGACCGTTGAAGCCGGCGGCGGCTTCGAGGCGGCCATCGAGAACATCGACATCGGCGGCCCGGCCATGATCCGTTCGGGCTCCAAGAACCACGGCCATGTCGCCGTCGCCGTGGACGGCGAGTCGATCGGCCTGATCCTTCAGGCGCTGAAGGCGGACGGTTCGACCGATCTGGCGCTGAGGAAGCGCCTGGCCGCCCGCGCCTTCGCCCGCACCGCCGCCTATGACGCGGCGGTCTCGGCCTGGTTCGCCGGCCAGCTGGAAGACGCCGCGCCCGCCCGCAAGTCCATCGCCGGAACCCTGGCCCAGACCCTGCGCTATGGCGAGAACCCGCACCAGAGCGGCGCCTTCTATCGCACCGGGGAGGCCCGTCCCGGCGTCGCCTACGCCGAACAGGTCCAGGGCAAGGAGCTGGGCTACAACAACATCGCCGACGCCGACGCCGCCTATGAGCTGGTGGCCGAGTTCGAGGCTCCGGCCTGCGTCATCGTCAAGCACGCCAATCCGTGCGGCGTGGCGGTCGGAGGTGATCTGTCGGAAGCCTACGCCCGCGCGCTGGAATGCGACGCCGTCTCGGCCTTCGGCGGGGTGATCGCGGTCAACCGCCCGCTGAACGGCGACGACGCGCGCGCCATCACCGGCATCTTCACCGAGGTGGTCATCGCCCCCGGCGCCGACGCGGAGGCGCGCGAGGTCTTCGCCGCCAAGAAGAACCTGCGCCTGCTGATCACCGACGGCCTGCCCGATCCGCACGGCCCGGGCGAGGTGTTCCGCAGCGTCGCCGGCGGCTTCCTGGTCCAGTCGCGCGACCGCAGCCTGATCAAGCCGTCGGACCTGAAGATCGTCACGCGCCGCCAGCCGACGCCGACCGAAATCCAGGACATGCTGTTCGCCTTCACCGTGGCCAAGCACGTCAAGTCCAACGCCATCGTCTACGCCAAGGACGGCCAGACCGCGGGCATCGGCGCCGGCCAGATGAACCGCCGCGACAGCGCCCGCATCGCCGCCATCCGCGCCAAGGAAGCCGGCGAGGCCAAGGGCCTGGCCCATTCGCTGGCGCAGGGTTCGGCCTGCGCCTCCGAAGCCTTCTTCCCCTTCGCCGACGGCCTGCTGGAAGCGGTCGCGGCCGGCGCCACGGCGGTGATCCAGCCGGGGGGCTCGATGCGCGACGCCGAGGTGATCGCCGCCGCCGACGAACAGGGCATCGCCATGGCCTTCACCGGGGTGCGGGTATTCCGGCACTGATCGCCGCAGGTCGATGAAAGCGCGGAAAAGAGCTGGCGTTCGTCGGCGGGACACGGCGTAAATCGGCCATGGACGACCTGAAGCAGCGCTGGACCCGGCTAGAGCCCCATGTGACCGTGGCGGGTCCAGACGACGACCGGCCCCGGCCGGCGGTGCTGATCTTCCATGGCTGCGGGGGGCTGCGCGACCACCTGCCGCGCTACGCCGAGGCGGCCAAGGCCGCCGGCTGGCGGGCCTTCATCGTCGATTCCTACGCCCCGCGCGGATGGGGCCGGGCCTTCACCCTGACCGCCGTCTGCACCGGCCTGGCGCTGCGCGGTTATGAGCGGGCTGGCGACGTTCTGGCGACGATCCACGGCGTGTCGGCGCGCGCGGATGTCGATGCGTCCAGCCTGGTCCTGGCCGGCTGGAGCCACGGCGGCTGGTCGATCATGGAGATGATGAGCGCGGATCCCGCGCCGAACGCCATGGGCGTCCGCGACCCGGCTTCGGCCGACCTGTCGGGGGTGCGGGCGGTCTGGCTGGCCTATCCCTATGTCGGGCCGTTCGCCTTCAACAAGATGAAGCCGTGGCGGCATTGTCCGCGGGTGCTGGCCGTCACCTGCAGCCGCGATCACCTGACCACGGTGCGAAACGCCGAACAGGTCAACGCCATGATCCGCAACTGCGGCGCCGAGGTCGAAAGCTGGATCGCCGAGGGCACACACGCCTTCGACGAACCGACCAACAACGGCCCCATGCGACACCACCCGGTCCTGACGGAAGAGGCGCTGGCGCGCTTCCGCGCCTTCCTGGAAGACGCCGTCCCCCACGTCTGAGCGTCAGCCGATCGTCGCCTCGGTGGTGATGACGGCGCGGACCGAGTTGGCCATCTCGCATCGCTCGTGGGCCTCGTGGTGCAGGGCGTCCAGTTCGGCCTGGTCGGGCTGCCGGCCGCTGAACGCGGTGACCGGGCGCAGGGTGATGCGCGCAAGGTATTTCCGGCCCGCCTCGTTGCGATCCAGCTCGCCCGAGGCCGCGTCGCGGTAGGAATCGACCACCAGATCGGCGTGCGCCGCCAGGGCCAGGAACCACAGCATGTGGCAGCTGGACACCGAGGCCACCATGGCCTCCTCCGGGTCCACCGCCGTCGGATCAGACAGCGGAACCGGCACCCCCGACGGCGAGGACGAACCCCGCACCACCTCGCCGCCGTCGAAGGTCCAGAGATGGGCGCGGCTGTAGCGCTTGTCCACGAAAGGCTGGTCGCCCCGCTTCCATTCCACGATCGCCCCGTGCGCGGCCATGTCGCCTCTCCTCTAGCCCTGGTCCAGGATGGTGTAGGTCATCGGCGCGCGGACTTCGAATCCCAGGCTCCGATAGAAGGCGATGGTCGCCTCATGGTCGGCGAAGGCGTGCAGGAAGACCGCTTCGCCTGCGGCGATCACCTCACCCGCCACCGTTCGCGACAGGGCCGCCGCATAGCCCCGGCCGCGATGGTCCGGATGGGTGCAGACGCCGCTCAGCTCGGTGAAGCCGTCGACCCGCAGCCGGCGTCCCGCCATGGCGACCAGTCGGCCCTCCCGCTTGATCCCGACGAACGGTCCCAGCCGGCTGGTCGCGGAGCGGAACGGGCCCGGCCTGGTCAGGGTCGCCAGCGCCAGCATGGCGGGGGCGTCGGCTTCGGTCAGCGGCTCCACGGCGATGTCCGGACCGCCGGCGGTCAGGGCCGTCGCCGTCATCTGCACCAGGGGCACGCGGCGCGCGACCGGAACGTCGGGCAGGATCTCGGCCATCGGGCCGTCCGTCCGCTCGACCAGTCCCGCGCCCGGATGGCGTCGCGCCAGTTCGGTCAGGTGATCCCGACTCTCCGCCGAGGCGTCGGCGGCGGCCAGGAAGACCCCGACCTCCGGATCGATCCGCACGGCGCGCGCGTCCGAGTCCGAGGTGGCGAAGGCCGACAGCCGGCCGGTCAGGGCGTTGAAGACGGCGCGGTCGAGGGGATGGCTCATGGCCGCAGGTCTAGCGGCGCGGAGGCGGCGACGGAACCGGGCGCGGCACGCCGCGTCCGGAAACCGTGATCAGCCGCGCCAGAAGCCGACGATCTTCTTGACCTCGTCCACCACCGGATCGGCGATGGCGGCGGCGCGCTCGGCCCCGTCCTTGAGCACCCGATCGATCTCGGCCGGATCGGCCATCAGGCGGCGCATCTCGTCCGTGACAGGGGCCAGCGACGACACCGCCAGGTCCGCCAGCGCCGGCTTGAAGGCGCCGAAGCCCTGGCCGCCGAACTGGTCGATCACCTGCTCGCGCGTCAGCCCCGCCAGCGCCGCATAGATGGCGACCAGGTTCTTGGCCTCGGGCCGATCGGCCAGGCCGTCCAGGGTCTCGGGCAGGGGCTCGGGATCGGTCTTGGCCTTTCTGATCTTCGACGCGATCGTGTCGGCGTCGTCGGTCAGGTTGATCCGGCTGTTGTCCGACGGGTCGGACTTGGACATCTTCGCCGCCCCGTCGCGCAGGCTCATCACCCGGGTCGCGGGTCCCTGGATGATCGGCTCCGGCACGGGGAAGAAGCCGGGGACGCCGAAGTCGTTGTTGAACTTGGCGGCGATGTCGCGCGTCAGTTCCAGATGCTGCTTCTGGTCCTCGCCGACCGGCACCTCGGTGGCCTTGTAGAGCAGGATGTCGGCCGCCTGCAGCACGGGGTAGGTGTACAGGCCGACCGAGGCGCGCTCCTTGTGCTTTCCCGACTTCTCCTTGAACTGGGTCATCCGGTCCAGCCAGCCTAGACGGGCGACGCAGTTGAAGATCCAGGCCAGTTCAGCGTGGGCGCGCACCGCCGACTGCGGGAAGATGGTCGCGCTCTTGGGGTCCAGTCCCGACGCGAGGTAGGCGGCGGCGATCTCGCGCGTCTGGGCCGTCAGCTTGTCGGGCTCCTGCCAGACGGTGATGGCGTGCATGTCGGCGACGAACACCAGCACGGGCGCGCCCTGGTCCTGAAGCTCCACGAAGCGCCGCAGCGCGCCGAGGTAGTTGCCCAGGTGCAGGGCGCCGGAGGCCTGGATGCCGGACAGGATGCGGCGGGGGCCGGTGTATTCAGCCGGGGTCTGGTCGGTCATGGTTCGGGTCTCGGAAAGGCGGGGTCAGGCGTGGCGAAGGGGACGGCGGTTCAGCCGCGCCATCGTTGCTCGGAGAAAAGGCCCGAAGTCGTCATGGCCTCGCGCTTATCGTCTCGTCGCCGGTCAGTCCAGACCGGAGACGGGCCTGGCCCCCGGCTCGCGCCGCAGCACGCCCTTCAACTCGGACAGCGTGACCGCGCGGAACAGCAGCAGGGCCGCGCCATAGGCGGCCGCGCCGGCGCCGCACACCGCCAGCACCGCGACCTCCTTGGCCAGGAACAGCTCGGCCAGGACCGGATAGCCGATGCTGGCGGCGAACAGCAGGCCGGCCATCACCGCGCTGGCGGCCACGATGCGCGACAGGCGCGACGCAAAGGCCGGCGACGGCCGCCAGCTGTCCTCGCGCATCAGCGTCCCTGCCAGCAGGGCGACGTTGACCCAGGCGGAAAAGCTGGTGGCGATGGCCAGGCCCAGCACGCCGTCCCAGCCCTGCGCGCCGAACCAGAAGAACAGGGCCGAGCCCAGCGCAACCGTCAGGATCACGGATATGACGGCGAAGATCATCGGCCGGCGCGTGTCTTCACGTGCGAAGAAGGGCGGGGTCAGAACCTTGACCAGAACGAACGCCGGCACGCCCCAGGCGAACTGGCGCAGCACGTCGGCGGTCCGCGCCGCGTCGGCGGATGTAAAGGCCGCGCGCGTCACCGTGGCGTCGATGATGAAGAAGGGAATGACGAACAGGGCCACCCCCGCCGGAAGGGCGAAGGCCAGCGCCAGACCCAGGCCGTCGTCCATGGTCCGGCGTCCGCCCGCGTGGTCGCCCGAGACGAAGGCCCGGGTCAGGCGCGGCACCAGGGCCAGGCCCAGCGCCACGCCGACCAGGCCCAGCGGCAGCTGGTACAGACGGTCGGCGTTGTACAACACCGAGCGCGCGCCCTCGTTCGATCCGGCCAGGAACTGACTGACCAGGGAGTTGATCTGGAAGGCGCCGCCCGCCAGCACGCCGGGAATGGCCAGGGCCAGGGTCTTGCGCACGCCCGTGGTCAGGCGCGGCCACGACAGCCGCACGCCCACGCCCAGGCGTCGCACGCCCCACCAAAGCAGAGCCGCCTGGATCACCCCCGACACCGTCACCGCCGCGCTGACCGCCATCAGGATCTCGGGCTGGGCCATGGGGATGACGCTCGGCGCGATCAGCGGGACCAGGGTGCACAGGTTCAGGAACACCGGCACGCCCGCCGAAAGGGCGAACCGCCCGCCGGTGTTCAGCACGCCCGACAACAGCGAGGCGATGGTCATGCAGGCCAGATACGGCATGGTCAGCTGCGCCGCCGTCACCGCCGCCTTCATCACGCCCGCCTCGTCCCGCCACGCGGACAGCAGCCAGGGCATGACCCACGGCATCGCCAGCTGCAGCAGAATGCAGAACCCTGCGACTACGGCGAAGATGAAGCTCAGCGCCTCGGACGCGGTGACGGCCGCGGCCTCTTCGCCCTCGCGCTCGCGGACGCCGCCGTAGATGGGCACGAAGGCCTGGGCGAAGGCGCCCTCGGCGAACAGGCGCCGGAACATGTTGGGCAGCATCAGCGCGGTGGTGAAGGCGTCCATCATCGGCCCCTGGCCGAACCGCGCCGACAGGAACAGGTCGCGGGCGAAGCCCAGCACGCGACTGCCCAGGGTCAATGTGGCCTGGACCAGGGTGTTGCGGGCGAGACTCATGCGGATTCCAGCGGTTGAGCGGTCCGATTAGCGCGCTTGCGCCGCGGGCGATACGGGTTTGCGGACCCGCCGGCCCAGTTCGGAGACGTCCCGCGCGCTGGCGCGGGCGGTGGCGACCTTGCGCCCGGCGGGGGCGGGCGCGCGGCTGTCCAGAACCGCCTCCAGCGCTGCCCGCAGCTCCTGCGCCACCTGTTCAGAGGAGATCTTCCGGCCGCGTCGATCGACGACGTAGAAGCTGTCCACGGCCCGCTCGCCGAAGCTGGCGACGTGGGCCGAGCGGATGTTCAGCCCCTGGTCGTTGAAGACGCGCGACAGCGCCGCCAGCAGGCCGGGCCGGTCGGCCCCCGACACCTCGACCACCGTCGCCGCCTCGCTGGCGTGGTGGTCGATCATCACCACCGGGCGAACCTCGAACGCGGCCTTGCGGGCGTTCACCGCCGGCTCCGGCGCCTTGCCGATGCGGCCGTCGCCGCGCGCCGCGCGCTCCAGCGCCTCCAGCAGCCGTTCCAGCCGGCGCGGCTCGGCTTGGCCATAGGGCAGGCCGGCGCCGTCCTGTACGCGGAAGACGTCCAGCACCACGCCCTCGGACGTCGCCACCCGCGCGTCCACGATGTCGGCGCCGGCGGCCGCCATCGTCTGGGCTAGGTCGGCGAAGAGGCCGGCCCGGTCGGCGGCGGCGATCGATATCTGGGTCGTCTGGACCGGCAGTCCCTCGACCGCCGGGGTCGGCTGGGCCTCGGCCGCCGCCCCGGTCTCATGGGCGCGGGCGACCAGGGCGGGATGGTCGGCCAGGGGGTCCTCGCACGCCACGTCCTCGCCCCGGAACAGGGCGGCGACCTGGTTGTAGAGGGTGCGCATCAGCTGGCCCTTCCAGCCGTTCCAAACGCCCGGCCCGACGGCCCGGATGTCGGCCACGGTCAGCACCAGCAGCATGCGCAGCCGCTCGGGGTCGCCCACCAGTTCGGCGAAGGCGCGCACCGTCGCCGGGTCCGACACGTCCCGCTTCTGGGCGTAGTCGGACAGGGCCAGGTGGCTGCGGACCAGCCACACCACCAGCTCGATCCGGCGCGGATCGACGCCCAGCCGCTCGCACGCCCGGCGCGCGGCGATGGCGCCGTCCTCCAGCTGGCCCCGCTCGCCCCCCTTGCCGACGTCGTGCAGCAGCATGGCCAGCATCAGGGCTTCCATGTCGGCGATCAGATGGACGATCTCGGACGCCATCGGATGGTCGGCCTTCAGCTTGCCGCGCGCGATGTCGTTGATGACGCCGATGGCCTGGAGCGTGTGCTCGTCCACTGTATAGGCGTGGTACATGTTGAACTGCGTCTGGCCGACGATCCGACCCCATTCGGGCAGGAACCGGCCCAGAAGGCCCGTTTCGTTCATCAGGCCCAGCGTGCGATAGGGCCGCTGTCCATGCGCCAGTATGTCCAGAAAGGCCCGCGTCGCCGCCGGGTCGCGCCTGAGCTTCGGCGTCACCAGCGACAGCGACCGCGTCACCGCCGAATAGGCGTCCGGGTGCAGGTCCAGGTCGTGCTTGTCGGCGCAGACGAACAGGGTCAGCAGCTTGACGGGATCGTTCTGGAACACCTCCGGCCCGTCCACCGACAGCCGCCCCTGGTCGATCCAAAGCCCGTCCACGTCCAGGCGTCTGCGATTGGGTCGGAACGGGCTCATCAGCCGCGACAGGCCCGACGCCGTCTTCTGGTGGCGCGCCTCCAGCTTGGCCGACATGGCGCGCGTCAGGGCGCCCACGTCGCGCGCCACCAGGAAGTAGCGGCGCATGAAGCGCTCGACCGCCGGCTCGTCGCCGCGTCCGCGCCAGCCCATGCGCCGCGCGACCTCGGGCTGCAGGTCGAACGTCAGCTTCTCCTCGGCCCGCCCGGCGACCAGATGCATGTGGATGCGCACCCGCCACAGGAAGTCGAACGCCTCGTCGGACGTGCGCCGCTCGCGCGCGGTGAACATCTCGTCCATCACCGCTGCGCCCAACCGGCTGTCGGGCGCCAGCGACCGGGCGATCCAGTACAGGGTGTTCAGGTCGCGCAGGCCGCCCTTGCCGTCCTTGACGTTGGGTTCGACCTTGTAGCGGATGGCGCCCGCCTTCTCGTGGCGCAGGTCGCGCTCTTCCAGCTTGGCGGCGATGAACGGGCGCGGGTCGGCCTTGGCCACCATGTCGCGGAAGCGGCGGATCATCAGGTCCGCCAGCGGCTCGTCCCCCGCCAGGAAGCGCGCCTCCAGCAGGGTGGTGCGCACCGTCATGTCGGTCTTGGCCAGCGAAAGGCATTCCTCGACCGATCGCGCCGCCGGCCCCACCTTGGCCCCCAGGTCCCACAGCACGTAGAGAACGAACTCCACGACCGCTTCTCCGCGCGGCGTCGCCCTGGCCGACCGCAGGAACAGCACGTCCAGATCCGAATGGGGGGCCAGCACGCGGCGGCCGTAGCCGCCGACCGCCACCAGCGCCAGCCGCTCGCTCTCGACCGCCGATACGGGGTGCAGCACCTCGGTCGCCAGGGCCCACAGCGTCGTCAGCATTTCGTCGGCGGCGGCCGCGTAAAGCCGGGCCACATCGCGCCCGTTCATGCCGGTTTCCAGCTTGCGTTCGGCCTTGGCGCGGGCGGCGTCGTAACGCGCCTTCAGTTCGGCGGCGACGGCCGTGCGGGGATCCGGAGAACGCGCGGCCTCGACGAGGCGGTCATCCAGGATCGGCGGCGAGGCGGTCATGCGCCGATCATAGGCGGCGGCGGCGGGCGTGTCGTGCTAAAGGCGCGCGCGTGAGCGACCGTCTCAAGACCTTCATCCGCCAGCGCGCGTCCGACCTGGGCTTCGACGTCTGCCGCTTCGCCTCGGCGACGGACGCCTGGCCGGCGGGCGAGCGGCTGCGCGCCTTCGTCGGCGACGGCCGTCATGGCGCGATGGAATGGATGGAGACCACCCTGGACCGCCGCGCCCATCCCACGGCCATGTGGGACGGCGCCCGGACGGCGGTGGTGCTGGGCATGAACTACGGCCCCGATCAGAACCCGTTGCCGGAACTGGACGACCGTTCGGCCGGCTATATCTCCGTCTATGCGCGCGGCGACGACTATCACGAGGTGATCAAGGGGCGGCTGAAGATCCTGGCCGGGCAGATGGCGGCGCGGCTGGGAGCGGACGTGAAGGTCTTCGTCGACACCGCCCCCCTGATGGAGAAGCCGCTGGCCCAGCGCGCCGGCCTGGGCTGGCAGGGCAAGCACACCAATCTGCTCAGCCGCACCCACGGCAATTGGCTGTTTTTGGGGACCATACTGACCGCCGCCGAGATCGCGCCGGACGAGGCCGAGAGCGAACACTGCGGCCGCTGCACCGCCTGCCTGGACGCCTGTCCGACGAACGCCTTCCCCGCGCCGTTCCAGCTCGATGCGCGACGCTGCCTGTCCTACCTGACCATCGAATACGCCGGCGCCTGGCCGGTGGAGTTCCGCACGGCGACGGGGTCGCGCATCTACGGCTGCGACGACTGCCTGGCGGTCTGTCCCTGGAACAAGTTCGCCCAAGGCGCCCGCGAGATGCGCCTGCAGGCGCGCGATGCGCTGGCGGGCCCGCGTCTGGCCGACCTCATGACCCTGGACGACGCCGCCTTCCGGGCGCTGTTCAGCAAGAGCCCGGTCAAACGCATCGGCCGCGACCGCTTCATCCGCAACGTGCTCTACGCCGTCGGCAACTCGGCCGATCTCAGCCTCATCGCACCCGCGCGCAAGCTGCTGGACGACCCCGCGCCGGTGGTGCGCGGCGCCGCCGTCTGGGCCCTGTCGCGATTGATGGCGCCGGCCGATTTCGCGGCCCTCGCGGCCTCCGTGTCCGAACCGGATCCGGAGGTCCGGAGGGAATGGGGGAGCCGTTCCGTTGCTGAAGGAAGAAGCCTTTCGCCGCCGGGGCTCGCTGGCGGATGATCGATCGGGCGCCGTTTCGGACCGGCGGGGATGCATGGTCCTCAGACGCCCCTGCGGCGGGCGCCTAAAGCGCGCTTTGTTCGCTGCGGTCTGGCGCGGATCAGCCCATCGCCGCGCCGACGCCCGATCCGCCGCCGGGCGCACGGGCGATGTCCAAAAGCTTCAGGCGGAAAATCAGCACCGCATTGGGCGGAATGGCGGGCGGGCCGCCCATCTCGCCATAACCCAGCGCAGGCGGGACATAGAGAATCCACTCGTCGCCGACGTGCATCTTCTGCAGCGCCTCCGTCCAGCCGGGCACGACCGTCTCGGGCGTGAAGATGGCCGGCGCGCCGCGCGCGAACGAGCTGTCGAACACTGTGCCGTCGACCAGCTTGCCCTCATATTCCACCTTGACCAGGTCGTTGCGGTCCGGGCTTTCGCCGCCCGCCGGACCGGACTGCACCACCTGATACTGAAGGCCGCTGGGCAGGGTCTGCACGCCCTCCTGGCCGGCGTTCTTCGTCATGAAGGCGGCGGCCTCGGCCTTGCCCGCCTCGGGATCGACCGGGGCGGACTGGCCGCAGCCGGAAAGCAGCAGTCCCGCGACGATCGCGGCCCTAGCCCATGCGAAGTTCATATCCCCGGTCCTTCAACGCTTCGCCGATCTCGTCGGCGTGGGCGCTATCGCGCGTTTCGACCATGATGTCGAACTCGGCGCCCTTAGCCGGCACGTCCAGCGCCAGCCGGTTGTGGACAACGTCGATGATGTTGCCGCCCAGGCCGCCGATCACCGCCGCCATGGCCGACAGCATGCCCGGCCGGTCGTCGCCCAGGATGCGATAGACGATCAGTCTCCGCTCACGGACCATTTCGCGGTTCAGCACCACGGCCAGCATCCGCGCGTCGATGTTGCCGCCGGTCAGCTCGATCCCGACCTTCATCCCCTTGAACCGGTCTGGATAGGCCAGCAGCGCCGCCAGACCGCCGGCGCCGGCGCCTTCGCACACCGTCTTCTCCATTGTGGCCATGAAGGAGACGCCGCGTTCGAAATCGGCCTCGTCGACCACGAAGACCTCGTCGATCAGCTTGTCGGCCAGGCCGAAGGGGATGTCGCCGACCGCCTTGATGGCGATGCCCTCGGCGATGGTCTGGCCGGTGCAGACCGGCGGCTTGCCGGCTCGCTTGGCGGTGAAGGACGGATACCGCGCCGCCTCGACCCCGAAGACCTTGATCTCCGGCTTCATCGCCTTGGCCGCGATGGCGCAGCCGGCGATCAGGCCGCCGCCGCCGATCGGAATGATCAGGGCCTCGACCTCGGGCGCGTCCTCCAGGAACTCCATCGCGCAGACGCCCTGGCCGGCCACGATGCCCTCGTCGTCGAAGGCCGAGACGAAGACATAGCCCTTTTCGGCTTCCAGCCGCTTGGCCGCCTCGGTCGAACCGGTGAAGTCGAGCCCCTCGATCACCACCGTCGCCCCATGCGAGCGCGTGCCGTTGATCTTGGCGAAGGGGGTTCCCTCGGGCATCACGATGGTCACCGGCACGCCCAGCCGCCCGCCGTGATAGGCCAGCGCCTGGGCGTGGTTGCCGGCCGAAGCCGCCACCACCCCGCGCCTGCGCTCGTCCTCCGTCAGCAGCAGAAGCCGGTTCAGCGCGCCGCGCTCCTTGAAGCTGCCGGTGAAGTGCAGATTGTCGAACTTGACCCACACCTCGGCCCCGGTCAGCTGCGACAGCCTGCGGGAATAGCGCGTGGGCGTGTGATCGACCTGACCCGCGATTCGGGCGCGGGCGGCCTGAATATCGTCGAAGCTGACGGTCATCTGAGCATTTCCTTGTTCGCCGACGCAATGATCGGCGGATTTTTGTTTCGTCTGTTTCGCGCGTTGAGCGTTCGGGGTCCAGAGGCGGCGTTCGGGGCATGGAAACGACGGCGGCGGTCGTGCGATAATGCGAAAAAGACCAAGCCTGTCGTACCGGAGGAAGCCATGTCGATCCGTCCCTTCATCCTGCTGGGCGCCGTCGCCGCCGCGCTGGCGGCCTGCGCGCCGGTCCCGGGGCCCAGCGGCGCGGTCCAGCCGGCCGTGTTCCGCGCCGACGACTTCGCCTGGTCGCAGAGGGGCGGGCCCGGCGCCATCGAAGGGCGGGTGACGTTCCAGCAGGGCGGCAAGGCCTACGCCTGCATCGGCTCGGCGGGCCTGACGCCGGACACGCCCTACACCCGCAACCGCTTCCGCACCCTTTACGGCTCGACCGAGCGGGCCGCGGTGCCTGCCGCCGTGGTGCGCGCGCGCGACGTGGGCGAGGCCGGCGCCGACTACCGCGCCTATGTCCGCTCCGAGCGCTGCGAGAACGGCCGCTTCGCCTTCAGAGGCCTGCCGGACGGCGGCTGGTTCCTGATCGTGCCGGTCCGCGCCGAGGGCGACGAGGGGCCCCTGGTGCTCATGCGCCACGTGGTCACGCGCGGCGGCCGGGTCGTCGGCGTCACCCTCTGATCCCGATCGCGGCTTTCGTGGCGCGGTAACACGGATCGCCATCTTGTGGTCCCATCCGCCCGGCCTGATGGCGGCTCGTGCGATCCGTGGGGAGGCGTTCTTTGTCCCAGCACAACATCAGCGGTTCCGAGGCCTTCAACCGGGGGCCCTCCGTTCACATCCGCCAATACCGCCCCGGCGGCCTTCGCCGACGGCGGGCTCGCACCGCCCTGGTCTTCATCGCGGGGGCCGGGGCCATGCTGGTCGCCGGCCTGGTCGCCGCGGCCGCGATCCTGGCGCCGAACCTGGCGGGCTGACGCGCGCCCCCGGGCGGATGGAAACCTGGACTTAAGGCCTGCCGGTCCATGATCGGGTCATGGAGACGCCGCCCCTCGCCGCCCTGACCTTCGCCGCTCTGGGCGTTTTGCCGATCCTGATGATCGTGGCGGGTCTGCACGACCTGACCACGATGCGGATTCCGAACTGGATCTCGCTGGCGCTGATCGTCGTCTTCTTTCCTGCGGCGCTGCTCGTCGGCCTGGGCCCGCTGGACATCGGCGCGCACGTCGGCGTCGGCGTCGCGGCCCTTCTGGTCGGGATGGCGCTTTTCGCGCTGAACTGGGTCGGCGGCGGCGACGCCAAGCTGCTGGCGGCGGCGTGTCTGTGGATGGGGCCGGGCGGCAGCCTGACCTTCGTGCTGTTCAGCGCCGTTATCGGCGGCCTGTTCTGTCTGGCGCTGATCACCGCGCGCCGCACCGTGCCGGTCTTCCCCGGTCTTCCGGCCTGGGCCGCGCGCCTGCTGGAGCCGCAGGGCGACGTTCCCTACGGCGTGGCCCTGGCCGGCGGGGCGTTGCTGGCCTTTCCGACATCGCCGCTCGTGACCGTCTTCGTGGGCGGCTGAACGGCGTCATTGCGGTTTAGGACCGCATTAACCCGCGCCCTCCATGATCGTTAACGCAGGGCGGAAAGTCGCGCCTGTCGGAGACCGTCAGGATGAAGCCTGCCCGAATCGCCGTGATCTGCATCGCCGCCGTCTCGGCCATCGGGCTGGCGCTGGTCGTGCGGGCCATGGGTTCTTCCTCTAACCAGCCCGTCCCCGCCGCGGCCGCCGCGGTCGAGACCCGGCCGATGACGCGCGTCCTCGTCGCCGCCGCCGACCTGGAGCCCGGCAAGCGACTGGCCGACGGCGACATGGACTGGAAGGATTGGCCGTCCGACCAAGTCAATCCCGTCTTCATCGTCGACGGCCCGTCCAATCCCCCGGCCGAAGGGCGCGCTGCCGAAGCGGCCGCCAAGGTCGCTCGCGCCGCCAATGAGGCGACCACGGGCGGAACCAAGGCCGATTATGTCGGGGCGGTCGTTCGCGAACCGATCCTGAAGGGCGAGCCGATCGTGGCCCGCAAGATCGTGCGCGCCGGGGACAGCGGCTATCTCGCCGCCTATCTGGAGCCCGGGATGCGCGCCATGGCCATCAGCGTCACGGTGGAGACCGCCGCCGGCGGCTTCATCCTGCCCGGCGATCGGGTCGACGTGGTGATGACCCGAGAGATTCCGGCCGCCTCCGGCGACAGCGGGACCCAGCATTCGACCACCACCGTGATGCGCAACATCAAGGTCCTGGCCATCGACCAGACCACCCGCGCCGCCGACAACGAACAGGCTGTCGTCGGCGCGACCGCAACCCTGGAGGTCAGCCCCGCCGACGCCGAGGCCCTTGCCCAGTCCAAGTCCGAGGGCGAGCTGTCGCTGATGCTGCGGTCCTACGCCGACACCGCCGGCCCGTCCGGCGCGGTGCGCGCGGCGGCCCGGCCCAGCGCGCCGGCCGCGGTTCGCATCTATCGCGGCGGCGCGCCCGAAACGGTGGCCGTGCCATGAGGCCCGTCATGCCCAAGACCCTGGTCGCCGTCGTCTGCGCCGCCCTGACCGGCCTGGCGCCCGCCATGTCGCCGGTGGCCGCGATGGCCCAGACCCGCGCGGCCGTCTCCACGGGCGCCGCGCCCCAGCTGATCAACCTGCCGCGCGGGACGTCCTTCGCCGTCGACCTGCCGGCGGACGCGCGCGACGTCATCGTCTCCAATCCGCAGGTGGCCGAGGCCATGCTGCATTCGCCCCGCCGCATCACCGTCATCGGCATCGCGCCGGGCGAGACCGACGCGGTCTTCCTGGACGGCGCCGGGCGCACCATCCTGGCGCTTCGCGTCCGCGTCGACGCCGGCGTCAGCGCCCTGCAGGACACCCTGACCCGTCTGATCCCCGGCGGCCAGGTCAGCGCCGAGGCGGTCAACGACAGCGTCATCCTGACCGGATCGGTCAACAGCCCGGCCCAGTCCGAACAGGCCCAGCGCATCGCCCGCGCCTTCGTCTCGGCGCCCGAGAAGGTGCTGAACATGATCAGCGTGGCCGGCTCGGACCAGGTGACGATCAAGGCGCGCGTCATCGAGGTGCAGCGCTCGGCCGTCAAACAGCTGGGCCTGGACGTCAACGCGGTGCTGAACAGCGTCGGCGACGGCCTGGCCTTCGGCCAGAGCGCCACCTTCGGCGTCAGCGGCGCCCAGCTGGGCGGCGGCGTTCTGGGCTATACGGACATCAGCGGCGACGGCAACCGCCTCAGCACCAACCTGCGGGCCTTCGAGCGCGCCGGCCTGCTGCGCACCCTGGCCGAACCCAACGTCACCGCCGTCAACGGCGAGAGCGGCGAGTTTCTGGCCGGCGGCGAATTCCCGGTCCCGGTGTCGCAGAGCAACGACGACAGCGGCACCACGGTCGGCATCGAGTTCAAGCCCTACGGCGTGCGCCTGGCCTTCCGCCCGGTGGTCCTGTCGGAAGGCCGCATCTCGCTGCAGCTGTCGACCGAGGTGTCGGAACTGTCGAACGACGGCGCCTTCACCCTGAACCCCACGGCCGACACGGCCCTGGTCATTCCCGCGCTCAGCGTGCGCCGCGCCTCGTCCACCGTCGAACTGCCCAGCGGCGGCTCGCTGATGATCGCCGGCCTGCTGCGCGAGGAAACCCGCCAGAACATCGACAAGCTGCCGGCCCTGGGCGACGTGCCGGTGCTCGGCGCCCTGTTCCGGTCGCGCGACTACACCTCGGGCCAGACCGAACTGGTCATCATCATCGAGGCCTATGTGGTGTCGCCGACCTCGCCGGGCCGGATGCAAACGCCGGCCGACGGCCTGCAGATCGCCAACGACGCCCAGACCATCCTGTTCGGCCAACTGAGCCAGCGCTACGGCAGCCCCGACCCGGCCGCCGCCGCGGGCGGGTCGGCCTGGCAGGGGCCCGTCGGCTATGTGATCGAATGAGGCGCGCTGTGAACCGTTACGCCATTCCGCTTCTGCTCGCCGCCGCCGGTCTGTCGGCGTGCGCCACCGGGACGGGCGACGCCGGCCCGCCGCCGCTCAACGCCCTGTCGCGCTATGTGCTGCAGGTCGAGCCCGGCGTCGACCGCATCGCCCTGGCCGTCCATGAGGACGGCCTGTCGGGCAATCAGCAGGCCGCCCTGGGCGCGCTGGCCGGGCGGTTCGCGCGCGAACGCGCCGAGGTGATCCGGATCGAGGCCCCCGCCGGCAACGACCCGGTCGCTGCGCGCGCGGCCTGGACGGCCCGTGAGGTGCTGACGGGCCTGGGCGTCCCGGCCGAACGGGTCGTGGTCCTGGCCTATGACGCGCCGAATCCGCGCGCGCCCGTCCTGGCCGGCTTCGAGACCCTGCGGGCCCATGTGCCCAACTGCGCCGCCGTCGCGGGCGGCGCCCAGCTCAGCTACTCCAACCAGCCGACGGCCGACTTCGGCTGCGCGGTGACCGCCAATCTCGCCGCGCAGATCGCCAATCCGCGCGACATCGTGGCGCCGCGTGACCTGGACGCGCCCGACATGGGCCGCCGCGCCAAGGTGTTCGACACCTACCGCGCCGGACAGCCCACGGCGGCGCCGCAGGAAACGCTGGTGGATGGCCGCGTCTCGCAGGCTGTGGACTGACCGATGAACAACGCTCGCGCCTACACCGATCTGGACGCCGACGGCTTCGACGTCGACGACGAGTTCGCGGATCTCGCGCTGGCCGGAGCGTCAAACGGGGCACCGACGCCGCGCGAACCCCTTCAGTTCACAGCCGCGACCCCGGCTACACCGCCGGCCGCCGCCCCCGAGGTTCTGACGCCCGCCGCGCCCTTCAACCCGGTGGGCGAGATGGTCGCCGGCGCCCAGTCGGCTCTGGCGCCGATCGGATCGATCGGCGAAGTGTCGGTGCCCCGCATCGTCATCCATGTCTTCGCCGAACGCCAGGACACCCTGGCCTCGGCCGAACGCGCCGCCCAGGACCGGCGGCTGTCGCGGGCCACGACCCAGATCCGCATCGGCGGCGTCGCCGCGGCCGTGGAGGCCTATCACCACGAGCCGACCCCCCCGCTGATCATCGTCGAATGCCTGAAGGATCCGCAGACCCTGCTCTGGGAAGTGGACCAGCTGGCCGAGGTCTGCGACGCGGGCACCAAGGTCATCGTCGTCGGCCCGACCAACGACATCCTGCTGTTCCGAGAGCTGATGCGGCGCGGGGTCAGCGAGTATCTGGTCGCCCCGCTGCAACCGCTCCAGCTGATCGCGGCGATCGGCGGCCTGTTCAACGACCCGGCCCAGCCCTTCGTCGGCCGCTCGATCGCCTTCGTGGGCGCGCGCGGCGGCGCCGGCGCCTCGGCCGTCGCGCACAACACCGCCTATGCCATCTCCGAGCGGATCGGCGCCAACACGGTCATCGTCGACTATGACCTGCCGTTCGGCACGGCCGGGCTGGACTTCAACCAGGATCCGCTGAACGGCGTCGCCGACGCCCTGGGACAGCCGGACCGGCTGGACCCGACGCTGCTGGACCGGATGATGGTCCGCTGCACGGACAAGCTCAGCCTGTTCGCAGCCCCCGCCACGCTGGACAGCGACTGGGACATCTCGCCCGACGCCTTCGAGGAGGTGACGACGCGCATCCGCTCGACCGCCCCGTTCGTGATCCTGGACCTGCCGCATCTGTGGTCGCCGTGGATGCGCCGGACATTGATCGCCGCCGACGAGGTGGTGGTGGTGGCCACGCCCGATCTGGCCTCCCTGCGCAACGCCAAGAACATGATGGACCTGATCCGTCAGGGCCGCCCGAACGACGCGCCGCCGCGGCTGGTGCTGAACCAGGTCGGCCTGCCCGGACGACCCGAGATTCCGGCCAAGGACTTCGGTGCGGCGCTGGGCGTGCTGCCCAGCCTGATCATACCGTTCGACGCCAAGACCTTCGGCGCGGCGGCCAACAACGGCCAGATGATCCTGGACGCGGCCGGCAAGACCAAGGCCGCCGAGGCCTTCCAGACCCTGGCCCAGATCGTGTCGCGTCGCGAACTGCCGGTCCTCGCCGGACCCAAGGGCGCGTCGGCCAAATCGGGCAAGGCGTCGGCGCCGTCCAAGTCGCTGTTCGCCTCCATGTTCAAGAAGAAGCGCTGACGGGTGTTCGGCAAACGCACAGGGCAGCCCGGCGTCGCGGCGCCGATCCGACCGGCCCCGACGCCGGAGCCGGAGGTCGCGCGCCAAACGCAGCACCCGTCCTCCGGGCCCTTCGGCGCCGGCGAGCCCCAGCCCTTCGATGCGGCCGACGCCTTCGCCCAGGCTGACGCGCCCCAAATTGCGCCTCAGGCCGCCAAGGCCGACCGCCTCGACGCCCTTGCCGCGCGCCCCCGTCCCGCGCCCGAGCCCGAGGTCCAGGCGCGGCCCAAGAACGCCCCCGGCCCCAAGCCGACCGCCGGGCTCGAGCAGCTGAAGAAGGCCCAGGCGGTCGCCGAGATCGTCCGTGAGCAGAGCGACTACTACCACGCCACGAAGACGACGATCTTCAACGCGCTGATGAACACCATCGATCTGGCCCAGCTGGCGCAGCTGGACCAGAAGGCGGCGTCCGAGGAGATCCGCGACATCGTCGCCGAGCTGGTGGCGATCAAGAACGTCTCGATGTCGGTGGCCGAGCAGGAGCACCTGGTCCAGGATATCGTCAACGACGTGCTGGGCTATGGGCCGCTGGAGCCGCTGCTGGCCCGCGACGACATCGCCGACATCATGGTCAACGGCGCCGGCCGGGTGTTCATCGAGGTCGGCGGCAAGGTCCAGCTGACCAATGTCCGCTTCCGCGACAACGGCCAGCTGATGAACATCTGCCAGCGGATCGTGTCGCAGGTCGGCCGCCGCGTGGACGAGAGCAGCCCCATCTGCGACGCCCGCCTGCCGGACGGTTCGCGCGTCAACGTCATCGCCCCGCCGCTGGCCATCGACGGTCCGACGCTGACGATCCGGAAGTTCAAGAAAGACAAGCTGACGATGAAGAATCTGGTGGAGTACGCCTCCATCAGTCCCGAGGGCGCGCGCGTCCTGGGCGTCATCGGCGCGGCGCGATGCAATGTGGTCATCTCGGGCGGCACGGGCTCGGGCAAGACGACCCTGCTGAACACCCTGACGGCCTTCATCGACCCGACCGAGCGGGTCATCACCTGCGAGGACGCCGCCGAGCTTCAGCTGCAACAGCCGCACGTGGTGCGTCTGGAGACCCGCCCGCCGAACCTCGAGGGCCAGGGCATGATCACCATGCGCGACCTGGTCAAGAACTGCCTGCGGATGCGTCCCGAGCGGATCATCGTGGGCGAGGTGCGCGGCCCGGAAGCCTTCGACCTGCTGCAGGCCATGAACACCGGCCACGACGGCTCGATGGGCACGCTGCACGCCAACAGCCCGCGCGAAGCCATCAGCCGGATGGAATCCATGATCACCATGGGCGGCTATGGCCTGCCGTCCAAGACCATCCGCGAGATGATCGTGGGATCGGTGGACGTCATCGTCCAGGCGGCGCGTCTGCGCGACGGTTCGCGCCGCATTACCCACATCACCGAGGTGGTGGGTCTGGAAGGCGACGTGATCGTGACCCAGGATCTGTTCGTCTACGAAATCACCGGCGAGGACGAGCACGGCCGCGTGGTCGGGCGCCACCGCTCGACCGGCATCGCCCGCCCGCGCTTCTGGGATCGCGCGCGCTACTACGGCCTGGAGCGCGAGCTGGCCGACGCGCTGGACGCGGCGGAGTAACGCACCGATGCTGCCGATCCTCGCGGCCGTCCTGGCCTTCATCACCATCGGAAGCATCGGCTGGGTTCTGGTGGGCGGCGACGATTCCGGCGCCCAGGCCGTCAAGCGCGCCCAGGCCATGGGCGCGGGCCGGAAGTCCCAGGCCAGCGCGCGCAAGGCCGCCGCGGCCAATACGCCGGAAGCCCGCCGCAAGCAGATCATGGTGCAGCTGCAGGAGGCCGAGAAGGAGGGGCGCAAGGCGCGCAAGACCCTGTCGTCTCGCCTGGCCGCCGCCGGCCTGTCGATCGGCCAGCGCACGTTCTACATCATCTCCGCCGTGCTGGGCGTCGTCGCCCTGCTGGTCGCCCTGGTTGCGGGGCTGCATCCGATCGTGGCGCTGGGCGCCGCCGTCGTCTTCGCCCTGGGTCTGCCGCGCTGGGTGGTCGGCTTCCTGGCTAAGAAGCGGATGAAGAAGTTCTCGCTGGAGTTCCCCAACGCCGTGGACGTCATCGTGCGCGGCATCAAGTCGGGCCTGCCGGTCCACGAATGTTTCAAGATCATCGCCCGCGAGAGCCCGGCGCCGTTGGGCCCCGAGTTCAAGAAGCTGGTCGAGGGCCTGGGCGTCGGCATGACGCTGGAGCAATCGCTGGACAAGATGTACGGCCGCATGCCCACGCCGGAGCTGCGGTTCTTCACCATCGTGATCGCCATCCAGCAGAAGACCGGCGGCAACCTGGCCGAGGCGCTGGGCAACCTTTCGATCGTGCTGCGGTCGCGGCGGCTGATGGCCGAGAAGATCAAGGCCCTGTCGTCCGAGGCCATCGCCTCGGCCGGCATCATCGGCTCGCTGCCGCCGGTGGTCATGGCGTTGGTCAGCCTGACGGCCCCCGCCTACATGGGCCTGCTGTTCACCGACATGCGCGGGCAGGTCATGCTTCTGGTGGCGGGCGTCTGGATGACGTTCGGCGTGCTCGCCATGAAGAAGATGATCAACTTCAAGTTCTAGGGCAGGGCGATGAACGGCATCCTCATCTTCCTGACCGACCCGCGAAACCTACTCAGCATGGGCGTGGGGATCGCGGTGTTCGCCACGGTCCTGACGCTGCTGTCCACGTTGATGGGCCAGGCGGACCTGAACAAGCGGATGAAGTCGGTGTCGGAACGGCGCGACGAACTGCGCCGCCGTTCTCGCGCCGCCATCCAGGGCGGACCCCAGGGAACGGGCGGCCTGCGCCAGACCGACGAGGGCTTCAAGAAGCGCGTCGTCGAACGGCTGAACCTGACCAAGCTGCTGGAAGACCCCAAGGTCGTCGACCAGATGGCCCAGGCCGGCTTCCGGGGCCCCCGGCCGGTGACGGCCTTCTACTTCTTCCGCTTCGCCACGCCGTTCGTCTTCATGGCGCTGACGGCCTTCTACCTGTTCGTGGTCAACGACTTCGGCCTGCCGGTGATGATGCGGGTGACCGCCAGCATGGCGGCGGCGGTCGCGGGCTTCTACGCGCCGAACATCTATCTCTCGAACCTGATCTCCAAGCGCCGCACCTCCATCATGCAGGCCTTTCCCGATGCCCTGGACCTGCTGCTGATCTGCGTCGAATCCGGCATGTCGATCGAGGCGGCGATCCAGAAGGTCAGTTCCGAAATCGGCGGCACGTCCATCGAACTGGCCGAGGAGCTTTCGCTTCTGGCGGCCGAACTCAGCTATCTGCCGGATCGCCGCGTGGCCTATGAAAATCTGGGCCGGCGCAACAACCATCCTGGCGTGAAGGCGGTCGCGACCGCCATGACCCAGGCCGAGACCTATGGCACGCCGCTGGCGTCGGCGCTGCGGGTCATGGCCAAGGAAAACCGCGACCTGCGCCTGTCCGCGGCCGAGAAGAAGGCCGCCGCCCTGCCGGCGCAGCTGACGGTGCCGATGATCGTCTTCTTCCTGCCGGTGCTGTTCGTCGTCATCCTGGGGCCGGCGATCATCAACATCATGGACACGATGAAGGCTTCGGCCGCCGCGGGCGGCGCGGGCTAGGCTTCCGCCGCCGCCTTCAGTCCCGTGACCAGCGCCTCATGGCCCCGCCGCAGGGCGCCGCGATGCTTGTCGTGGAACAGCTCCCCGCGCAGGCCGGAGAAGCGGGTGCCGGACGCCAGGATGCAGCTGCCGCGCTCCAGCTCCTCGATCTCGATATAGCGCAGGGTGTTGAACAGGAAGCCGCGTCTCTCGACCCAGACCAGCCGCGCCAGCGGCTCCCATTCGGCGACCTGTCCGGCGGCGCGGCGCTCTTCCAGGTCGGGCCAGGCCTCGGTCATGTGCAGCCGTCCGCCGAAGGCGATGGCGCCCTCGACGTCGCGGTCGTGCGGATTCCAGCGCGACCAAGCGTCAAGGTCCGCGATCAGGTCCCAGATGCGCTCGGCGTCTGCCTGAACCCCGATGCGCTTTTCGATGCGAGTGTCGTCCATGCCGTCCGTCTGGCACGGGTTTCGGCCGGAAGGAAGGCGCCGCCTGGAAGACGGACGCGCTGCGTCGGCTAGACCAGGCCCAGCGGCGCGCGGACGCGGCGATGATCCTGCAGCCCGAGGCGTGCCTTGACCTCCAGCAGGTCGGCCCCGGCCGGCACGATCAGCAACTCCTTGGGCCGGGCCCCGTTGACCGCGACCACCGCGCCCTTGGGGCAGACGTCGAAACAGTCGACGCCGGTGACGACCAGGTCGCCCTTGCGGCCCTTCTTGCCCTTCTTGAGGTTGAAGTACTTCCGCAGCGCCTTCTTCAGCGTCAGGTCGCCGTCAGGGCCGAAGCCTCCGTCCAGCTTCTTTGAGCATTTGCGGCACACCAGCACGACGTCGCGCCATTCGGTGCTGGTGCTTTTGAAGTCCTTCACGGCCATGCATCGAGGATCGCCGGTCCTCGACGGTTGCACAAGCGCCGCGGGCGCCCTCACCATGCCGCGAGATGAAATTTCACGGGAGCTTCACATGCGCCGACTGATCGCCGCCTCCGCCCTGAGCCTGGTTCTGGCGGCGGGCGCCGCCGAAGCTCAGAGCGTGGACGCCGCCGCCGTCGACGCGGCCGTTCAGGCGGTGGCGCCGCAGGTGACCGCCTGGCGCCGCGACTTCCACCAGCATCCAGAACTGGGCTTCGCCGAGACGCGCACCGCGGGGGTGATCGCCGAACATTTGCGCGGCCTGGGCCTGGAGGTCCGCACCGAGGTCGGCAAGACCGGCGTGGTCGGCGTGCTGCGCGGGGCGCGGCCCGGCCGGGTCGTGGCCCTGCGCGCTGACATGGACGCCCTGCCGGTGCAGGAGGCGACCGGCCTGCCCTTCGCCTCGACCGCCACCGGCCGCTACATGGGCAACACCGTCCCGGTCGCCCACGCCTGCGGCCACGACACGCACATGGCCATGCTGATGGGCGCCGCCGAGGTGCTGGCCGGGATGAAGGACCAGCTGAGCGGAACCGTGGTCTTCGTCTTCCAGCCGGCCGAGGAGGGCGCGCCTCCGGGCGAACCCAAGGGCGGCGCGGCGCTGATGATCGAGGAAGGCGCGCTTGCCGATCCGAAGCCCGAGGCGATCTTCGGGCTTCACGTGGTGCCGGGCCGCGCGGGGACGGTCTTCTACCGGCCGGAAGGCTTCATGGCCGCCTCGGACCGCGTCGACATCGCCCTGAAGGGCAAACAGACCCACGGCGCCTGGCCGTGGCGCGGCGTGGACGTGGTGGCGACGGCCGCCCAGATCGTCCAGACCATCAACACCCTGACGGCGCGGACGGTCGATCCGACCACCACCCCGACGGTCTTCACCATCGCCACGGTGAACGCCGGCGTGCGCTACAACATCATCCCCGACAGCGCGACGATGTCGGGCACCCTGCGCACCTTCGACGTGGCCCAGCGCGAAGACCTGGTCGCCCGCGCCGAGGCCGCCGTCGGCCATGTGGCCGAAACCTACGGCGCGACGGCCGAGTTCGGCGTCCGGCAGAACGCCGCCCTGGTCTATAACGACCCCGCCCTTTCGGCCTGGCTGGCGCCGGTGCTGACCGAGGCGGCCGGGGAGGGGAACGTCGATCCGGCGGCGCCGCCGACCACGGTGGCCGAGGACTTCAGCTATTTCCAGCAGGCCATCCCTGGCGTCTTCTACCACCTGGGCGCCAGCCCCGACGGCGTCGACCCGGCTGAGTCGGCGCCGAACCATTCGCCCGAGTTCTCGCCCAACGAGAAGGTCCTGCCCCTGGGCGTGAAGACCCATGTGCTGACGGCGCTGCGCTTCCTGGAGCGGCCCTAGTCAGGCTGAAGCCGCTCGAACACCGTCTCGATGACCCGCTGATAGACGTCGGTCAGCGCCTCCAGCTCGGCGACCGGCACGCGCTCGTCGATCTGGTGCATGGTCTGGCCGACCAGGCCCAGCTCCAGCACGGGGCACAGGGCCCGGATGAAGCGGGCGTCGGAGGTGCCGCCGGTGGTCGAGGCCTCGGGGCGGCGGCCGGCGACGGCCTCCACCGCGTCCTGCACCGCCTCCACGAAGGGGCCGGGCTCGGTCAGGAAGGCGTTTCCGGAACACAGATGCTCCAGCTCGATGCGCAGGCCGGTCTCGGCCTGGAGGGCGCCGGCCTCGCGGTTCAGCCAGTCGATCAGGTCGTCGCCGGTATGGGTCGGGTTGAAACGGATGTTCAGCCGCGCCCGGGCCTCGGCCGGGATGATGTTGGTCGCCGGATTGCCGACGTCGATGGTGGTGATCTCCAGGTTCGACGGAGGAAAGCCGTCATAGCCGTCGTCCAGGACGTGGTCGTTCAGCCGCGCCATCAGCTTTGCGATCACCGGCGCCGGATTGGCCGCGCGCTCGGGATAGGCGACGTGGCCCTGCTTGCCGTGAACCGTGATCCAGGTGTTCAGCGACCCGCGCCGCCCCACCTTGATCATGTCGCCCAGATGCTGGGACGAGGACGGTTCGCCCACCACGCAGGCGTCGATGACCTCGCCCTCGGCGGCCAGGGTCTCGACCACCCGCTTGGTGCCGTGCAGGGCGGGGCCTTCCTCGTCGCCGGTGATCAGGAAGGACAGGCTGCCGGGAACCTCCCCCTCGCTCAGCACGCGCGACACAGCCGCCACCCAGGCCGCGATGCCGCCCTTCATGTCCACCGCGCCCCGTCCGTAGAGGACGCCGTCCCGGACCTCGGCCTCGAACGGCCGGGACGACCACTGCTCCGACGGGCCGGTGGGGACCACGTCCGTATGGCCGGCGAAGCAGAGGTTGGGCGAGGCCGTCCCGCGCCGCGCGTACAGGTTCTCGATCCGGGCGTCGGCGCCGGTCCCGCCCGGTCCCTCGAAGGCCAGGCGGCGACAGGTGAAGCCCAGGGCCGTCAGGCGCCGCTCCAGCACGTCCATCGCGCCCTCGTCGGCGGGGGTGACAGAGGGAATGCGGATCAGGTCGCGGGTCAGTTCGACGGGATCGATCACAGGAGTTGATGCGCGGCTCATGCGGCTATGCTTTAGGGAAATCTCGCAGAGGCGAGAAGGGCCGCCGCTTTGCCAAAGATCGACATCCAGACCGCGCCGACCGTCAACGGCACCACCTATCCGGACGAGCACGCCGACGAATGCCGTCCGCGCCGCCGCTGGCGGCTGGGCGACGCGGCGGGCCTGGACCAGTTCGGGGTCAATCTGCTGCGCCTGCCCGCCGGCGCCTGGTCCAGCCAGCGCCACTGGCACGCCGCCGAGGATGAGTTCGTCTGGGTGGTCGAGGGCGAGGTGGTTCTGGTCGAGGAGGACGGCGAGACGGTCCTGCGCGCCGGCGACTGCGCGGGCTTCAAGGCCGGCGTGCCGAACGGCCACAAGATCGAGAACCGATCCGGCGCCGAAGCGGTTCTGCTCGAGGTCGGCACGCGCAGCCCGACCGTCACCGCCTGCGACTATCCCGACATCGACATGGTCCTGCCCGAGGGCGCGGATCGCTATTTCCACCGGGATGGGACGCCCTATCCGAAGTATCCCCGAAGAACGTGACCACAGAATCCATCGACACCGGCTCGCCGACGCCGCCTGCTCCGCCCGCGCCGCCTGAAGGCCCGTCCAGTCCCTGGGGCATCCGCGACTTCCGCCTGCTGTGGTTCGGCCGGGTGGTCGCCGTGCTGGCGATCCAGATCCAGTCGTCGGCCCTGCTGTGGCAGGTCTATGAGATCGCGCGGCGGGACCATCCGATCGAACAGGCCAGCCTCTATCTGGGCCTGGTCGGCCTGTGCCAGTTCCTGCCGCTGCTGGCCTTCACTCTGCCGGCCGGAGCCATGGCGGACCGGCGCGACCGCAAGCGCACGGTGTGGATCTCCATCCTGGTCGAGGCGACCTGCGCCACGGCCTTCCTGCTGATGGCGCTGCACGGCTCGCCGCCGCTGTGGGGGCTGCTGGCGGTCGCCGCCCTGTTCGGCGCCGCGCGCGCCTTCCTGGCTCCGGCCAGCCAGGCCTTCCTGCCGATGGTGGTGGGACGAAAGGCCCTGCCTCCAGCCATCGCCGCCCAGTCCATCGCTTTCCAGACCGGGGCCATCGCCGGCCCGGCCCTGGGCGGGGTGATCGTGGGCCGCAGCGTGCCTCTCGCCTACGCCGTCGCGCTGGGCATGTTCCTGCTGGCGGTGGCCGCCTTCGTGCTGATCCGCACCAGCGGCAAGCCCGCGCCAGTCGAGCACAAGCTGTCGGCGGTCGAATCCGTCAAGGAAGGCCTAGCCTACGTCTGGAAGACCAAGATCGTGCTGGGCGCCATCTCGCTGGACCTGATCGTGGTTCTGATGGCCGGGGTGGCGCTGCTGACGCCGATCTTCGCGCGCGACATCCTGCATGTGGGGCCGGAAGGGTTCGGCCTGCTGCGTGCGGCGTTCGGGGTCGGGGCCATGGCGGTGGCCATCTATCTCAGCCGCTTTCCCATCGTCCGGCATGGCGGGCGCTGGATGTTCGCGGCGGTGGCGGTGTTCGGCCTGTGCACCCTGACCTTCGGCCTGTCCAAGATCGTCTGGCTCAGCGCCCTGGCCCTGTTCATCGGCGGCGGCGCGGACATGATCAGCGTCAACATCCGCCAGACCCTGATCCAGCTGGCCACGCCCGACCACATGCGCGGGCGGGTGTCGTCCGTTTCGATGCTGTTCATCGGCGCCTCGAACGAACTGGGCGAGGCCTATTCCGGCGTCATGGTGCGGCTGCTGGGCGCGATCGGCGCGGCGGTGTTCGGCGGCGTCGGGGCGCTGGCGGCCACGGCGGCGTGGTCGGCGATGTTCCCCGGGCTGAGGAAGGCGGATCGGCTGACTTAGGGGTAGGAGTTAGGGCTTAGGGCTTAGGGGGCGTGGGGCGACATCGCCCTACTTCCTAAGCCCTTTCCCCGCTCACCAGGGCCGGAAGTGCTTGCTCAGCTTCAGACCCTGGCTCTGGTAGTGGCTGCCGCTCTCGCCGTAGAGGCGGCTGGGGCGTTCGGTCAGGGGTTCGTAGACCAGTCGCGCGACGATCTGGCCGTGCTCCAGGAGGAAGGGCGTGTCGTGGGTTCGGACCTCCAGCACGCCCTTGGAGCCCGCGCCGTGCGCCTCGTCCGTGCCGAAACCCGGATCGAAGAAGCCGGCGTAGTGGACGCGGAACTCGCCCACGGACGGGTCGATGGGGGTCATTTCGGCGGCCTGATCGACCGGGATCTCGACGTCGTCGGACGAGGCCAGGATGTAGAACTCGCCCGGATCCAGCAGCAGTTCGCCGCGACGCAGGGACAGGGGCTCCCAGAAGTCGCGCGGGTCGTGGCCGTCGATGTGGTCCAGGTCGACCACCCCGGCATGACGGCGGCCCCGGAAGCCCACGATCTCGCCGCCCTGAAGGTCGACGCCGACGCTGCGCGTCTCCAGCTTGGGCGGCTCGCCGGCCTTGAGGCGCAGCTGATTCAGGCGGGTGCCGGGGCGAACCAAGATCGAGAAGGTCTGGGGCGCGATCTCCAGATAGAGGGGGCCGTCATAGCCCTCGTCCACGTCGTCGAAGCTGGCGCCGCGATCGGTCAGCAGGCGCACGAAGACGTCGACGCGGCCGGTCGAACTCTTGGGATTGGCGCGGGCGATCAGGCCCTTGGGCAGGCTGAGCCGTTCCTGCAGGCGGGCGATATAGACACAACCCTTCTCCAGCACCACGCCGGCGCCGCTGACGTCGATGGCGTGCATGGCGACGTCGGCGATCCGCTCCTCGACCTTGCGCTGGCCGGGCAGGAAGGAGGCGCGCACGCGCCAAGCGCGGTCGGACAGGCGAAGGTCCAGGCTGGCGGGCTGGACCTGATCGGCGTCGAACGGCGTGTCCGACGTGATCGCACCCGTGGCGATCAGCGTCTCGATGGACTGGGCGGGCAGGATGCCGGGGCGGGGCGCTTCGAACGGGCTCATGGCGTCTGTCTCACACGGTTTTCGCCACTTGTCTCCAAGTCGCGCTTGCGGCCCGCGCGCGGCGGGGCGAGCATATAGCCCATGCACGACGGACCTGCCTATACCGCCGAGACCAACGGCATCCTGATCCGGGTGCGGCCCAGCTATCTGGCCGGCCAGTCCGATCCCGAGGGCGGGCGCTGGGTCTGGGCCTATCAGGTCGAGATCGTGAACCTGAGCGGCTCCACGGTGCAGCTGGTGGCGCGGCGCTGGACCATCACCGACGCCCTTGGCCATGTCGAGGAGGTGCGGGGCCCGGGCGTGGTGGGCGAGCAGCCGATCATCGAAGCCGGCGACAGCTACGCCTATGCCTCGGGGTGTCCGCTGGGCACGTCCTCGGGCTCCATGGTCGGCGCCTATTCGATGACGGACGCCGAGGGACGCATGTTCGAGGCGGCGATCCCGGCCTTCTCGCTGGATACGCCGGATGCAAGACGGGTGTTGAACTGAAGGGTCTCGCGCTGGGCGGTGGAGCATCGGGCTCAAGCCGAGAGCCGCCGCGCGGCGAGCGATAGCCCGAAGTGTCGAGATCCGGATGGGGCTGCGTCAACCCGGATGAACCGCAGCCCCGCCCCTGGAGTCTCGCCGGCCGCTTGCGCGACCGGCGAGGGGGAAGGCGGCCCCGTAAGGGGTATCTGTGACGCGGGAATGATCCGCGGTGCGAAGCGGCGCTCAAGCAGCGAGCGACCGCGTCGCGAGCGTAGCGCCTCTTAAATGTACCGACGCAGGCTGCGGGCCAGGTCGCTGGCGCCGTCCTTGCCGCCGCGCTTGGCCTGCGGCTGGTAGGCGACCCGGGCGTGTTCGACGCAATAGACGCCTTCCGAGGCCCGGCGGCCGCAGAAGCTGAACTCGCGCGACGACGGATCGCCGATCGGCCATTTGCACATGTGGGCGCCCAGGGTCATGACCGTGGCCGTGCCCGGCAGATCCGGCATCGGGGCCGGCACGCTCGCCGCCGGCTGGACCGGCTTGGGCTGGACGGCCTCGAGGCGGCGCGGCGCCGACGGCTGGGTCACGCCCTGGCTCGGGGCCGGAGCGGCCGGACGCGGGCGGGTCGTGCGGAAGGTCGTCGCGGTGGTGCGCGCCGGCTGCGACGGCGCGGCCCGACCGGACAGGCCCAGGCGGTGCACCTTGCCGATGACGGCGTTGCGGGTCACCCCGCCGCCCAGCTGCTTGGCGATCTGGCTGGCCGACTGGCCTTCCAGCCAGAGCTTCTTCAGCGCGCCAACGCGATCCTCGGTCCAGCCTGCGGTCATGCCACCCTCCGGCGAAATGGATTCAAGATGTAGCGGTCGCGGTCCCCCTCTGGGCCTTGACCTACAACTAATCGTAAACCAGCCGTTAAGAGACGCAATATGTGCGAATCATCCTGTCCACAGAAACCAGATGTTGAATCGGTGTTGGGGTTAACGGGGTAGAGCAGCGGGCGTGGAAAGTAGGGCTGAGGGCCTAGGAAGTGGCGGGCGGGGAGGCGCTCCTAAGTCCTAGGCCCTAACTCCTGCGCCCTATCCCCCAGCGTTGCCCTTGCGCAGTCGGGCCCCAAAGCGCATCTGGCGGCGCATGACCGAGACGACGCCCGACCTGATCTCCACCCGTCCCGCAGGCCTGCCGCAACCGCGACGCTATCCGGGGGTCAACTGGATCGGCGTGCAGACGCTGTACCTTCGCGAGGTCCGGCGGTTCTGGAAGGTGGGGGCCCAGACGGTGGCGGCGCCGGTGGTGACGACCCTGCTCTATATGCTGGTCTTCGTGGTGGCGCTTCAGAACGCCCGGCCGCCGCTGCACGGCACGCCCTTCGCCCTGTTCGTCGCGCCCGGCCTGATCATGATGGCCATGTTGAACAACGCCTTCGCCAACGCCTCGTCCAGCCTGATCCAGGCCAAGATCATGGGCACGGCGACCGACTTCCTGACCCCGCCGCTCAGCCCGCTGGAGCTGACGCTGGGCTTCACCCTGGGTGCGGCGACGCGCGGCGTGGCGGTCGGCCTGGTCACCGCGATCTGCGTGCTGCCGTTCGCGCCGCTGGGGATCGCCAATGTCGCGGCCATCATCTGGTTCGCCCTGGCGGCCAGCTTCATCATGGGCATGACCGGGGTCCTGGCCGGACTTTGGAGCGAGAAGTTCGACCACCTGGCGGCGGTGCAGAACTTCATCGTCATGCCGATGACCTTCCTGTCCGGCACCTTCTACTTGGTGGAGAACCTGCCCGAGCCGTTCCGGTCCATCAGCCACTTCAACCCCTTCTTCTACCTGATCGACGGCTTCCGTTACGGCTTCATCGGCCATGCGGAGAGCAATCTGATGGTGGGGGTGATCGGCAGCGCGGCGCTGATGATCGCCATGGGCGCGGCGTGCTGGCTGGTGTTTCGCTCGGGCTGGCGTCTGAAGAGCTAGGCCGCTACGACGGCGGATCATCACTCGGGGGTCCGCCATGCTGTTCCGTTCGCTCGTCGCCGTTTCGGCGCTTCTGGTCGCCGCCCCCGCGCTCGCGCAGGAGTCCGCGCCCCAGCCCGGGGACCGGGCCGACATCGAGACGGCCGCGGCCGCCTTCGTCAAGCCGACCAACGCCGAGCGGACGCAGGTGGTGGTCGATCAGTTGACCGCGGCCGGCTTCACGCCCGAGCTTCAGGCCTTCGCCGGCGGCAACGACCGCACCGGCCCGATGGAAGGCCGGAATGTCGTCGTCACCGTGGGCGAGGGCGACAAGGACATCGTCCTGACGGCCCACTATGACGCGGTGAAGCTGCGTGACGGGTCGATGGCCCAGGGCATCGTCGACAACGCCGGCTCGGTGCTGGCGTTGATGGAGGCGGCCAAGGCGCTGAAGGAAGGCCTGGAGGGCCAGCCGGTCGCTCACCGCTTCGTCTTCGTCTTCACCGACCAGGAAGAGCTGGGGCTGATCGGCGCCAGACATTTCCTTGAGACCCACGGAAAGGACCGCATCGCCGCCGTCATTAATGCGGACGTCGCCGCCTATGGCCAGACGGTGATGTACGGCGAGAACAACGGCGATCAGTCCGGCTTCGTCCTGGCGGCGCTGCGCGGCCTTTGCGCGGAGCGCGGCTTCGACTGCATGCCCTATCCGGTCTATCCGCCCAGCGACGACCGGGTGTTCTCGGCTGCCGGCGTCCCGGTGGTGTCGCTGGGCGCCCAGGACGCGATTGGAGCCCACCAGATGTGGCTGGCGTTCAATGGCGGCGAGGACAACGGGCTGAAGGAAGGCTTCGTCCCGCCGGTGTTCCAGCGCATCCACTCGACCGAAGACAAGCTGGAGCTGCTGGACGGCGATGACGTGGCCCGTTTCGGCCTGTTCGTCGCGGACCTGGCCCTGCGGCTGAGCAGCGTCGCGGACGCGCAGACGGCTGGTGTTGACTAACACCGTCACTAATCCGACAACCCCAGTCCTTATGAAATCCGGCTCCGGCGTCCTGACGCCGGGGCCGTCTCGCTTCTGGAGGTGAAGTCCCGTGTCCACCGAACATCTGATGGGTGTCTACAACCGTGCGCCGCTGGAGGTGGACCGCGGTCGAGGCGCCCGTCTGTGGTCGACCGACGGGACCGAATACCTGGACTGCGTCGCCGGCATCTCGACCAACGGCCTGGGCCACGCCCACCCCGAACTGGTCCAGGCGGTCAAGGATCAGGCCGAGAAGCTGTGGCACGTGTCCAACATCTTCCGCATCCCCGGTCAGGAGGCCCTGGCCGACGCCCTGACGGCCTCCAGCTTCGCCGACGTGGTGTTCTTCACCAACTCGGGCACCGAGGCGGTCGAGTGCGCCCTGAAGACGGCGCGCAAGCATCACGTCGCCAACGGCCAGCCCGAGCGGATCGACATCTACGGCTTCGACGGCAGCTTCCACGGCCGGACCTATGGCGCGATCAACGCCGCCGCCAACCCCAACTACACCGAGGGCTTCGGCCCGCCGATGCAGGGCTTTCACCAGCTGAAGTGGGGCGACCACGACGCCATCAAGGCCGCCATCGCCAACCCGACCACCGCCGCCATCATCGTCGAGCCGGTGCAGGGCGAGGGCGGCTGCCGCGCCGTGCCGGAACAGTGCCTGCGCGGCCTGCGCGAGCTGTGCGACCAGCACGGCGTGCTGATCATCTTCGACGAGGTCCAGTGCGGCATGGGCCGGACGGGCAAGCTGTGGGCCCATGAATGGGCGGGCATGGCGCCCGACATCATGGCGGTGGCCAAGGCCCTGGGCGGCGGCTTCCCGATCGGCGCCTGCCTGGCGACCGCCGAGGCGGCCAAGGGCATGACGGTGGGCGTGCACGGTTCGACCTTCGGCGGCAACCCGCTGGCCATGGCGGTGGGCCTGAAGGCGCTGTCGCTGATCAACAGCCCCGAGACCCTGGTCAACGTCAACGACATAGCGGGCTATCTGAAGCAGCAGCTGGCGGGCCTGCAGGAGCGCTATCCCGACGTGATCGTGGACGTGCGCGGCAAGGGCCTGCTGATCGGGGTCAAGCTGGCCCCGAACAATCGCGAGTTCATGGCCCTGGCGCGCGACACGCAGAAGCTGCTGATCGCCGGCGGCGGCGACAACTGCGTTCGCCTGCTGCCGCCGCTGAACCTGACGCTGGAAGAGGCCCGCGAGGCCATCGAGAAGTTCGAGGGCGCCTGCAAGGCCGCGCGCGAAAAGCTGGCGGTCTGAGCATGGTGCGTCACTTCCTCGACATCCACCGGCTGGACGCGGCGGACCTGCGCGCCATCCTGGACGACGCCCACGCCCGCAAGCAGGCGCGCAAGGGCTGGCCGCAGGGTCGCCCCGACGCCGATGCGCCGGGCCAGGACCGCGTGCTGGCGATGATCTTTGAGAAGAACTCGACCCGCACCCGGTTCAGCTTCGATGCGGCCATCCGCCAGCTGGGCGGATCGTCGATCATCGCCACGGCTTCGGACATGCAGCTGGGTCGCGGCGAGCCGGTCGAGGACACCGCACGGGTCCTGTCGCGCATGGTCGACGCGGTCATGATCCGCGCCAACGACCACGAGGACGTCGAGCGCTTCGCCCGCGTCGCCACCGTGCCCGTGATCAACGGCCTGACCGACCGCAGCCATCCCTGCCAGATCCTGGCCGACCTGCTGACGATCGAGGAGCATCGCGGACCGGTGGCGGGCAAGACCATCGCCTGGGTCGGCGACGGCAACAACGTCTGCCACAGCTTCATGCACGCGGCGCCCAAGTTCGGCTTCCACCTGAACGTCGCCTGTCCGGCCGAGTACCATCCCGACCTGCGCGACCTCGCCAAGGGCGGCAGCGCCGTGACCCTGACCAGCGACCCGCGCGACGCGGTGAAGGGCGCCGACGTGGTGGTCACCGACACCTGGGTGTCCATGGGCGACCAGGACCATGAGGCGCGGCTGGCCGCCTTTGAGTCCTATTCGGTCGACGAGGCCCTGATGGGTCAGGCCGATCCGGACGCGGTCTTCCTGCACTGCCTGCCCGCCCACCGGGGGGAAGAGGTCACCGACGCGGTCATCGACGGCCCCCGCTCGCTGGTCTGGGACGAGGCGGAGAACCGCATCCATGCCCAGAAGGCGGTCCTGGCGTGGTGTTTCGCGGGCTAAGCCGGGCGGCGCAGCCTCGTTGCGTAAACGGCGCAGCGCACGGACGTCGTCCGTGCGCTGTCTGGACCCGCAGATCGCCTACTGCAGGTTCACGTCCGACACGCCGCCGGCGTCCGGGACGGTCTTGGTCAGATTGGCCTTCAGCACCTCGTAGCCGAAGCCCAGGGCGCCCTTGTCCGACACCCACACGCGGCCGTCGTCCGCGTCGAAGCGAACCAGGGTCAGGTGCGGGTCGTCCTTGCCGTCCGGATACCAGGCGGCGACGACGGGGTTCCAGTATTTGTCGATCCGCGCGCGGTCCTGGTCGATCGACAGGCCGCCGTGGATACAGGCCTGCACCTTCTGGTCCTTGGCCTGGTAGCAGAACATGCCCTGCTGTCCGCCGACCGCCACGTCGCGGGCGAAGTCGGTGTCGTCGCGGGTGAAGAACCAGATGGTCCCGGTTTCGGGTTCGCCGAAGCCGGTCATCGGCTGGTGGTGATAGCCCGGCTGGTCGATGCCCAGCATGCCGGTGTTCGACTCTTTCAGGCTCTTCCAGAATTCCTTTTCCGCCTCGGCGGGCGTCAGCTTGTCCGACATTCTTGTCTCCTGTTCGGGGGATGCCGGATCAACCGATGTGGAGGCGTCGGGTTCCGGTCAGGCTCCGGGAACCCACGGCGGCCGGTCCGCGCCGAAGAGCGTGGCCAGATGCACCAGCAGCAACAGCGCCAGGGCCGCCGCGCCGACCATCAGAAATCGCCAAGGGACCATGCGGGGGCCCTTCCACGGATCGGGGGGGCGTGCGCCGCGCCAGCCCGTGAACACGGTCGCGGCCAGGGCGACGGCCAGCAGGATCAGGGTCGTGGTCAGGTCCATCGGGGGCAGGTGGCGGACCGGACGCGCCTTGGCAAGACGATCCTTGCCGAACGGTTAATCTTCACCAACCCTTAACCACGTCGGCCCCAGATTCCGGGCGGTATGCGGGATGTCCACAGCTGAACCGGCTCGCCCCTAGATATTGGGGTTAACGAGCCGTTTACACCCTTGATGTGGTCGTTATAGCCTGCTTGCGAAGGTCGGGAGGCGAATCAGGTGAGCGCAGCGGCGCCGTGGAGCGTTAAGGGGATCGATCCCAAGGCGCGCGAGGTCGCCAAGGACCTTGCGCGGCGCTCCGGCATGACGCTGGGCGAGTGGCTCAATTCCATGATCATGGAAGAGGATGACGACGACGGCGTGGTGCCGCTCGCGCGCCGTCCCTATGTGGCCGAGCCCTTCGAGCGCCGCAGCCGCTCGCGCCGTCTGGACGACGCCTATGGCGCGCCGGAGGACGCGTGGCAGCGCCTGTCCGCCTCGATCGACGCCATCGCCGCCCGGCTGGAAGCGGCGGAGCGCCGCTCGACCGTGGCCATCCAGGGTGTCGATCAGGCCGTGTCCGGCATCGTGCGCCGGCTGGACGGCCAGGATGCCACCTCCAAGTCCTACGCGCGCCGCGTCGACGACATCTCCGAAGAGCTGAAGGAGGGCCACCGCCGCCTGCGCCGGTTCGAGCAGGAAGTCGGACCCCAGTCGCAGGAGGCCTTCAGCAAGGTCGAGACGTCGCTGGGCGCCCTGGCGGGGCGGCTCTACGACATCGAGGAGCGTCAGCGCGCCGGCGTCAACGAACTGCGCCAGCGCATGGAAGCGGTCGAGAAGTCGGCCGGGCCGGGCGTCGGCTCGGACTTGCTGGCCCAGGTGGGCGCGCGCCTCGACCAGGCCCAGGGCCGCACCACCGAGGCGCTGAAGGGGCTGGAACGCTCCTTCGCCGAGCTGGACCGGCGCCTGCGCGCGGCCGAGGGGCGGATCGAGCCCGAAGGCGCCCGCGAGGCGGCCCGGTTCGAGAAGCTGGCCGAAACCCTGTCGCGACAAGTCGAGGCCAACCGCGTCGAGATGATGCGTCGGCTGGACACGGCCGAGACCGAGAACCGCATCGACCGGATCGAGCGCGCCGTCCTGTCGATCGGGGACCAGCTGAAGGCCTCCGAACAGAAGGGCGTTCAGGCGATGGAGGCGATGGGCCGCGAGGTCCTGCGCATCGCCGAGAATCTGAACGGCCGCATGCGGACGATGGAATCGGGCGACGCCGAGCGCCTGGAAACGGTCGCCCGCGCCGTCTCGGACAAGCTGTCCGGTCGGTTCGAGGATCAGGCCGCGCGTCTGGATCAGGACTTCGCGCGCCAGTCCGAGCGCATCGAACAGCGACTGACGGCCGCCGACGATCGCCACGCCATCGCCCTGGAGAAGCTGGGCGGCGAGATCGCCCGCATCTCGGACCGGCTCAGCGAGCGCATCAGCCAGTCCGAGCGGCGTTCGGCCCAGGCGCTGGAAGATATCGGCCGTCGTCTGGCCGAGAGCTCCGACCGGATCGAGCAGCGCTACGACCGCGCCTCGGGCGAACTGGCCGAGCGCATGCGGATGAGCGAGGAGCGCACGGCCCGCCTGCTGGCCGAAGCGCGCGACAGCATGGAGGCGCGCGCGCCGACGGCGGTGCGCGACATGCCGCTGGACTCGCCGGAGCCCGCTCTCGGCGGCGCCATCGAACGCCCCATGGGCGACTGGCGCGCCGCCGCCTTCCCTGACGAATCGTTCGGCTCGGATGAGTGGTCGGCCGACCCGGTCGCGCCAGAGGCCGCCGTCGCCACGCCCTTCCCGGCGACCACGCCGGACACGGTCGATGAGACAGACGCCGTCTCGGCCCCTGCGGCTGCGGCGGAACCGGAAGCGCCGCCGGCGATCCAGCCCTTCGGCCCGTTCGGAAGCTTCGGCGGCGCCGACGTCGACGACGCTCTGGCCGCGACCGCGCCCTCTGCGCCCCAGGCGACCGACGGGGTGATCACGACATCGGACGAGGCCTTCGGGGCCGACGACGACGCCTATGCCGGCGAAACCGATTTCATCGACCCGCGCCGCATCCGCGCCAGCATGGGCGCCGCGGCGGCGGCGGGGCGGGCGTCCTCGACGCGCGGCGCCATCGACGCCGCCCGCGCGGCCATGACCGAAGCGGCCGAGCCCGAACCGGC
>NZ_JAYRPA010000013.1:0-89431 GCF_041911375.1 Brevundimonas sp. | reverse complement strand
GGCGCTGCTGACCCTGGCCGTCGTTCAGGCGGGCGCGCCGGCGGCGCGGCCGTGCACCCCCGCCGAGGTCGCCGAGCTGACCCGACCCGCGGCCGAACCCTACCGTCTGCTGTGCCGGGCGGCGCTGTCCGGGCGCGACGTCGCCCGACCCGTGCTGATCCAGGGCGCCGAGGCGTCGGGCGCGGCCCTGGACTGCGGCGGCGGTCGAATTCAGGGGCCCCAGGCGGCGACCACCGGAACGCCCACGGTCGCCATATGGTCGCGGCCCGAGGGTCAAGTCTGGAGCCGGCCCGTCGACGTATCGGTGCGCGACTGCGTGGTGGCGGGCAATATCCGAATCTGGGGCATGGGCGCCGGCGGATCGATGCGCGACCTGCTGGCGTCGTCGCGCACGGCCGGCCACACGACGGCCGCCCAGTCGGCTGCGCCCCTGAACGTGCGGATCGACAAGGTCCGGTTCGAGGCGACGGGCACGATCCCGCTCTATGTCGGCCCCGGCGTCACGCGGACGACCGTGACCGGTTCGACCTTCGCCGGCCGGTCGACCTCGACGGCGATCTATCTGGACGCCGAGAGCGCGGGCGCGGAAATCCGGGGCAATGTGTTCGACATCCGCACGGGCCGCGAGCAGGTCGCGGTCGACGGCTCGGGAGCCAACCGGATCGTCAACAATCGTTTCGTCCTGGGGGGACGGGGCGGGGTGTTCCTGTACCGCAACTGCGGCGAGGACGGGGTGATCCGCCACCAGACCCCGTCCTATAATCGGATCACGGACAATGTCTTCTCGGGCGCGTCCTGGCTGAGGCCGCGCACGGTGGTCGTGGGCGCGCGCGAAGGGGGCCGCCGCTATTGCGGCGACGACGCCGGCTGGCCGTTCGGCTCGAGCGCGGATGACGGCGACGGCGCGCGCGGCAATCAGGTGGCGCGCAACCGGATCGAGGGCGTCGCATCGTTCTGGAACCGCTCGCCTCGATAGCGAGCCGGGGTCAGCCGGCCGCGCGCACCGCTGCGGAGACGTCCGAGACGATCCGTCGCACCAGGGCCTCGTCGTCGCCCTCGGCCATCACGCGGATCAGCTTTTCGGTGCCCGAGGGGCGGACAAGGAGGCGGCCCTGGCCGTTCAGCGCGCCTTCCGCCTCGGCGATGGCGGCCTTGACCCCGTCGCTGTCCAGCGGCGCGCCGGCGGCGTAGCGCACGTTCTCCAGCTTTTGCGGCACGGGATCGAACTGGCGGGCCAGTTCGCTCATCGGGCGACCGGACTCGACCAGCACGGCCAGCACCTGCAGGGCCGCCATCAGGCCGTCCCCGGTGGTGGCGTGGTCGTGCAGGATGATGTGGCCGGATTGCTCGCCGCCGATGTTGAAGCCGCCCTCGCGCATCCGCTCCATCACATAGCGGTCGCCGACCTTGGTGCGCTCCAGCGTCAGGCCCTCAGCCTTCAGACGGCGCTCCAGGCCCAGGTTGGACATGACGGTGGCGACCACGCCCCCGCCGGACAGGCGGCCTCGCCGGGCCCAGTCCAGGCCGACCAGGGCCATGATCTGATCGCCGTCCACGACCTGGCCCTTCTCGTCGCAGATGATCAGCCGGTCGGCGTCGCCGTCCAGGGCGATGCCGATGTCGGCCCGGTAGCGCTTGACCGCCTCGGCCAGGGTCGCCGGATGGGTCGAGCCGCATTCGGCGTTGATGTTCAGTCCGTCGGGCGACACGCCGACGGCGCAGACCTCGGCGCCCAGCTCGAACAGGGTGGTGGGGGCGACCTTGTAGCCGGCGCCGTTGGCGCAATCGACGGCGATGCGCAGGCCCTGGAGGCTGAGCCGCTTGGGGAAGGCCTGTTTGGCGATCTCGATGTAGCGGGCCTGGGCGTCGTCGATGCGCTTGACCCGGCCCAGGCGGTCGGAGGGGGCCAGGCCCTTGTCCAGGCCGTCGTCCATCATGGCCTCGATCCTGAGCTCGATCTCGTCGGACAGCTTGTAGCCGTCGGGACCGAACAGCTTGATGCCGTTGTCGGCGTAGTTGTTGTGCGAGGCCGAGATCATCACGCCCAGGTCGGCGCGCATCGAGCGGGTCAGCATGGCCACGCCGGGCGTCGGCACCGGGCCGAAGGTGCGCACGTCCATGCCCACCGAGGCGAAGCCGGCGACCAGCGCCGGCTCGATGGTGTAGCCCGACAGCCGGGTGTCCTTGCCGATCACCACCAGATGGCGCCGGTCGTCGTCGGTGCGGAACAGCTTGCCGGCGGCCAGGCCGACGCGCAGCGCGACCTCGGCCGTCATGGGATGGGTGTTGGCGCGGCCGCGGATGCCGTCGGTGCCGAAATATTTCCTGTCGCCCACGGCGTGGTCCTCTGGCTCGGGTAACGTTCCGAAACCCCAATTTTGATGCGGCCCGTCTTAAGATTGCATAGACGGGCGGCGGGGCATCGATAGCGTGGCTTAGTCCCTGTTCGCCGCCAGTGCAAAGCGGCCTTCCCTTTCCTGACGGAGCGCGCGGCATGTGCGGCATCATCGGCATCACGGGCGGCGGCCCTGTCGTTCCCCGGCTGATCGACAGTCTGAAGCGGCTGGAATACCGCGGCTATGATTCGGCCGGCGTCGCCGCCGTGGTCGACGGGTCGGTCGAGCGCCGACGCGCCCAGGGCAAGATCCGCAATCTGGAAGCGGTGCTGAGCGAACAGCCGATGACGGCCACGGTCGGCATCGGCCACACCCGCTGGGCCACCCACGGCGCGCCGACGACCGCCAACGCCCACCCGCACAAGGCCGGGCGCGTGACCCTGGTCCATAACGGCATCATCGAGAACTTCGCCGAGCTGAAGGCCGAACTGGCGGCCGAGGGCCATGTGTTCGAGAGCCAGACCGACACCGAGGTCATCGCTCACCTGCTGGACGCCGAGCTCGAGACGCAGAAGACGCCGCTGGACGCGTTCAAGCGCGTGCTAGACCGGCTGACCGGCGCCTATGCCCTGGCGGTGCTGGTCGACGGCGAGGACGATCTGATCCTGGGCGCCCGGCGCGGCAGTCCGCTGGTGGTCGGCTGGGGCGAGGACGAGATGTATCTGGGGTCCGACGCCCTGGCGGTGGGGCCGTTCACCCAGAAGATCAGCTATCTGGAAGAAGGCGACTATGTCGCCGTGACCAAGGCCGGGGCCCGGATGTTCGACGCCGCCGGAACGCCGGTCGAACGGGCGGTGGTGCAGGTCTCGGCCTCCTCGGCCATGGTCGAGAAGGGCGAGTATCGCCACTTCATGGAAAAGGAGATCCACGAACAGCCCGACAGCGTCCAGCACACCCTGTCGGAGTACCTCGACCTTGTGACTGGCAAGGCCAAGACCAACGCCGTCGACTTCGCCGCCATCGACCGCATCCAGATCGTGGCCTGCGGCACGGCCTTCTACGCCGGTCAGATCGGCCGCTATGCGTTTGAGAAGCTGGCGGGCCTGCCGTGCGACGTCGAGATCGCGTCCGAGTTCCGCTATCGCTCGCCGGCGGTGTCGCCCAGGACCGTGGCCGTCGCCGTCAGTCAGTCGGGCGAGACGGCCGACACCCTGGCCAGTCTGACGTGGTGCAAGGCCCAGGGGCTGAAGACCGCCGCGGTGGTCAACGTCCATTCCTCGTCCATGGCGCGCGAGGCCGAGGTGCTGTGGCCGACGCACGCCGGGCCCGAGATCGGGGTCGCCTCGACCAAGGCCTTCACCGCACAGGTCGCGGCCCTTCTGGCCCTGGCGGTCGCGGCGGGCGTGGCGCGCGGCCGGATCGACGCGGCCCGGGAGGCCGAGCTGGTCAAGGCCCTGTTCGAGAGCCCCCGCCTGATCGCAGAGGCCCTGACGATGGGCGACAGCATTCGCGCCGTGACCCACGACCTGTCCAAGGCGGACGACGTGCTGTTCCTGGGCCGGGGCGCCATGTTTCCGCTGGCGATGGAAGGCGCGCTGAAGCTGAAGGAGATCAGCTACATCCATGCCGAGGGCTATGCCGCCGGAGAGCTGAAGCACGGGCCGATCGCCCTGATTGACGAGGAGACGCCGACCATCGCCCTGGCGCCCCTGGACGAGGTGTTCGAAAAGACCGCGTCAAACCTGCAGGAGGTCGCCGCGCGCGGCGGGCCGGTGATCATGATCGCGCCCGAGGCGGCGCCTGACCCGCACGGCGCCGGCATCCGGCGCATCCACGCGCCGGACTGCCATCCCCTGATCGCGCCCCTGGTCTATGCGGTCCCGGTGCAGCTGCTGGCCTATTACACCGCGGTGCAGAAGGGCACCGACGTCGATCAGCCCCGCAACCTGGCCAAGTCCGTCACGGTGGAGTGAGGCGTCCCGGCGGCGACCCTGAGGGCGTCGACGTCGGCGATGTGAATGGCGGCGCGCCGCAGACGGATCGCGCCCGCAGCGTGAAGCTCCGTGCACGCCGTGGAGACGCTGGCGCGGCGCACGGACATCAGCGCCGCCAGATCGCTCTGGCGCAGCGGCAGGGCGTCGCCTCCGTCCAGATCGTGCACGTCCAGGATCAGGGCGGCCAGCCGCTGGCTTACGGTCAGGGCCGCGTGTCGCAGCACCTCGCGCCGGAGCCCGGCGTTGCGGCTGCGCAGGTCCGACAGGGACGTCTCCACCAGCACGGCCTGGTCGATGCGCTGCGCCAGCCGGCGGGCCGGCACCGACAGGAAGCGGCCGGCCGTCAACCATTGGGCGGTCTCGGTCTCTCCGCCGCCCAGCACGGCGTCGAAGTTGATCAGGTCGCCGGACGCGGCCTGGCCTCGGGACACGGTCTCGCCCACGCCCAGCCGGGCCGCGACGCCTTCGATGATCAGGGTGACCTGCGGCTCTCCGTCGCGCGTGGGCGCCGTGAGGGCGCCGGCCGAGGCAAGGAAGGCGTCGCCTTCGTCCAGGCCCTGGACCGCCAGCATGGACAGCAATGAGCGCGCGAGATTCGGCCGGGACATGCGGCGTGTGAAGCGCGAAGCGGGGCCGCACGCGATAACATGCGTTAAGTCGTCACACCGGCTCGCTCTGCAGGCGCAGGTATGTGGGATCGAACTCGGCGAGTTCGGTCAGTCTGCGCCAGTCCAGGATTTGGATCCGTCCGCCCGACCAGGCGATCACCCCTTCGTTCCGCAGTTCCGAGATCAGCCGGCTGACGTGGACGGTCGACAGGCCCAGCGCGTCGCCGAGCATGGTCTGGGTCAGCGGCAATTCAAACGTCAGATCGTCGGCCTGACCGGCGGCCTGGAGCCGCAGGTACAGTTCACAGACCAGATGGGCCAGATGGCCCAGGCCGCTTCGCCGCCCCATGGCGACCAGCCACTGGCGGTGAATGGCGGCGTCGATGATGGTGTCCAGCCACAGCAAACGCGTCAGGTGCGGATGCCGCTCCGTCACCTCGATCAGGCGGGCGTGCGGGGCCTGGGCGGCGACGCAGTCCGTCAGCGCGACGACGCCATGGTCCATCTGCTTCATCAGCAGGCTGTGCAGGTCGATGAAGTCGCCCGCGACGTTGATCTCGGTGATCTGGCGCCCGCCGTCCTCCAGCGTGGTGTAGCGGGCCGAAAATCCCGAGATCAGCAGGGTGCTGTGCTGGGGCCGGGTGTGTTCGCGCACGATGTCGGCGCCGGCCGGAACCTTGTAGGGCGTCTCCAGGATCGTCTCGAGAACGGCGATCTCCTCCGGCGAAACGCTGTCGCGCAGGGACAGCTTGTCCACCAGATTGGCGATCCGGGGTTCGGGATGCAGTGTGCTCATTAGCCGGCTTCCGATAACCGCCAGCCCTCCGGCGCGGTGTCGGAAGCACTGGCGGTGACGCTGACGACCGTCTGGCCTTCGGCGTCGGTGACGATGACGCTGAATGACCGCGTGGTCCAGAACGACGCGCCTCGGTAACGGAGAATCTCGCCCAGGACGGTGACGGCCTCCTCCCGGGCGGCGTCGACCCCCGCCAGTTCCTCGCCCTGATCGTCGCGGATGCGATCCCCGTTCTCGGTATGGAAATAATAGCGCGGCAATCGTCCCTCCAGCATCAGGCGAGGAGGGAAGCGACGGACGCCGCGTTTGGTTCAGATCAGGCGGCGGCCGCGCGTCGGGGCATAGGCATGCACGGCGGACCAGGCGAGGCTCTCTGCCCAAGCCGGAGCCGCCGATCCTTGCGGATCGGTGGTGTTGATGTTCAAGGCGCGATGAACCAAAGACTGAACCGTGCCGTCTCTCGAAGCGAAAGTTCCGGTCCTAATCCGTCCCCGTCGTTTCCACGACGATCGGGGCTGGTTCATGGAGACCTATTCCACGGCCTCAGCCGCAGCGGCCGGGGTGACGGTGGACTTCGTGCAGGACAACCATTCCTGTTCAATCGCGCCGGGCACGGTTCGGGGGCTTCATTTTCAGCGCCCGCCGCACGCCCAGGCCAAGCTCGTGCGTTGTCTCGCGGGTGCGATCATGGACTACGCCGTTGATCTGCGACGCGGATCGCCCAGCTATGGCGACTACGTGTCCGCCAGGCTGACGGCTGCCGGCGGAGAACAACTGTTCGTGCCCATCGGGTTCGCTCATGGCTTCGTCACGCTCGAAACTGGGGCGGAGGTGGCCTACAAGGTGTCCGATGTCTATGCGCCCGACTGCGACGGCGGCGTCTGCTGGAATGATCCGGTGATCGGGATCGACTGGCCGCTGCCCGCCAGCGGCGCGATCCTGTCGGAGAAGGACGCCGCCCTGCCGCGTCTGGCCGATCTCGAAAGCCCCTTCGACTATGACGGCGAGCCGTTGCGGCCGCTGTCGGGCGCCGACTGATGCGCGTCCTCGTCACCGGCGGCGCCGGCTTCATCGGTTCCGCCCTGGTGCGCCGTCTGATCGGAGGCTCGGACCACACGGTTCTGGTGTTCGACAAGCTGACCTATGCGGGGAGCCTGAGCTCGCTCGCGGCCGTCGCGAATAGCGGGCGCTATCGCTTCATTCAGGCCGACATCTGTGACGCGCGGGCGGTCGAAGAGGCGTTCAAGGCCTTCAGGCCCCAGGTCGTGGTCCATCTCGCCGCGGAAAGCCATGTCGATCGCTCGATCGACGGACCGGCCGCCTTCATCCAGACCAACCTGGTCGGAACCTTCACCCTGCTCGACCAGGCGCTGCACTATTGGCGCGGCTTGCCGGACGCCGAAAAGGCCGGCTTCCGCTTCCATCATGTCTCCACCGACGAAGTATTCGGGTCATTGGGCGACGAGGGCGCGTTCAGCGAGAGCACGCCCTATGATCCGCGCTCGCCCTATTCGGCGTCCAAGGCCGGGTCGGATCATCTGGTGCGCGCCTGGGGGCACACCTATGGCCTGCCCGTCCTGATCACCAACTGCTCCAACAACTACGGCCCCTTCCATTTCCCAGAAAAGCTGATCCCGCTGACCATCATTCGCGCCCTCTCCGGCCAGACTCTGCCGGTCTACGGCGACGGTGCGAACGTGCGGGACTGGTTGTTCGTCGAGGACCACGCGCGCGCCCTGCAGGCCGTGTTCGAACAAGCGACGCCGGGCGGAACCTACGCCATCGGCGGGGGCGCCGAGCGAACCAATGTCGAGGTGGTGAGGGTGATCTGCGCGAACCTGGATCGGGCGCGTCCGCGGGGTGATGGACGGTCGTACGCCGAGCAGATCGCCTATGTGGCCGATCGCCCCGGGCATGATCGGCGCTACGCCATAGACGCCTCGAAGATGCAGGCCGAACTGGGGTGGAGGCCCGCCGTCACCTTCGAAGCAGGCATAGAGATGACCGTGTCCTGGTACCTGGAGAACGGCGACTGGTGGCAGGCCATCCTTGATCGCGATGACGCCACCGCGCGGCGAGGCGCCGTGCATGACTAAGCCCCTAGATATCCTGATCACTGGCGGCGCGGGCCAGATCGGGCAGGAGCTTCAGACGCTCGCCTGGCCTGAACCCGTCAGGCTTCATGCGCCCTCACGCGCGGCGCTCGATCTGAGCTCGGTCGCATCGGTCGAGGCGACGTTCGGGCGAATGTCTTTCGCCGCCGTGATCAACGCCGGCGCCTACACCGCCGTGGATGCAGCCGAGGACGATGTCGCCGCAGCCTTCGCGATCAACGCCCTGGGCCCCGCCGCGCTGGCTGAGACGACCCGGCGGGCGGGCGTGCCGCTGGTGCAGGTTTCGACGGACTATGTCTTCGATGGCGCGAAGCCGGGTCTCTATGTCGAGGATGATCCCGTGGCTCCCCTGAGCGTGTATGGCGCATCGAAGCTCGCGGGCGAATTGGCCGCCAGGAGCGGCAATCCGCGTTCGGTGGTTCTTCGGACCGCCTGGGTCGTAAGCCGCCGCCGCTCCAACTTCCTGAGGACGATGTTGCGGCTCGCCGCCGAACGGTCCCCGATACGCGTCGTGAATGACCAACAGGGGTGTCCGACATCGGCGCGGGACGTGGCCAAGGCGCTCCAGACCATCACGCTGAGAATGATCGCCGAGCCCGATGCGCCGACGGGCGTCTACCACTTCGTCAACGCCGGCGTGGCGACCTGGGCCGACCTGGCCAGAGAGATACTCGCTCAAAGCGCCCTTAACGGCGGTCCGGTCGCGGATGTGCTGTCTATCTCTTCATCGCAGTTTCCGACGCGGGCGCGCCGCCCCATGAACTCGAGCCTGGCGACAGGCAAGCTGACGCGCGACTATGGCCTTTCGCCTTGCGGCTGGCCGGAGGCGGTGGCCGAGATCGTGTCCGAACTTCAGGCGGAAGGCGTAGGAGAATGAAGGGGCTCATCTTGGCGGGGGGATCCGGCACCCGCCTTCATCCCATGACCCTCGTCACATCAAAGCAGTTGATGCCGGTCTACGACAAGCCGATGATCTACTATCCGCTGTCGACCCTGATGCTGGCCGGCATTCGCGAGGTTCTGATCATCTCCACCCCGCGTGATCTGCCGAATTTTCAGGCGCTGCTCGGGGACGGCGCACAGTGGGGGATGGAGATTCAGTACGCTGCCCAAGCCGAGCCTCGCGGCTTGGCGGAAGCCTACGTCATCGGGGCTGATTTCGTCGCGGGCGAGGCGTCGGCGCTGATCCTCGGCGACAATATCTTCTACGGCCACGGCATCACCGATCTATTCACACGGGCGATGCGTCGGCCGGACGGCGCCACCGTCTTCGCCTACCACGTGAACGATCCGGAGCGTTACGGCGTCGTCGCCTTCGACGATCAGATGCGCGCGACCTCCGTCGAAGAGAAGCCGACGGCGCCGGCCTCGAACTGGGCGGTGACAGGTCTCTACTTCTACGACGCCGATGTCGTGGAGATCGCCCGCGATTTGAAACCGTCCGCTCGGGGGGAGTTGGAAATCACGGATGTGAATCGCGCCTACCTGGAGGCCGGCAAGCTGTCCGTCGAGATCATGGGCCGCGGGTACGCCTGGCTCGACACGGGCACGCCAGACAGCCTGATGGAGGCGGCCGAGTTCGTGCGCATTCTCGAGCGACGTCAGGGGTTCAAGATCGCCTGCCTTGAGGAGATCGCCTTTAAGAACGGCTTCATCGACATCACTCAACTCGAGAAGCTCGCCGCCCAGCTCCGGCACTCCTCTTATGGCCGATACGTCACCTCCCTTGTACGCTCCAAGGGATGAATTCCGGAAGCGCCGGGGTGTCAGCGGCGTCCGGGGCGACAGAATAGCCCGTCGCCGCACGCATCGCCCTTGTCACCACCTCAACTCTGCCTGGAAGAAGCAGGTGTCCGCGGTCTGCCAAGCGCCCGCTTCTGACGCAGAAACATCTTCACCCGATTGTAGAAGCTCGATGTTGCTGGGGTATGAATCCGTCTGAAAGCTTGGACGTACTTTTCATTGCTCGGATCCAGTTGGATGGCTCGCTCTAGAGCGTGGCGAGATTCTTCGTCTTCACCAGCAGAGCTGGCGATGAAACCTAGCCAAGCATTGAGGTGGGGGGATTTCTGGTTGTCGCCTAGTTCCAGAACTTCACGCGCAATTAACAACGCCTCTTCGTGCCGTCCTTCGGCGGACAAGTAATCGGCAAGAGGAACGAGGTAGTGGTAATCTCTTCCGGCGAGCTCAACCATACGTTCCGAGGCCCTGATCGCGCCGCTTACATCACCTCCGGCAAATAGAACCCTTGTCAGGCTGAGTAGGGCCAGTGGGCTGTCGGGCTTCAAGCTAACTGCATGTTCTGCTAGCGACTTTGCTCGTTCCTCATTTCTGTCCTTACTGAACTCGGCGAGTGAGGCGTAATAGATCGAGCTGTTGCTACGTGATCTTCGAATCAGCTTCCTGCATTCTTTGGCGTCGATGGTGCCGTCCAATGAAGATATCACCATGGACTTTAGTAGGCCGATCTCCGAAAGGAATGTTGTTACTGGGTGACCTGTAAAGGGCGCGGGAATTTCTTCGATGTCGATGTCGCCCTTGATGAGCTCGACGTGACGGCGATCATCCGTGCGTGGATCGTAGGCGATAATCGTCCTTGTCTCGGACGTGATCGGTCCGTCGATCTCGCGAAGAAATTCTATTCGGCGTGAATCGCTTAGCCATCTCTTCTCAAAAGGTGCGCGTCGGGGATCAATGGAATATTGGGGCGACAAGGCCAGCGCGATGTGAGCCGCGCAGGGTTCTGCGAACCGCACCGCTGCGTAGCCGCCCATGCTCGACCCATACGTCATGACCCGGCTTGCGCCTTTGGTGAACTCGCGCACCGCTGCGAGCGCCTGCTTTATCTCCGGGTACTGATACCAGTCTTCCCTTCGACCCATGACGTGAAGGGCGGACACGCCGTTATCGGCGAAGAACGCTTCGCCGAAACCGAGGCGCTCGAACCCGTGGCCTATCCCGTAATTGTCGAATGTGACCACCCACCGCGACTTGTCCGATTGCGCACGAACCTTGATGACCAGATTCTCGCTTTCGAACAGTCGTTCCATGCAGTCAGGCTCTGGTGTGGGCGGGGAGGGCGATCGGTACAGTGGGGAAATTGAGTTCATGCCGCATGACTTGCTCGCTTTCTAACCCGAGCGATGCGGCGTAGGCGCCGCCAGAAGCGGCCGCGCTCGGGCTCGGGATAGGGCTGCAGGTTTTCGACGAACTGTTCGGCCGAGGCGCGCCAGCTGAACTTTTCCGCATAGGCGCGCACGTCCTTGCGGTCCAGCTCCAGGCATTTCAGGCAGGCGGTCATCAGGTCCTTGTCGATCACCCCGGCGTTCGATCCGGGGATGATGTCGATCGGGCCGTGGGCCGGATAGGCGGCGACCGGCGTGCCGGCGGCCATGGCTTCCAGGATCACCAGGCCGAAGGTGTCGGTCCAGCTGGGGAAGACGAAGACGTCGGCGTCGCGGAAACAGCGGGCCAGATCGTCGCCGAACTTCGCGCCCAGGAATTTCGCCTCGGGATACTTCTCCTGAAGCTCGGCGCGGGCGGGGCCGTCGCCGACGACGATCTTGGTGCCGGGCAGGTCCAGCTCCAGGAAGGCCTCGATGTTCTTCTCCACGGCCACCCGACCGACGTTGAGGAAGAAGGGGCGCGGCCAGTCCTTGCCGCCCATCTCGTCGTAGATGCGTTCGAGATCCGGGTGGAACACCTCCGTGTCCACGCCGCGCGACCAGGGCGAGACGTTCTTGAAGCCGTGCTCGACCAGCTCGTCGCGCAGGGTCGGGGTCGCCACCATCAGCCGCCCGGACGGCTTGTGGAACCACTTCATATAGGCGTAGCCGACCTGGACCGGGATCGGAAAGCGGGCCGAGACGTACTCCGGGAACTTGGTGTGATAGCTGGTCGTGAAGGGCAGCTTCCATTCCACGCAGATGCGCCGCGTGGCGATGCCGATCGGCCCTTCGGTGGCGATGTGCACGGCCTCGGGCTCAAAGGCGCGCAGCATTTCGCGAATCTCTTCCTCCGCCCCAAGGGCCAGCCGGATCTCCGGATAGGTGGGGCAGGGGATGGTCTTGAACAGGCTGGGCTCGATGACCTCGACCTCATGACCCATGCCGCGGCACTCCGCGACCGTGCGGGTCAGGGTGCGGACGACGCCGTTGACCTGCGGCTCCCAGGCGTCGGTGGCCAGAACGATGCGCATGTAGGCGGGCGGACCCTGAGCCGTGGACGAAGGGCGGAACTTCTAGACGGTTCGGATGACGAAGGCGAGACATGCCGTCTTCATCTCAGCGAAGCTCCAGCGCGCCCTTCATGGACGGCTTCAGCGCTCCCAACGAGGCCTGGACCTGCGCGAAGGCCGCCATGATGTGATAGAAGGAACTCGCCGGCGCCGGTTCGTCGATGAACTTGCCGTTCTCCAGCATCTTGTCGCGCCATAGACCCGGCGGCGTCAGATAACGCCACAGCGCGCGCTGGGCCCGGGCGGCCTGGGTCAGGCAGAGGTCCCTTCGGGCGTCGTCGGTGGTCGCAGCCAGGATCATGGCGGCCTTCAGCCATTCGGTCTGCGGCCACAGCCGCGCCCTGGCGCTGCGAACGCCGCCGGCGATGTCGCATGCGTCCACGGCCACTCCGCGCTTGGCGTCGACGCCCTTCAGTCCGCCCTCGAACAGTCGCCAGGCCGCTTCCAGGCTCGCGGCGTCGGAACGGGCGCGGCCATACCGGGTCAGAAGCCATGACCATTCGAACTGATGTCCCGGCTCGATCAGGCTGCCGTCCAGCCCGGGGGCAGGAGACCAGTCCTTAGAGAAGAACTCGCGCAACAGGCCCGTCTCGGGATCGATGAAGCGGGTGAGGGCCAGCGTGACGATCCGGTCCGCCAGGTCGCTCCAGCCCTTGTCGCCGCCCGCCTCTTCCCAGGCCAGGGCCGCTTCGAGCAGGTGCATGTGGGCGTTGGACTGATAGGGATGCGCGCCGGCCTCGACCAGGCCGCCTTGCGCAGGGGCTTGGGCCAGCAATCCATCGCGGACGGCGCGGGCCGTGTCCTCGCTCGCGAGTTCCGGCGCCAGGCGATGCGCCGACGCCAGGGCGAAGATATAGAAGGCTTGGTCGTAGAGGGTGACGGTCTCGTCCAAGGGCGCGCCATCGGACGACAGCCGCGTGCGGACCTGACCGTCCGGATTTAGGAACTTCGCGTCTAGCCATTCCAGGCCCGCCCGCACCGCTGTATCCCACGGGCCCGGCCAACCTAGGCGCCCCGCTTCAGCGTAAACCTGGATCTGACGGGCCTGGACGCGCGCCCGGCGCGCCGCATCCAGCCGCCGACCGTCCTGTCCCAACAGCTCCTCGAACCCGCCGGCCGAATTCTGGCCGAGGGTGCACCAGGTCGGCAAGGCCGACTGCCGCATCCAGGCGGCGAAACGTGCGGCGCCGTCCGCCAGGTCCTCTTCCTTTGGCTGCTGGAAATCGAGGTGGCGCGGCGACAGCTGCTTCAGGCGTTCGACGACCTTCTTGACGTCTTGGCTTCGCTTCAGGTCGGTCACCAGAACGGCGTCCTGCTCGACGATGATGCCGATGTTGGAAACGCCGATCGCGGCGACCATCACGCCGTCGCAGGCGCGAACGAGACAGCCCTCGCTGTCCTCGAAGACGTGCAGCCCGACATCGCCTTCCCCGGAAGCATGCACCGAGTCCCAGGCGCCGAGATCGGACCATTCGAAATCCACGGGCAGCACGGACGCCCGTTGGGTGCGCTCCATGACCGCGTAGTCGATCGAAATCTTGGGCGCGGACGAGAATCGTTCGCCAAGGAAGATGGACGGCCCATCGACGGTCGCGTCCTCCAAGGCGGCCGAGACAGCTTCGCTCAGGCCGGCGGTTGCAACCTCGATCTCATCGAAGAGCACGTCCGCGCGAACGATGAAGTTGCCGCTATTCCAGAGATAGCCGTTCGCGATGTATTGCGCCGCCGTCTTGGCGTCCGGTTTCTCTACGAAGGCGCGCACCTCGGCCAGCCCGGCCGACGCGGGTTCTATGTAGCCATAGGCGGAGGAAGGTGCGGTGGGGACGACGCCGAGCGTGACGATCCGACCCTTGGTGGCGGCCGCGCAGGCCGCCTCAGCCGCCAGTCGGAACGCCTGCTGATCCGGGATGTGGTGGTCGGACGCCACGAACAGATTCACGGCGTCTGCACGGCGCTGCTTAGTCCAAAGCGCCGCCGCCGCCATCGCGGCGGCCGAATCGCGCCCTTCGGGTTCAAGCAGCACGACGGCCGTTCGACCGATCTCGGCCAACTGTTCGAGGATGGTCCTGTGATGCGCCGCGCCGCCCACCACCACGAGCGCGCCGTCCTCTCCCGCCAGGGGCGCCACGCGATCGACGGTTTCCTGGAAGAGCGACCGATTGCCGGCCAGGGGTATGAATTGTTTTGGCCTCGACGGACGAGAGGCGGGCCAAAGCCGCGTTCCGGCGCCGCCGCACATGATGACGGGAAAGATCACGGACATGGACAGATCGCTCGCGACGGACTTTGCGGTGGAGCCGTTCTTACGGAAGGCCGCCGTGGCCGTCACCCCACAACCTTCGTGTGTGTCTCTTTAGCGCGCGTGGATCGCTAGAGCGGAAGCACCGTCGTCGACTTGACCTCTTCCAGCACCGCATAGGTTCGGGTCTCCCGCACGCCGGGCATCTTCACCAGCACGTCGCCGAGAAAGGCGCGATAGGCGTCCATGTCGCCGACGCGGGCCTTGATCAGATAGTCGAAGCCGCCGGCGACCATATGGCACTCCAGCACCTCGGGCTGGCGGCGCACCGCCTCGGCGAAGGCCTCGAAGACGTCGCCGGTGGTCCGGTCCAGGAGGACCTCCACGAAGATCAGCAGGTCGCGGCCGACCTGGGCCGGGTCGATCAGGGCGGCGTAGCCGGTGATGACCTTCCTTTCGCGCAGCCGCCGGACCCGCTCGAAACAGGCGGCGGGCGACAGGTTGCAGCGCCGGGCCAGTTCGGCGTTGGAGACGCGGGCGTCGGACTGGAGCACCCGCAGGATGCGGCGGTCCACGGAGTCTATGTCAATCATCGGAAAGCGGATGGTTACGCCGAACGATCTTCGGCGACAGAGCCTATCATACGAAGCACCTTCAATGAACTCCGGCATATACGGCGGAAATCCACAGGATTTGTCCGCCGATGACGTCGCCCGCCTTCAACCCGTCGAGCCTGGCCGTCTGGGACGGCCTGGATTATCACAAGTTCCGCGACGAACGCGCGGCCGTCGCCGACAATCTGGCGCTCACGCCGCTGGACGCCGGCGAACGCGAAGCGGTCGTGGCCGAGGCCATCGACCTGGTCGAACACGCCCGCCGCAGCCAGAAGAAGCAGGGGGTGGTCGAGAGCTTCCTGCAGCAGTTCAGCCTGGGCACCCGCGAGGGCCTGGCGCTGATGTGCCTGGCCGAGGCCCTGCTGCGGGTGCCGGACGAGGAGACGCGGGATCGGCTGATCGCCGAGAAGATCGGCTCGGCTGACTGGGCCTCGCACCTGGGCCAGTCCGACAGTCTGTTCGTCAATGCCTCGACCTGGGGCCTGATGCTGACCGGCAAGCTGGTGGATGTGGACGACGAGGCCAGGACCGACCTGCCCGGCTTCCTGAAGCGCATCGCTGGTCGCCTGGGCGAGCCGGTGATCCGCCAGGCGGTGGCCACCGCCGTCAAGATCATGGGCGAGCAGTTCGTGGTGGGCCGCACCATCCAGGCGGCGCTGAAGCGATCGAACCGCGAGGGCTGGCTGTGCAGTTTCGACATGCTGGGCGAGGGCGCCCGGACCCTGGCCGACGCCGACCGCTATGAGCAGATCTACGCCGACGCCATCGAGGCGGTGGGCCGGACCGCCAAGGGGCAGGGGCCGGAGCATGGGCACGGCGTCTCGGTGAAGCTGTCGGCCCTGTCGCCCCGCTATGAGGCGACGCAGGAGGACGGCGTGTGGGCCACGCTGTATCCGCGCGTGCTGCGCCTGGCCCGGATCGCGGCCAAGCACGACATCAACTTCACCATGGACGCCGAGGAGGCGGACCGGCTGGCCCTGTCGCTGAAGCTTCTGGATCGGCTGGCGCATGAGGCCGATCTTGGCGGCTGGACCGGCCTGGGTCTGGCGGTGCAGGCGTATCAGAAGCGCGGGCTGGAAACGATCCAGCGGGTCGCCGACCTGGCCCGCCGCTCGGGCCGCCGGCTGATGGTGCGCCTGGTCAAGGGCGCCTATTGGGACACCGAGATCAAGCGCGCCCAGGTGTTCGGCCGCACCGACTATCCGGTGTTCACGACCAAGGCGGCGACCGACCTGAACTATCTGGTCTGCGCCCGCGCCATGATCCAGGCCTCGCCGGCGATCTATTCGCAGTTCGCCAGCCACAACGCCCACACCCTGGCCGCCGTGCGCCGCATGGCGCGCGACCGCGGCGTCACGGTGGAGCACCAGCGGCTGCACGGCATGGGCGAGGCCCTGTACGACGCCGCCGCCGAGCGATGGTCCGACGAGACCGTGATCGTGCGGGCCTATGCGCCCGTCGGCGGCCACGAGGAGTTGCTGCCCTATCTGGTGCGGCGCCTGTTGGAAAACGGCGCCAACTCCTCCTTCGTCCAGGCCCTGCTGGATGAGCGCGTGCCCGCCGCGGCCGTCGCGGCCGATCCCATCTCCCTGGTCGAGCAGGCGCCCGACCGTCACCCCAAGATTCCGGTTCCGAAAGACATGTACGGCGATCGTCAGAACTCCCTCGGCCGCGACTATTCCCAGGCCGCTGACCGCGAGCGGCATGCGAAGGCGCTGGAGTTGGTGGACCGCGAGAAGCTGACCTCGGGTCCGATCATCGGCGGCAAGCTGCGCGCCGGCGTCGACGCCCAGGCCGTGACCAATCCCTTTGACCGGTCGCAGGTGCTGGGCCACGTCTCGGAAGCCGAGCCGGCCGACATCGACGCCGCCGCCGTGGCCGCGGCGAACGCCCAGGTCAAATGGGACCGCCAGGGCGGCGCCAAGCGCGCCGTGACTTTGCGCGCCATGGCCGATGCGCTGGAGGCGGACCTGGACCGGCTGGTCGCCCTGCTCAGCCGCGAGGCGGGCAAGACCCTGAACGACGGCGTGGCCGAGGTCCGCGAGGCGGCCGACTTCTGCCGCTATTACGCGCTTCTGGCGGAACGCGACTTCGCGGGCCCAGAGACGCTGAAGGGGCCGACCGGCGAGACCAACCAACTGTTCCTGCACGGGCGCGGCGTCTTCGCCTGCATCTCGCCGTGGAACTTCCCGCTCGCCATCTTCACCGGCCAGATCGCCGCGGCCCTGGCCGCCGGCAACGCCGTCCTGGCCAAGCCGGCCGAGCAGACGCCGCTGATCGCCGCCGAGGCGGTGCGCCTGTATCACAAGGCGGGGCTGAACCCGGATCTGCTGGCCCTTGTCCCGGGCCGTGGCGAGACGGTCGGCGCGGCCCTGGTGTCGCATCCGGGCGTCGACGGCGTCGCCTTCACCGGCGGCACCGACACGGCCGCCGCCATCAACCGCTCGATCGCCGCGCGGCCGGGCGCCATCATTCCCTTCATCGCCGAGACCGGCGGCCTGAACGGCATGTTCATCGACACCACCGCGCTGAAGGAGCAGGTCATCGACGACGTGATCCTGTCGGCCTTCGGCTCGGCCGGCCAGCGCTGTTCGGCCTTGCGCGTCCTCTATGCGCCCAGGGATTCCGCCGACGCCCTGATCGAGGGACTTAAGGGCGCCCTGGCGGTGCAGGCGGTGGGTGACCCCGCCGACCCGAAGACCGATATCGGCCCGGTGATCGATCCGGAATCGCGGCGCGCGCTGGAGGCCCATGTCCAGCGCCTGTCGCGCGAGGCGAAGATCGTCGCCCGCGCCGCCCTGCCGATGGGCTCGGAGAAGGGCGACCTGTTCGCCCCCACCATCGCCGAAATCCCGACCCCGGACTTCCTGGAGCGCGAGGTGTTCGGACCCGTGCTGCACGTCTATCGCTATGATCCGTCAGAGCTGAAGACGGTCGCGGGCAAGCTGGCCGCACGCGGCTACGGCCTGACGCTGGGCGTGCACAGCCGCATCGAGGCCTTCGCCGACGAAGTCATGTCGCTGGTTCCGGCGGGCAACATCTACGTCAACCGCTCGATCACCGGCGCGGTGGTCGGCGTCCAGCCGTTCGGCGGCGAGGGCCTGTCGGGCACCGGCCCCAAGGCGGGCGGCCCGAACAGCCTGATCCGCTATGCGGCGGAAAAGGCTGTCAGCATCAATATCGCGGCCCAAGGCGGAGATCCGGCCCTGTTGAATCTATAGCTTGGGGTTGACCAGGCCGACCGTGTGTCGTCCATGGCGCCGGTAATCTAGACCGGAAGAACATGACCTCGATCTGTGTTGACGGCTTCAACCTCGCCCTCTCCAAGGGCTCGGGCATCGCAACCTACGGCCGCAATCTGCTGGAGAATCTCCAGGGCTTGGGGTTCGAAACGCAGGTTCTGTATGGGCCGCCAAGCCCACGGCGCGCGAACAACGTCTTGAACGAAGCCGCCTTGGTGGATGCCGAGCGCCCGGCGCAAAAGCTCAGCCGGAAACAGAAGTCGAGACGCTTTCAGCAGACCTTCCTTTCCCGTTTCGGCAGGGAGGCCTACTCGATTGTGCCATCTGGCGAGGTGATCTGGCCGGAACGAGGCGGCGGCCGACCGGCCGCCGATCGCTTTTGGGCCTCTCAGGATCTGTTCCTCTACGGCAATCGCGCATTCGCAGCCTACGGCACGGAAACGCCGGTAACGTTTGAATCCTCGGCGGATACACCGAAGCCGGACGCCGTTCACTGGACTGCCACCTTGCCGCTGTTCGCCAAAGGCGCGGCCAACATTTACACCATTCATGACCTGATCCCCCTGCGGTTGCCGCACACGACGCTCGATGACAAGGCTGTCTATGGCGCGACGCTGAAGGCGATCGCAAAGCGCGCGGATCACATCGCGGTGGTGTCTGAAACCACTCGTCAGGATGTCATTCGGCTGATGGGCGTCCCGGAAGACCGGGTCACCAACACCTATCAGGCGGTGAGCATTCCTTCGAAGTATGCCGATAGGCCCCAGAGAGAAGTGGAGCTTGAGCTCGAAGGCGTCTTCAACCTGGGCTGGAAGCAGTACTTCCTCCACTTCGGCGCCATCGAGCCCAAGAAGAATCTCGGTCGTATCGTGGAAGCCTATTTGAGTTCCGGGAGCACGACGCCGCTGGTTCTGATCGGCGGACGCGCGTGGCTTGAAGAGGGGGAGATCGCCCTTCTCAATCAGGTGAAGCGGGATGGCGGCCCTAACGCAGAGCGCATTCGCCAATACGACTACATGCCCTTTTCCATGCTGATCAGCCTCATCAGGGGCGCCAAGGCGACTCTGTTTCCGTCGCTGTACGAGGGTTTTGGCCTGCCGGTGCTTGAGTCCATGGCGCTTTCCACAGCCGTCTTGACGTCCACGGGAGGGGCCCTTCCGGAAGTCGCGGGCGAAGCTGCCGTCGTCGTCGATCCCTACGACGTGCAGGCGATCACGCGTGGCATCCAGTCCCTGGACGCCGATGAGGGGCTTCGGGCCCACTATGAAGCGCAAGGGGTGGCGCAGGCCTCAGCCTTTAGTCCCGAGGCGTACAAGGAGCGCCTGCGAGCCCTTTACGACAAGGTGGGCCTGTCGGCTTGAATGGTCCTTGCGTCCTTCTTCTTGACCCTGGCCGGCGTTCGGCCTCAAAGAAGCGCATCTCTCGGGGCATTTCGTCTCAGAACCTGGCCGAGCATCAATGATCCTGGCGTCTGTTGAACGACATAGCCGCATCATCGGCGCGCTGATGATGCGGGAGGTCATGACGAGGTTTGGCCGACAAGGCCTGGGCTTCGCGTGGCTGATCGGAGAGCCTCTTCTTTTTTGCTTCGGGGTCATGGGCCTCTGGGCCATCACGCACTCGCCATACCAGCATGGCGTGAAGCTAGCGCCGTTCGTGATGACCGCATACATGTCGCTAATTCTGACGCGGCATTTGATCGGTTACATGTCGGGAGCCCTTCAAGCGAACATTGGTTTGCTCTATCACCGACGTATCTCGCCTTTGCACATCTTCTTGTCTCGCATTTTGATGGAGTTTGGTGGTACGACCGCTGCATTCTTTGTGGTGTACGTAGTGCTGTATGCTGTAGGTCAGGTCGAGATTCCCTATGACTTCTTGTTGCTTTACTCAGGTTGGGCTCTTCTCTGCTGGTTATCCGCTGCGTTCGCGCTGACGCTGGCGGGCACCGCCATGCGCTTCGAGACCTTCGAGCGCTTCATCGGCTTGATCAGCTATCTGTTGATCCCGTTGTCTGGTGCGTTTGCGATGGTGTCGTGGCTTCCGCCGAACCTGCAGCCTTATCTCCTCGCAATTCCCTTCGTTCATCCCATCGAAATGATCCGAGCAGCGGTGTTCGGCGAGTTTGTCGAGACGCACTTCAATCCGCCTTACGCTATTCTCTGGAGCGCGATATTCACCATACTTGGCTTGGCGCTTGTGCTGAGCTCGCGCGATAGAATCGAAACAGAATAAGCTTGGGCTCAAAGCCCGCCGCCCCTTAAAGCTAGAGCCCATGACGGACCCGAAAATTAGCTATGTAGGCCCGATCCCGGAGCTCATCGCCGGCCCGAAGCGGCGCAAGCCCTGGTGGCGCCGCGTGCCGCTCCCGTTCCTGCTCGTAGTCGTTCTGCCGACGGCTCTTGCGGCCATCTATTTCCTGGTCATCGCCGCCCCGCGGTACGTGTCCGAGTCGCACTTCATTGTTCGGGCCGCCAACCAACAGCAGCCTTCCAGCCTGGGCATGGCATTGCAAGGCGTGGGCCTCGTCAACACGGCCTCTGACGCCTTCGCCGTGCACGAGTACATGAAATCGTTCGACGGCATGGCGTATGTCGAGCGGCGGTTCGATGTGGCGAATATCCTTCGCCCGCGGGGGCTGGATGTGTTCAGCGGCTGGCCGCGATTTGGCGACAGCCGGTCTGACGAGGGCCAGTTGAAGGGCTTCCAGCGCTTTATCACCGTCGGTTACGACGGATCGACCGGAATAAGCGTGCTGCGGGTCCAGGCGTTCGACCCCGAGGTGGCCCGACGGGTCAACCTGACGCTGCTGGAGGGCGGCGAGCAGCTCGTTAACCGGCTGAACAACCGTCAAGCGGAGGACGCTGTGTCGGACGCCCGTCTCGCGGTTGAAGAAGCGCGGACGAGGCTGAATGAAACCCAGTCGTTGCTGACGACGTTCAGAAACCGCGAGCAGTTCGTCGATCCCGTGCGGAGCGCCGCGGAGGGTTCACAGCTCATCGGCTCGCTGATGACCACGGTCGCGACCTTGCGTGCGGAGCGCGCGCAGATTGCGGCGGAGGCTCCCCAGAGCCCTCAGCTCTCGTCGATCGACAACCGCATCGCTGCCTTTGAGCGCCAGATTGAGGCGGAGCGGGCTAAGATCGCGGGCGGCGCGACGTCGCTTGCCTCTAAGATCGGATCTTACGAGGAGCTGATCGCGCAACGCGAGCTCTCCGAGAAGGAGCTTACTCAAGCGACTGCGACCCTGATCAGCGCCGAACAAGAGGCGCGTCGGCAGAAGCTCTACCTTGAGCGTATCGTCAGCCCCAATCAGCCTGACAAGCCCACGGCTCCGAACCGGTGGATCGCGATTCTGACGGTTCTGGTCTCAACGCTTGTTGCTTATGGCGTCGGCTGGCTCATCTGGGCGGGCGTTCGCGAGCATAACCAAGACTGATGCCCGATACTCCTTCCAACGACGTCGGGCTGAGGGTGGTCAACCTGAGCCGTCAGTTCCACGGGGCGTCGAAGCCGCTATTCTCCAATCTGAGCTTTTCGCTGAAGAGGGATGGTCGTTTGGCCATCCTCGGACGAAACGGCCAAGGCAAGTCGTCCTTGATCCGGATGCTCGGCGGCATTGATCGCCCAAGCGACGGCTATATCGACTGGTCCATGACGACGTCTTGGCCGATCGGATTCGGAGGCGGCTTCCAAGGCAGTCTTACCGGCCTTGACAACGTCCGATTCCTCGCGCGGCTCTACAGGCGGGATTACGAAGATCTTCGCGATCGGGTTGACGATTTCGCCGAGCTCGGGTCGGCGCTGCGGCGGCCAGTGAAGCATTACTCCTCAGGGATGCGGGCGCGCCTCGCCTTCGGACTGTCTCTGGCGATTGAATTTGACTGCTATCTGATCGACGAGCTCGTCGCGGTCGGTGACGCGCGTTTCCAGCGGAAATGTCAGGAAGAACTTTTTCAGCACCGAGCACACCGCGCGTTCCTGATGGCGTCGCACGACGTGAACCTGATCGCCAGCTACTGCGATAAGGCGCTGATCATCGAGAGCGGCCGCGCCAAGATGTTTGAGGACGTGCAGGAAGCCGTGGAGGTCTATACGTGGCTGAGGGCGGCGTGAGCCATCCGCGCACTCGTTGGATCGTCGTCTCTCCCGGACGCGATCACGCCGTCTGGTGTGAGACGATCCTCGCCGCCGCCGCGCAGCAGGGCCAACAAGCCGTCATCCTGTCGCCAGATGCGCCTCCGACCGAGGGCTGCGCCATCATCTGCGATGACCTCGACCTCGCTCGTTCGTCAGCCGCCGCCGAGGACATCGCGGTCCTGCCGCTCGAGCCCTTCATCGATTTGACAGGTTGTGAGACCGACGACGAAGTCAACGTCAGGGTGATCGACACCAGTCGAAAGATCGTGACGGCGCTGAGCGCGGAGCAGGCGGGCTTCCGGTTCGCCGCGATGATCGACGGGAAAATGCGCCTTCACGACCTTTCCATCACGCCCCCTAAGGGGGGCGAGACGGAGGGCTCGGCTAAGGAGGAGGCGTTGGCTCGCGCCTGCGCCGTCTACCGCAATGACACGGCGCGGTGGAGCAGCGCAGCCTTCAATTTCGATCCTCGCAACAAGGTCTCTGCCCCCACCCTAGGGGAGTTGGATGTCACCGGACGTCCGAGGTTCCTGGTCTCGGGTCCTTATCTGCTCATGCCTTCTGGGGGTTGGCGCGCAACGATCCGACTGTCCTTCGATCATCATCTCAGTCGAGCGGGTTTTCGGGTCGACTGGGGCGGCGTTGACACTTACGCGAGCCATGAGTTCCGCCCACAGCGTGCCGGTGTCTTCGAACTTGCGCTCGATCATCACTGGGAAGCGCCAGCATCCGCAGAACTGCGCGTCCTCGTGCTTGAAGGCGTCTTCCACGGCGCCATGACGTTCCACGGCGCGACCATTGAGAAAGTGTCCTCTTAGCGCGACGGCTCCTCTGCCTCGACGCTTCGCGCACCTCCGGTCATCAACGCGTAGGCGCGCTCGATCGCATCGTTCTTCACGAAAAGCAGATCGCGTCGGGGCGGCGGCGCTTCAGCACCAGGTGTCGATCCGCCCCCGAGCGGCGCACCATAGAAGATGTGCGCGCCGATGCGCTTTACGCGATCGAGGCGTTGCGACCAACTCGGGCGAACGTAGTTGGCGTGGTAATTGACGGAATTTCGAGGCAGCAGCGTCTTCGCCTCCCCCGAATAAACCTCCCGCGCGATGCGCTCCGCCCTTGCCCAGGCGGTCATGTTGACCGGTGAACGGCCGATCGATCCGTCGCAGGTGAAGGTGAATTGGCAGGTTCGAGAATTGCGCTGGTAGACGACCTGGCAGACGTCGCGAGGGTAACGTCCGCTGCTCGCCCGGTTGAGCACCACCTCGGCGACCGCAGCCTGACCTTCTTCGCTTTCGTTGCGTGCTTCGTAATAGATCGCCTGGGTCAGGCAGGCGATCGGATCATCGGGAACCGACGGCGGCGTCGTCAGGTCGAGGCGAGGCGGCCTATAGCCTCGACTGGCGGGTGTCGGGCGCGCTCTTGCCGCGTCGTAAGCTGGCGGCGCGATGGTCGAGACGGAATCCGCCCGAAGTCGGCGAGCGGTCGTTTCCCGACGTGGAGCAGATGCCGGCGCAACGCTGGATGGGGTTGCCGGCGGCGCGTCAGCGAGCCGCCCTCCTTTGCCCTCAGCCAACATGCCCCGCAGGCGCGCGTTGAGAGCGGCGCGACGTTCCGCATCGGTCTCGACCGCAAGAGGCTTCGCCGCCGATGGGGACGTGAAGGCCCTCCTCTCCGGCGGCTCGGCCTGAGCCAGCAGATCTCGGCTGCTGATCCCGCCCCAGAGGGCAAGCGACAGTCCGCTCACGACAATGACCGAAGTCTGCGCCTTCATCCCCGTCCCCGGATTCACCGCCCTCGATATCAAATTGTCCGAACCCATCCAAGCGTAGCGGCCCGTATGCATTGGCTGCTGCGCCAGGAAGGGCTAACACGAGGCCATGCGGACCCTGACGGCGCGCGCCGGTTTTTCCTTGATCGAGGCTCTGGTGGTCCTCGCGATCGGGGGCATGGCCTTGGCCATCATCTTCTCGATCGGCATCAAGGCGGGCGACGCCGGCTTCAGCCTCGGACGAAGAGCGACGTCGGCGGCTGACCTGGATGTTTCGGTCAGCGACGCTCGGGTGATGATCCGCAGCATCGCGCTGAGACCGCCCGAAACCTTCAACGCCCAGGTGGATCGACCCGTGGTCGGAGCGGCGGACCGGCTGGAAGCCGATGTGGTGATGGAAAGGGCGACCCAATGTGCTCCGCAAGGCTGGGCGGGTCGCATGGTTCTGACGGTGGAGAGACGCGGCGCGCAGGGGGTGTTGTCCTGCGAAGCCGGAGGCCCGGCGTCGATCCTGATCACGACCAGCGATCCGACCGCGCGGCTTTCGTACTCCACAGACGGTCTGACATGGTCGGACGCCTATGAGGCCGTGACGCAAGTGGAAGCGAGCAATGACGGACAGATGCGTTCGATCCGTCTGTTCGTGCGCTTTCAGAGTGGCGCGATCGATGTGGTGGAGGCCGTCGGTTCCGGCCGGCCGGAAAGCTGGATTCGGTTCGATGATCCAATCTAGGAGGAAGGGCTTCGCCCTGCCGGCGGTGCTGGCGGTAACCGGCGTCGTGACGCTGATTTTCCTTGTCGCCATGACAGCCCTGAGCAGCCTGACCGCCGAGGCGGCCGCCGCTCGCGCGAGGGTCCGGTTCATGACCCGCGCCATGACCGCAGAGGCGATGATGGTCTATATGGCCGCCACCGAGCCAATCGCAGCTGCGGGCTTCAATATCGGCGGCCCCCGCCTTTTCGACGACGCCATGTATGATCCGGCGGGAGGAGGGGGCGGCGAACTGATGCGCCTGGACGGGCGCAGCTATCAGGTTGATCTCGAAGGACCGTTGTTGATCAGGCCACAGGATCAGGCGGGGCTGATCAATCTCGCCTACCTTTCGGATGCGGGATATCAACGCCTGGGCGAGGCGGTGGGCCTGTCGGAACGCTCCGCCCGGGCGTTGATCCCGCTCTATCGCGACTATGTCGATCAGGACGGTCTGGAACAGCCAAACGGCGCAGAGGCTGGCGATTATGAGGGAGCAGGGCCAGCCAACCGCGTCTTGCGTCGCCCGGATGAATGGCTGTCGCTCTTGGGCGTCCGGGAACAGATTAGGCCGGCCGCCTGGCGCCGCATCCGCGAGCACCTTGCCATGGATTCCACCTCTCCAAACGAGAACGTGAATACCGCCACGGCGGAAACGATGCGCATCCTTTACGGCGCTACGCCGTCCCAGGCCGAGGCCGCGATCCAAGGGCGCGAGCAGCAGCCCTTCATGTCATTCGCCAGCTTCGCGGGGGCAACCGGCCTGCCAGACACCAGCGGCGACAGCTTCTACACCTTCCCCTCCGGCCGGATAATTCTGACCATCGCAGACAGTCGATCCGCCTGGGTGTATCGTTCACGCCTCACCCTCACGCCGTCCGGGCTTGAGCGGCCGGTCTGGATCGACCAGACTGAGTTGAAAGAGGCTCCGGGGCGAGCCGTGGCTGATTTGTCCGATGCAGTTCAACTTCCTTACACCCCGCGTTGAGCGGGTGTCCGCTGATGGCCGTTGGGTCACCGTCCATCCCGGGGGCGCTGGCGGGCGGCTGCGCCCTGCCGTTGTGCTGCTCGCGCGAGATCTGACAACCTTTAGTCTGTTCCAGGCCGAGAACCTGCCTCGCGGGCGACGGGGGCAGGCCGCGCGGCTTCATGCCCGCACGGGGGCGCCATATCTGATCAGCAGCTCCACCCTGGTGAAGAGCGGTCCTGACTTCGGCGTCTGGTGGTGGGACGCCGAGCGGGTCAACGCCCTGCTCCAGGCGCGTTACGGCGCAGCCGGTGCGCCGATGGTGCGGCCAGAGACCTTGGCTCAACCGTCGGCGGACGGCTGGCGCATTGTGCGTTTGGACGAAGGTTACGAGGCCCAGCTGTGGCGCGGACGGCGGCTGATCGCCTCCGCCTGGCGGCGCGATCGCTTCGACGTCGCCTCCTGGAGCGCCTTCACTCGGCTGCAGCGGGGCGTCGAGGATGCGCCCGCGACGCCGCCGCCGCCACAGACCCTGCCGATCGATTTCAGCGCGCCCGCCTTCGCCGTGTCGGCCGCCGACCTCAGTCGTGAACAGCTGCTCGGCGCCGGGGCGGCCGTCGTCGCTCTGACCGCCTTTGGCCTCAGCCTTTTCTTACTGGGCCAGGGCGCCCGTCTCGCTTCCGACGCCGACCGGATCGAGAAGGAGACGGCGGAAATACAGGCGGCGACGCCGCGAGCGGCCGACCTGGGCGGCCTGGACGCCGAGCGCCGCCGGCTAGCGGCCTATGCCGAGGTGGAAGCGCAAACCAACCCGCTCAGCGCTGCCGGCGCCGCGATCGGCATCGTCGCTTTTCATGATCTGACGCCCACCGCGCTGGAGTCCGAAAGCGGGACCCTGACGATGACGCTGCCCTACAGCGCGGTATCGCTTGCGGACACCCTGATCGCGGACTTCGAGGGCTCGGGCTACTTCTACGACATCCGCCCTCGTACCGACGCACAGAACCAGCGTCTGGTCATCGAGATGAAGATCCGGGAGGCGGCGCCGCCCCTGACTGCAGACGGATGAAGCGGCAGTCGCCGCTCGCTGTCCGCAAGGTCATCACGACGCGATCGCCATTGATCAAATTCGCCGTCGCCGCTGAACAGGCGCCGCCCGCGGCGATATCGAGCGCTGGAGCCAGGGTGTAACGCCACGGCGAACGAAGCGTCACTGTTCTCGTCGCATCAGCCTCGTCTGCCTCCGTGGCGGGCGTTGCGGAGGAGGCGGCAGCGCCGGTATCGACCAGGCGGATCGCGACGCCCGTGCGGTTCGCCTCTCGGCGATAGTCTGAGACCTGCTTCTGGAATTCGAAGAAGACGGCGTGAGACGTCGCCTGATCCAGCATCCGCGAGGTGCTGGGCATGATGACGGCGGCGCTGAGGCCGAAGATCGCCAGCACGACCAGTATCTCCATGAGGGAGAAGCCGGCGCGGCGATCCTTAGCGTTGATCGGAAGTGATGTCGGCATTCGCGCCTTGGCCGCCTTCCTGGCCGTCCGCGCCGTAGCTGATCACCCGCGCGCGGTTCTCGGGCGCGCCAGGGGAGCCGTCGGCTTCGGCGGCCGGCGGCTGATAGACGTAAGGGCGGTTCCACGGGTCAGAGGGCAGCGCCTTGTCCAGATATGGACCCGACCAGCCCGCCACCTGCTGAGGATCCGCCTGCATCAGAAGCGCGAGACCTTCCTGCTCTGTCGGCAGGCGGCCGATGTCGAGACGCATGGTTTCCAGCGCCGCCTCAATCGATCGAATCTGCAGCCGGCTGGTCGTCGTCTTGGAACGGTCCAGTTGAGCGAAAAGGCGAGGACCGACGACGGCGGCCAACATGGCGATGATCGCCAGCACCACCAGGATCTCAAGGAGGCTGAAACCTTGCCGCGCCGACGCGTTGCGCGCGAACAGGCGGCCGGCCGAGCGGCGGAGACGAGGAGAGATGCGAATGGACAAACCGGACGCCCTTGTAACCATGGAGCTATTACCGCGGCCCCGCGGCTGCTATAGCGGATGGATGTGCGCGCGTCGATTGTGAACGAGTGGGCGCAACGGTGCGGCGGGGCTGGATTGAAGGACATCATTGCCGGATTGAGGACGTCCGTCCGGACGCAGGCCCGTGCTTTGGTCGCCCGGCTGCAGCGCACCACCCCGCGCGAGCGCGTCCTCTTGGCTGTCATGGTGCTTGGCGCGCTGGTCTATGCTCCGATCGGCGCGGCGGACTGGCGCGTTCGCCAGGAGGATCGCTACGTCGATGCGCTGTCCGCGCGGGCCGGCGCCCGCCTGGCGGCCAGTGCGGCCCGGCGCGTCGAGGCCGCTGCCGCAGACGATCTGGCGATTGAGGATATGAAGACTTGGGGCTTCGAGGCCTCCAATGTCGCCGTCGCCCAAGTCCGCATCGAGCAGCAACTGTCGAGGGTTGCGACCGAGGCGGGCATGACGAACGTCTCCATCACCACAGACAGCGAGATTGAGGCGATCGGACCGACCCAATGGCTGGGCGCGGAGATCCAGGCGGACCTGCGCTGGAATCCGACCTTCGCCTTCTTGGATCGGGTTTCCGCCTGGCCCGAAGGGTTCCGCGTGGTCGGTTTCGACTACGAGATGACGCCGGTGTCGCCATTCCAGATTCAGCAGCGGCGTCAGGACGAGGTTCAGTTGCCTCCGGCCGGCGGCAAGGTGCGAATCCGGCTGGCCTTCCCTGTGATCCTGCCCGGCGGCGCCGCGGATCAGGACGAGGGGGCCGCCTGATGCGGTGGGCGCCTTTTCTATTGCCGCTGTTCCTGTTCGCGGCCTTCCTTCTGGGGTGGCAGTCGCCTGGGCGGCCGGAAGAGCCGCCGGCGGTGCGGCGCGGTAATGGCGGCGGCGACGACGCCCCGGTGCTTCGTCCGGGCGAGAGCGCATCCGCCGCGGTGCGCTTCCTGCGAACCTTGCGCTCCGATCCGCCGCCGCCTCCGCCGCCGCCGCCACCGCCTCCACCGCCTCCGCCCCCGCCGCCTCCGCCCCCTCCGGATGTCGCCGTCGTCTTCAAGCAGGCGCTTGGCGGCATAGAGCGCGACCCGGCGACGGGCGCGTTGACGGCGCTGGTCCGCGACCCCGCCGCGCCGGGGCCGCAAATCAGGGCTATGGCCGTCGGCGACCGCTTTGGGGATGATTGGCGGATCAGCGAGATCACAAATTACGCCGTGACATTAAAGAAGGGCCGCGAGACGCGCGTGATCCGTCTTTATGGCTAGGGTGCAGGAGTTGGATATGTCGAACCGCAACGCGCGCCGCTCCCGTGGACGCAACGGATCACTCATGGCGGCCGCCTGCCTGGGGCCGATGATGTTTCTGGCCGGATGCGCGGCCTTTCCGACCATGACCGCCACTCCCGTGACGCCGAGTTCGGAGCTGGAGGCTTCCTCCAACGAAGGCGACATCTTGCCTAGCGGCTCGGACGCGACGGTCGCGGGACAGCGCCAACCGGCCGAACGCCTTCCCATTCCGGGGCGCGCGGCGGAGACATCGCGACGCCAACCCGCGACCGAGGCGGAGATCGCCGCCCTTGTTCCCGACGAGCCCGTGGACGCGACGTTGGCGCCGCAGTCGATTCCGCAGTTCGCCGCCACGGTGTTCGGCGGCGTGCTGAATGTGCCTTATTCCCTGAGCGGCGTCGCCGGCCGCAATGAGGTCATCGCCGGCGGCACCGGCGGGCTGATCAGCAAGCGCGCCCTGTTCCGCCTGACGCAGCAGGCGTTGAAGCAATACGGCGTGGACGTCTTCATAGACGGCGGGTCCGTGACGATCGGTTCCAGCGAGACCGGCGCCATCGGCAGCACCATCGTGCGGGATCGGTCGAATCCGCCTTCGGCGGGGCGCGTGGTCCAGTTCTTCAACGTTCAGACCATCGAAGTGAACGTGCTGCAGTCTTTGCTGAGCGATCTCTTCCCCAACCTGGGCGGCGCGCGCATCACGCCCGATCCACTCACCAACAGCCTGATCATCTCGGGGTCGGCCCGCGATGTGGCTCAGGTGGTGCGAACCCTGCGCGAGATCGATCAGCCGCGTTTCGCCGGCGCCGACGTGCTGCGCATCGAGCCGATCTACTGGTCCGCCGATGCTCTTGCGACCTCGCTCGAACAGACGCTGACGACCGAGGGCTACATCGTCAGTCGCCAGGCCCTGGCCGGACGCTCGATCGTGATCCTGGCCTTTCCGCAGGCGAACCAGATCCTGGTCTTCACCAAGGATCCCGAACTGCTGGACAGGGTGAACTACTGGGTCGGCGCCTTGGATCGACCTGCGGCCCTGGGCGATAAGGCGAGCACCTTCGTCTACAACGTGCGCAACACCGACGCCCAGTCGCTGGGCCAACTGGCCATGGGCCAGGCGCCCACCACCAGCCAGCCGCAGCCGCCGGTGGGGGTGCCGGGGGCTCCGCCGGCGACTGAAACTCAAGCCGCTGAGCGCCAAGTGAACCGTTCCGGCAGCGGTCAGAGTTCGCAAAGCACCTCCGGAACCTTCCTTGGGGGACGCCTTCTGACGGACCCGATCGGAAACCGCATCATCTTCACCGGCACAGCCAGCGACTACGCCCAACTGCGCACCCTGCTGACCACGTTGGATACTCCTGCGCCGCAGGTGGTGGTTGAAGTCATGATCGCCGAGGTGACGCTCACCGACTCCACGAGCATCGGCGTTAACCTGTTTGGAACCGAGACGCGAGGTGACGGCGTTCTGACCGGTTCGACGGAAGGTCTGGACATCGGCGCCGGCGCCGGCGTATTCACCTTCACCGGAGCGGACTTCCGCGCGAGATTGGTGGCGAACGCTTCCAATAACAGGGTGAACATCCTTCAGCGGCCGCAGCTCGTGACCCGAAGCGGAGGGACCGCCCGCTTCCAGGTCGGCTCCGACGTGCCGATCATCACGTCGCAGCGGGCTTCTGACAGCAGCTCGGACGGCGACACGGACATCCTGCAGAGCGTCCAATATCGCCAGACCGGCACGATCCTGGAGATCACCCCAGTGGTCTACGGCGACCGTGTCGACGTCACGATCAATCAGGAGCTTTCCGAGGCTGGCGACCCCCCCGCGGGCAGTCAGATCGGCAGCCCTCCGATCCTGAACCGCAGCCTTACGACGCAGATCGCCATTCGCGACGGCTGGACCGGAGTCCTGGGCGGCTTGATCGGCAACAACTACCGCAAGAACAACGCGGGGATTCCATTCCTGAAGGACGTCCCCGTCATCGGCTCCGTGTTTCAGAGCAATACGGTCAGCGGCACGCGCACCGAACTTCTGCTTCTGGTCACGCCCTATATTGTGCGCGGCGACGAGGACATGGGCGACTTCGCCGATGAGTATGCGGAAAGCATGAACGCCGCCTTCCGCACCGGGCGCGGCTGGTCCTACACGCTTACGCCCTGGTCGATCAGTCCCCGATTCCGCGGCCTGGGTCTGGATCTGCCGAGCCCGCTGCCAGCGTCAGAGACGCCGACCTTGCTGCCGCGACGCGGGCGTTCGGCCCAGACCTTCTCTGATTCGCTTCCCGAGGCGCCAGTCGATCTTTCGGATGACGCCGAGGTTTCGGCCCCGGCCGAAGGACTTTAGAAGCCCTCGCCCGTCATCCGACGCCAGCCCATGCGGTCGAACACCAGCGGGGCGGGTGATCGGCCGTTGCGGCGCTCGATCTCGACCGTGACGGTGAACAGCTGAACCTGGAACATCCCGTCGCCGGTGGGAAAGCCGGCGTTGGTGCGCATCTCTGTCTTGGGTTCGGACGACCACCGGATGGTGTCGCCTTCCGGCAGTTGAATGGCGCCCTGCGGCTCCTCGATCGGGTTCAGATCGCGAGTGAGGGCCAGGGCGTTCTCCTGCGCCGCCACCTGTTCCATGGCGTCGGCGGCGCGGCGTTGGCCTCGGATCATCTGCTGCTGAAGCTCGAAGATGGCCGTCAGGGTCATGGCGGCGATGCTCAGCGCGACCAGGGCCTCGATCAGGCTGAAACCCTCGCGGGGACGACGCATCACACGACGCCTTCGTAGACGCTGGACAGGGCCAGGACCAACGACAGGGCGACGAAGCCGACGATCAGCGAGATGGCGCCGATCGCCGTCGGCTCCAGCAGCGAGGTCATGCGCTTCATGCTGTCGCGCAGTCGGTTCTCGTAGTTGTCGGCCATGAAGCCGAACATGGCGCCGATCGCGCCCGAGCGCTGGCCGGCGCGCAGCAGGCTCAGGTCCATCGCCTCCAGCTTGGTATGTGCCGCCAGGGAGGCGTCCAGCGTCAGGCCGGCCTTCAGGTCGCCTTCCAGCCGGTTCAGCCCCTGTCGGAAGGGTCCGATCGGCACGGCCGCGCGGGCCAGCGCGACGGCCGAGAGGATCGGCACGCCGTTGGTCAAGGCGAACGAAGTCAGGCGCGCCCAGGCCGCGATCTCCCGGGCCTGGATCACGCCGCCGACGACGGGCAGACCGTGGGCGAGGGTGTAAGCGCGGGACTTGATAGCGGGATTGGTCGCGATGACCACCGCCAGGGCGACCAGCGCCCCCAATACGACGCCCACAAGGCCAATGTGGGCGTTGGCGTATTCGCCCGCCGACAGAACCCACCGCGACATCGTCGGGACGCGACTGCGATCTTCGCCGATCATGGCGCCGAAGCGTGGCACAACCTGGGTGAAGATGAAGGCGACCGCGCCCAGCCCGGCCGTCAGGAGAAAGGCCGGGTAGGTCATGGCGTTTGCGAACTCCCGTCGCAGACGATCCTCGTAGGCCATCTGCTCGGCGGCCTGTTTCAGCACTTCGGCGATCCGGCCGGAGGCCTCGCCCACGCGCGCCATGGCGTAGAGATAGTCTGGAAAGCCCGGGGCGTGCTCCTCCAGCGCCTGGCCCAGCGAGTCGCCCCGACGCAAGGCGGCGATGGCGGCCTGGAACTGGGCCCTCCCCTTGCGCGACTGCATGCCCTGGGCGACCGTCTCCAGCGCCTCAAGCAGCGAGACGCCGGCTTCCAGCATCAGGCCCAGTTGGCGCAGCACCAGCACCCGCTCGCCCGGCTTCAGCGCGCGGTTCTGGCCCTCGCCGCGCGGGGCGACGGCGGGCGAGACCTTGAGAACGGTCAGGCCTTCCGCCGACAGGCGACGCACCAGGGAAGCCTCGTCGGCGGCGCTGAGCACGCCGCGGGATAGGGCGCCCTGACGGTCGATGGCCTGATACTGGAAGGTTTGGGCCGTCACTCTCCACCGCCCACGATGCGGTGGACCTCCGACAACGTGGTCAGGCCGCGACGAGCCTTCAGGAAGGCGTCGTCGCCGAAGCTGAGGAAGCCGTCCTGCCGCGCGATGGCGGTCAACTGGTCCTCGTCGGCCGAGGCGCGCAGGGCGTGGATCAGGGCCGGAGAGGCCGGCGCGATCTCATAGGCCCCGATCCGGCCGCGGTAGCCGGATTGGCCGCAGCGGGGACAGCCGACGGCCTCGCGCCAGGCGGCCGGTTCCGCATCGGCGACGACACGGAGATGGGCGGGGATCGACTGCTCGTGAACCGCCGCCTCTTCGGCCGTCGACGGCCGGGCGCAGTCGCACAGCCGACGCACCAGCCGCTGGCCTGCGACGCCGCGAAGAACGTCCGCCAGCAGATAGTCCTCGATCCCCAGATCCAGCAGGCGCGGCACGGCGGCCAGCGCCGTGTTGGTGTGGACGGTCGAAATGACCAAGTGGCCCGTTAGGGCCGCCTGGACGGCGATCCGGGCCGTCTCGGGATCCCGGATTTCGCCGACCATGATGACATCCGGGTCCTGGCGCAGGATCGAGCGCAGGCCGGCGGCGAAGGTCAGGCCGATGTCGGCGCGCACCCGCACCTGGATCACGCCCGGCAGGTCCAGCTCGACCGGGTCTTCCACCGTGATGATCTTGCGCTCGCCGTCGTTCAGGTGGCTGAGCAGGCGATAGATGGTGGTGGTCTTGCCCGAGCCCGTCGGGCCGGTGATCAGGAAGACGCCGTTGGGATGTTCGGACAGCTCCAGCAGGGTCTTCTCCTGCTGGGCGCCGACGCCCAGTTCGGACAGTTCGGGCAGGCGGCTGGTCTTGCCCAGCAGACGCAGCACGATCGATTCGCCCCAGGAGCAGGGCAGGGTGGAGACGCGCAGGTCGACCTCCTGGCCCGAGACGCGCACCGACTGGCGGCCGTCCTGGGGCAGGCGGCGCTCGCCGATGTCCATGCCGCTGAGCAGCTTGATGCGCGAGGCCACGGCTTCGAAATTGGCGCGCGGCGCGGCGCGGGCGGTGGTCAGGACGCCGTCGATGCGCATACGCACCAGGAAGCGGTCCTCATAGGGCTCGACGTGCACGTCGGAGGCGCGGCGCGTCAGGGCCTCGGCGAAGACGGCGTTGACGAAGTCGATGGTCGGCGCCTCCTGCGCCAGTTCGCGCAGGCGCGCGGCGTCGGCCCCGCCGCCCAGGGCGCCGTCCAGAAGGGGCGCGGCGTCGGCGTGCAGGTCCTGCGTCAGGGCCTCGATCAGCGAGCGCTGGGCCAGCATGAAGACGACAGGATCGGCCGCGCCCTGGCCGATGCGTTCGCTCAGGCTGGGCTGCAGCGGCTGGACGGCGGCGCAGAGGATGCGGCCGGGCGCGGCTTCGGTCCCGTCCTCGCGCCAGGCGACGGCCTCGTGCTCGGCCCACCAGTTCAGGGGAGAGCGGATCTCGGCCAGGAAGGCGGCGACCTGGTCGGGGCGCGGCCCGTCCTCGGGCAGCAGGATCGGCAGGTCCAGCTGTTCGGACAGCACCTCCAGCAACTGCGCCTCTGACACGGCGCCCAGCCGCACCAGGTTCAGGCCCAGAAGGCCGCCGTTCTGCCCCTGCAGGGCCAGGGCGTTGGCCAGGTCCGCCTCGCGGATCATGCCGCGCGCGATCAGCTCCTCGCCCAGTCGCCGGCGCGGCGCGGGCGGGGCGGGAAAGCGGATGGCGACGGGTTCGGCGAGGGTGTCGGCGGGCAAGAGGGACTCTGAGCTCAAGACGGCGTTCCGGCTTATAGCGCGCGCTGTGAACCGTGTCGCGACCTTAGCCCGCCGTGGCGAAGAACAGGCGCGGCACGGACGGGTGGGTGATCCGTCCGACCAGCAACGGCATGTGATCCACCCGGCGATAGGGCTGGCCCACGATCGATTCGTACTCCCGCCCGTACAGGTCGCCCAGCGACACGCCGGGGTCCACCTCACGACGTACGCCGCCGGCCTGAGTGGTCGCGCCGTAGTGGAGCTGGTGGAAGGTGCCCTCGCCGACCAGCATGATGAAGCCGTCGCCAGCCGCTTCGACGGCGCGGCGGAAGAAGTCGAAACTGGCGAGACCGCCACCCAGTTGGACGAACCGCTCGTCATAGCCGCCGATCGCCTGGAACATCGCCTTCCTCATGACGAAGAAGGTGGTCTCCGTGGGCGGAACCAGAACGCCCATCGCATAGCTTTCGCCCAGGGCGCAGATTTCGAACAGGCGATAGCCGTCGCCTTGCGGCCAGCCGATATCGGCGAGCAGACGGTCCTCCACCTCGCGGGTGTAGCCTTCCTCGACTGAGACCTGCTGGACCTTGGGGCCCAGGTGAAAGCCCAATGTGGCGACGAAGGCGCGGGAGTGCAGGGCGGCGGCGTCCAAGGCGGCGCGGATCATGCCGGGCGAGACCATGCGGGCGCCGTCAATCATCAGGGCGACGTGCTCGGCGCGGGCCAGGGCCACGCCCTGGTTGATGGCGCGGCAGGGCGATACGCCGCCCTCATCGACACGCAACACCCGCACGTCCGCCTCGGCCGGAAACAGCTCGCGTCGCAACGGCTGGGTCGAGCCGTTGTCGACGACGATGATCTCGACTTCGTCAGGCGCCACGCCGCGCTGGTAGGGCGGCAGCAGGGAGGTGACGGTGCGCGGCAGTTCGCGCGCCATGTCGAAGCCGATGACGACAATGGACAGGGCCGGGCGGCTCATCGTGCGGCGTCCTGCAGGGCGGCCCAGAGGTCGGCGACCGAGGGCGGCGCGGGATCGGCGATGCGCTGGTGGTTCAGCTCCTCGGCGCGGAAAGGCATCGGCGCCGTCGCATCCAGGCCCAGGGCGGCGGCGACCGTGCGGACACGGGCTTCATAGTCGGGCGCGTCATAGTCGATAACGGCCAGGCCGGTCAGGTCGCGCCAGCGCAGGACGGCGCGGTTATAGGCCGACCAGATTTGCAGGCTGCGCTCTCGGTCGAAGCCGTTGCGGGCGGCCAGGGAGCCCGCGACGGCCAGGGGATGGCGAATGGAGGCGGTCAGCCGCAGCTCGGGCAGGGCCTCGAACCAGCCGTCCAGCAGCAGGGTGGCGCGCGGGTCCTTGAAGCCCCAGGGTCGAGGCAGGGCGTCATAATCGGCCAGAACGGCCCTGAGGGCGGCGATCTCGTCCCGCGTCCAGGCGATCGGTTCGCCGGGCGGATCATCCCATGCGGCGCCGACCCGGGCCAGGACGGCGTCATGGATGGGCCAGAAGCGCGGGTTCTCGCGATTGCCCTTCTTGTTGTGCGGGGCGGCGGTGTTCACCTCGCCCAGGTTCAGGCCCAGGTCCTCAAGGCAGCCCGCCAGGCAGGACGTGCCGGACCGATGCATGCCGATGACGGCGACGGGCGCGGCGGGAGGGGCAGATGGCATGAGGATCTCGGCTTGCCGACGGTAAGGCGACTTAACCCGGCGTCGCGCAAAGAAAAAGGGAGGGCCGAAGCCCTCCCTTTCCCAGTTCAGGCGTGAGCCTGGACTTAGTCGGCCAGCGATTGCTCGAAGGTTTGGCCGTCGCGGGTGTTGCGCAGCTTGGCAACCAGGCCGGTGTCTTCCTGGTTGATCGTGACGCGGAAGTCGGCGCGGGTGAAGTTGCCGAACTGAGCCACCAGTTGAGCGCTGGTGACTTGCAGGTCGCCGTTAGCCGGCACGCCGCTCAGAACCAGCGGAGCGGCCGTGCTGACGAACGGCGTGGCGACGCCGTTGACGACTTGCGTGCCGCTGATCATGCGGATGGTGACCGGGGCGGAGTCCGAGCTGTTGCTGTTGCTGACGCGGATCACGCTGGTGGCCAGGCCGGTGCCCGAAACCCAAGGCGCCGTGAAGTTGGTGCCTTCCAGCTCGATCGTGCCGGCGTCGGTCGTCGAAGCGGCCGGAGCGGTGAAGCCCGTTTGAACCGTGGGTGCCCAGGTCACGGTGTAGGTGCCAGCCACGAACTCGTCAGCACCGTTGTTGATGATGTCCAGATCGGTGGAGCCAGCAGCGAACGCTTGAGCCTGACCGGCCGTGAGGTTGCGAACCGAGGTGTTGGCGGGCGAGGTAGCCGCCGCCGTGCCGGTCGCCGGGTCGAAATTGACGGTCACGTCGGAGTTGATCACCGGTCCCCGAACGGTCAGGGTCGCAGCGCCGAGCACGTTAGCCGGGGTGGCGTCGGTGCCAGCGAGATCGGTGTTGTATTCGCCGGTGTTGACCACTTCGAAGTCCGAAGCCAGTTCGGCGGTACCCGAGCCAGCGATGGTGACATAGTCGTCGCCGCCAGGCGTGGTGGCCAGTTCAGCCGTCAGCGAGTTCGACGTCGCCGAGATCGGCTTCAGGTACGGCGAATAGGTCGAAGCAACCGTCGAGGAGGCCGTGTCAACAACGATGTTGCTGCCGCCGATGACAGCCGTGACGGTGCTCGCAACCGTGATCGGGTTTTTGGCGCTTTGGCTGACGTTCGCCGACAGCGAGAACGACTCAACGGTGGAGCCGCCCGGAACCGAAACGAGGAAGGTCACGACGCCATTGTTGTTGCTCACCAGCGTAGCGGCGGTCGGCAGAGCGGTCGGGCCGGTCGCCAGCGCCAAACCAGTCGAAGCGACGGTGGCGCCGTTGATGGTGAACTCGACAAGGTAGTCACGGGTGGCGGCGCCGCTGCCGATGACGATCGGAGTGGTCAGGGTGTTGGTGGCGACCATGGTGCCCGTGACCGGAGCAGCCGCCGTGACGTTGCGCTCCGAAGCAATCTGATAGGTCACAGCAGCGACAGCGCTCGAGCCCGAGCCCGTCGCAGCCGAGAACTGGTTGCCGGTCACGTCGGTGCCGAAATAGCCCGAGATCGAACCGGCTTGGGCGGCGCCGGCGAACGAGAGGGCGGCAACCGAGGCGGCCGCGAGGAAAAGCTTCTTAGTCATTTTGGATAGGGTCCCCAGTGAAACCGTTTGATGTGGACGAGCCAACAAGTGAACGCCTTTCGGTCACAGTTCGGAACCCGGAAAGGGAACAGGCTGCGCCCACGGCAGTTGATACCTACCCTCGCGCGCTTCGGGCCGTCAAGACCTTGTTTGACCAAGAAACATCGTCACGCCACTATTAATTTTCTTCGACCCTCGCTGATCTTAGGGCTTCCTAACGAAGTTATAACAAGCGGCTTCAAAGAGTGGTCGGACCGCTGCTTATCCGGCGCCATATAGCCTCGCTGAACATCGATGGGCGTTTCTTATTGTTACGCTTCGACATCTATGCGTCACAATCTTCTTTTGGAATGTGACCGCCTGCGGTAGTTCGGCGAGCGGCGATGTCCGTGTCCTGATCGAGTGATGCTTTGTCCCAACGGCTAGGGTTTTCTATCGCCGGCGCGCAGAAATGCGGCACCACGGCCCTGGACGCCTATCTGAGGCGGCATCCAGCCCTGTCGATGGGGCGGGACAAGGAGAGCCATTTCTTTGACCGGGAGACGGGCGTGGACTGGCGGACGCCCGATTACGACATCCTGCACCAGGCCTATGCGGACGATGACGGGCGACTGAGGGGCGACGCGACGCCCGTCACCCTGTTCTGGACCCCGGCGCAATACCGGATGCTGGCCTATAATCCGCAGATGCGGTTCATCATCCTGCTGCGCGATCCGGCGGAGCGGGCCTACTCGCACTGGAAGATGATTCGCGGTCGCGGGCAGGAACCGCTGCCGTTCGGCGAGGCGATCCGCGAGGGGCGGGTGCGGATCCTGAACGAAGGCGCTCAGTCGATGGCGACGCGCTGGTTCAGCTATGTGGAGCGCGGCTTCTACGCCCGCCAGCTGAAGCACCTGGCGTCGTTGTTCGGCTGGGAGCGGCTGCTGATCCTGCGCCAGGACGATCTGTCGGCGCAGCCCGAGGCGACGCTGGCGCGGGTGACCGACTTCCTGGGGGTTCCGCCTCTGGGTGCGGTTCCCCCTGAACGGCGAAACGTCTCGGCCGACACGGAGGTGATCGGAGAGGACGACAGGGCGTATCTGAACGCGCTCTATCGCGACGATCTAGAAGAACTGCGCGCCCTGACGGGCTTGGCGTTCGATTAACCGAAGGGCCGTCCCTAAACCGTCGCCGCGATCGCTTCGGCGTCGCAGACGCCATGAACCTGTCAGGGCCACGGCCGCAGGCGCGTGAAGGGACGAGCTTCTCGATCGAAGCGGGGATTGAAGAAGGGATCTCGGCGGAAACGTTCGCCCCAGCGTCGCCAGAGCAGGCGACCCGCCGCCTCGGCCACCTTCAGGCGCTCGCCGTCCCGGCTGAAACCTCGGCTCTTGGACTCGAGATGGTAAAGCGAGACGTGGGGGTCGTAGAGGGTCTTGAGGCCCTGGCTCCAGGCGCGCAGGCACAGGTCGACGTCGTTGCCTTCGACCGGGAAATGCGCCGCGTCGAAGCCGCCGACGGCCAGGAACTTCTTGGTTTCGATCGCCAGGCAGGCCCCGGTCACGGCGACGGCCTGATGGGTCAGGGCGTGTCGGCCCATATAGCCCGGGTTCGCGGCGGGCGCGCCGACGCCGTCATGGATGAGGAAGTTGGCTTCTCGGTCTCGTGCAATGAAGCCCGCGTGCTGGATCGAGCCGTCCTCATAGAGAAGGCGAGCGCCGACGCAGCCGACGTCCGCCCGCTCGGCCTGGGACGCCAGTTCATCCAGCCAGTCCGGACTGATGACGACGGTGTCGTTGTTCAGGAAAACGAGCACCTGGCCGAGGGCCTGCTCGACCGCCAGGTTGTTCATCAGCGCCCAGTTGAACGGCCCGTCGTACGGCAGGACGCGGACCAGGCTCTGATCCTGCAAGTCGTTCAAGTAGGCGCGCGTCTGAGCGTCGTCGCTCGCGTGGTCTATCACGATGAGGTCCAGCGCGACGGCGTTGTCCGCCGCCGATCTCAGAACGCTGTCCAAGCACGGCTTGAGAAGCTCCAAGGCGTTGCGCGTCGGCACGATCACGCTCACCACCCGTGACGCCGGACGGCGCTTCACGCGAACGGCGCCCTCCACGTCCGCCCCGAAAATGTCGTGACCCAGCTCGATCGACAATCCTGGCGCATCGCCCAGAACCTTTCGGACATGGTCCCGCCAGATGACGGCGTCTACCGGGGGGCGAGCGCGATGCGAGGTCAAGACGGCAGGGATATGCGCAATCCGTCCCCCCTCTTCCGCCAGGCGCAGAACCGTCGCCGCCGGGACCAGCCGATCATGGAGTTCGGCGGGCGCTGCGCCGGCCCTGAAGGCGACGCAGTCTCCGACGTAGGGCCACTGGCATAACAGATCGAAGTCGAAGTCCGGCCTGAGCTGTGGGTCGTGCCGACGAGCCGCTTCGCCCCCAGGGGCGAAGACATCGGAGTCGGCGTAGACGGCCATTACAGCCTCGTCTTCGAAGGCGGACGAAAAACTCGCCAGAGCCGTCGGCGCCAAGAGGCTGGCCGCCGGCATGAGGAGGCAGATATCGTATGTCCGGTTCGCGTCCTCGCCTGCTGCCGATATCTGATCCGCAGGAAGTCCCATTCCCGCCAAGCGGAACCTGAGGGAACGCAATTGCTGCTCGCCGTGCGCATCAAGCCCGGTCACTTCCACCGCCCAGCGCTGGTGCGTCTGGTCGAGGACTGACCGAACGGCGTCTTCAACCTCGTCCGGCCCCGCCCCCTCGGCCATGAGCGACACCAGGACGCGCCGCCCTTCGCCGCCCGACAGCTCAGCGCCTCCAGCGCATCCATAGGCGGCGGCGTACTCTCCATACTCCGACAGCGGGAAGCCGAGCCGAGATATCGCTGTCGGCAGGGCCGATTGGATACGGTCGAGCGACTCGCGCAGCTTTCGGACTTCTGACACGAGCGCATCGTAGGCCTCTGACCCGTTCGGCAGGCCGGTTTGGGTCGCTGTCGCTAGACTGCGACCCGTCTCTGCGTCGCGGATTTCCAACGAGGCCGTGCGCCGGTTCGGGAAGCCGGGGTGAGGCAATCTGAACTCGAAGGCGCCGCTTCCTCCAAATCGATCCTGCAGATCGCGCCGGAAACCGTCGGCAATGGTCGAGGACACGAACCGCCCATCCACCCAAAGCTCAACCCGTAGGGCCCGGTCGAACGCCTGCCTGTCCACAGCCCAACCCTGGACCCAGTCGGCGTCGACGTTCTCGACCTCAGCGCTTCTTCTGAAGAGCCCTGCGTTGTCGGTGATGTAGGTCAACCCGTCCCACGCATCCGAGGTAAACGGGCGGACGGGGCTGAGGCCCGACCACGCCTGGAAGTTCTGATCTGTGAACAGCGTTTGGTAAACCGCTGGCCAGAATCTCTCTTCCCGAAGCCTTTCGGCCGCGGCCGCTGAAACCGGCAGCCGATCGGCAAGCCAGGTTCGCACCCAAGCCGGCACGTCCTCGGCGAACAGACCGCCCGCTGGCGGTCGCCGTTCGGCGAGGGGTGAACTCACGCGATCTCGAAACTCGGGTCCATCGAAGAAGACGCCGATGACGAATGGCAGATCGTGGCCAATGAAAGCCTGCACCGCCTCTTCATCCGGTGTGCGCCCGAGTGCGAAGGCGTAGATGGCGACGACATCCTCCCGCGTGGCGGGCGCGTGTGCGCCAGTGGACTTCTCGCCATGCATCTTCGAACCTTGCCCCTCTGCTGCGCTCCGCCTAGCATTGGCCGGTGTGTAGCCAAAACCTTTCGCACCTACACCGAAATTACCCCGAAGCGGATTGACTTGCAGCGACCCACGTGGAGAACGCCGCTATTCGACTGCGCACGACTGAGGCTGTGAACTTGCTAGCTAAATCGCTTTTCAAGAAACCGAGCGCCAGGCCCTATATCAAGGCCGGGGACGCCGCTCGCGATGCGCAAAACTGGCTGGGAGCGGCGGAATCATATGGCGAGGCCCTGAAGCTCAAGCCGGAGCGCGCCGATATTTGGGTGCAGTTGGGTCACGCTCGCAAAGAGGCTGGAGATCTGGTCGGCGCCGAACAGGCTTATCGGCAGGCGCTGAAGTTGGAGCCTCGTGTTTACGACACTCACGTGCAGATGGGACACCTGCGGCGCCTCGAGAAGCGTCTTCCAGAGGCGGCGGGGCACTACCTCGACGCCGCTGAAATCGATCCAAGTCAGCGCTATCCCCTAGAGGCCGTTATGGAGCTCATCTCGCAGGGCGTTGACGTCGATACCGAGCGGGCGGGACGTCTAGCGAAGAGGTGGGGTTCATCCTTGACGACCGGCAGCGACCACATGTCAATCTCTGCGCAGCTGGACGCTGCGATCGCGCGCTTGGAGCCGTCTTTGCGGGCGGCCAATTCGGCCTCCATACAAGCCTTGGCCGAAAGCATACGATCAATCGAGGCTAAGCTCGGCCAGCGTGGGGACAATCCGACACGCGCTTCGGACGGCCTTCAGATAGTTTTTGACGTTTCCGACCTCGTGGGCTTCTTTAATGTCGCCCGCCTTCCGACTGGCATTCAGCGCGTCCAGATAGAGGTGATCTCCAATCTCCTTACAAGAGAAGGCGGTGGATCAAACGTCGCCGTCTGCACCTTTTCGAAGAATCGTGACCTATGGTCAGAGGTTCCCGCCGATATCTTCCTGAGGCTGTGTCAACTTTCGCTGGAAAGCGGAGATGTGGCGGATGAGAATTGGTCCAGTGTGGTCAAGTCTCTGAGAGCAGTCACCGAGCTCTCACCTGAGTTCCGGTTTCAGGAAGGCGCCTGCCTTGTAAATCTGGGAACCTCTTGGTGGCTCCAGAACTATTTTCTCCACGTCCGACGCGCCAAGGAGCTGTACGGCGTCCGATACGTTCCCTTCGTTCACGACATGATTCCTGTCATGACGCCGGAGCATTGCGTAAAGGAGCTGACGCAGGATTTTATCAGTTGGGCCCTCGGGGTGTTCGCTCACGCGGATCACTTCCTGACTAACTCGGAAGCTTCGAAACGAGATCTGATTACGGTCGCCGAGCAACTTGGGTATGCCCTCGAACCCCAGAATATTCACGTCGTTCGCCTGAACGCGGATTTTCGGAAGCCGACCATATCCGTCCCTACCGCCCAAACCTTGTCGCGATATGGTTTGGTCGAGGGGCAGTATGTGCTTTTCGTCTCGACGATTGAGTCCAGAAAGAACCACCTCAGCGCGTTCAAGGCGTGGCAGGACTTGATCCGCCGGCGTGGCGCGTCTGATGTGCTGAAGTTGGTCTGCGTCGGCAACCGCGGCTGGCTGAACGACGCCGTCTTCTCCAAGCTCGAGGCAGACAAGGACCTGCAGAGCAAGGTGATGATTGTCTCAGGGGTCTCCGATCCCGACTTGGCTAACCTCTACAAGGCGAGCGCTTTCACCCTCTATCCGAGCACCTATGAGGGATGGGGGCTGCCGGTGACGGAATCCTTCTGTTACGGCAAGGCCGCGCTCTTGTCAGACTCGTCGTCACTGCCTGAGGCCGGCGGTGACTTCGCCGACTATTTCCGGGTCGGGGACCAGGCCGAGTTCATACAGAAGCTGGAGCGGCTGATGTTCGACCTCCCCTACCGGAGGGAGCGAGAGCAGAACATCCTTTCGAACTTCCAACCGCGACCATGGCGGGAGTTGGGAGAGGACATCGAACAGCGCCTCCTGAGTTGGTTCACCGCTGGGGAGAGGGACGCACTGCCTGCCTCTCACGTGCCGACGCTGGGACGCTACTACCCTCTCAACCGAACCGAGGCGTTAGCCATCCATAGGACAATGGAATCGGGCGAACGTTTCCGCAGCGGAACTGGTTGGTGGTTCCCAGACGACTGGGGCAATTGGACCAAGCCCGAGGGGGGCGTCCTCAAATTACGCTTTGAACCTGACTCCATCGGCAAGCCAAAGCGTCTTTATGTGCGCCTGCTTGGGCTAAGCGCGCGTTCACAACCCTATCGCATCGCGTTGGGCGGCGTCACGGCCGAGGAGGGAATGCTCGCTCCTCAGCAGAACCTTTGGTGTGTTGTGAACGTGCCCGTCGATGCGCAGGCCTCGGGAGAACTCGTGGTCGGTCTTCACGGAGGGGCTTACGATGACTTCGCTGCCACGACGAATGGACGGGACACCCGAAAGGGCGGCTTGGGTGTCTTTGGTTTCATGATATGTGATACAGACGATTTGCTTTCGCGCGCCAATCTCATGGAGGCGATCGCTTTGGGTGGTGGACGTCTGCCAGGATTGGACAGCTGATGACCGCGGTGGGTTGGAAGAACGAAACGGTAAGCCTTACGGACCTGGCGAATGCCTCCGGCTCCGATAAGGGCACATCCGGTCATCCTTCTCCCCACCATTACACCCGCATTTATGACATGCTGCTCCAGCCGCACCGGCACAGCCTGACGAACATGCTGGAGATCGGCCTAATGGCGGGGGGGCCAGAGGTGGGCGGCGATGTTGATCGGGTCGTCCGTACCGCGCCCTCGGTCGACATGTGGCTGAAGTTCTTCCCCGAAGCCCAGGTGCGGGGCTTCGACATCAGCGACTTCTCATGGGTCGAGCACCCACGCTTCACTTTCGTTCGCGGCGACAGCGGGGTAGCGTCGGATCTCGAGAAGGCGGCGGCTTTGGGGCTGTTCGATCTCATCATTGACGATGGGTCTCACGCCTCTTTCCATCAACAGCTTGCCTTTAAGGTCTTATTTCCGAAGCTTCGCCCTGGAGGTCTTTACATTATTGAAGATCTGCAGTGGCAGTCCCCCTATTACGAGGACCAGCTGCCGACCACGCACAAAACCAGTGACGTGATCGACAACTGGTTCAAAACCGGCCAACTGCCCGAGTTCTCGGCGCCGGAGCTAGGTGGGCTGCAAGAGCTTGGTGCAGACATCGCGTTCGCGACCGTGTTCAACCAGCCTTTCTCACACGGGGCCGTCTATCCGAAGATGGCGGTCATCCACAAAAGCTTGGACTCGACGAACTGAAACCCCCTAGCCGGGCGTGAGCTTTGAGCGAAACTCGTCGCTATTGATCATGTAGTTCGCGACTGTGGAGACGCCATCGCGAACGCCTCGCCGTTCCACGGTTTTAATATATGGGTTCTCGGATCCGCCATCCGCAGGGCGGCCTAGGATGCCCTCGTACAGCCCCGCCACGATGTCCAAGGCGCTTCCGCCCAAGGCGGTTCCCTCGTTCGCTGATCCTGAATCCAGGATACGGGAAATCTCCTCCCGAATGTGGGCGACACGGGAACGAAGATCGGTGGAGTTCGAACGCAGGTGCTGGCGAATGAAGGTCGCCCAGGCTGAGTTGATCAGGTCGGGGGATTCTACCCAGATTGCGGCCTCATACTCGGACGAAGCGGCCAGAATTTCGTGCAGGATGGACTGATCGTCAGGACCGCCTTGGGGGAAGTTCGTCACATGCTCGATGCGTGGCCACGCCTCGAGGCAGCGCGCCTTCCATTCCTTAGCGAACCTCACGCCCACTTCATTGGACAGGTTCAAGAAGAATACGCCGGCGTTAACGTCCCACCAATTATCTGACGCCAGGGATGACGTGAATATGGCGGCGCGATCCGCATGTGCATCGAGATAGCGCTCTAGATCGAACGATTGATCCTCGATCCAAGCATCGGCGTCCATATAGCACACCCACCCTGTCACGCCTCGCTCGATCATTTCATCAAGGATGAAGACGCGGTTGAACGTCGCCTGCCACGGGTGAGCGCCCTTCTTGATGCCGAGGAACATTTCGTACTGCAGACCCTTGGCCGCCGCGTACGCGGTTACGGATCGTGAGGTGAGCCCCACCATCTCGGCGTACTTGAAGGCGTCGGAGGTCTGAACGAAGGTGGTGGTCAAGGCATGCTCCAACATGTGAGAGGCCCGCCGGACGGGTCCGTCGGACAGTCATGCGGGCTTAGCAGAAATCGCTGATGATCAAAGCGGGCCCCAATGTTTTGTTTGTTCGGGAACGATTTATTCCTGCCGATGCGATCGATCTGACCAACGGTCAGAGTCACCTCTTGAAAGGCAATTGCAGAAGCGCTTGAGCAGAGTGTTTATTGGCTCAATGCAGGCTCATTATGAGGGCGGCCGCCCACCCAGCACGCAGATGCGGACTGGACGTCGTGGAAGGAGGGCGCGCCCTAATATGGCGTGCTAAGGTAGCGCAGTATCCGCAGGAAACTTAACTTGCAAGAACCTCGATAAGTTCGGGGCTGGCATGCGCTTCTGAAACATCATTGCGAGGACTTTCCCCAGATATGGGGCTCGATCTCCGGTGAGCTTAGACTGACGAGCGGAATGGCTCGCATTCTGCGAGCACGTCATGGACCAGATCTATCGCCCCGCATGGTCTCCGAGGCGCCGCCGCAGCGAGGTTGCATCTCCATGGAAGGTTTTGTTGGAACGCGTCAACTATGGGTTCCTCATTACTCAGTCCATCATTCGCGATGGTTCACACTTTTTGACTTGCAGCCCAGCACCGTCGCGTGCTCAATTGACGAAGAGTTGCAAATGGAGTAATATATAGTCGCGAATATCTAAACATGTAATTCAAATGAGTGAATAGTGCAGTAGTGGTACAAATCGAGGGGGTATTTCGTATGCTTGAATCCCTCTGATTTGAAGCACGACACCAAGAAATCTTCTTGGAATCCCAATTCCATCCAACCGCGCTGCCGCATTATGCAGACATTTTCTCCATCAAGCCGTACGCCCCAAGGGTAGGGCAGCAGGGGGGATTGGGAGGTCATGATAGGCTCTCCCGCCATCATTACCCTACCGCCAGGCTTCAGCATGCGACGTAGCCTTGGTATGACATTGAAAAAGTCGAAACAGTGGTGGAAGCTTTCGTAAAAATAGACCAGATCATAGAAAGAGTCCTCACCGCGCGGGTTGTCGCCAAATACACCTACATGACCTTTGAGTTCTACGTTATACCGTTCGCCAAGTTGTGAAACGGCCGCGCTGAAGGCGGGGTTGATGTCGACCGTGTCTACATGTACGCCCGTCCTCGCGAATGCTAAGGCAATCTGCCCGAAACCGGCGCCATATTCCAACGCGCGGCTGCCGGCTCGTAGGCCACCCTGACGCAACATGTGGCCAAGGGCCATGAGGTGATCGCCCGCCACAAATGTATCTCCCGTTCCATAGAATGCCGGTCGAAAGAACACATCGGCATGAGAGACTTCGGGCGTGTCCTCGTCTACAGCGGGATTGTACGACTGTCGCTGTGTGATGGTTCTCCATAGCTGGAGTTGTTGCTCGCGATAAGCGTCGCTGCGAGGATCAAGCCATGGGTCAAAGTTGGAGGGGAGATTAAACGTTCCTCCTTGAACACTGTTTTTGAAGGCGGGTGTGTTCAAGGCAGCATTGACGGTTTCCACATCATCAAGGCAGAAACGGCGGGGGCTTCCTTCGCCGACTACGCTAAGCGCCGCAAGTTGTTCCTCGTCAGATCGCGTGTGGAACTCTTGACTGGCGATGATGTGTCCTCTGAACACATCAAGAGGCATTCCTTCATCAAGCCGAGCGATCCAGTCTTCAAGCCCGGCTGGGTCTGGCTGGCGACCAAGGAACTGTCTGTAGGCGGCCGTGACGAAGGCAGCGTTTTCAGAACTGGTCGAATCAACCGGATAGCTATCGCTCATTGACTTACCCTCAATGCTCCCGAAGCGGCTCCCAGCGGCCTAACGCCGGAGTGCTGACGGCGTCAACTTTTAGTTTTCGCTAGAGCAGCCTTAGGTTGATGAAGCGAAAAGCGGTGCGGTGCAGCGTATCAATCCAGCTCTTTTGGTCTGCTCGACCACGAAGGCGCCAGCCGTGGTACTAGTCGATGGCCCGACTGGGCCAAGCAATGCGGTGATTTCGGGAATTATCAGGAGCGACGAGGCTGCCTCGGATGTTCGTGAGCTATCCCGCCCTCGCGATGCTCTTCGTTAGCGTGGCGGTCCACGGCAATGCGCGAACTCTGTGCACGCATCGCATCATAACGTGACTTCGGCTGCAGCTCGCGTTATCCGCCAAACGATGAACGAGCAAGGACGGTGCGTGGCAGGAGACTTGGGTGTAACGCCTCAGATCACTTCTCAGTTGATTAGCCAGCAGGGGCGCTGATGGGGGATAAGAGGGCGATTGTCGTGCTGGGCATGCATCGTAGCGGCACGTCGTCTGTAACCGGCGCGCTGTCGCTTCTGGGCGCCGCCTCGCCTCGGACCTTGATGCCGGCGGCTGAAGACAACCCCAAGGGGTTCTGGGAAAGCCAGCCGCTGATGCTTTTGCACGACCGTTTGCTGGCGGCGGGCGGATCAAGCTGGAGAGATTGGCGACCTTTCAACCTCAGCGCAGCACTCGAAGCTGAACCGAACTTGGTGGACGAAGCGCGGGCATGCTTGGTCGACGAGTTCCAGGATGCTTCCCTGATCGTGCTCAAGGATCCGCGTATCTGCCGTTTCCTCCCGTTCTGGTCTGGGCTCTTGGAGGACGTCGGCTACCGCATAAAGGTCATCTGCCCGCTGCGCTCCCCTGTTGAGGTGGCGACCTCCTTGGCGGCTCGTAATGACATGAGGCTAGAGGAAGGCGGCCGCCTCTGGTTGCGTCATGTGCTCGACGCGGAAAGGTCCAGTCGGGACCTGCCGCGGCACTTCGTGCATTGGCGAGCGTTTCTCGGCGGGTGGCGCGATCAGGTGAGACAAATCGATACGAAACTAGGGCTGGGGCTTGAACTCGACCATCTCGACCAGCCGTCCCCCGTTGACGAGTTCTTGTCACCGGAGCTGGTTCGTCAGACGACGTCTGACATCGATCTTCATCCCTGGACCACACACGCTTGGGATTGCCTCAGCGGATTGGTGAACTTCAGCCACGACGCGGCGATCCAGGATAACTTGGATGAACTTCGCTGGAAGTTCGATGAGGCTTGCAGCTTGTTCCCGTAAAGACGGTCGGATTAGGCCGCGCCCCCAGTGATTGGCCGTATAGGCGGCTTAAGGCGAATTCGGCTTGCCGATGAGATGGCGCATCATAGGAGGTGGTCCAGAGTGGATACAATTCTTGTCACCGGCGGCGCCGGCTATGTTGGTTCGCACACGTGCCTCGCTCTGTCGGAAGCGGGGTTCAAGCCCGTCGTCTATGACAACCTCTCGAACGGCCACGCCGCTTTCGTGCAGTGGGGTCCGCTGGAGAAGGGCGATATCCGTGACGCGGATCGGCTCGAGGAGGTCATGAGCCGGCACCAGCCTAAGGCTGTGCTCCATTTCGCAGCCTTGATCGAGGTAGGTGAATCTGTACGGGAGCCGGGTCGCTTCTATGAGAACAATGTGGCTGGAGCCATCACTCTGATCGAGGCAGCGCGCCGGGCGGGCGTCGAATGCATGGTGTTTTCGTCGACGTGCGCCACCTACGGTGAGCCGATGACGCTGCCGATGGCGGAAGACCATGTCCAGGTCCCGCTCAACCCTTATGGTCGGTCCAAGTTGATGATCGAGCAGGTCTTGGCGGACTATTCGACCTATGCGGGGTTCCGCTCAGCCTGGCTGCGTTACTTCAATGCCGCCGGAGCTGACGAAGAGGGGCGAATAGGAGAGCGTCACCATCCTGAGACCCATGCGATCCCGCTCGCCTTGCAGACGGCGTTGGGGTTTCGGACGGGGTTCAAGGTGTTCGGCGAGGACTATGAAACCCGGGATGGCACCGCGATCCGCGATTACATCCATGTGATGGACCTCGCGGACGCGCACGTCAGGGCTCTGCGCTACCTGTTGGATGGTGGACAAACGACGGCGTTCAATCTCGGCACGGGGACAGGTACGACAGTCAAGGAGTTGGTTGAAACGATCCGCCGAGGCACCAACCAGCCATTCCCTATCGAGGGGGCGGCTCGTCGGCCAGGGGACGCGCCGTGCCTGGTGGCGGACAACCGCAAGGCCCGAGAGGTTCTAGGGTGGCGTCCGCAGCGAAGCCTTGACGATATCATTGCAACCGCATGGCGCTGGCATGTGTCGGAGCGCGACAGCGCGGGCGCCGCATGACGAGGAATGGCCTGGCAGGTTCAGGCGCCGGCTGTTCCCACTTGAAGAGCGGCCTTACTCCGTGACTTCCTTCTCATCCCCCGCTATCTCGCGCGCGTGATGAACGAAACCGAACGCCAGTCCGAGGAACGCAGCTGGGAGACGGCGAAGACGCTCGCCGAGGCGCTGCCCTATATCCAGGTCTATGATCGCGAGACCGTGGTCATCAAATATGGCGGCCACGCCATGGGCGAGAGCGCGGTGGCCAAGCAGTTCGCCGCGGATGTGGTGTTGCTGAAGCTGATGGGGGTGAACCCGGTCGTGGTGCACGGCGGCGGGCCGCAGATCAGCGCCATGCTGGACAAGGCGGGGGTGAAGTCCGCCTTCGTCGACGGGCTGAGGGTCACCGATCCGGCGACGATGGAAGTGGCCGAAATGGTCCTGTCCGGCGCCGTGAACAAGGAGATCGCCCACTGGATCACCATGGCCGGCAAGGAGGCCGACGTGCGCGGCGTGGGCCTGTCTGGCAAGGACGCCGGCCTGCTGACGGTCGAGAAGACCCGCCGCACCAAGCGCGACCCCGACAGCATGATCGAGCACGAGGTCGATCTGGGCTTCGTCGGCGAACCGACCAAGGTCGACCCCAAGCTGATCAAGGGCCTGATCGCCTCGGAGACCGAGGACTGGGTGCCGGTCATCGCCCCCATCGGGGTGGCCGAGGACGGCCAGACCTATAACGTCAACGCCGACACCGTGGCGGGCGCCGTGGCCGGGTCGCTGGGCGCCAAGCGAATGCTGCTGCTGACCGACGTGCCGGGGGTGAAGGGCGCTGACGGCGAGATCATCCGCCAGATGACGCTGGAAGAGGCGCAAGGGCTGATCGACACGGGCGTCGCCACCGGCGGCATGATCCCCAAGCTGGAGACGGCCATGGCCGCCGTTCGCGCCGGGGTGGAGGCCGTGGTCATCCTGGACGGCCGCCGCCCGCACGCGATGCTGGTGGAGCTGTTCACCGAATTCGGCGCCGGCACCCTGGTGAAGGCGTCTTGAACGATCTGAGCCACGTCGCGGCCTGGGTGTTCGACATGGACGACACCCTGTACCCGCCCGAGCAGGGGTTGCTGAACCTCGTCCAGGCGCGGATCAACGCCTATGTGGTCGAGGCCGTGGGCCTGGAGCCCGAAGAGGCCAGCGTGCTGCAGCGCCAGTTCCTGGACGAGCACGGCACGACCCTGGCGGGGCTGATGGCCAACTACACCATCGAGCCGGAGCATTTCCTGGAGATGGTCCATGACGTGCCGCTGGACGGGCTGGAGCCCAATCCGCGCCTGGCCGAACAGCTGATGCGCCTGCCCGGCCGGCGGTTCGTCTTCACCAACGGCGCGCGCGACTACGCCGGCCGGGTGCTGGACCGGCTGGGCATCGCCCACTGTTTCGAAGGCGTCTTCGCCATCGAGGACGGGGACCTGACGCCCAAGCCGGCGCCGTCCGTCTTCCGGCGCATGATCGAGCGCTTCGACTTCGAGCCGCGCAGCGCCGCCTTCTTCGAGGACACGCCGCGCAATCTGGAGCCCGCCAAGGCGCTGGGCATGGCCACGGTGCTGATCGGCGACGGGCGCGGCAAGCCGCTGGGCGACCACATCGACCACCAGGCGCCCGACCTGCTCGACTTCCTTTCCGACCTGACCTTCAAGGACGCCCCCGCATGACCGACCTGTCGCATCTGGAAACCGTCATCGAGGCCGCCTGGGAGAACCGGGCCGAGGTCTCGACCGCCACGCACGGCGAGGTGCGCGATGCGGTGGAGACGGCGCTGGAGCTGCTGGACTCGGGCCAGGCACGCGTCGCCTCGCGCGGCGACGACGGCGTCTGGACCACGCACCAGTGGCTGAAGAAGGCGGTGCTGCTGTCCTTCCGCCTGAACGACAACCAGATCATGCGCGCGGGCGACCGCGGCCCCACCAGCCACGCGCCGGGCGTCGGCCCCTTCTGGGACAAGGTGCCCAACAAGTTCGGCGACTGGGCGGCCGGCGACTATCAGGCCGCCGGCTTCCGCTCGGTGCCCGGCGCCATCGTCAGGAAGGGCGCCTATGTCGGCCGCAACGTGGTGCTGATGCCTTCGTTCGTGAACATCGGCGCCTATGTCGACGAGGGCTCGATGGTCGACGCCTGGGCCACGGTCGGCTCCTGCGCCCAGATCGGCAAGAACGTGCACCTGTCGGGCGGCGCCGGGATCGGCGGCGTGCTGGAGCCGCTGCAGGCCAGTCCGACCATCATCGAGGACGGCTGCTTCGTCGGCGCCCGCGCCGAGGTGGCCGAGGGCGTGATCGTGCGTGAGGGCGCGGTCCTGGCCATGGGCGTCTATCTGTCGGCCTCGACCAAGATCGTGGACCGCGCGACCGGCGAAGTCTTCCGGGGCGAGGTGCCGGCATATTCGGTCGTGGTGCCGGGATCCCTGCCGGACGCCAACGGCGGGCCGTCGCTGTACTGCGCCGTCATCGTCAAGCGCGTCGACGCCCAGACGCGGGCCAAGACCGGGGTGAACGAGCTGCTGCGCGACTGATCCCCGCGCCCGTCCGACTTGGCCCCGCCGTGAAGCTGGGTCATAGATTGAAAAAGGTCGGACAAATGGGGCGGGCGTGACGGAAGGCAGGGCGCGGATCGAAGACGTCGTCATCGTCGGCGGCGGGACCGCCGGCTGGATGAGCGCGGCCGCGCTGGCCGTGCTGGTGGCCCCCACGGGCGTGCGGGTGACGCTGGTCGAATCCAGCGAGATCGGCACGGTGGGCGTGGGCGAGTCGACCCTGCCGCACATCCGCGATTTCAACGCCAGGCTCGGCATCGACGAAGCCGACTTCATGCGGGCGACCCAGGCGAGTTTCAAGCTGGCCATCCGCTTCGACGACTGGGGCCGAGCGGGCGACACCTATTATCACCCGTTCGGCGACTATGGCGCGCTGGGCGGGGCGGCGCCCTTCCATCACTACTGGCTGCACGGCGGCGGGGCGGAGCAGGTCGGCGCGATCGACGACTACGCCCTGCCGATCGTCGCGGCGCGGGAAGGGCGGTTCGCGCCGCCCGTCGACGACATGCGGTCGGTCCTGTCGACCTATGACTACGCCTATCATTTCGACGCCGGCCTCTACGCCTCCTATCTGCGGCGGTTCGCGGAGGCGCGGGGGGTGATCCGCATCGACGGCCGGATCGCCTCGGTCGCGCAGGTGCCGGAGGACGGGACGATCCGGTCGGTGACGCTGGAGGACGGGCGAGAGATCGCCGGGGACTTCTTTATCGACTGCTCCGGTTTCCGGGGGCTGCTGATCGAACAGACGCTGAAGGCGGGCTACACCGACTGGTCGCACTGGCTGCCGTGCGACCGCGCCGTGGCCCTGCCGTGCGCCAGCGATGCGCCCAGGCGGGCCTATACCCAGGCCGTGGCGCTGGAGGCCGGCTGGCGGTTCCGCATCCCGCTGCAGCATCGGATCGGCAACGGCTATGTCTATTCCAGCGCCTTCCTGGACGCCGACGCGGCCGAGGCGCGGCTGAGGGGGCTGCTGGAAGGCGAGGCGCTGAAGGAGGCCAACCATCTGCGCTTCCTGGCCGGTCAGCGGACCCGGAACTGGGTGGCCAACTGCGTCTCGGTGGGGCTGGCCTCAGGATTCATCGAGCCGCTGGAGTCGACCAGCATCTATCTGATCCAGGCCGCGATCACCAAGCTGACCGAGCTGTGGCCCGCCCACGCCCGCGACGCGGCGGCGGCGCGCGAATTCAATCGCCAGATGGACCTGCAGTACGAACGGATCCGCGACTTCATCATCCTGCACTACCACACGAGCCTAAGGGACGATTCCCCGCTGTGGCGGGCCGTGCGCGAGACGGCGCCGCCCGACAGCCTGGCCGAGAAGATCGCGCTGTTCCGCGAGAAGGGCGTGGTCCAGGACTATCGCGAAGGCCTGTTCCAGCATCCCTCCTGGGTCGCCGTCTTCCTGGGCCAGCACGTGACGCCGGGGCGGGCGCATCCGCTGGTGGCCGCGGAAGACCCGGCCCGTCTGCGCGCGGGACTGCAGCGGATGCGCGAAACCATCCGGCGGGCCGCCGACAGCCTGCCGACGCAGGACGCCTACATCGCCCGCTACTGCGCGGCCGAAGCCGTCTGAGCCGTCTGGGGCGCGGGCGCGGGATCGACGAAGGCCGCGACCCAGACCAGCGGCGCGTTCCAGTTGATGGCGACCTCGTTCAGCGCATAGGAATCGATGTGATCGGCCCAGCAGGCCAGCGGGGCGCAATGGCCCTGCATCGGCTTGGCGATCTCGTCGGACATGGCGGTGTTGTTGGGGCCGCCCGACAGGGCGCCGGACGGCGGCTCCGGCCATTCGGGGCCGGATCCAGCCGCCCAGAAGCGGTGGTGCGGATGACGCATCGGCCGTTCGCCCCAGCCCGAGACATAGGACTGGTCCAGCGGGTTGCGGCCCAGCAGATAGTCCAGACTGTCCACAACGCCGTGGCGGAATGCGGGCTCGCCGGTGAAGTCATGGGCCAGACCCAGGATCATGGCGCGGTTCATCAGGGCGCCGTTGGAGCCCCATTCAAACCGGTCGCCGCCGCGCGGCAAGGCGTAGCCCTGGGTCTCGCCCTCGGCCAGATAGGCGCGCGCCGTCGCGGTCAGATTGTCGCGCGCGGTGCGGCGCTCGGCTTCAGAGAGCTCCGGTGCGGCGGCCAGGGTGATGGTCCCCAGCGCGCCGACCTGGCCCCACGAGATGTCGCCCGTCGACGACGCGCCCGCGCCCGGTCCGCCCAGCCAGTAGGCGGAGGCGCGCGCGTCGGCCGCATAGGCCGCCTCGCCGGTCGCGGCCCACAGCTCGGCCGCCGCCCAATAGAATTCGTCCGCGACCTGGTCGTCGCCATAGGCGCCGCTGCCGTCGAAGCGGTTGTCGGCGAGCAGCCCGGGATGGGCCTTGGCGGCGGCGTAGGCGCGCCGTGCGGCGGTCAGGCAGCGATCGGCGAATGCGGGATCGACGTCCCGCCACACCCGGGCGCACTGGCCGGCGACCGCGGCCAGGTTCAGCGTCGCGGCGGTGCTGGGCGGATAGAGCAGCCGGGGCTGCGGATCGTCGGCCGGCGCCATCGGCAGGGCCGTCCAGGCGCGGTCGGCGACCTTGTGATGGACCAGGCCGCCGGCGTCGATCACGCGGGGCGCGCCGTCGATCAGCACCGCTGTCCGCGCGCCTTCGGGAAGCTGCATCGCCAGCAGGAACTCCAGCTCGTAGCGCGCCTCGTTCAGCAGATCGTCCACGCCGTCGCCGGCCTCCGGGATGTCGGCGGCGCCGTCCGCGAAGGGCGCGAGGTCCTGCCGGCGTCCGCGCTCATAGGCGTCGACCAGGGTCCAGACCGCGATGCCGCCGTTGACGACGTACTTGCCGTGGTCGCCGGCGTCGTACCAGCCGCCGGTGACATTCAGCCGATAGTCGCAGCCCGGCCAGTCGGCGCCCAGCTGGTCGCGTCCGGAGAAGCAGGTCACCACCTCTTCGGCATGGCCGGCGGCGCGCGCCAGGTCGGGACGTTCGACGTGCCGGGCCAGGATCGGGACCCCGGCGCGGTTCTGGTAGAAGTAGGCCAGGGCGTCCCGCTTCAGCGTCGCGAAGGGGCGCGGCGCGACGCTGAAGGCGCGCCGGTGGCCATCGACGGCGACGCTGTAGTCGCCCGCGGGGAGGGCGTCGATGCGGATCTGATGAACCCGCTCGCCGGACGCCGCATCGGCGCCGAACGGCCGCGTTTGACCTTCGGCCCGGACCGTCCCGGCCTCATCCATCACCCGCCACGGAAGCGGGGTCGCCGCGTCGGCCACGATCGTCATGCCGATGCGATGGTCCGCCTCGTACCCCGCCTGGTTCAGGCGGATGGCGGGACGGTCCGCCGCCTGGACGGGCAGCGCGGCGGCGATCAGGGCCGCGGCGGCGACACAGGCGGACAGGGCGATCTTCATGGCGTGTTCCGGGGCAGTTTGGACGCGTCGTAGTTCTGGCCGAAGTTCAGCAGCAGCGCCGGCCCCAGCTCCACGGTCTGGTCGGCGCCCGCCAGGTGAACCGCCAGGTTGGCCGCGCCGGGGGCGTAGTCCTTCGTGGCGACGCCCGAGGCGTAGATCATGGTCCAGGTCGATCCCACGGTCGCAGCGTCTTCGGCCAGGGCGCCGTAGGGCGGCGTGCTCTCCTGCACACGCAGCGGCAGGCGGCTGGTCTCGGCGCCGGGCGGGGCGACCGCCAGGCGGGCCCAGACGGCGAGCAGCACGGTGTCGCCCTGTTTGACGGCCCCGGTGACGGGCATCTGCGCAGCGATGGTCCAGGGCTGGTCCGAGCGGCGCGCCGCGATGCGGATCGCCCGCTCGCCCAGAACGCCCTCGGCGCGCTGGGGCCGGGGCGGACGGCTGACGCCCAGCACCTGCCAACTGGCGACGTTGGGGTTGTTGATGAGGTTCTTGAGGATGTCGTCGTCCTGCGCCTGGGGCGCGGTCGAGGGGATGATTGCAAGCAGGACGGCGGCGGCCGCCCCGAGAAATTTGTTGAACATGTCGCCTCCCAACCAGCGTCTCCCGCGCTGATATCGAATACTCAGACAATCATCGGATGTTTGGCAAGGCCTCAGCGACGCGCCAGGCCGTTCATCACGAACCGCTTGATACGGTCAAGCATCGCCGGGGTCGATTCCCCCAGGACGCCGCGCCGCTGGGGCGGCAGGTGGGCGTGGGTTCGGGCGTCCGTCTCGAAGACATAATGGTCAAAGAGGGCGGCCCAGGCGCGTCGCCGCTCCGGCGGCAGGTCGCCCAGGGCGCCGATCGTCAGCACCAGGGCGTCGAACGGCGAGGGGGCCCCGACCGGCCCCACGGTCCACCAGTAATTGACCAGCATGCTCAACGTCGCCGTGGCTTGGACGTGATGCCACCAGAGCGACGGGATGTAGACGGCGTCGCCCGGCTCCAGCACCGCGTGTCGGGCGGCCTCGGCGGCGGCGTCGAACCTGGGCCAGTCGCTTCGCCAGTCGCCGCGATCGAACTGCACCAGACTGATGGGCTGGCCGGCCGGTGTGAAATCGAGCGGGCCCACATAGAGGTTGGCCACCTGTTCGGGCGGGAACAGGGTGAAGACGCGCTGGCCGCCGACGGCGCAGGCGATGTTGTCGGCGTGATCGTGGTGGGTCTGGATGGTGGTGGCGTTGCCGATCCACAGCCGGGGCTCGACGCCCGCGGGCGTCCCGGGCGCCGGGTTGGCGGCGGGGAAGTCGGGCAGCAGGGCCGAGGCAGGGGCCGAGCCCATGTACAGGGTGGGCGGACGCGCCTGGTCCGCCACAGTCTCCAGCGCCGTCAGCAGCGCCGTGAGGGGCCGACGCGCGCGTTCGAAGTTCAGCCCCGAAAGGTCCGCGTTGTAGAAGGGCCGCCCCTCGATCTCGGGGCCGCCCAGGATGACATCGCCGACCCCGCCTCGGTCGAGGCTCCGCAGATAGTCGGCCAGTCGGTTCTCGCGCGCCGCCTGGACCGCCGGCCAGTCGCGAACCAGGCCGCGCAGCACCATGGGCCGCCCCTCCGCCGCGCAGGCGAGAACGTCGGCGGGCGTGGCGGCCGCCATCTCCGGCAGCGGGCGGCCCAGGCGGACCGGCGGGTTCATGCGGCGCAGTTCCGGCGAATGAACTCGGCGTGCCCGGGCATCTTGTCGGCGCAGGTGCGCATGACCCGCCGAACCTCGGCCAGCCGCCGCTCGGTCTCCTGCAGCGACAGCACCTCGGCGACCGGATCGAAGCGCTTGGGCCGCATCCCCTGGCCGATCATCACCGCGAACCAACTGGTGTCGTTGAACAGTTCGTCGTTCTCGCGGAAGATGCGGCCGGTCGTCTCGAACAGGCGGTATTTCTCCTTGAGCGATTCCGGCACGTCCATGTCGCGGCAGTGGCGCCAGAAGGCCGTGTCGTCTCGTTCGCTGAGATTGTAATGCAGGATGATGAAGTCGCGGACCTGCTCCATCTCCAGCTGGGTGGTGCGGTTGAAGCGATCGATGTCGGCCTGGGGGAAGGTTCGGTCCGGGAACATCTGAAGCAGCTTGGCGATGCCGCTCTGGATCAGGTGGATGCTGGTCGATTCCAGCGGCTCGATGAAGCCGGACGCCAGGCCCAGGGCGATGCAGTTCTTGACCCAGGCCCGTTTGCGCCGTCCGGTGATGAACCGCAGGAAGCGAGGGTCCGCCAGCGGCTGTCCGTCCAGATTGGACAGCAGGACGCTCGCCGCCTCGTCGTCGGAGATATGACGGCTGGAATAGACGTGGCCGTTGCCCGTGCGGTGCTGCAGCGGGATACGCCACTGCCAGCCGGCGTCGCGGGCGGTGGAGCGGGTGTAGGGCGTCAGGACCGGCGCGCTTTCGCAGGGCGCGGCCACCGCCCGGTCGCACGGCAGCCAGTGGCTCCAGTCCTCGTAGCCGGCCTTCAGCGTCTGTTCGATCAGCAGGCCGCGGAAACCCGAGCAGTCGATGAACAGCTCGCCCTCGATCCGCTCTCCGCTTTCCAGCGCCACCGCCTCGATGAAGCCGTCGGTCGCGCGCTGGTCGACGCGAACGATCTTGCCTTCCTGGCGACGCACGCCGCGCGTCTCGGCGAACTGGCGCAGGAAACGGGCGTAAAGGCCGGCGTCGAAATGGAAGGCGTAGGCGATCTTGGACAGCGGCGACTTGGGGCCGGCGTCGATGGCGCGCATGAAGCGGTCGTCCTCGGCCGCGACGGCCTGTAGCGAATAGTCGGTGATGGGGTGCGGCGCGCCGGCCTGCGCCAGTCGCAGCCAGAAGGCGTGGAAGGAGACGCCTTCCATGTCCACGCCGAACGGGCCGAACGGATGGAAGTAGGTCTGGCCCTTGCGGCCCCAGTCGACGAACTGGATGCCCAGCTTGAAGCTGCCCTTGGTCTTCCGGACGAAGTCGTCCTCGTCCAGGCCCAGCATCCGGTTGAACATGCCGATCTGGGGAATGGTCGCCTCGCCGACGCCGACGATGCCGATCTCGTCGGATTCGACGACGACGATTTCGGCGTAGTCCGGGCCCAGCAGCTTGCCCAGGGCGGCGGCGGTCATCCAGCCGGCGGTCCCGCCGCCGACGATGACGATCTTGCGGATGCGCAGGTCGTCCATCACGCGGCCTCCGGCGCGGCGCAGAAGCGCGCGATCACTTCGGCCTGGGGCGGCATGGCGGCGGCGGCCGCGCGGACACGATCGCGGATCTCGCGCGCGGCGGCGTCCAGCGCCGGCAGGGGCAGGGCGTCGGCCAGCGGGTCGTGGCCCTCGGGCGTCACCGCCTGGCCCAGCAGGACGGCCAGCCAGCTGGATTCGGCGAACAGTTCGTCCTCGTGCCGGAAAAGGCGGCCCTTGTGGCGGAACAGGTTCATGCGACGCTCCAGGCTTTCGGGAACCGTCATGGCGCGACAGTGGTCCCACAACGGTTCGCCGACGCGGCCGTTGGCCTTGTAGTGCAGGATGATGAAGTCACGGACCTGTTCGATCTGCAGATTGGTCAGGCGGTTGTATTCGGCGATGTCGCGCGGGTCGAAGCCGCGGTCCGGGAACAGCGCCAGAAGCTTGGTGACGCCCGCCTGGATCAGATGGATGCTGGTCGATTCCAGAGGCTCCAGGAAGCCGGAGGCCAGGCCCAGGGCGACGCAGTTCTTGATCCACGCCTGCTTTCGGCGACCGGTGGTGAAGGTCAGGCGCCGCGGCTCGGCCAGCGGCTCGCCCTCGAGGCCGTTCAGCAGCTGGGCGCGCGCGTCTTCGTCCGAGACGTGGGCGCTGGAATAGACATAGCCGTTGCCGACGCGGTGCTGCAGCGGAATGCGCCACCGCCAGCCCGCCGCCCGGGCCGTCGCGCGGGTGTAGGGCTCCAGCACGCCCGGATTTCGATGGGCGCAGGGTGCGGCGACGGCGCTGTCGCACGGCAGCCAGCGGCTCCAGTCCTCGTAGCCCGCCTTCAGCGTCTGTTCGATCAGAAGTCCGCCGAAGCCCGAGCAGTCGATGAACAGGTCGCCCTCCAGCCGTCGCCCGTCTTCCAGCACGACCGCGCTGAGAAAGCCGTCCTCGGGCCGCTGCTCGACCGAGACCACCCGGCCCTCATGACGAACCACGCCGCGCGCCTCGCTGTAGCGGCGCAGATAGGCGGCGTAGAGGCCCGCGTCGAAATGATAGGCCCAGGTCGTGCGGGTGACCGGACTGCGCGGATCGCCGGGTCCGAACCGCCCCATGCGAGCGGCCGCTTCGCAGATGTTGTAGTCGCCGAACGGCCCGGCCAGACCCTGGTCGTGAAGGCGACGCCAGGCCTGGTGGAACTTCACGCCTTCCAGATCCGCGCCGAAGGCGCCGAACGGATGCATGTAGGCGTGCTCGGGCCGGGTCCAGCCGACGAACTCGATCCCCAGCTTGAAGGTCCCGCGCGTCTCGCGAACGAAGTCGGCCTCGTCCAGGCCCAGCATGGCGTTGAAGGTGCGGATCGGGGGAATGGTCGCCTCTCCGACCCCGACGGTGCCGATGGCGTCGGACTCGACCAGAATCACCCGCGTGACCCCGTTGCCGGACAGCCGCGACAGGGCCGCCGCCGCCATCCATCCCGCGGTTCCGCCGCCGACGATGACGATGTCGCGGACCGGTCCGTTCGCCATTTTGACTGCCTCCCCCTGGCCCTCTCCGGGGCGTTTTTCGGCCTGACCTTCCGCTCACAGACCGACGAAATCAACGGGCTTGCGCGATCTGAAAGACTGCGATATCCAGATTACTCAGACATTTCCCTGCTGCCTGATGGTAGCGCTAACAAAAGAAATGCTGACTTGGGGAGGTTAAACATCATGCGTGTCGTCACGCCCGCAATTCGTCCTGCGTTCACGAGAGGGAGCTTCCTCAAGGGAGGCGTTTCCCTGATCGCCGTCGCGGCGGTCAGCGCCGCCGCGCTTCCGGCGCTGGCCCAGGATCAGACCGACGATTCCCAGGCCGCCGAGGTCGAGGAAGTGGTGGTCACCGGCATCCGCTCCAGCCTGCGCTCCAGCCAGGCGATCAAGCAGAGCGCCGACGTCTTCGTCGATTCCATCTCCTCGGAGGACATCGGGGCCCTGCCGGACCGTTCCGTCACCGAGGCCCTGCAGCGCGTGCCCGGCGTGGCGATCGACCGCTTCGCCGCCGGCGTCGACCCCGACCACTTCTCGGTCGAAGGCTCGGGCGTGGTCGTGCGCGGCCTGACCTTCGTGCGGTCCGAGCTGAACGGACGGGACACCTTCACCGCCAACAACGGGCGCTCGCTCAGCTTCGCCGACGTGCCCGCCGAACTGATGGGCGGCGTGGACGTGTTCAAGAACCCCTCGGCGGACCTGATCGAAGGCGGCATCGCCGGCACGGTCAATCTGCGCACCCGGGTGCCCTTCGACAGCCCCGGCCGCGTCGTCGCCTTCTCATCGGAGGCCAGCTACGGCGACTTCGTCGAAGAGGTCACGCCGACCTTCTCGGGCCTGATCAGCGATCGCTGGGAAACCAGCTTCGGCGAGTTCGGCCTGATGCTGAACGCCGTCTATTCGCAGCTGAAGTCGCGCGGCGACGGCCAGCAGATCTCCAACTACGGCCCGCGCACCCTCTATTCCAACGGCGACGTCGTGCCGACCGACGGCGCGACCGAGGTGGCCGACGTCTGGTTCCCGCGCGGCGCCGCCTTCCGGTCGCAGACCTTTGATCGCGAACGGCGCGGCTATGCGGCCGCGGGCCAGTGGCGCAGCAACGATCGCACCATGATCGCCACGGCGCAGTTCCTGCGCTCCGATGCGACACAGGCCTGGACCGAACACGCGATGGAGATCGCGACGGACAACGTCACCTCCAACGGCGACTCGCAGGCCCAGGTCGGCACGACCCTGGATTTCGGCGAGGACGGCCTGTTCACCAACGGCATCATCACCGGCGTCACCGGCTGGCGCGCGGACCAGAACGGGCCCGATCCCCGCACGCCGATCAACGGCCTGCAGAGCAACAACCAGCGCCGCGACGTCTATCAGCAGTCGGTCACGACGGACTACGGCTTCAACTTCAAGTGGACCCCGACGGATCGGCTGTCGCTGAACTTCGACTACCAGCACGTCGATTCCGAGTTGGACAATCTCGACGCGGGTCTGTGGAACTCCACCTACCAGAACGCCGCGATCCAGATCCGCGGGTCTGACGTCCCCGTGGTGACCTTCCTGCCGCCGTTCCTGAACGGCGCGCCCTGCGACGGGCCGGCGACCGCCGCCTGCCCCGGATACTATCGCGGCGACAACGCCAACTTCTCCTCGCCGTACAACAGCTTCTCGCGCGCGGCGATGGACCACAAGGAGATGAGCGAGGGCCAGTCCGACGCCTTCCGCATCGACGCGGACTATTCGTTCGATCAGGACTGGATCCGCTCGATCCGCTTCGGCGCGCGCTACAACAAGCGCGATCAGGTCGCGCGCTTCACGACCTACAACTGGGGTGTTCTGTCCGAGCAGTGGGGCGACAATGGTCCCGTTTGGCTCAGTGATCTGGTCGACGGCGTGCCGCAAACCGATGGGGCGCCGGGGACGACCGGCTTCAACCCCATGGACTACAACGAGATCTTCTCGTTCGACAACTTCATGCGCGGAGAGGCGCCGGTCCCGACCGGAGACCAGCCCCGCCTGTTCTACAACCAGAACATCATCGACAACTATCAGGCCTATACGGACTACGCCTTGGCCTATGGCGACGAATGGCGCTCGCGCAACGCCGACGGCGCGGCCTGTCCCCAGAACTGGGTGCCGCTCGGCCTGCGTTGCGACGCGGACGCCGACGGTTTCCTGCCGCAGGAAATCAACCCGATCCAGGAAGACACCACGGCCTTCTACGTCATGCTCCGCTACGGCAAGGAGTTCGACAACGGCTGGAACCTGAGCGGCAACTACGGCATCCGCTATGTGAAGACCGAGCGGGCGGCGCAAGGCTTCACGGCCTTCAACCTGGGCACCTTCCCGACCGAGGAGACCTGCCTGGAGCCGGTTCCGCCCGGGCAGGAACTGACCCCGTTCTGCGGACTGGCGCCGGAGGTCCGGCAAGGGGCGCGGGACTTCGCCAACGGCGCCCGTGAGGAGACGTCGGCCGAGATCGAGTACGACTACTTCCTGCCGAGCTTCAACGCCAAGCTGGAGGTGGGCAACGGGCTGCAGTTCCGCCTGGGCCTTTCGCAGGCGATCACGCCGCCGGACCTGGGTCTGACGCGCAACTATTACAACATCTCGCTGTCGGCGAACGCGCAGGACATCGTCGACGGTCGTCCGACGGGCCGCTTCTCGGTGGGCAATCCCTATCTGAAGCCGATCTTCTCGACCAACTACGACGCCTCGGTGGAATGGTACTTCGCCGATGTGGGCCAGCTGACCCTGTCGCTGTTCTACAAGGAGCTGGAAGACGTCATCACCAACGGCGTCCAGCGCCTGAGCTTCACCAACAACGGCGCCACCTTCGACTCGGTGGTGACGACGCCGGTGAACTCGGACGAAACCGGCAAGATCAAGGGCTTCGAGGTCGCCTATCAGCAGACCTATGACTTCCTGCCCGCCCCGTTCGACGGCTTCGGCGTCAACGCCAACTACACCTACATCGACTCCGAAGGCGTGGCGCAGAGCACCCTGTCGTCGACCGATCCGGACGTGGCGGCCGGCCGAGTGTCCAACGTCGACACCAGCCTGCTGCCGCTCCAGAACCTGTCGAAGCACACGGTCAACCTCGCGGGCTTCTACGAGAAGGGCCGGATCTCGGCGCGCCTGGCCTACGCCTGGCGTTCGGAGTTCCTGATCACGCCGCGCGACGTCATCGTCCCCTATGCGCCGATCATGAACGAGGACACGGGCCAGCTGGACGGGTCGATCTTCTACACCGTCAACGACAACTGGAAGGTCGGCCTGCAGGCGGTGAACCTGACCAACGAGATCACCCGCACCAGCCAGGTCCTGAACAACGACCTGCTGCGCGCGCCGCGCTCGTGGTTCATGAACGACCGTCGCTTCACCCTGATCGCCCGCGCCACCTTCTAGGACGGCCGGTACTCCATCCCTCCCAGGGACGCGTCGCTTGCGCGATGCGTCCCCTTTTTTTGCGCCGAGGTCTGGGGTCGCGGACGGCGGCGACGGCGGGGGTCACGGCCGCCATATCCGGCGTGAGCGGCGCGTCGCCACCAGCCGTCCGGCGGGACGGATTTCATTGAAGAACGGCTCGCGCTTCACCAGCGCCAGGACGGGAAAGCCGTCTCAGGCGTCGGGAAGCCACGGCGTCACGGCGCCGCCTTGCGGCCCTTTACCGGCGGCGTCCCCGGCTCGGCCGGCGGATGGCCGTCGGACTGGCGACGGATCAGGGCGAAGCCCATCAGTTCGCGCCCCGCCACGGCGGGCTGGCCGTCGGCCTTGCGGCGGATGGCGTCGACCAGCACGCTGACGGCCTCGCGCGACATCTCGGCGACGGGCTGGCGGATGGTGGTCAGGGGCGGCCAGACGGTGCTGGCGAGGGCCGTGTCGTCGAAGCCGACGATGGTCAGGTCGCGCGGCACGTCCAGGCCCTGGCGGTGGGCGACGGCGATAGCGGCGGCGGCCATGTCGTCGTTGCTGGCGAAGATGGCGGTCGGCCGGTGGCGCAGGGTCAGCAGCTGATCGGCCGCGTCCAGCCCCGAGTGGTAGGTGAAATAGCCCTGGGCCACCAACCGGTCGTCCACCTCGATCCCGTGGGCCTTCAGCGCCTTGGCGTAGCCCTTGAAGCGCAGCGCGCTGGCGGTCTGGTTCGGGTGGCCGCGCACGAAAGCGATGCGGCGGTGCCCCAGGCCAATGAGATGGCGCGTCATGGCCTCGGCCGCGGCCTCGTCGTCGATGCGGATGGCCGACACGCTGGGCAGGGGTTCGCCGGAGGCCACGGCGACGGCGGGCAGGCCGGCCGCCTCCAGCCGGTCAACGACGAAGGCCGAGTCGCACAGCGGCGGCGGCAGCAGCACGCCGTCGACGCCGGCGGTCAGCATCCGTTCGATGGCGACGGTCTCGCCGACCTCGGGCTCGCACTTCTCGACCACCAGCTGGGCGCCGGCGCGGCTGCACTGATCCAGCCCGCCCAGCAGGAACTCGCTGAGATAGGCGGCCGACGGGTTGCTGTAGAGCAGGCCGATCTTCAGCGTCTGGGCGCTGGCCAGACTGCGTGCGGCCTGGTTGGGGGCGTAGCCCAGTTCGCGGATGGCTTCGGTGACGCGCAGGCGGGTGGCCTCGCGGACGTTGCGTTCGCCGTTGATGACGCGCGACACGGTCATGGGCGAGACGCCGGCGTGACGCGCGACGTCGTCGATCGTCCGGCCGCCGCCTTTCCGCCTGGTCGACTTGCGTTGCACGCTGATCCTCCAATGGCGCAACCGGCGCCGCGAACATCCTGCCTAAGGCCCTGCGGCCGAAGGGGGAAGGGGCCGCAGGCGTGGGCTTCAGGCGCGGGGCTCGGGCGGGGCGCCGATCCTCATCGAAAGGGAAAGGCTCTGACCCGGCTGGAGGACGACCAGGCCGGACGGTTCTCCATCGGGGGCGTTCAGGGCGTCGGGGCGATGGGTGACGGGCTCGATGCAGACGAAGTCGGCGCCCTGCGGGGCATAGACATGGACGCGGTCGACGCCCGGCGCAGCGATCACCGCGCCGCCGTTCGAGGACGCCAGCCGCGCCTCTCCGGTCCAGCCGTCAAAGGCGTTGTCGACGAAGGGGGCGTCGGCGACGCTGGGGCCCCCGCTCCAGTCGAACAGGGCGTCCGCGGGCGCCAGGGCTCGCGGGATCAGGTCGTCGGTCAACCAGACGCGCGGGGCGGCCAGGGTCAGCCGGGCGTCGGGCGGCCGGTGGAAGTAGGGATGCAGGCCCACGCCCGCCGGGGCGGCGCGATCATCGCGGTTGGTCAGCGACAGCACGATCGACAGGCCGTCGTCCGACAGGACCAGCCGCTGCTCGGCGTCGAAGGCCCAGGGCCAGTCGGCGCCGGCGTCATGGCGCAGCGTCAGGACGGCGGCGTGCGCATCGACCTGCTCCGCCGTCCAGGCCGTCCGCCAGCCGACGCCGTGCAGGGCGTGCGGCTCGAACCCCGGCGTGGCGCCGACGGCGCGGGCCTGGCCGTCGAAGCGGAAGCGGCCTCGGCGGATGCGGTTCGCATAGGGGACCAGGGGAAAGCAGGCGGTCTGAAGCGGGTCGTCCGCCCCTTCGGGCGTTGGACGCAGGATCGGGCGGCCGCGAAACGTCAGGCTCAGGACGGCGCCGCCAAGGCGCGGCTCAAGTTCTGCGCGCCAGTCGCCCGCTTCCAGGCGGATCACAGCCGGATCAGGTTCTGCGGCAGGCCCGGCGTCTCGACCCGCAGGCGATAGAGGCCGCCCAGCGTCGGCTGATCGGCCCGCTTGTCGGCGTTCCCCAGCCAGGCGGTGGTGCAATAGAGGTCGCGCAGGTCCTCGCCCCCGAAGGCCGCCTTGGTCACGGTCTGGACGGGCAGGCGGATCGTGCCGATGCGCTGGCCCTCCGGCGAGAAGCGCGCCAGGCCCCAGCCGTTGAACAGGCCGACGTGCAGCACGCCGTCGGCGTCCATGCTGGGGCCGTCAGCGAAGCCGTCCTCGGTCACGGCGAAAACCCGCCGGTTCGACAGGGCGCCGTCGTCGTGATCGAACGCCAGGACCGTCTTTTCCAGCGTGTCGTGGTGATAGAGGGTCCTGCCGTCGGGGCTGAGGCACGGCCCGTTGGTGACGCCATAGCCGTCGTCGTGCCGCGTCAGTTCGCCGCCCGCCCAGCGATAGAGGGCGCCGGTCCTGACCTCTTCACTGTCGTCCATGGAGCCGAACCACAGCGAACCGTCCGGCGCGACGAAGCCGTCGTTCAGCCGGTTCTGCGGCCGGTCGCGCTCGACCGGCAGGATCATGGCGAAGGCGCCCGTCTCCGGCGTGAAGCGATACAGGCCGCCGCGCACGCCGCAGACCAGAGCGCCGTCCTCGGCGGGCAGGGCGAAACCGATCTGATCCGGGGCGTCCCACGACGCCTTGTCGCCGGTCGCGGGAGTGTAGCGATGCAGCCGCCGACCCTTGATGTCGACGAACCACACCGCCTTGCGGGCAGCATCCCAGACCGGGCCCTCGCCCAGCTCCGCCTGGACGTCCCAGACCAGTTCGGCGTCGCTCATCCGGATCTACCCCGCCGAATAGCTGGTCTTGATCTGGGTGTAGAACTCGACTGCCGCAAAGCCCTGTTCCCGCGACCCGTAGGACGACCTCTTCGAGCCGCCGAAGGGCACATGGTAATCCACGCCCGCGGTGGGCAGGTTGACCATGGTCATGCCGGCCTTGGCGCGGCGCTGGAAGTCGCGCGCGTGCTTCAGCGAGCTGGTGACGATCCCCGCCGACAGGCCGAACTCGACCCCGTTGGCGACCGCCAGCGCCTCTTCGTAGGACTTGACCCGGATGGTCGAGGCGACCGGGCCGAACACTTCCTCGTTGTTGATGCGCATGTCGGGCAGGGTGTCGGCGATCAGGGTCGGCTGGACGTACCAGCCCGGCTTTTCCAGGTTCAGCCGCTCGCCGCCGGTGACGATGCGGCCGCCGGTTTCGCGGGCGACGTCGATGTACTTGTAGGAGACGTCGCGCTGGCTCTCGCTGACGGCCGGTCCCATCTGGGTGTTGGAATCCAGGGCGTCGCCGACACGCAGGGCCGCGACCTTCTCGGCCAGGGCGGCGACGAACTTGTCGTGGATGCCGTCCTGAACGATCAGGCGGCTGGAGGCGGTGCAGCGCTGACCGGTGGCGAAGAAGGAGCCGTCCAGGGCGATATTCACTGCGCGATCCAGATCGGCGTCGTCCAGCACGATGAGCGGGTTCTTGCCGCCCATTTCCAGCTGCACCCGAGCCTGACGCTTGACGGCGCCTTCGGCCACGCCCGCGCCCACGCCCTGAGAGCCGGTGAAGCTGATTCCGGTGACGTCCTTATGGGCGACGATGGCGCGGCCGACGTCGCCGTCGCCGATGATCATGTTGACCACGCCCTTGGGCAGGCCGGCCTCGTGCAGGACCGCGATCAGGGCTTCGGCGGTCGCCGGCGTCGGGCCGGCGGGCTTGATGACCACGGTGTTGCCGAAGGCGATGGCCGGGGCGATCTTCCACGCGGGAATGGCGATGGGGAAGTTCCACGGCGTGATCAAGCCGAACACGCCGACGGCCTGGCGATAGGTCTGGACCTCGACGCCGGGACGGGTGGAGGCCAGGTTCTGGCCGTGCATGCGCAGGGCCTCGCCGGCGAAATACTTCAGGATGCGCGCGGCGCGGACGGTCTCGCCGATGCCCTCGGGGACGGTCTTGCCTTCCTCGCGCGACAGCAGGCGGCCGATCTGCTCGCGTCGCTCCATGATCAGCGACCCGGCCTTGTCCAGCACGTCGAAGCGCACCTCGGGCGACGCCTCGGACCAAGCTTCGAAGGCGTCGGTCGCGGCGGACACGGCCTGATCGACCTCGGCGGCGCCGCCCTTGGGAATGCGGGCCACGATGTCGCGCGTGTCCGAGGGGTTGTGGCTTTCGCCGGGGCGGTCGGCCGCGACCTTCTCGCCGCCGATCCAGTGGGAGAGTTCAAGCGTGTCGGTCATGGCGCGTCCTTTCGATGTGGAAACGGGCGGCGGGGGAGCGCCGCCCGTGAGGGATAACTCAGACTATTAGATAGGTCAGCCCGTCATGTCTTCCAGTTCCCGACCGCGGGTTTCCTTCAGCCAGGCCTGGACCAGGAAGAAGGAGATCAGGGCGCTGACGGCGTAGAAGCCGTACGTCACCACCAGGCCCAGGCCCGCGGCCATGGCCGGGAAGCTGACCGAGATGGCGAAGTTGGCGATCCACTGGGCGAAGCCGGCGACGGCCAGGGCCGAACCGCGCATCTGGTTGGGGAACATCTCGCCCAGCATGACCCACATGACCGGGCCCCAGCTGAAGTTGAAGAAGACGACATAGGCGTTGGCGGCGATCAGGGCGATCAGGCCGGTGGCGTCGTCCAGGTGCAGCGAGCCGTCGACCAGGCCGGCGCGCGAGAAGCACCAGGCCATGATCGACAGGGTCACGAACATGCCGGCCGAACCGATCAGCAGCAGAGGCTTGCGCCCGATCTTGTCGATCAGGCCGATGGCGGCCAGACAGGCGGCGATCGACAGGACGCCGGACAGGATGTTGATCTGCAGGGCGTCGTTCTCGGAGAAGCCCACCGACTGCCACAGCACGGCGCCGTAGTAGAAGACGATGTTGATTCCGACCAGCTGCTGGAAGACGGCCAGGATCAGACCGGCCCAGACGATGGGACGCACCTTCTTGGTGGCGGGGTCCAGCAGGTCGGAGAACTTGGGCTTGTGGTCGGCGGCCAGGGAGGCGCGGATTTCCTGCACCTTGCGCGCGCCGGCGCCGGGGCCGAACAGCTTGGTCAGCACGGCCTCGGCATGGGCGTCCTTCTTCTTGACGACCAGGTATCGCGGGCTTTCCGGGATCACCAGCAGGGCCAGCAGATAGATGGCGGCGGGGATGACCTGAAGCCAGAACATCCAGCGCCAGGCGGGGAAGCCCATCCAGAACTCGGCGGTCGATCCGCCCGCGGTCGCCGCCAGGATGTAGTTGGCCAGGAAGGCGCCGGTCAGGCCGGTGATGATCATGATCTGCTGCACCGACGACAGCCGGCCGCGGATCGAGGCGGGAGTCACTTCGGAGATGTAGGCCGGCGACAGCACCGAGGCCGCGCCCACGCCCAGGCCGCCGATGAAGCGGGCGATGATGAAGTGGGCCGAGCTGTCGGCTGCTCCAGCCCAGACGGCCGAGATGATGAACAGGACGGCGGCGATCTGCATCACCGTGCGACGGCCGATGGCGTCCGCCAGGCGACCCGCGATGAAGGCGCCGACCGCACAGCCCAGCAGGATGGCGCCGACGTTGAAGCCGGTCCCCAGGGCCGAAAGGTTGAAGGCCGCCTCCAGCCCGTCCTGGGTCCCGTTGATCACGCCGGAATCATAGCCGAACATGAAGCCGCCGATGGTGGCGACCGCCACGATCAGGGCGATGAAGGCCATGTTGACGCGGTCGCTCCCCGCGATGTCGGGGCCGGAGCCCCCCGTCGGTCCTGCCATTGAATACCCTCCCGAAGCCCGTCTGACGCGGGCGTGAAAATCCTAGGAAACCTTAACGCCAGCCTGCGTCCACGAAATATTCGTGGCCTGTAATAAAACGTGCATCGTCCGAGGCCAGGAACAGGCCCAGCGCCGCGACGTCCGACGGCTGCAGCCGTCCCTTCAGGCATTGGGCGGCGACGATCTCGGCCTCGCCCTCGGGCGTGTACCACTTCATTTGCCGCGGGGTCTGGACGTTGCCGGGCACGATGCAGACGACGCGCACGCCGTCGACGCCCAGCTCGCGCGCCAGGGCGCGGGTCATGCCTTCGATGCCGGCCTTGGCTGTCTCGTACAGCGACAGGTCGGGCAGGCCCAGGTGCCAGGAGATGGAGCCCAGATTGATGATAACGCCGGCCCCCCGCGCGCGCATCTTCGGCGCCACGGCCTGGGCGGCGAAATAGAGGTGGCGAAGATTTACGTTCAGCCGGTCGTCCCAGTAGGCGGGCGTGACCTCGGTCAGGCTGTGGCGGTCGTCGTTGGCGGCGTTGTTGATCAGCACGTCCACTTCGCCGTACTCGGCCGCGATCTCGCCGAAACAGGCCTGCAGGGCGGCGATGTCGGTCAGGTCGCAGCGCTTGAACACCGGCGCGGGCGACAGGCCGGACAGCGCGGCGGCCAGCGCCTGGGAATCCTCGACGGCGACATCCAGGAAGACGACGCGCGCGCCCTGGCGGGCGAAGGCCTCGGTGAAGCCGGCCCCGATGCCCGAGCCGCCTCCTGTGACGACGACCAGCTTGTCCTTCAGCGAGGGGTAGACGGCGGCGCTCAAATCGATCGCTCCTTCAGAAGGCCGCGACCGGCCAGATTGTACATCAGTTCGACCACGCCCAGGGTCCACGGCGGGGCCCGGTCGGTGGTGGTCACGCGGTTGCGCAGCGTGCCCAGGCGCTCGGACGAGACGGTCACCACGTCGCCCGGCTTGTGGGTGAAGCCCTGGCCCGGCGCGTCGCGGTCCTTGATCGGCGCGAACATGGTGCCGAGGTACAGGATGAAGCCGTCCGGATACTGATGGTTCTCGTTCAGCGTCTGGCCGACCAGGTCCAGCGGGTCGCGGCTGATCAGCCGCATCGAGGACGAACCCTCCAGCACGAAGCCGTCTTCGCCGCGCACCTCCAGCGACACCGTCGCGTCGCGCACGTCGTCCATGCCGAAGCCGGCGTCGAACAGGCGCACGAATGGGCCCAGGGCGGCCGAGGCGTTGTTGTCCTTGGCCTTGCCCAGCAGCAGCGCGGATCGGCCCTCGATGTCGCGCAGGTTGACGTCGTTGCCCAGCGCCGCGCCGACGGGGCGGCCCGTCGGATCGCACAGGATCGCGACCTCGGGTTCGGGGTTGTTCCAGGCGCTGTCGGGACGGACCCCGACCAGATCGCCCCAGCCCACCGAGGCCAGGACCGGCGCCTTGGTGAAGATCTCGGCGTCCTTGCCGATGGCGACCTCCAGATACTGGGACCACAGGCCGTCGGCGATCAGGGCGTCCTTCAGGGCGTAGGCCTGTTCCGAGCCGGGCTTTACGGCCGAAAGATCGGCGCCGACGCGATCGGCCAGGGCCTCGCGAATGGCCAGCGCCTTGTCGGCGTCGCCGCGCGCGCGCTCCTCGATGACGCGCTCCACGGCCGAGATCGCGAAGGTCACGCCCGAGGCCTTGATGCATTGCAGGTCGACCGGCGACAGCAGGCGCGGCGTGACGCCTGCGTCGCTCCACGCGGGACCGAGCGCTAGCGTCTCCAGATCGCCCAGGTCCCGGCCCGGCGCATCGGCCAGGTCCGGGCGGGCCGCCGCCTGGGCCGAGGTCGGCGCCCAGGCCGAAATGTCGTGCACCCGCCCCTTGCGCACCAGGACCGGCGTCGGTCCCTCAGCCAGGCCCAGCCGACCGAGGAAGACTCCCTCGCGCCAATCGGCAGGCAGATCGTGGAGTAGCGTCGTCATTTCCCCCCGCCAGCTCCGTCAATGCGGAGCGGTTCTTGAGTGTTAGCGCTATCATCGTGGCCGGACGGCCGACCGTCAAGGGTGGCTTATGCGGGTCTCGCGGGCGCTGCGCGGAAGGCGTCCGCGATGGCCGCCCGCAGCGGCTTGGCCCGGCCTTCGGCGTCATAGGGGGTGGGCCGCTTGGGCAGGCGGTCGGCGCGGGGCCAATTGCCCTGAAGCCAGGTGTGGGAATCCGCCATGCCCCAGGCGACCACGCCCGTCGTCTGGGGATAGGCCAGCATCTGATCCAGATACCGTCGCCCCAGTTCGGCGACGGCCGCATCGCGCGAGGGGATGTCGGCGGGCAGGTTCTTGTCGTGCACATCGAACTCGGTGATCACGACCTCCAGCCCCATGCCCACGACCTCGTCCATGAAGGCGCCCCACTCACGCTCCTGGGCGGTGTCGAAGCCGACCGAGTTGTCGCTGTTGCCCGAGCCGATGTGGCTCTGCACGCCCAGGGCGTCGATGGGGACGCCACGCGCCTTGAAGCCCTCCAGCAGGCGCAGCACCCCGGCCCGGTGGTTCTCGTGGCCGGCTTCCCAGCTCATGTAGTCGTTATAGACCAGCTGCGCCTGGGGCGCGGCCTCGCGCGCGGCGTGGAAGGCCACGTCCAGGACCGACTGGCCCATGGCGCGCGACAGCGGCGTCTCGCGCAGTTCGCCGGTGTCGGCGTCCACCGTCTCGTTCACCACGTCCCACGAGCGGATCTGCGGATAACGCCCGGCGACGCGCTGGATGTGGTCGACCACCATGGCCTCGGCCGCCGTGGCGGGCCGGGGTCCGAAGTCGTGGGTCGCCACCCAGGCCGGGAACCACTGCGGATGGTGCCACAGCAGGGTGTGGCCGCGCAGGTCCATGCCGTTCTGGCGCGCGAAGTCGGCGATGCGGTCGGCGCGCGAGAAGTCGAAGGTTTCGGAGTCGGGCCGCAGCACGTACCACTTCATCTCGTTCTCGCAGACCAAGAGGCCGCACTCGCGCGTCAGCAGATGGCGATAGGTCTGGTCGCCCAGGGAGGCGGTCACGCCCGCGTCGCCTGCGCCGACCGCGCTGCCGAAGAAGCGGCCGTTGGCGCGCGCCAGGTCGTTCAGGCTCGGCTCGGCGGCGAAGGCCGGCGCGGCGGCCGGAGCGATCGCGGCGGCGCCGGCGGCGGCCATCAGGCCGCGACGGGTCAGGCCCTGGGTCATCGTCTTCCTCCTTATGGTTGCGCTAACAAGAGCCGAATGCAAAAACTCAGACAAGTGAAAAATAAACGCGGGAGGACAATCGGATGAGAAGGACAGGCAGCGCGGCCATCGCGGCCCTCGCCCTGGCGGCGATCGCGGGCGGCGCGACGGCGCAGGAGGCGGTGTTCGATCGCTTCGTCTATCGCGGAAGCGACGCGGCGCATCAGGGTCCGGCGCCGACGGCGGACCAGTACCGCAACCCGATCCTGCAGGGCTTCTACCCAGATCCTTCGATCACCCGCGTCGGCGACGACTACTATCTGGTCACCTCGACCTTCTCCTACTTCCCCGGCATCCCGGTCTTTCACAGCCGCGACCTGGTCAGCTGGACCCAGATCGGCAACGCCATCGACCGGCCGGACCAGCTGGATTTCGGAACCCTGGGCCTGTCGCGCGGCGTGTTCGCCCCGACGATCGAGCATCGGGACGGGACCTTCTACATCCTGAACACCTGCGTCGATTGCGGCGACAACTTCCTGATCACCGCCAGCGATCCGGCCGGTCCCTGGTCCGATCCCGTCTGGTTGCCGGATCTGAAGGGCGGCATCGATCCGGGCCTGTTCTTCGACACCGACGGGACGGCCTGGATCGTGAACAACGGCCCGCCGGAGGGAACGCCGCGCTATGAGGGCCACCGCGCCATCTGGATCCAGCGCTTCGATCCCGTCGAGAAGAAGACCTTCGGGCCGCGCAAGGTGCTGGTGGACGGCGGGGTGGACCCCTCGACCAACCCCATCTGGATCGAGGGGCCGCACATCATCCGCAAGGGCGACTGGTACTATCTGGTCTGCGCCGAAGGCGGCACGGCCGAGGGCCACTCCCAGGTCGTGCTGCGGTCGCGCAAGCCCGACGGCCACTACGAGCCCTGGTCCGGCAATCCGATCCTGACCCAGCGCGACCTGCCGCGCGACCGGCCCAACCCCGTCACCTCGGCCGGGCACGCCGATCTGGTGCAACTGCCCGACGGCTCTTGGGCGGCGACCTTCCTGGCGGTGCGGCCCTATGAGGGCGACTTCTACAACACCGGACGCGAGACCTTCCTGCTGCCGGTCGACTGGTCCGGCGACTGGCCCGTCATCCTGAAGCCGGGCGAGGTCATCCCCTACGTCGGAGAGCGGCCGAACCTGCCGGTTCAACCCGTGCCGGCCATGCCCACCAATGGCGATTTCGAGGTGGCGGACGAGTTCGACGGGCCCGCCCTGCCGCCCTACTGGATGATGCTGCGCAATCCGCGCGAGACCTGGTTCGATCTGACGTCCCATCCCGGCGCCCTGACGCTGAAGGCGCGGCCGGTCGGCCTGGGCGACAACGCCAATCCGTCCTTCCTGGGCCGTCGCCAGCAGCACCAGGATGCGGAAGCCCAGACGGTGCTGCGCGCCGCGCCCGCGCGCGAGGGCGACCGCGCCGGCCTGGCCGTCCTGCAAAGCGACGACTTCTGGTACGCCCTGTCGGCCGTGCGTCGCGCCGGCGCCGTCGTCGTCGAACTGCGCCGGCGCGCCGGGCCCGACCAAGCGAGCGCGGGCGAACTGCTGGCCAGCCGGCCGTTGACGGGGGAGGGGCCGATCCGGTTCCGCATCGGCGGACGCGGCGACGCCTACGACTTCGCGGTCGCGCAAGGAGACGGCGACTGGTCCACCATCCTGGCGAACGCGGACGGCAAGCTGCTCAGCACCCGCACGGCCGGCGGCTTCGTCGGCGCCGTCTTCGGTCCCTTCGCCCAGTCGGAGACGAAGTAAGGCCAGCCTCCCTCTCCGGCCAGGAGGGGGAGGTTTCTAGTCCGCCCTCACGCTGTCCGGCGGTCCCATATAGCTGTCGGGCAGGGGCTTCGTCGCCACCACCAGCCGCTGGAACACCAGGCCGGAATCGACCAACCAGACCTTGACCGTATGCGGCCCCGGCGTCGCGATCCGGTGGCGCGACACCGTGCGCGCCACATTGTCCGAGACGGCGCGATCCCAGTCGGCGTTCTCACCGTTCCCGGCTGCACGCAGGTCCAGCGTCACCACCTGGGCCGGGCGGTCGTCGATCGACACCGCGTAGCGCAGGCCGTCACGCCCGCGGAAATCCAGCGTCGGCGAAAGCCACAGCTGCACCTCGGCCTCGCCCGCCTCGGTCAGGTGGATGTCGTACTCCAGCCGGGGTCCGTCGCCGCCGGGCGTCAGACCGACTGCGTCGGACGAGGCCGTGATCATCGCCGATCCCGTGCGGCCCAGGCCGGGCGCGACCTGCCAGGCGACCTGGGGGCCGTCCACGGCGCGGGCGTAATCGACGGCCTCGACCGCAACCGCGCCATCGGTCTGGATGAAGCGTCCGGCGGCCGGGACCTGGGCGGGCTTGTTCACCACGGCGGTGACGACAACCGTCCCATCCGGGCCGGAGATCGTGACCGGAACCTCATGGCGTCCCGCCGGGACGGCCGCCCAGTCGGCGGACAACAGGATCCGCGTCGTGGCCCCGGCCTGTCCGGTCGTGCGCGACGGCTTCAGCCAGGGGGCGCCGGTCTGTACGCGGAAATCGGCGGGTTGATCACCCCGGTCGAAGACCTCGATCCAGCGTGCCGGGCCATAGGGCGAAAGCTCGGGCAGGGCCGTCTGCGCGCCGGGTGTCAGCGGTTCCGCACGGCCTTCCGCCGCAACGCCCAGGCGAGCGCCGCGTTCGGGTCGCGCCGTTTCCAGCGCGGGCAAAACGTCTTGGTCCGGCTGCTGCCAGTTGTCGTAGCTGATGTGGGTCTGGGCCATCATGCGATCCCACTTGCCGCCCTTCAGCCCGTGGTAGATCGCCTCCAGCTCTTCATCCCGGGCGAAGCGAGCACGCACGGCCTCGGCCGCCGTCCGCGCCGCCTGCCAACGGCCCTGGGCGGCGTAGAGCTGGTTGCGACCCGTCTCGATGTGCAAGGCCGTGACATTGCCGCTGGCGTGGATCGGGAACCAGACCAGCTGGACGAAGGCGTCGTCGAAGTCCGCAGGCAGGCTCGCGCGCACCTTGTCCGCCCGCGCCGCCAGTTCGGCCCATTCCGCCTCGATCCGGTCGGCCTCGTCGTGGTTGATCAGGCTGAAGGTGTCCGGCCCGATCAACTCGGGTTTCCGGCGGCTGTTGTAGCGGGTGTAGAGGTCGATCAGTTCGGCGATCTCGTCCGCCTGGGCTTCGCCGAACTGGGCCTGCGCCCAGTCGCGCGACCAGCCGGCCATCCGCTCGACCGTCATCGCCTCCGGGTCCCAGGCCTGGTCCAGGAAGAAGTCGATGGGGACCTCCATCGGCTTCAGGTCGCCGACGTTGACCACCCACAGCCGGTCCGCCCCCGCCTGCCACGCCAGCCGCATCTGCTCCCACGTGCGCGCATTCTGCGTCGTGTTCAGCCACTTGTAGTTCCGCGGTCCGCCCACGTAGTCGAAGTGGAAATAGACCCCCGATCCCCCGGCTCGTTCGGCCGGCCCCGGCAGGCGGCGGATGTTGCCCCAGTTGTCGTCGGCGAACAGCAGGGTCACGTCGTCCGGGACCCGCATGCCTTCGTCGTAGTAGTCCTGGACCTCCTTGTAGAGGGCCCAGACCTGAGGGGTCTCGGCGGCGGGCTTTCCGGTGACGGTTTCGATGATCTGACGCTGCGAACGGACGATGTCCTCAAGCAGTGGAATGGCCGTGTCCTCGCTGATGGCCTCGTCGCCGTCGCCGCGCATGCCGATGGTGACCAGGCTCTCGGTGGTCCCGCGGCGTCTCATGCCGTCGCGCCAGAAGTCGCTCAGTCCCTCGCGGTTGGTCCGCCAGTCCCAGGCGCCGCCGCCGCCGTAACGCTCCCATTCGACATGGGCGCGGGCCAGGGGCTCGTGGTGCGACGTGCCGACGACGACCCCGTATTCGTCGGCCATCACGGCGTTCAGCGGGTCGTCGTCGTAGAACGCCTTGCCCCACATGGCCGGCCACAGGAAGTTGCCCTTCAGCCGCAGGATCAGCTCGAACACCTTCTCGTAGAAGGCGTGGTTGAAGCCGCCGAACGTCTGCCGGACCCAGTCGCCCAGCGCCGGCTCCTCGTCGTTCAGGAAGATGCCGCGATAGCGGACGGCCGGCGCGTCGCTGCGTTCGCCCGGCGTCAGGGAGAGATCGCGACGCACCGCAACCGGGACATCCGCCCACCACGCCCAGGGCGACACGCCCGCCCGTTCCGAAATGTCGTAGGCGCCGTAGATCGTCCCCCGCTTGTCGGCCCCGGCGATCACAAGGGCGCGCGGCGTCCCCTCTACCGGCTGGTCGACCACCGCCTGGACGTAGCCGTCCCAGCCGGTCGGCGCAGGCAGCCGGCCCTGGGCGATCAGCCGGTCTATGACGGCGTTGCGTCCCGCCGTTCCCACCAGCACGACCGGGCTGTCCGCCGTGGGCGCGCCGCCGCCCGAGACGCGGGCCAGGTCCGACTGCAAGTCGTGGGCGGCGCGGATCACGCCGGGCCAGTCGCCCGGATCGGTCAGCACCCGCGCCGGCCGGCCCCCGACGATCAGCGGCGCGGCGACGGCTGACGGTTGGGCGCACACCGCGACCGGTCCTTCGCAGGCGGCGGCGGGATCGCCCGCGCAGAGGGCCAGGGCGGCCGTCGCGGCTGCAAGCTTCAGCCGATGGAGCGGCATCAGGGCACGTCGATCCGGAACGGACCCGCTGGCAGGCCCGCCGCGTCGTAGAGATTGCAGACCGGACTGTCGGCCCAGCAGAAGCGCACTTCCGACACCGTCGTGCCGGCCGGCGCGGCCAGCCGCACCTCGGCGCCCGACGCCACGGCCGAAGGGGCGTAGCGGCAGTCCTCGCCGTCGCACAGCTCGAAGCCGATCGCCTGGGCGCCGCTCAGCGTCTTCAGCGTCCCGGTCACATCATCGAAGGCCACCACGATCTCGTCGCCCTCGCGCCGCACGGACGCGGGGACCGGTCCCGACGGCGGCGCCGGATCGCCATAGACGACATGCCGCGCCGCCCGCGCCAGGCGCCGGCCCAGCTCCTGCTTCTGGGCCGGATGGATGTCCCAGCGGTCGCCCAGTTCGATGGCCACCGCCAGGCCGGCATTGTCGTCCGCCGCCACGGCCAGCCGCTGGCTCTCGCGCAGTTCGGCCCAGCCGGAGGGGCCGGGCGCGGTCGGCGGCGCGCCGAAGTTGGCCAGCTGGACCACCAGAAAGGACAGGTCCGCCCCGAACCGCTCGCGCCAGTCGGCCATCAGCCCGCTCAGCAGCGCCTGGTACTCCCTGCCGGCGCCGGTGTTGGACTCGCCCTGGTACCAGAGGGCGCCCCGCATCGCGTAGTCGTGGAGCGGCGCGATCATGGCGTTGCCGATGGTCGTCAGGCCCGAGGTGGACGACCACGGCCCCCGCGGGGGAGCGGCGGTCACATCACTGGCCAAGCGATAGCGCCAGCCGGCCGGGTCCAGCGGCACGCGCCCGCCGTCCGCCAGCACCAGCGCCCGCTTCTCGGCCGGCCCGTACAGGCCGCCGACCTCCCAGGTGTCATAGGCGTTGACGACCACGGTGTTGCGTCCGGCCTTCAGCAGGCCGGCGGGCAGGGCATACAGCCGGTCGCCCGACCCGGACGCCCCGACCGCCACGCCGTTGACCCAGGTCTGGTCCGCCTCGTCGACATATCCCAGCGACAGGGACCGCCCCGCCGCCGCCTGCTCGGCCGTCAGATCGATGTCCAGCCGGTACCAGACCATGCCGTTGTAGCTCGCCAGCGCCGGGACGCCCCAGCGCTCCCACGGCTCCATCGCCGGAACCGGCGTCCATTGGCCCGCGTCATCCGGCGACCAGGGCCTGTCTCTCGCCAGACCGTCCCACCACGCCTGCCATCTCAGGCCCCAGCGGCCCTGGGCCGCGACGGGATCGGTCGCCATCTCCGACAGGATCGACAACTGATCTCCATAGCCCTGCGCCGCAAGCGCCTTCGGCGACATCCAGGTCTCGATGTTGGACCCGCCCCAGCTGCTGCTGATCAGGCCCATGGGCACGGCGTGGTCGCGCCGCAGGTCCTGCGCGAAATAATAGCAGACGGCCGAGAAGCTTCCGACCGAGGCGGGCGACGCCGCCGCCCAGCCCAGCGGATTGCGGAACGCCTCCAGCGGCGCGACGTCGAAGTCCTTCTGCACCGTCACCAGCCGGATGCCGTCGTCGCCGGCCGCGCCGATCACGCTGGGCGCGTTGAGGGAGCGTTCGACCGGCAGCTCCATGTTCGACTGGCCCGAGCACAACCAGACGTCCCCGACCAGAATGTCGCCGGCCGTGGCTTCGCCGCCGGCGGCGTCGCGGACGCGCAAGACGTAGGGGCCGCCCGCCGCATGGGCCGGCAGCTCCACACGCCAGCGGCCGTCCGCGTCCGCAGCGGTCCGCACCGCACGGCCGTCCAGCTCGACGGTCAGGGCCGCTCCCGGCGTACCGTCGCCCCAGACCGGGATCGGCCGGTCGCGCTGCAGCACGGCGTGGTCGGAAAAGATGGCCGCCAGCCTGGGTGCGGCGGAGCTCTGGGCGAACGCCGGCGTCGCCGCCAGCAGCAGGGTCACGGCGGCGACGACAGGGCGCTGCATCGGTCCTACTCCGTCACGGTCAGGGTCGTGGACTTCAGATCCGCCGAGTTCGGCCCGGCGCTGAGCGTGAAGGTCCCCGGTTCGACGACGCGCTTCATGTCGATGTTCCAGAACCACAGGTCGGACGGCTTGACCTCGAAGGTCACGGTGGTGCGGGCGCCCGGCTCCAGCGTCACCCGCTTGAAGTGCTTCAGCTCCTTGACCGGACGGGTGACCGAGGCCTGGTCGTCGCGGATGTAGAGCTGGACCACCTCGTCGCCCTTCATCCGGCCGGTGTTGCGGACGTCGACCGACACCTGAACGCTCTGGCCCATGCCGATCGAGGCGCGCGACAGGCGCGGTTCGGACATCTCGAAGGTGGTGTAGCTGAGGCCGTAGCCGAACGGATAGAGCGGCGCGGTGGTGTCGAACAGATAGCCGCGCCGCGACGTGGGCTTGTGGTTGTAGAAGATGGGCAACTGGCCGACCGACCGCGCGATCGACACCGGCAGCTTGCCGCCGGGGCTGACCCGGCCGAACAGCACGTCGGCGACGGCGTGGCCGGTCTCCTGGCCCAGATACCAGCCCTCGATCAGGGCCGGCGCGTTCTCGGCCAGATAGTTCACCGACAGCGGCCGGCCGTTCAGCAGCAGCACCACCGTCGGCTTGTTCAGGGCGAAGATCGCCCGCGCCAGATCGTTCTGCTGGCCCAGCAGGTCTATGGAGTCGCGGTCGCCCAGGTGGTTGTCGGCCCAGGCCTCGCGGCTGGTCTGTTCGTTGTCGCCCAGGACCATGACGATCACGTCGGCGTCGCGGGCGTCGGCCACGGCCTTTTCGATCAGGCGGGCGTTGACGGCCGGATCGACCAGCTTGACCTCGTCGGCGGCCCAGACGCGGCTCTCGGTGATCCGAACGGCCTCCGAATAGACCACCTCGAACTTGCCGCGGCCCTCGGCCTGAAGGCCTTCCAGAACGCTGACGACGTGACGCGGCACCTCGGAATAGCCGCCGATCGGCGTGTCGCGCGCGTGGGTCCCCAGCACGGCCAGCTTGCGGATGCGGTCGGCTCGCAGCGGCAGGACGCCCCTGTCGTTCTTCAGCAGGACCATCGCCCGCTGCGCCGTCTCGCGCGCCAGGGCGATGGCGTCCGGCGTGGCCTCCTTGGATTCCGCCGCCGCCGCATCGACGTAGGGGCTTTCGAACACGCCCGACAGGAACTTCATGGTCAGCAGGCGGCGCACCGCCTCGTCAATCTGGGCCTCGCTCACCTTCCCCGATCGCACCAGTTCCGGCAGGTGATTGTAGCCCTCGCCGTCCGGCAGTTCGATGTCGACGCCGGCGTCCAGCGCGCGCACCGCCGCCTCCTGAATGGAGCCGAACATCTTGTGGCGGCTGTTCAGTTCGCGAATGGCGAAATAGTCCGAGACCACCGAGCCCTTGTAGCCCCACTCGCCGCGCAGGACGTCGTGCAGCAGCCAGCGGTTGGCGTGCGACGGCAGGCCGTCGATCTCGTTGTACGACGCCATCACCGCCTGCACCGGCAGTTCGGTCACCGCCCGCTCGAACGGCGGGAAGAAGTTCTCGCGCAGGGTCCGTTCGGAGATGTCGGCCGGGCCGACGTTGGTGCCGTTCTCCGGCTGGCCGTGGCCGGTCATGTGCTTCAGCGTGACCAGCACCTTGTCCGGCGCCAGCGGCAGGGTCTCGCCCTGGAAGCCGCGGATGGCGGCCAGGCCCATTTCGGAGACCAGGTGCGGATCCTCGCCATAGGTCTCCTCGATCCGGCCCCAGCGCGGATCGCGCGCCACGTCGACCACGGGGGCCAGCGCCAGCTGAGCGCCGCGCGCCCGCATCTCGCGCGCCGCCACCGAGAAGACGCGCGTGACCAACTCGGGGTCCCAGGTGGAGGCCAGGGCGATCGACTGCGGAAAGCTGGTGGCGTTGCGAGCGGTGTAACCGTGCAGCGATTCCTCGTGCATGATGATCGGGATGCCCAGGCGGGTCTGTTCGACCGCCCAGCGCTGGGCCGCGTTGATGTAGTCGGCGGTCTGGCGCGCGTCGCGGTTGACCGCCTCGCCCGAGGCGCCGGCCGCCCCGTTTTGGCTGGGATCGACGCCGCGGAAGTCGGAGGGACGGGAGATCTGGCCCAGGCCGTGCGGGAAGGCCCGGGACGCCTTCTCCGGCGCGAAGTCGCCGTTGGCCGCCTGGATGTCGCCCTTCTTCTCCCAGATGCCGACCATCTGGGCGACCTTTTCTTCCAGCGTCATGCGGCGGAGCAGGTCCTCGACCCGCGCGGCCACGGGTTGAGCGGCGTCCTTGTAGAGGGCGCCCGCCTCGGGCCGACCGGCCTGCGCGCGCGCCGGTCCGGCCAGCGGCGCGGCGGCGACGGCGCCGAGGAGGCCGGTGACGAAGGTGCGGCGGGCAAGCGTGATGGTGCGGCCGTCGGCGATGGTCATGGTCTTCTCTCCCTTATGCCCCGCCGGTTCGGAAAGCCCGTCCAGCGATGATAGCGCTACCATTAACGATAGGTCGGATATGCTCCAGCCGTCAATCGGCGCCGTGTGTCGCACCGTGCTAGATGTGCGCGACTCACGGAAGGTTTCGATGTCAGCATCTCCAGTTCAGGCGCGGCCGGGTCGCCGCAAGGCGGGCAAGGAACGGCTGCACGGCTCCATCGCCCATCAACTTGGCGTCGAGATCGTGTCCGGCCGCCACCAGCCGGGCGACATCCTCAGCAACGAAATCGAGTTCAGCGAGCGGTTGCAGGTGTCGCGCAGCGCCTATCGTGAGGCCGTACGGATCCTGGCCGCCAAGGGCCTGGTCGAGAGCCGCCCTCGGGTCGGCACGCGCGTCACCGAGATGAACCGCTGGAACCTGCTGGATCCCGACGTGCTGGCCTGGTTCTTCGAGGCGGAGCCGGCGCGGGCCCTGGTCGAGGGTCTGTTCGAGCTGCGGATGATCGTCGAGCCGGCCGCCGCCGCCCTGGCCGCCGAGCGCCGGACAGGCGCTCAGGTCGAAGCCATGCGCGAAGCCCTGCAGATCATGGAGCGCGCCGGCCTGAAGAGCGAGGCCGGTCAGTCGGCCGACCGCGACTTTCACCAGCTGGTGCTGGATGCGACCGGCAACGCTCCGCTGGCCAGCCTGGCCTCGACCATCGGCGCGGGCGTGCGCTGGACCACCTTCTACAAGAGCCGAAAGCACAAGCTGCCGCCGGATCCGATGCCGGAACACTGGGCCGTCTTCGACGCCATCGCGGCGGGGGACGCAGGCGGCGCGCGGCAGGCGATGGACGTGCTGGTGGCCAATTCACGCGCCCAGGCGGCCGACGCCCTGGAGGATCGCTAGGCGGCATTGCCAAGGCGCGCGGGGAGCGTCTATTTGTCTGAGTAATATTCGCTTCCCGAGTGACTCATGACCAAGCCTCTGCGTTCCCGTGCGTGGTTCGACAATCCGTCGAACCCGGACATGACGGCGCTCTATCTGGAACGCTACCTGAACTACGGCCTGACGCTGGAGGAGCTGCGCTCGGGCAAGCCGATCATCGGCATCGCCCAGACCGGGTCGGACCTCAGCCCCTGCAACCGGCACCATATCGATCTAGCTAAGCGGGTGCGCGAAGGCATACGCGAGGCGGGCGGCGTCGCGCTGGAGTTTCCCGTCCATCCGATCCAGGAGACGGGCAAGCGGCCGACCGCGGGGCTTGACCGCAACCTGGCCTATATAGGGCTGGTGGAGCTGCTGTACGGCTATCCGCTGGACGGCGTGGTGCTGACCATCGGCTGCGACAAGACCACCCCGGCCTGCCTGATGGCGGCGGCGACCGTGGACATCCCCGCCATCGCCCTGTCGGTCGGGCCGATGCTGAACGGCTGGCACAAGGGCGAGCGGGTCGGCTCGGGCACCATCATCTGGAAGGCCCGCGAGATGATGGCGGCCGGCGAGATCGACTACGAGCAGTTCATCGACCTGGTGGCCACCTCCGCGCCATCGGTCGGCTACTGCAACACCATGGGCACGGCCACGACCATGAACAGCCTGGCCGAGGCCCTGGGCATGAGCCTGCCCGGATCGGCGGCCATTCCCGCGCCCTATCGCGAGCGGCCGCAGGTCGCCTACAAGACCGGCCTTCGCATCGTCGACATGGTGCGCGAGGACCTGAAGCCGTCGAAAATCCTGACGCGCGAGGCGTTCGAGAACGCCATCGTGGTCAACTCCGCGATCGGCGGCTCGACCAACGCCCCTATTCACCTGACCGCCCTGGCCCGTCACGCCGGGATCGACCTGCCGCTGCAGACCTGGGAAGCCGTCGGACACAAGGTGCCGCTGCTGGTGAACCTGCAGCCGGCGGGCAAATATCTGGGCGAGGACTATCATCAGGCGGGCGGCGTGCCGGCGGTGGTGGCCCAGCTGATGAAGCACGGCCTGATCCACGAGGACGCCCTGACGGTGAACGGCCGGACGATGGGCGACAACTGTCGCGAGGCCGGGATCGTCCTGCCCGACGTCATCCGCACCTTCGACGACGCCCTGGTGGAGGACGCCGGCTTCCTGGTGCTGTCGGGCAATGTCTTCGACAGCGCGGTGATGAAGACCAGCGTGATCTCGCCCGAGTTCCGTGACCGCTACCTGTCCGATCCGTCCGATCCGGAGGCCTTCGAGGGCACGGTGGTCGTGTTCGACGGGCCGGAGGACTACCACCACCGTATCGACGACCCGGCCGAGGCGATCACCACCGACAGCATTCTGGTGATGCGCGGGGCGGGGCCGGTCGGTCACCCCGGCGCGGCCGAGGTGGTGAACATGCGTCCGCCCTCATACCTGATCAAACAGGGTGTCCACGCCTTGCCGTGCATCGGTGACGGCCGCCAGTCGGGCACCTCGGGCAGCCCGTCCATCCTGAACGCCTCGCCGGAAGCGGCGACCGGCGGAAACATCGCCCTGTTGAAGACCGGCGACCGCCTGCGCATCGACCTGAAGACGCGCAAGGTCGACGTGTTGATCGACGCCGACGAACTGGCAGAACGTCGCCGGGCCTTCGACGCGGCGGGCGGCTACAAATATCCGGCGTCCCAGACGCCCTGGCAGGAGATCCAGCGGTCGATGGTCGGCGAGCTGGGGACCGGCGCCGTGCTGGAACCCGCCGTCAAATATCACCGCATCGTCGACACCCTGGGTCTGCCCAGAGACAATCACTGAGCACCGCGCCGGGAGCGGGGAGGGCGGCCTGTCGCCGTTCCCCGCGACCGATCAGTTGGGTTGCGACGTCGGAGCGGGGGTCTGCACCGGGGTGACGGCCACGGACGTGCGGGTGGCGGTCTCTTCCGGATCACCCACCGTGATGACCGGCGCCAGAACCGCTGTCGTGGCGCAGCTGGCGATGTCGCGGACGACGTGGCGACCCAGGCAGAACATGTCCTCGTAGCTGGGTCGCGACGCGGCCAGGCATTGGTACAGCATCAGCTTGGACATGCTCAGGCAGAACTCGTTGCTCGTCTCCACCGTCAGCGCCTCGGTGTTGACGCGAGCCTCGTCGCCGCCGGCGCCCAGGGCGGCCAGGGCCGCGATGGCCAGCGAGCGGGTCACGGGAGGCGTGTAGGGCGGCGACTTGCGTGAAGCGGTGACGCCCAGGCCCGTGCCGGAGGTGGCCGCGGTCAGCAGCCGCGCCGATTCCTCGGCCGACGGCAGCATGGGCGCAGCCGACAGGGTCTTGGCGCCTTCCAGCCGCTCCTCGCGGTTCTGGATGTGGGCCACGGCCCAGCGGCGGCGCGGATCGGCGCGTTCCTGGATGGTGTAGGCGTCCTGCTCGATCGCCTCGCCGATCACCCGAACCTGAAGGGCGTCCTTGCCGATGGCCTCGCTGATCAGGCCGGCGGCGGCGTCAGCGCCGGGGAAGGTGGCGGCGTATGCGGGATCGGCCACGATCTGGGCCACGATCTGCTGGCGCTGGACCGGATCGACCGCATACTGCCGCACGCCGGCGACGAACTCGGGCGACTGCAGGGCCAGGACCGCGCCATAGGCGATCAGGCCGCGCGACAGCTGGGCGGGATCGTAGGAGGCGCCCTTGCGGATCGCCGCCTGAACCGCTTCGGCGCTGTCGAAGCCGCCCGGCGGGATGGCGGACACTTCGCGCAGATAGGCGACATAGATGGCGGCCGCCTGGGCCACGCCGTCATTCAGGGCGATGGGCGGCGGGCGGCGGGCGGCGGCTTCGGCCGCCAGACGCTGCGCCTCCAGTTCAGCCGCCGAGGGTCCGCTCTCGCAGCCCGCGAGAATGGCGGCCGCAGCAAGGGCGACGAGCGAAAGGCTGCGGCGCAGGGGGGCCGATTTCATGAAACAATCCTCTGGGCAGACACGGACGCAGGAGCACCGCAACTCTTGGCGCTTATAAGGCGAACCGTATGGTTACCCGAGGGTTAATCGAACAGCTTCGAAACCGATTCTTCGTTAGCGATCCGTCGGATAGCTTCACCGATAAGCGGCGCCACTGAAACCGTTCGGATTTTCGGGCAGTTCAAAACTTCGTGGGGTTGTTCGATGGAATTGGTGATCACCAGTTCCTTCAGCGGTCCGTCGGTGATGCGCTGGACCGCAGGGCCCGAGAGAACGCCGTGGCTGATGTAGGCCGACACCTCTGTGGCGCCCTGATCGATCAGCGCCTTGGCGGCGTTCACCAGGGTCCCGCCCGAATCCACGATGTCGTCGAACAGGATGCAGCGACGGCCGGACACGTCGCCGATGATGTTCATGACCTCGCTTTCGCCGGCCTTGGGGCGGCGTTTGTCGACGATGGCCAAGTCGGCGTCCAGGCGGCTGGCCAGCGACCGGGCGCGCACCACGCCGCCGACGTCGGGCGAGACGATCATCAGGTCGTCGCCACGCGGATAGTTTTCCTTGATGTCCTGCGCCAGCACCGGCGTGGCCACCAGATTGTCGGTCGGGATGTCGAAGAAGCCCTGGATCTGGCCGGCGTGCAGGTCCATCGTCAGCACCCGGTCGGCGCCGGCGCGGGTGATCAGGTTGGCCACCAGCTTGGCCGAGATCGGGGTGCGCCCGCCGGTCTTCCGGTCCTGACGCGCATAGCCGAAATAGGGCATCACCGCCGTGATCCGCTTCGCCGAGGCCCGCACCAGGGCGTCGGTGATGATCAGCAGCTCCATCAGGTTGTCGTTGGCCGGATAGCTGGTCGACTGAAGGATGAAGACGTCCTCGCCGCGGACGTTCTCCTCGATGACGGCGAAGACCTCGTTGTCGGCGAAACGCTTGACCTGGGCCTTGGTCAGGGGGGCGTCCAGGTGGTCGGCGATGGCCTGGGACAGCGCGCGGTTGGAGTTGCCTGAGAGCAGCTTCATCGGCCGGTCATCCTTTCGCCGTCATCCAACCCCCAATGACGGACGTCGGTTGGCGCGCTCTTTACCAGCGAGGCCGGGCGGGGCAAGTCATGGACGGTGTTTTTGTCGGCATGGCGCGTCCCGGTCACGGGTGCTAGAGATCGCCGCGTTCGTTTCAGAGGCCGCCGGGGTGCGCGCCGTACGCTCGTCATGAGGTCGTCCTTGTTCGCTTCCAAGTTTCGTTCCGGCCTGGTGCTGTTGGCCGCCGCGACCGCCGCTCTGACGATTTCGGGTTGCGCCGGCCGCGAGCGGCCGCGCCTGGCCTATGAGGAGCGCCCGGTGGAGGCGCTCTACAACACCGGCTACGAGCGGCTGCAGCAGAACCGCTGGGCCGACGCCGTGGACTATTTCCAGGAGGTGGAGCGCCAGCACCCCTATTCGGACTGGGCCCGCCGCTCCATCCTGATGCAGGTCTACGCCTACTATCAGAACAACAACTACGCCGAGGCCATCGCCGCGGCCGACCGCTTCATCCAGCTGTTCCCGGGCAATCCGTCGGCGGCCTACGCCTTCTATATGCGCGCGGTGTGCAACTTCGAGCAGATCACCGACGTGGGCCGCGACCAGGGCTACGCCAACGCCGCCCTGACCGGCCTGCGCGACGTGGCCCGCCGCTATCCGAACACGCCCTACGCCACCGACGCCGCGGTCAAGATCGACATGGTCAACGACCAGCTGGCCGGCAAGGAGATGAACATCGGCCGCTACTACCAGCGCGCCAACCAGCCGCTGGCGGCCATCAACCGCTACAAGGCCGTCATCGCCAACCCGGACTTCCAGCGCACCTCGCACACGCCCGAGGCCCTGTACCGTCTGGTCGAGGTCAACCTGCAGCTGGGGCTGAAGGAAGAGGCGACGCGCAACGGCGCGGTGCTGGGTTACAACTACCCCGGCAGCCCCTGGTACGCCGAGGCCTACGCCCTGCTGACCGAGAACGGCCAACGGCCGGAGACGGCGCCGGAAGCCCGGCGCGAAAGCTGGCTGCAGCGCATCATCCCGGGCTGATGCCGGCGGGCGAACCCCGCTAGGATCGGGCCAAGCGAATCGTTTCGAGCCCATGCTGACCGCCCTATCCATCCGTGACGTCGTCCTGGTCGACGCGCTCGATCTCGAGGTCGAGGGCGGACTCACGGTGCTGACCGGCGAGACGGGCGCGGGCAAGTCGATCATCCTGGATGCGCTGGGCCTGGCGCTGGGCGGGCGGGGCGACGCGGGCTTGGTGCGCAGCGGGGCCAAGCAGGCCGTGGCGACGGCGGTGTTCACCGCCCCCGACGATCCCGACCTGATGGCCCTGATCGCCGAGCGGGGCTTCGAGGTCGAGCCCGGCGGGGAGCTGATCCTGCGCCGGGTGCTGTCGGCCGACGGCCGCAGCCGGGCCTATGTCAACGACCAGCCGGCCGGCGTGACGGCCCTGCGCGAGATCGGCGCCGCCTTGGTCGAGGTGCACGGCCAGCACGAGACCGTCGGCCTGCTGGACTGGCGCACTCACCGCGGCCTGCTGGACGCCTATGGCGGCCTGAAGCCGCAGCTGGACGGGGTCGCGGCGGCGTCGGCCAAGCTGAAGGCGGCCGAGGCGCGGCTGGCCGAGCTGAAGGCCGAGGCGGCCGATGCGGCGGCCCGCGCTGAGGAGATCGCCCTGAACCTGGCCGAGCTGGACGCGCTGGACCCCCGCGCCGACGAGGAGACCGAGCTGGCCGGCGAGCGGGCCCTGCTGGGCGCGGCCGAGAAGGCCATCGCCGACCTGGCCGACGCGCGCACCCAGCTGGGCGGCGACAAGCTGAGCCAGAAGCTGGGCGCCGCCCTGCGCGCCGTCGAACACGCCCGCCAGCGGGCCGGCCAGGCCGGCGCCGAGGGCGACCACCCGGTGATCCAGAAGCTGTCCGCCGCCGTCGACGCCATCGACCGCACGATGGTCGAGGCCGCCGAGGCCGTGGCCGCCGTGGACGCCGCGGCCGACGCCTTCGAATACGAGCCGGGCCGGCTGGACAAGGCCGAGGAGCGGCTGTTCGCCCTGCGCGCGGCGGCGCGGAAATTCTCCGTGCCTGTCGACGACCTTGCCATGCTGCGGGACACCATGCTTGCCGATCTTGCGGACCTCGATGCGGGG
>NZ_JAYRPA010000012.1:0-13630 GCF_041911375.1 Brevundimonas sp. | reverse complement strand
CCGGCGCTGTCGTGGCCCTGTATCGCGCCATGGGGTCCGAGCTCGACACCGACGCCCTGGCCCTGGCGCTGGCGCGCGCCGGGCGGCGCCTGTGCCTGCCGGTGGTGTTGCAGCGGGACGCGCCGATGATCTTCCGCGCCTGGTCGCCGGGCGAGCCGCTGGAACTGGACGTCGCCGGCTGTCCCGCGCCATTGCCGCTGGCCGAGGTGCTGGAGCCGGACGTGATCGTCACGCCACTGCTCGCCTTCGACGCCGCCGGCGGCCGGCTGGGGCAGGGCGGGGGATATTATGACCGCACCTTCGCCGCCCGTCCTGACGCGATCCGCATCGGCTTCGCCTACGCCGGACAACAGGCCCCGCGTCTGGATCTCGAGGATCACGACATCCGCCTGCATGGCGTTCTGGCCGAGACCGGCTATACGGCTTTCGAATGAGACTGGCATTCTTCGGCGACGTCATCGGCAAGTCCGGCCGTGACGGGATCAGCGACCATCTTCCGGGCCTGAAACGCGACCTGAAGCTCGACTTCGTGGTGGTGAACGCCGAGAACGCGGCGGGCGGGTTCGGCATCACCGAGAACACGGCGCGCGAGCTGTTCATGGCGGGCGCCGACTGCCTGACGCTGGGCAACCACAGCTGGGACCAGCGCGAGGCCCTGACCTATATCGTGCGCGAACCGCGCCTGATCCGGCCGGCCAACTATCCGCGCCTGATGGATGCGCCGGGCGCCGGGGCCAATCTGTTCGAAACGCACAGCGGCCGCACCGTGCTGGTCATGAATGTGCTGGGCCGGGTGCACATGGACCCGATGGACGACCCCTTCGGCGCGGTGGAGCGTGAACTGGCCGCCGCCCCCCTGGGCGCCGTCGCGGACGCCGTGATCGTCGACATGCACTGCGAGGCGACGAGCGAGAAGATGGCCATGGGGCACTTCTGCGACGGACGCGCTTCGCTGGTGGTGGGCACCCATACCCACGTCCCGACCGCCGACTGCCAGATCCTGCCCGGGGGCACGGCCTATCAGACCGACGCCGGCGGCTGCTGCGACTACGACAGCGTCATCGGCAACGAGAAGGAAGAGCCGCTGCGCCGCTTCACTACCCGCATCTCCGGCGGACGCTACACGCCCGCCTCTGGACCGGCGACCGTGTGCGGCGTCTTCGTCGAGACCGACGACCGCACCGGCCTGGCGACGCGCGTGGAGCCGATCCGCGTCGGCGGCCGATTGAGCCAGGCCGTGCCCGTCGTCTGACGGCGACGGCGCGGGGAGGGGCCATGGGACGGGATGAGGCGCCGTCGCGGGGGTTCATGGTCGGGCTGGGCGTCGCCTATCTGGCGGCCTTCATCGCCATGGCGCCGCTGTTGGGAATGCTCGTGCCCCTGCGGGCGGAGGCGATCGACCCCGCCGCCAAGGAACAGATCCTGAGCACAGCCCTGTTCTGGGGCGCGATCATGGCCGCCGGGTCCAACGTGCTGGTCGGGGTGTTCAGCGATCGAACGCGGTCACGCCTGGGCCGCAGGCGGCCTTGGATGGCGGGCGGCGTCGTGGGCGTGCTGGCCTCCTACGGCGTGATCGCCACCGCCTCGTCCGGCCTGGCGCTGGCCCTGGGCGTCGTGCTGTTCCAGGCGGCCTTCAACGCCCTGTTGGCGGCGCTGCTGGCCCTGTTCGCGGATCGGGTTCCTGCCCATGCGCGGGCGCGGCTGTCGGCGGTGATGGGCATGGGCTATCCGCTGGCCAACATGATCGGCGCGGCCCTGGTCGGCGGATGGCTGGCGCAGGACTGGGCCCGGTACGGCGCCCTGGCCCTCGTGCTGGTCGTCGGCGTCCTGCCTTTCGTCGCGAGAGCAGGCGATCGACCATCGATCAACTATACGGCCGCGCCTTCGGACAGCGCCCCGCCGTCCGCTTCGGTCCTCGGCCCGTTCGCGCACCGCGACTTCGTCCTGGTCTGGCTGGGACGCGCCGCGATGACGACCGGCTTCGTCACGGGCAGCATCTACCTGCTGTATTTCATCGCCGCCGAAACCGATTTCCAGGCGCGGTACGGCGCGCCGCCGGAGATGGGGCTGGCCCTGCTGACCGGCGTGTCCTTCGGGCTTGTGCTGGGCGTGTCGCTGGTGGTGGCGCTGGCGGGCGGGCGGCTGGGCCGTCGTCGCGATCTGGCGGTCGGTGGCGCCCTCATCCTGGCCGTCGGCGGCGGTCTGCTGGCGGTCGCGTCCGCATGGCCCTGGGTCGTGCTGGCCTTCGCCATCCACGGCCTGGGCACGGGGGTCTATTACGCGGTCGAGACGGGGCTGATGGTCGACGCCCTGCCGGCGCGCGATCGCAAGGGCGGGGACCTGGGCCTGATCAATCTGGCCGCGGCCCTGCCTCAGGCCTGGGCGCCGCTGCTGTCGCTGGGGACGCTGGCGCTGTTTTCGGGCGGATACCGGCCGGTGCTATGGCTGTCCACGGCCGTGTTCCTGCTGGGCGCGGCCTTGTTCCTCGGCGTCAGGCGACGCTGAGCTAGGCCTGGGCGCGCAGTTCGATCGCCCGGGCGGCCAGGGCCGGGGCCCCCATCTCGACGGCCGCCGCCTCGACCTCGGTCAGGACAAGATGCAGGGCGACGGGCTCGCTGCCGCCCAGCGCGCGTCGCGCCAGCCCCAGGCGCGCCATGCCCAACTGGTCCGCCGCCCAGTCCAGCGGCGCCGCGCCCGAGCGCGGCAGTCGTTCGCGCAGGCGCGCCTCGATCTGATCCAACCCGGCGCGGTCGCCGACATCGGCCGCCAGCGCGATCTCCCGCGCCAGCCGACGCTCGCGCGCCAGGGCGCCCAGCACCAGGCCCTGGCCCTGCGTCAGCGCTTCGGCCTGGATCAGCGGCATCAGCGGCGCATCCGCCTCGCCCGACCGCGCCACCTGAATCGCCGCCCAGTCCAGCGGGCTGTGGTCCGGCGTGAACTGTTCGGCGGCGGCGCGGAACATCGTCCGACCTTGCGCCTGGGCCTCCGGATGACGCGCTGCGGCCGCAAGCGCCGAAAGCCCGGCGCCGCAAAGGCTCAGCACGCGCGCGCGGCTCAACGGCCGTCGCTCGGGCGTGAACACCTCGGCCAGGGCGCTGAGATCCCGTCCCGCCTGGTCCAGCAGTCGGCCGTCCCGCTGGATCACGCCCGCTTCCAGCGCCAGGGCGGCGCGCTCCAGCCTCAGATCGTCCGCGCAGGCAAGGCCCCGGGCGGCGGCGGCCTGAACCGCCCCGCCCAGCAGGCCGGCGGCGGTGTGCATCTCTTCTGGATCGCCGGACAGTCGCGCCAACCGCGCCTTGACCAGGGCCTCGGCGACGGCCGCTTCCGCCGCCACCCAACCGCGTCGCGCCGGACCGACCGAGGCCAGCGCCTGCAGCGCTTGATGAAGTCGGCGGGGGTCGCCGCAGAGGTCGAAGCGCAGCGTCAGCGTCAGGGCCCGGTCCACCCCGGCCAGGACGCGCTGGTCGTCCGACCCGGCCAGGCGGCCCAGGCTTTCCGCCGCGCGGTCGGCCCGGTCCAGGCTGTCGGCGGCGCCGGTGCGGCGGGCGTGCTCGCGCCACAGGCCGCCGGCCCTTCGCTCGGTCTCGAACGGACGACGGCAGGAGACGCGCCCGGCGTCGACGGATTCGCGCCGCGCCTCGGCGTGAAGCAGATCCACGCCGATCAGCTCGACCCACCCCAGGTCCTCGGTTTCACGGGCCTTGTCGAACAGTTTGCGAAGATCTCGGCCGAACTCGAACATGGGCGACTCGTCTGTATTCCCGGTTCGGGACGAAGGTTGCGCCCCTGCGGTGTCCCAAGCAAACGCGACGCCGTCTGTCCGGTTCGCCTCGGCTTTTCCCCAGGTTCTCGCCAGACCCGCCTTCAGCCCAGGTCGGGCGCCCGTTCACGGCAGCGCTGCAGGGCCGCGCGCGACGCCGGCGTACCCGCGCTGAGCTCACGCACGCCTTCGATCCGCGCGCGCGTCTGGTCCGCCTCGGCTGCCCGCGGAGTCTTTCCCGCCGCCGTTCCGGCCCGCATCGCCGCCAGCGACCAGTACAGGGCGGCGTCGTACAGGGCCCGTCCCTCGCGGCTCTCGCCGCCTTCCAGCTCGGACGCCGCCTGCGTCAGCCCGGCGCATCGCACCGCCTCCTCATAGGAGACCAGCCCGCCCGTGTTCTGGGCGAGGAGGACGGCGACGGCGATGGCAGAGGACAAACCCATGACGCCTCCGGCGCTAAGGCGCCCAATGGGCCGAACGATGGCGCCTTCGCCCCGACAGGGAAAGGGAATTTGCGCGCGCGGCGCTCAGGACGCGTCGGACGATTGCGGCGTGGTCTGCGGGGGCGCGGTCTGCGGTTCCGAGTGCGGGTCGTTGGCGACGGACTGGAGCAGCGATCGGGCCTCGTCCGGCCTGCCGCCCTCGGTCAGCGCCTGCGCGGCCTCCCGCCGGATGCTCATGACCTGCGGCGCATAGGCCGTCGCCAGCCGCCAGGTCTGCAGGTCGTTCTCGGTCGGGTATCCGGTCGCGCCGCGCCGGGTGCGCGCCAGGGCCAGATAGATGCGATAGTCGGTCGGCGCGGTTTCCAGCGCGCGCGCCAGATAGCCTCTCGCCTCGTTCACCAGCGTCAGACGCGCGGCGTCGTCGGTCGCCCCCTCGCTCTGCGTTATGCGTCGGCTCGCCGCCAGCTGCAGCGCCTCTGCGTCGGCGGGGGCGACCGAAAGCGCCCTGGACAGCGCCGCTTCGCCGGCCTCCGCATCGCCCCAGCGGAACTCGGCGCGCGCCAGGGTCGTCAACGCCAGCGGATCGTCGGGGAAACGGGCGGCGCCCGCCCGCACGCGCGGCAGCAGGGTTCGGACTTCCTCTGCCGATTTGGGATAGCGGATCGTCAGGCTGTCGAACAACAGCCTGTCGGCGCTGGCTGGCAGGCTCTCGAAACGTATGTCCGGATGCACGTCGGACAGGTCGACCTCGGCATAACCCATGCGGCCGCGCAGATAGGCGCGCAGCGCGGCTTCCAGGCTGGCGTAGTCGTGCCCCAGGTGGGTTTTCAGCGCCTCGGCCTCGGGCGCGCCGCGTCCCACCGCCGCCAGATAGGCGTCCAGGCCACGCCGCCGCTCCGGATCGGTCAGCATGTAGTGGGTCAGCAGCCATGACTGCGAATAGAAGGCCGCGCGTTCATACCGCTGCTGCAGTTGCCGGGGATGCGCGGTCAGCAGCGTCTCCATCGGAATCCAGGCGACGTGGTTCAGCACGTTCAGGCGGTTCTGGTTGAAATAGCCGACCTTGACGGCGTCGGCGTTCTCGACCGTCGCCGTCATGAAGAACTCCGCGAACCCTTCGACGAACCAGCCAGGATAGGCCCCAGGGAAGTTCTGATACATGAAGTGGTGGGCGTATTCGTGAAGCAGCACGTCGTCGCCGCCGCGCCGGTTCAGCGCCGAATAGACGTCGATCTCGCCGGCGGAATAAAACCCCGCGGCCGTTTCAGGCAGTCCAGGGTGAATCTCGCGCAGTTCGCTGCGCGTGTGCACCAGATAGACCGGCAGCTTGCGCGCACCCTCGGCGGGCCCGATCCCGAACTGCCGGCGCATCAGGGCGTCGAAATGCTCCAGACTTTCTGCGTGCCGGCGAAGGTCGTCCTGACGGCCCTCGCCATAGACCACGAAGTTGTCCGTTTCGGCGCGCAGCCATTCGGCGGACGCCGGCGTCCCCGAAACCATCACGGCCGCTGCCGCCAGTCCGCTCGCCCAAAGCCTCACGCCACATCCTCCGCGATCGCGATCGGTCATGCTTAGAAGGCGGATGTGACAACCGCAACGCGACATCTGCGCCGTGCGCTAGCCGCGTTCCTTGGTCTTGGTGAAGGCGATCTTGGGGAAGCGTTCGCCGACATAGCCGGTCTCCCAACTCGACTTGGCCAGGAAAACCGGATTCTGGTCGATGTCCACGGCCATCTGCGGGCGGTACTTGCCGGCAAAGTCGTCCAGGTCCGCCTTGTCGCCGCCCACCCAGCGCGCCTCGGCGTAGGGGCTGGGTTCAAAGACGACGTCCAGGCCGTATTCCTCGCCCAGGCGATCGGCCATCACCTCGAACTGCAGTTGCCCCACCGCACCCACGATGAAGTCCGAGCCCAGCTCTGGCCGGAACAACTGGGTCACGCCTTCCTCGGCCAGGCCCTCCAGCGCCTTCTTCAGGTGCTTGGCCTTGAGCGGATCCTTCACCCGTACGCGCTGCAGGATTTCGGGCGCGAAGTTGGGCAGGCCGGCGAAACGGATCATGCCGCTTTCCGACAGGCTGTCGCCCACCCGCAGCACGCCGTGGTTCGGGATGCCGATCACGTCGCCGGCGAAGGCGTCGTCCGCCAGTTCCCGGTCGGAGGCGAAGAACATGATGGGGGCGTTCACCGACAGCGACTTGCCGGTGTTCTGCACCTTCAGCTTCATTCCGCGTCGGAAGGCGCCCGACGCCATCCGGAACATCGCGATCCGGTCCCGGTGGTTGGGGTCCATGTTCGCCTGCACCTTGAAGACGAAGCCGGTGACTTCGTCCGCGCCGGGCTCGACCGTCGTTTCGACGGGGGCAGGGGCGTTGCGGGTCTCGGGCGGCGACTCCTTCCTGGCCTTCATCACCTTGGGCGCGGGGGCCCAGTCGCCGATGGCCTTCAGCAGCTCGTCGATGCCGAAGTGGCGCAGCGCCGAACCCCACAGGACCGGGGTCATGTGGCCTTCCAGGAAGGACTGCCGGTCGAACGCCGGATAGCCGCCCTCCACCAGTTCGACGGCCTCGGCCAAGGCGTCTTGCTCGCCCGCTTCGAAGTAGCGCGCCGCCTGGTCCAGCGGCAGGGCTTCGGGGTGGCCCGGATCCTCGTCCGCGCCGGGGACCTTGCGGGTGTAGGGCTGGAAACGCCCCGTGCCGATCTCGACCATGCCGCGCAGCCGGTTGCCGCTCTCGGCCGGCCACCAGATGGGGGCCGGGTCCAGCTGCAGCCGCGACGCGATGTCGTCCAGCAGGGCCATCGGGTCCTGCGCCTCTCGGTCCAGCTTGTTGATGAAGGTGATGATCGGGATGTCGCGCAGGCGGCAGACCTCGAACAGCTTCAGCGTCTGCGGCTCGATCCCCTTGGCGGCGTCCAGCACCATGATGGCGCAGTCGGCGGCCGTGAGCGTGCGATAGGTGTCTTCCGAGAAGTCCTCGTGCCCCGGCGTGTCCAAGAGGTTGAACATCTTGCCGTCGTGCTCGAACGTCATGACCGAGGCGCTGACGGAGATGCCGCGTTCCTTCTCGATCTTCATCCAGTCCGAGCGCGTCCGCCGGTTCTCGCCGCGGGCCCGGACGGCGCCGGCCGCACGAATGGCGCCGCCCGCCAGCAGGATATGCTCGGTCAGGGTCGTCTTGCCCGCATCCGGGTGGGCGATGATGGCGAAGGTCCGGCGGCGGCCGGCCTCCTCGGGCAGGGTCAGTTTCGACATGATGGGTCCTCGGGCGCGGGGGACTACCGCGCCCGGCGTCGAAAGTCACCTTTACGCGTCGTCCGCCGGCTCAGGCTCGGCGGTTCCGGGGCAAATAGTGCTTCCGGCAAATAACCCCTCGCAACCGAGGGAAATTCGAGTCATTGTGCCATAGCGGAGACCATCCGACCGTCAGAGCCGGCCCCTCCGCGAAGGGAAAGGAAAAGACGATGGCAGTGATCCATCCTGAAGACCGCATCGCTCACCTCGAGCGCGAACGGGCTCCGCTTCACCCCGCGCTGGGGCTGCTTGTCGGATTCGGTTTCATTGTCGGCGTGGCCACCCTGGTCCACGTCGTGTTCAACACGATCTTCTAGACGAGGCTCGGGGCGCGGGCGGGCCGCCTCAGGCCGCCAGGCGATTCCAGACCGCGCGGTCGGCGGCGATCGCGTCGAGGCGACGGCCCTTGGTCTGCAACTGCCGCATGACCGCTTCCGGCAGGGCGCAGAACCGCGGCTCGACCAGGTCCGGCTGGCAGCCGGCCTCGGGCGCGGCGAACAGGGCGGCGTTCACGTCCGGGCTGCGGTGGGCGATCAGCCAGGCGAGGCGACGCGCACGCGCCGGATCGTTGCGGTGAAGCAGGGGATCCTCGGCGAACAGCTCGCAACCCAGCTCCAGCACATAGTCGAAGCCCAGCTGCTCGAAATGACGCGCGTCGGCGGGCGTGGCCGGGCAGGCCTCGTCCAGGTCGAACATGACGTCGTTCAGAAGAAACAGCATGGGCGAAACGCTCGAACAGGCCGGACGCGAGGTCGTCCTGTCACCCACCCTAGCGGTCGCCGCTTGCAGTCCGGTTCACGGACGCGGTTAAGCGAATCTCACCGACAGGCGCCCCGCCGACTTGGCCGCCGCCGGGATTTCGAACACGTCCAGGTGGCGCGCCCTCTGACGCCGCGCAGCTTTATGGCTGTGACGGGCGCCCGCTCGGCTGGCTGGTCCGGGACAGCCGCCACCAGGGCTTCCACGGCGTCAGGTGATGTTCGTGATGGCGGCCGAAGTGAAAGCAGGTCAGCAGCGAGAGCAGGGGGCCGAAGGAGCTGCTGCGCGCATTGTGGTGGTCCGCGAAGGGATCGTCCGTCTGGCGATGAGGCAGCCAGGTGCCGAAGGTGAAGAGCTGGAGCGCCGACAGAAGCGCCGGGGCGGCCCAGAACGCCAGAAGGTTTCGTACGTCGGCGCCCAGACCGAAAAGGGCGATCACGACCAGCGACGTCAGCACGGCCATTTCGCGCCAGCCGAAATAGGTGCGGAAGAAGCCGTGAAACCAGGGCAGGAAGCGGCGAGGCGCGGCGGCGTGAAAGTCGGGGTCGCGCTCGGTCCCGGGCGCGGCGTGGTGGGCGTGATGCGCGATGTTCAGACGTCCGAAGCGAAATCCGGCGTAGAGCGCCAGCGCCACCGTCCCTGTCGCCGCATTGAGGCGCGGCCTCCCCGGGGCCAGCGATCCATGCATGGCGTCGTGGGCGACGATGAACAGTCCGACGGACAGCCAGGTCTGGAGCGCGATCAGCACCGGCGCGATCAGCAGGCTCCAGGCGGTCCAGCGATGCCAGTAGACGCCGTAGACGTGCACGGCGAGCCAGGCCGTCATGATCATCAGCGCGAGCGACAGACCGATCAGGGTCTGGTTCGGCGTGATCCGGGGCTCAGAAGACGCGGCGGACATGGCGCGACACTAGCGCACTGGGCGCGCGCAAGCACCCTGTTCGCTTGCCGCGCGCGTCGCCTCGTGTCACCTGTCGCGGATGCAGGCCGACGCCTTTGACACTTCCGGGCCTGATCTCCTCCTGATCGGCGGCGGCCTCGCCAATGGCCTGCTGGCCCTGAGGCTGTCGCAGACCCGTCCGGAGCTGGACGTGCGCATCGTCGAGGCGGCGGACAGCCTGGGCGGCGTTCACACCTGGTCTTTCTTCGAAAGCGACCTGACGGCGGCGCAGAACGCCTGGATCGCGCCGTTGGTCTGTCATCGCTGGCCCGGCTACGAGGTTCGGTTCCCCCAGTTCGTCCGCAGCCTTTCCACCGGCTATTGCAGCGTGACGGCGGAGCGGTTCGCGGCGGTGGTGGGCGCGGCCTTGCCGGGACGGATCACGCTCGGCGCGCCGGTTCTGTCCGTGTCGCCCACCGAGGCGATTCTGGCCGACGGCCGGCGGCTGACGGCCCGGGCGGTGATCGACGGGCGAGGGCCGGCGGCCGCCCCGGATCTGGCCCTGGGGTTCCAGAAGTTCGTCGGCCTGGAGGTGCGGCTGGCCGCGCCGCACGGATTGACCGCGCCCATCGTCATGGACGCCCGCGTCGATCAGGCCGGCGGCTATCGCTTTCTCTACACCCTGCCGTTCGACGAGCGGACCCTGTTGATCGAGGACACCCGCTACACCGACGGGGCCGAGCTGGATCGTGACGCCTTCCGGCAGGGCGTTCTGGATTACGCGGCGCGGCAGGGCTGGGTCGTCGATGCGGTGTTGCGCGAGGAGGAGGGCGTTCTGCCCGTGGCCCTGGACGGCGACATCGCCGCGCATCTGGCGAGCATGGGGACCGCGGCCCAGAGCGGACTGCGCGCGGGCCTGTTCCACCCCACCACCGGCTACTCCCTGCCCGACGCGGTTCGACTGGCGGATCGACTGGCGGATGATTTGCAGCTCGCGACCCTGGCCGCCGACATCCACCGCCATGCGAGCGACGTATGGGCGGGACGAGGGTTTTATCGGCTGCTGAATCGCATGCTGTTTCGCGCTGCGAAGCCGCAACAGCGTTACAAGGTGCTGGAGCGGTTCTATCGTCTGCCCCAGCCGCTGATCGAGCGCTTCTATGCGGCTGGATCGACGCTGGGCGACAAGGCTCGGATTCTCAGCGGCAAGCCGCCGGTGCCGCTGGGCGCCGCGCTGACCTGCCTGATCGAAAAGGGACGTGCGTGATGCGGGCTGCGGTGATCGGATCGGGTTTCGGGGGGCTGTCGTTGGCCATCCGCCTGCAGTCGGCGGGCATTCAGACCACCGTCTTCGAGGCGCGCGACAAGGCCGGCGGCCGCGCCTACGTCTATCAGGACAAGGGCTACACCTTCGACGCCGGCCCCACGGTCATCACCGACCCCTCGGCCCTGGAAGAGCTGTTCGAGGCCAGCGGGCGCAAGCTGTCAGACTATGTCGAGCTCCTGCCCGTCGCGCCCTTCTATCGACTGTGCTGGGAAGACGGCGACGTCTTCGACTACGTCAACGACCAGGACGAGCTGGATCGCCAGATCGTGGCTCGCAATCCGGCCGACAAGGAAGGCTATCGCAAGTTCCTGGCCTATTCGCAGGACCTGCTGAAGGAAGGCTATCTGAAGCTGGGGGCCGTGCCGTTCCTGGACTTCGCCAGCATGGTCAAGGCGGCGCCCGAGCTGATGCGGCTGCAGGCCTGGCGGTCGGTCTACGACAAGGTGGCCGGCTATATTCAGGACGAGCACCTGCGCCAGGCGTTCAGCTTCCACTCCCTGCTGGTCGGCGGCAATCCGTTCGCCACCTCGTCGATCTACGCCCTGATCCACGCGCTGGAGCGGCGTTGGGGCGTGTGGTTCCCGCGCGGCGGCACCGGCGCCCTGATCCAGGGCATGGTGCGACTGCTGCAGGACCTTGGCGGCGAAGTGCGCCTGAACAGCCCGGTCGAGCGGATCACCATGGCCAACGGGCGCGCGACCGGCGTGGTCGTGGACGGCCAGACGATGGACTTCGACATGGTCGCCTCCAACGCCGACGTGGTGCACACCTACCAGCGCCTGCTGGGTCAGGAGCCGCGCGGCCGCAAGGAGGGCGCGCGACTGGCGGCCAAGCGGCACTCCATGTCGCTGTTCGTCATCTATTTCGGCCTGAAGCGCGTCCACCCCGAGGTACGTCACCACACGGTGCTGTTCGGGCCGCGCTATCGCGAGCTGATCGCCGAGATCTTCAAGGGGCCGGACCTGCCGGACGACTTCTCGCTGTACCTGCACGCGCCCACGCGGACCGACACGTCCCTGGCGCCCGAGGGCTGCGACGCCTTCTACGTTCTGGCGCCGGTGCCGCACCTGGCCTCGGCCGACATCGACTGGGAGGTGGAAGGGCCGCGCTATCGCGACCGCATCCTGGCCTATCTGGAAGAGCACTATATTCCGGGCCTGACGGCGGACCTCGACACCTGCCGCATCTTCACCCCCGTCGATTTCCGCGACCAGCTGAACGCGCACCAGGGCTCGGCCTTCTCGCTGGAGCCGATCCTGACGCAGAGCGCCTACTTCCGGGTGCACAATCGCGACGACCAGATCCCGAACCTGTATTTCGTGGGCGCCGGCACCCATCCGGGCGCGGGCGTTCCGGGCGTCGTCGGCTCGGCCAAGGCCACCGCCGGCCTGATGATCGAGGACGCGAGGCAGACCGCATGACCGACGCCGTCCTGGATCACAGCCGCCAGTCGATGGAGCAGGGCTCCAAAAGCTTCGCGGCCGCCGCGCGGCTGTTCCCGGCGGCGATTCGGGACGACGCCTGGATGCTGTATTCCTGGTGCCGGCATTGCGACGACGAGATCGACGGCCAGGTGCTGGGCCACGGCGCGGTGGGCATCGATCCGGTGCTGGCCGGCCAGAAGCTGGACGAACTGCGCGCCCGCACGGCCGCCGCCTTGGCCGGAGAGCCGCAGACCGATCCGGTCTTCACCGCCTTCCAGCGCGTGGCGACGCGCCACGGCATCCCGGCCGACGAGGCCATGGATCTGCTGCACGGCTTCGAGATGGACGTGATCGGCCGGCGCTACGACACGCTGGAGGACACGCTGGACTATTCCTATCACGTCGCCGGCGTGGTCGGCGTGATGATGGCCCGGATCATGGGGGTGGACGATGCGCCGACCCTGCGACGGGCGCAGGACCTGGGCCTGGCGTTCCAGCTGACCAACATCGCCCGCGACGTGGTCGAGGATGCGCGCGGCGGGCGGGTCTATCTGCCGGGCGCCTGGCTGGACGAGGCCGGCGTGCCGCGCGACCAGGTCGCCGCGCCCGAGCATCGCGCCGCCGTGGCCCGCACCGCCCAGCGTCTGGTCGCGGCGGCGGAGCCTTTCTACGCCTCCGCCCGCTGGGGCCTGCGCGATCTCAATCCGCGCTCGGCCTGGGCCATCGCCACGGCGCGGGGCGTCTATCGCGCGATTGGCCGCCACGTGTCGCGCGCCGGCCCGGCGGCCTGGGACGGGCGGACGTCGGTGGACAAGGCCGGCAAGCTGGTCCTGCTGGGGCGCGGCGGGCTGATCGCCCTGTGGTGCAAGACGCTGGACGCGTGGCGCGACCCGCCGCCGCGTCCGGCCCTGTGGACCCACGTCTGACGGTCATCGCGCGGCGCGGCGGCGCTCCAGCAGCAGGGCGACCGCAAGACCCGCGACCCCAAGTCCGGCCAGCACGGACCAGGCCGCGGTCACGACGCCGGTGAACTCGCCGCGCCACAGCGTCGCCTGATAGGCCTCGATGGCCCAGGCGTGCGGCGTGATCCAGCCCAGGGCGCGGAAGGCTTCCGGCATCAGGAAGCGCGGCGCCATGGAGCCGCCCAGGGCCGCCAGCAGCAGCACGACGAAGGTGGTCAGGGGCTGGGCCTGCTCGCGCGACCGGCACGCCGCCGTCAGCGCCAGCGCCAGCCCCGCCGCTGCAAATCCGACCAGCGCCGCCGTCACACCCGCCGCCGCCGCCTGCCACGGCGCGAGCGGGGGCAGTTTCGTCCAGGCCGCGGCGAAGACGGCGGCCGTCTGCATCACCCCCACGACCGTCAGCCACCCCGCGCGCCCGCCCAGGATCGGCGCCAGTCCGCCCCGCGCCAGGGCCAGCCGCGCCTGCAGGCCCGACCGCCGCTCGTCCAGCCCGCCCATCGCTCCGTGCATGGCGGCGAAGAAGACGAACATGACGCTGACCGCCCCGGCGTAGTAGGCGGCCTGGACATCGCCGGTCGGCCCGACCTGCATCGTCGCCACGCGCACCGTCGGCGGCGCGACCTGACCCGCCAGCGCCGCCGCCATCGGTTCCAGCCGCGCCTGAAGCGCCGCCGCCGCCACGTCGCGACCGGCCGCGGACACCACCACCACCTGAGGCGCGCTCGCCGGGGAAGGGCGGATCAGGACGCCGGCGTCCGCGCGGCCGTCGATCACCGAGCGCTCCAGT
>NZ_JAYRPA010000011.1:0-115298 GCF_041911375.1 Brevundimonas sp. | reverse complement strand
GGCTCTGGCGAGCCGCCCTTTTTCATGTCCCTCGGGATCAGAGCCGGCGGAAGATCGCCGAGGCGAAACCATCGCCGACGAATCGCGCCTCGACCTCGGCCAGCGATTCGACCACCACGCCGCCGCGCGCGCCGGTGGAGTGGATCACCATCTCGGCGTCGACCATCAGCGCCGAATGACCGGTCCAGTCGTGATCGCCATCCGGAGCCAGCCAGATCGCCAGGTCGCCGCGCCTGAGGGCGCCGGGCTCGACCCCGCGGCCCAGTTCGGCCTGGGCGTGCGACCGGCGCGGGCCGGGCAGGCCGCAGGCCAGCAGCGCCTGTTGCACCAGGCCGGCGCAATCGGTCTCGATGGAGGATCGGGCCCCCAGGGCGTGCGGCGTTCCCAACAACCGTTCGGCCACCGCGACGGGATCGCGCTCGAACGCGCCCACCGGCTCCAGATCGGCGTCCGCCACGCCGCCGGCGTCTTCGCCCACCAGCGCGTTCAGCGGCAGGGCGGCGGTGACGGAGGCGACGCGATGCGTCGGCAGCGGCGCGCCGGTCGACAGGCTGTCCAGCACCACCCAGCCGACCACGCCGTCGCGGCGCGCCCGGCCCCAGGCCCGCCCGTCGCGGAGGTCCAGGACGTCGAAGGCCTCGCCGAACAGCAGCTGATCGATTCGCTCGCCCCGGTCCGACCAGAGATCGGCCACGGCGACCCGGCAATGCATGGCCTCGGCCGCGCGATAGGTCGTCGCGCGCACCAGCCCTTCCAGCGCCTGTTCGGCGAGGTCGGGGCGGGCCAGAAGCTGGCCGGGCGGGATCAGGTCGAGGACGTCGGTCAAACGTGGGCTCGCATGGATTGAGCCCGCAGGCTTATCCACCCAAGGCGAATGGGCCGTTAACAGGCGTCGCTTTTCCGTGGGAAATCAACCGAACCGCGTTCGCAAATGGTGATAGCAGGCGCGGATGGCCTGCGCTTCGCCCCCTTCGGGCCAGCCCGGCCGGGCGCGGGGGTTCCAGGCGAAGATGTCCATGTGCGCCCAGACGCCGGTTTCGGGCGCGAACCGCTGCAGGAACAGGGCGGCGGTCACCGACCCCGCCTGGGCCCAGCCGGCCGGGTCGTTTCTCAGGTCCGCGATCTCGGCCTCGAGCGCCGAACGGTAACCGGGCCACAGGGGCATGCGCCACAGCGGATCGCCGACCGCCCGCCCCGCCTCCAGCAGGCCCTCGGCCAGGGCGTCGTCGTCGGTGTAGAGCGGCGGCAGCTCCGGCCCCAGGGCGATCCGCGCCGCGCCGGTCAGGGTGGCGAAGTCCAGGGTCAGGTCGGGCTGGTGTTCGCCCGCCCGCGTCAGGGCGTCGGCCAGCACCAGCCGGCCTTCCGCGTCGGTGTTGCCGACCTCCACCGTCAGGCCCCTGCGGGTGCTCAGGATGTCGCCCGGCCGGAAGGCGTCGCCCGAGACGGCGTTCTCGACCGCCGCGACGATGACGACCAGCCGCACGGGCAGATCGGCCTGCATGATCAGCCGGCCCAGCGCCAGGGCGTGGGCGGCCCCGCCCATGTCCTTCTTCATGTTGCGCATCCCGGCCGCCGGCTTCAGATCCAGCCCGCCGGTGTCGAACACCACGCCCTTGCCGACCAGGGCGACCAGCGGCAGGTCGGCGCGGTCCAGCTTCCAGCCGATCTCGATCAGGCGCGGCGCGCGGTGCGGGGCGGCTGCACGGCCGACGGCGTGAACGGCTGGGTAGTTTTCCTCCAGCAGGGCGTCGCCGGTCGTCACCGTGAGGGCCGCGCCGGCGCTTTCGGCGATCTCGCGGGCGATGGTCTCGATCTGGAGCGGGCCGAGGTCGGCGGCAGGGGTGTCGACCATCTCGCGCGCCAGGGCGCACGCGGCCGCGATGCGCGACGTTTCCGCCAGGTCCAGCCCCTCGGGCGCCACCAGCCGCACGGGCGCCTTGTCGGGCCGGGCCTTGTACCGGTCGAACACATAGGTCCCCAGCAGAAAGGCCAGGGCCGCCCGCCCGGCCGGCTCCGGCGCCGCATCCAGCCGGTACAGGCCGCCGGGCAGACGCGCCGACAGGCCCCGCGCGCTCAGGGGATCGAAGACCGGACCCGCGCCGACCAGCACATGGTCCACGCCGCCGTCCGGGCCCGGCACGACCAGAAGCTGGCCCGGCTTGCCCGCAAAGCCGTGATGGTCGGCCCAGCGTCGCGCGACGCCGTCCAGCGCTGCGTCCGGGCCGACGAAGCGGATCGGGATCGCGCCCTGGCCCTGTTCTGCGGCGACCAGTTGCGGATGAAGAACGGACATGGGCAGGCCTCGCGACGGTTAACCAAGTCTTGACGCGAACCGGCGACTTTGAACGCCTACCGAGCACCGTCTGGACCTGACCATGTCGCGCATGACCGCCGCTCTCGCAACCGTCGCCCTTGTGACGCTGCTGACCGGAGCCGCCCAAGCCCAGCCCGGCGCCGCCGCCGGCCCGGCGCCGGTCCGCGCCTCGGCCGAGGTGCGCGCGACCTATGACCGGATGGACGCCCTGTCGCGCTCGGTCTTCTGGGCTAGCGAACAGGAGAACGACCCGAGCGATCCCGTCGCCGGGGTCAAGCTGGCCCAGGCGCTGCGCGAACTGGGCCGGTATGAGCAGGCGGCCACCGCCGCCGAGGCGACCCTGACCGTCCAGCCCGACAATCTCGACGCGCTGCTGGAGCTGGGCCGCGCCCATGTGGCGCGGGGCCAGGCCTTCTACGGCATCGCGCCGCTGGAGAAGGCGCGCGACCAGGCGCCGCGCGACTGGCGAGCGTGGTCCGTGCTGGGCGTGGCCTATGAGCAGGTTCGCCGCTTCGACGACGCCCGCGCGGCCTGGAACCAGGCGCTGACCCTGTCGCCCGACAACCCCGACGTCCTGACCAACGCCGCCATGGCGGCCATGACCCAGGGCGACGCCGCCGGGGCCGAGACCCTGCTGCGACGCGCCGGCGCCCAGCCCGGCGCTTCGCCCAAGGTGCGCCAGAACCTGGCCATGGTGCTGGGCCTGCAGGGCAAGATGGGCGAGGCCGAGCAGATCCTGCGCCGCGAACTGCCGCCTGAACTGGCTGAGCGGAACCTGCAATGGCTGCGCGCCCGGACCTCGGGGGCTGCGCTGACGGCCGACACTGCCCGCACCTGGAGCTCGCTGCAGGGCGGCTGAAGCTGCGGTGTTGCCTCGCCGCGGCTCTCGTGCTGCTTGGCCGGCATGTCCCTGTCTCGCACCTATCAGGCCTTCCTGTTCGACATGGACGGCACGCTGATCACGTCCACGGCCGCGGCCGAGCGCGTCTGGACCCGCTGGGCCGCGCGCCACGGTCTGGAGGCCGCGACCTTCGTCCCCACCATCCACGGCGTGCGCGCCGCCGACACCATACGCCGCCAGAAGCTGCCAGGCGTCGACGTGGAGGCCGAGACCGCCTGGGTCGAACGCGGCGAGATCGAGGATCTGGAGGGCGTCGCCCCCATCCCCGGAGCGGTCGACTTCGTTGGCCGCCTGCCGCCCGAACGCTGGGCCGTCGTCACATCGGCGACCACGGCGCTGGCGAGCGCGCGGATGCGGGCCGCCGGGATCGAGCCGCCCAAGATCATGATCACCGCCGAAGACGTGACGCGCGGCAAGCCCGACCCGGCGGGCTATCGCCTGGCCGCCGAACGCCTGGGCGTCGACGTCGCGGAGTGCCTGGTCTTCGAGGACGCCGAGGCGGGGATCAAGGCGGGTGAAGCGGCCGGGGCGGATGTGATGGTCATCACCGCCGCCTGGACCCATTCGCTGGAGACGCCCCATCCGACGACGGCGGATTACGCCGACCTGCGGTTGGAGGTTGATGCGGACGGCGGCCTGAATATCCAAGGCTGACGCCGCGCCATCCGACGGAGAGGAAGAGCTTTCCCCCTGCCCTTCCCGACCCTATCTTGATCGCCATGATCGACGACCTCTACAGCGCGCGCATCCTGACGCTGGCGGCCAATCTGCCGCACGTCGGCCGCCTGCCCGACCCTGAAGGGACGGGCGAGCGGGTGGCCAAGCTGTGCGGATCGCGCGCGACGGTGGACGTGACGCTGGACGAGGCGGGCCGTGTCGCCCGCTTCGCCCAGGACGTGAAGGCCTGCGCCCTGGGCCAGGCGGCGGCCGGCGTGATGGGCCAGCACGTCGTCGGCGCCTCGGCGCAGGAGATCGCCGAAGCCCGTGACGCCATGGTCTCCATGCTGAAGTCGGGCGGCGACGGCCCGATCGGTCGCTTTCAGGACCTGCGCGTCCTGAAGCCGGTCGCGGACTATCCGGCGCGCCACGCCTCGACCCTGGTGGCCGCCGAGGCGACGCTGGAGGCGGTGAACGCGGCGCTGGCCGCCCGAACTCGCCTCGCCGGCGCGGCCTGACAGGCTCTGGCCGGTTGATCCCCCCACGACGACGGGGGATAAGCACGGCGAACCTCATCAGCCCCCGGCGAAGGGACGAATGTCTCTCTACGAACGCGGCGTTCGCGCGGCCCATCGGGGCTACAAGCTGACGCTGTCTCCCCTGATCGGCCAGCAGTGCCGATTTCTGCCGACCTGTTCGGATTACGGGCGCGACGCCCTGATCCGGCACGGTCCGGTGCGGGGGGGATGGCTCACCGTGCGGCGTCTCTGTAAATGCCACCCCTTCGGCGGGTCGGGATACGACCCGGTGCCGCCAGCGAAGACAGAATCATGATCGACCTGAAATTCCCCGACGGCGCGGTGCGCCAGTATCCCGAAGGCTCCACGGCGCGCGACGTCGCGACCTCGATCTCGCCGTCGCTGGCCAAGAAGGCCGTGCTGGCCGAGCTGAACGGCGAGCAGCGCGACATGGGCCGCGTGCTGGAGACGGGCGGCGACTTCCGCCTGATCATGCGCGACGATCCCGCCGCCCTCTACACCATCCGGCATGACGCCGCCCACGTCCTGGCCGAGGCGGTGCAGACCCTGTTCCCGGGCACCCAGGTCACGATCGGCCCGGCCATCGAGGACGGATTCTATTACGACTTCTTCCGCGAGGAGCCCTTCTCGACCGACGACTTCGCCGCGATCGAAAAGGAGATGGGCCGGATCGTCGATCGCGACGCCAAGTTCGAGCGCGAGGTCTGGGACCGCGACGAGGCCATCCAATTCTTCGAGGCGCGGGGCGAGAAGTTCAAGGCCGAGCTGATCCGCGACCTGCCGGGAACCGAGACGATCACCCTGTACAAGCAGGGCGACTGGATCGACCTGTGCCGGGGGCCGCACTTCCCCTCGACGCGCCACGTCGGCAAGGCGTTCAAACTGACCAAGCTGGCCGGCGCCTACTGGCGCGGGGACAGCAAGCGCGAGCAGCTGCAGCGCATCTACGGCACCGCCTGGGCGACCAAGGAAGACCTGGACGCCCACCTGCAGCGGCTGGAAGAGGCCGAAAAGCGCGACCACCGCAAGGTCGGCAAGGCGATGGAGCTCTTCCACATGCAGGAAGAGGGCCGCGGCATGGTCTTCTGGCACCCCAAGGGCTGGGTCCTCTGGCGCGTGCTGGAGGCCTATATGCGCCGCCGCCTGGACGCCGCCGGCTATGTCGAGGTCAAGACGCCCCAGGTGCTGGACCGCAAGTTCTGGGAACAGAGCGGCCACTGGGACAAGTACCGGCCCAACATGTTCGTGTGCGAGACGGTCGAGGGCGAGGAGCTTTCCCTCAAGCCCATGAACTGCCCGGGCCACGTGCAGATCTTCGACCAGGGCCAGCGGTCCTATCGCGAACTGCCGCTGCGCATGGCCGAGTTCGGCGCCTGCCACCGCTATGAGCCCTCGGGATCCCTGCACGGCCTGATGCGGGTGCGCGGCTTCACCCAGGACGACGCCCACATCTTCTGCCGCGAGGACCAGATCGTCGAGGAGACGGCCGAGTTCATCAAGCTGGCCCGCAGCGTCCACGCCGACCTGGGCATGGAGACCGCCTACATCAGCCTGGGCACCCGGCCCGAGAACCGCGCCGGTACGGACGAGTTCTGGGACAAGGCCGAGAACCTGATGGCCGAGGCCGCCCGCGCCGCCGGGACCGAGCCGGTCGTGACCGAGGGCGACGGCGCCTTCTATGCGCCCAAGCTGGACTTCATCGTCAAGGACGCCATCGGCCGCGAATGGACCTGCGGCACGATCCAGCTGGACTATGTCCTGCCCGAGCGGCTGGACGCCACCTACATCGCCGAGGACGGCCAGAAGCACCGGCCGGTCATGCTGCACCGCGCGATCCTGGGATCGTTCGAACGCTTCATCGGCATCATGATCGAGAACTACGCCGGCGCCTTCCCGCTGTGGCTGGCGCCGGTGCAGGCGGTGGTGGCGACCATCACCTCGGACGCCGACGGCTATGCCGAAGAGGTGGCGGCGAAGTTCCGCGCCGCGGGCCTGCGCGTCGAGACCGACCTGCGTAACGAGAAGGTCGGCTACAAGGTGCGCGAACACTCGGTGGGCAAGGTGCCGGTCATCGCCGTCGTCGGCCGCAACGAGGCCGAGAAGGGCGAGGTCGCCATCCGCCGCCTGGGCTCCCAGGCCCAGACGGTGGTCAGCGTCGAGGAGGCCATCCGCATCCTGACCGAAGAGGCGACGCCGCCGGACCTGAAGCGCGCCGCCCTGGCCTGACCAGCGGGTCGGGATCGGCGCCGACCCGGTCGACGGACCGGGCGATCCGCCGCCGGATGGCGGGCCGGCGGCGCGCGTCATCGCGTTTGAGGAAGGTCTCGCCTATATAGCGACCGTTCCGTCAGACTCTGGACCCGCCACTATCCTGACGGGAGCGTCGAATACGTCGCCGTTTGGTGATCGCTCCGTGCGCGCCGAGACGTCGTCAATGCACGCCGCCTGCCAACTTTGATCTGACTGGAATGATGCTGGAAAATCGCGATCGCAGGCTGTCCGTGGCCCCGATGATGGACTGGACCGACCGGCATTGTCGGGCGTTCCATCGGGCGCTGACGTCGCGGGCACTGCTCTATACCGAGATGGTGACCGCGCCCGCCGTGCTGCATGGCGACCAGGAGCGGCTTCTGGGCTTCGATGCGGTCGAGCATCCCGTGGCCCTGCAGCTGGGCGGGTCCGATCCGGCCCAGCTGGCCGAAGCGGCGCGGGTGGGTCAGGCCTTCGGTTATGACGAGATCAATCTGAACGTCGGCTGCCCCTCGGACCGGGTGCAGTCGGGGCGGTTCGGCGCCTGTCTGATGCGAGAGCCGGCGCTGGTCGCCGACTGCATGGCCGCGATCCGCGAGGCCGTCACCGTCCCCGCCACCGTCAAATGCCGCATCGGCGTCGACGACCAGGACCCCGAAGTCAGCCTGTTCGCCACGGTGGACGCCTGCGCGGCCGCCGGCGTCGAGGTCTTCGTCGTCCACGCGCGCAAGGCCTGGCTGCAGGGCCTGTCGCCCAAGGAGAACCGGGACGTGCCGCCGCTGGACTATGCGCTTGTGCGCCGGTTGAAGCGCGAGCGGCCGCACCTGTCGATCTCGATCAACGGCGGGATCGCGTCCCTGGACGAGGCCGAGGCCCATCTGGACGACGCCGACGGCGTGGCGCTGGACGGGGTGATGCTGGGCCGCGCCGCCTATCACGAGCCCGCCCTGCTGGGGCAAGCCGACCGGCGCCTGTACGGCGAGGCGGTCGCCGATGTGGACGCCTTCGAGGCCATCGACCGCTATCGGCCCTATATGGCCGCGCGGCTGGCCGAGGGCGTGGCCCTGCCCGCCATGACGCGCCACATGCTGGGTCTGATGCACGGTCGGCCCGGGGCGCGCGCCTTCCGCCGCATACTGACGGTCGAGGGCGTCCGGCCGGCGGCTGGACTTGAGGTGCTGGACCGGGCGGTCGAGGCCGTGCGCGACGCGGAAGCCCGGCGCGAGGCCGTTCAGGCCGCGTGACCTGTTCGGCCTGGGCCTGCTAGGGACGGCCATGCTCGGCCTCCCGCCCTCGGAAATCCTCGCCCTTGTCGCCGCCCTCGTGGCGGCGGGTCTGATCGGCGGGGTGATCGCCGGGCTGTTCGGCGTGGGCGGCGGCACGGTGCTGGTGCCGGCCCTGTTCTACGCCTTCGAGACCCTGGGCGTCGGCGGAGAGGGCAATCTGCACACCGCCATCGGCACGTCGCTGGCCACCATCGTGGTCACCGCGCTGCGTTCGCTGGCGGCGCACCGCCGACATGGGGCGGTGGACGAAGGGGTGCTCAGGACCTGGACGCCCTGGGTGGCGCTGGGCGGGGCCGTCGGGGCGGCGATCGCGGGCCTGACATCGATGGAGGGACTGGCGATCGTCTATGGGGCCTGCCTGCTGCTGGTGGCGGCGCAGATGGGGCTTCTGCCCGACCGCTATGTCCTGCGCCGCGACATGCCGACCGGCTGGGGCCGCCGGATCATCGCCACGCTGATCGGCCTTCTGTCGGCGATGATGGGGGTCGGCGGCGGCAGCCTGGGCGGCATGACCATGAGCCTGTGCGGCCGGCCCATTCACCAGGCGGTGGCGACCGCCTCGGGCTTCGGCGTGGCCATCGGCGCCGCGGCGGCGATCGGATTCGCCGTCTTCGGCTGGGGCGCCGAAGGGCGGCCGCCGTTCTCGCTCGGCTATGTGAATCTGCCCGCCGCCGCGGTGATGGGGGTGATGACCGCCTGGGCGGCGCCGCTGGGCGCGCGGCTGGCGCACCGGCTGGACCAGCGCCTGCTGAAAAAAGCCTTTGCCGTCTATCTGTTGGGCACGGCGGCGTCGGTTGTCCTCAAGGCCATTTAGGGGCGGCCACTTTTCGGACACAAGTTAACGGGACAAAACCGGCGCCGGCGGCGTTGGGAGCCGGTGTCTCCATGAGTTCGACGGATGATCGGCGCTTCCGCTGCCTTCGCCTTGTTCTGGGCCGCCCTGTCGTCCGTCGCGAACGGACCGGTGCCCTACAATGTCGCTGTCGCGGCGGATGAGTTCAGGGTTGAAACCCCTGAGGCCGAGGCCGGTTCCCAGGCCGAGCAAGAGGCGGCGCTGGCGCTCAGCGCCGAACAGGCCGAGCTGATGGCCGGCGATCCCGACTGGCGCGCCTCGGCGCGGCTCTATCATGCGGGCGGCGGCGGCGCGACGGGCAACGACAGCCTGGGTTGCCGTCCGATCGCCATGCGCACGGTCGCGGTCGATCCTCGCATCATCCCGCGCCGCACCAAGCTGTTCATCCGCGAGACAGTCGGCCTGCGCCTGGCGGACGGCACCGTGCACGACGGCTACTGGTACGCCTCCGACACCGGCGGCGCCATCAAGGGCGCCAAGGTCGATCTCTTTACCGGCCACGGCCGCGGCTCGATGCGGCCGGCCCAGCGGCTGAACATGCGCACCCTGACCATCGCCGACGCCGGTCGCTTCGACGGCTGTCCCCCGGCCTGGACCACCGCCGAGAACTGAGCGGCCTTTCCCCCCAAGACATGAAAACGCCGGCGCGCCCCACGGGCCGCCGGCGTTGTCGTCTCCGCCCCTGGGCGCGCGACCTATTCCAGCTCGCTGATCTTCAGCGTCGACTGCACCATCTCGTCGCCATAGGTGCCGACCCAGACGTCGTAGCGTCCGCTTTGCGGATTGGTGATCAGGACCTTGGGATCGAAGCCGCCGCCGCTGTCGTCGTCGCAGTACCAGCGGCCGTTCGGCGTGTTGATCAACAGGGTGGTGTCCTCGGACGCCTCGACCAGGAAGGTCAGGTCCAGGTCGCCCGCCTCGAAGAAGACCTGCAGATCCGGGGCCTCGCTGACATTGCCCTCGCAGCCCGAGCGGGCGCCCGACGCCGGGGTGGAGCCGCCCGCCAGAATCGACCGCTCGTAGGGGTCGGGCGTGAAGCCGCTCTCCAGGTTGACCGTCCCGTAGTTCGGGTCCTTGTTCATGTCCGGCTGCGCGACGGCGGCCGACGCCAGCAGGGCCGACAGAGCGGCCGCGACGACGATGGATTTCATTGTGGTCTGCTCCCCAGATGCGGCGTCCGGCCGCAGGCGCAGGATACGCCGTTCCTTACGCCTGTGAAGCTTTAATCGAACGCCGGTCCGCGGGGTCAGAAGCGACGTTTGCCCGTGGCCGTCTCGAAGAACAGCCGGAAGTCGCCCATCAGGCTCCACAGCGGATATTTGAACGTCGCGGGCCGGTTCTTCTCGAAGAAGAAATGCCCGACCCAGGCGAAGCCATAGCCGACCAGCGGCATGGCCAGCAGCCACCAGGCGTTCAGCGTCAGCAGGAACAGGACGAAGGCCAGGATCACCAGCCCGGTCCCCACGACATGGATCCGGCGGCAGGTCCGGTTCGAGTGCTCGTGGATGTAGTAGGGATAGAACGCCTGAAAGGAGGCGTATCGTCCCTCGGGCTGGCTGGGGCTGGTCATGGCCGGAGGGTGCGCCCGGTTCGAGGCGGTGGCAATACCGATCCTCCCCCGCGACGCGGAGGAGGATCGGCAGGATCAGTTCGCCTTGCCCTTGAAACCGGCCTTCTTGAAGCCGGGCTTCGGCTTGAACGGCTTCTTGGCGTAGGGCTTGTCGCCGCCCGCATGGGCGCCGTCCGCCTTGGGCGCCCAGGGCTTCTTCTTGAACGGCGGGCGGGCGTCGCCCTCGCCGCCCTCGGCGCGCTTGAACGGCGGCTTCTTGAACGGACGGTCGCCGTCCTCGCGACGCGGTTTGCCAGCGAACCGGCCGGCTTTCATCGAACCCGGCGTGGGGGCTTCCGACGGCGTGATCTTCACCTCTTCCTTGGAGGCGGCGACGGCGTCGCGGAAAGCCTTCTCGTGGGTCTTGGCGATCTCGAACCGGGTCTCTTCGGGGAAGGTGCGGATGGCGCCGATCTGGGGCTTGGAGATGCCGCCGATGCGGCAGATGAGCGGGATCAGCCACTTCGGGTCGGCGTTCCTGTTGCGGCCCACGTCCAGGCGGAACCACACGACGTCGTCGGCGCCCAGGCGCTCGCCCGGCCAGGGCTGAGCCGTCGTGCCGTCGTCGTTGCGGACCGTGCGGTCGCGCTTGGCCGGGCCGCGATCGGCGCCCGGGTCGGACAGTTCTTCCGGCGCCGGCTGCTCCTTGCGCAGCAGGCGCACCAGGGCGGCGGCGATCTCGTCGGGCGTGCGCTCGGCGATCATCCGCTTGGCGACGACCATGTCCTCGTCCGACACCTCGGCCTCGAAATGCGCCGGCGACAGCAGCCGGTCCTCGTCCGCCTTGCGAATCTCGTCGAAGGTCGGCGCGCCGGACCAGACGGCGTCGACGCCGGCCTCGTCCATAAGGCGCTCGGCCTTGCGGCGGCGCGAGTGCGGGACCAGCATGACCGAGACGCCCTTCTTGCCCGCCCGGCCCGTCCGGCCCGAACGGTGCAGCAGGCCGGCGCGGTTCATCGGCAGTTCGGCGTGGATGACCAGGCCCAGGTCCGGCAGGTCCAGACCGCGCGCGGCCACGTCGGTGGCGACGCAGACGCGGGCGCGGCCGTCACGCAGCGACTGAAGCGCATCGGTCCGCTCGCGCTGACCCATCTCGCCCGACAGCGACACCGTGGAGAAGCCGCGTTCCAGCAGCGACGACTGCAGGTGACGCACGCTGTCGCGCGTCGAGCAGAAGACCATGGCGCGCGGCGCCTCGAACCAGCGCAGGGTGTTGACCACCGCGTGCTCGATCTCGTTCGGCGCGATGCGATAGGCGCGGTATTCGATGTCGGCGTGCTGGCGCGTCTTGTCGGTCGCGTCGATGCGCACCGCGTCCTTCTGGTAGCGCTTGGCAAGGGTCGCGATCTCGCGCGCGATGGTGGCCGAGAACAGCAGGGTGCGGCGTTCGGCCGGGGCCTGGTCCAGGATGAACTCCAGGTCCTCGCGGAAGCCCATGTCCAGCATCTCGTCCGCCTCGTCCAGGACGGCGACCTTCAGCGCGGACAGGTCCAGGTTGCCCCGGTCGATGTGGTCCTTGAGCCGCCCGGGCGTGCCGACGACGATGTGGACGCCGAAGCCAAGGGCGCGCGCCTCGCGACGCGCATCCATGCCGCCGACGCAGGTGGCGATCTTGGCGCCGGAGTCGGCGTACAGCCATTGCAGCTCGGCCGCGACCTGCATGGCCAGTTCGCGCGTCGGGGCGATGGCCAGGCAAAGCGGCGCGCCGCCCGGACCGAAGATCGGCTTGTCGCCCAACAGGGTCGGCGCGGCCGCCAGACCGAACGCCACGGTCTTGCCCGAGCCCGTCTGGGCCGACACCAGGAGGTCGCGATCGGCGTGCTCGCCTTCCAGCACCGCGGCCTGAACCGGGGTCGGCTCGGCGTAGCCCTTGTTGAGAAGCGCGCGGTCAAGCGCGGGATGGACGGCGGGAAAGGGCATCGGGAACCTGGGACAACGAAAGAGCGGGCGTCGAAACGACCGCGCCCGGCCGAGGACAGACCTCAGGCCGGGCGAATGAGGGCGTCCTATACACGGATAAAGGCTGAAGCGGGGCGGAAAACGCCGTTCACCCTGTTCCTTCAGCCCGCGTTGACCCGTCGGCCGCATCCTGGGAGGCGAAGGAGATTCCCGATGCAGGCCTTTTCCATCGCCGCCGCCGGCATGCTGGACGCCCAGAACCGGTTCGAGGCCAGCGCCCGCCGCACCGCCGCCGAGCCGCTGAACAATCTCGAGCAGGAGACGGTGCAGCGCATCGAGGACAAGACCGCCTTCTCCGCCAACGCCGCCGTGCTGAAGACCGCCGACGAGATGAGCGGCGCCCTGCTCGACATCCTGGCCTGAGACCTACATCGGCCAGAACAGCAGGATCGTCGGCGGGCCGATCAGCAGCACCAGCAGGCTGAGCGGCGCGCCCAGCTTCGGATAGTCCGAGAACTTGTAGCCGCCGGGGCCCATGACCATGGTGTTGCACTGGTGACCGATGGGGGTCAGGAAGTCGCACGCCGCCCCCACCGCCACGGCCATCAGGAACGGATCGGGCCGATAGCCCAGCTGCTGGGCCAGGGTCCCTGCGATCGGCGCGACCACCAGGACGGTCGCGGCGTTGTTCAGGAACGGCGTCACCGCCATCGACGCCAGCATCATCCCCGCCACAGCCACGACCGGCGGGATTCCCTCGAACAGCCCGCGCAGGCCGCCGGCGATCAGGTCCGCCCCGCCGGTCTGCTGGATGGCGTCGGAGACCGGGATCAGCGCCGCGATCAGCACCAGCAGCGGTCCGTCCAGAGAGGCGTAGGCCTCGCGCATCTTCAGCCCGCCCAGGGCCACGATCACCACCGCCGCGCCGAAGAAGGCGATCGACACGGGGATGAGGCCGAAGCCGACCATGACCATCGCCGTCGCCAGCACGATGGCGGGCAGGAACTTGCGCCGCGTCCCGCCCAGACGCACCTCACGCTCGGCCAGCGGCAGCAGGCCCAATTCCGACAGCCGGCCCGGCAGGGCCGCCTCGGACCCCTGCAGCAGAAGCACGTCGCCGGCCTGCAGCTTGGCCGTCCGCAAATGCTGGGTCAGTTCGTGGCCGCTGCGCGACACCCCCAGCAGGTTCAGGCCGTGCTGGCCGTACAGGTCCAGCTGCCGCACAGACTGGCCGGTCAGGGGCGACTCGGCGCCGACCACGGCCTCGACCAGGTTCACCTCGTCCTTCGATTGCTCCAGCAGCACCGGCCGGTCGCCCCGAACCAGCTTCAGCTTGGTCGCGTCGATGAACCCCTCCAGCGCCTCCTGGTCGCCCTTCAGCAGCAGGGTGTCGCCAGGGCGCACGATGGTGTTGCCGCGCGGCCGGGCCCGCCGCTTGCCCTCGCGGATCAGGGCCATGACCTTGATCTCGTCGGGCGCCAGTGCGCCCAGGGCGGTTATGGTGGTCGGCTCCAGCGCCCAGTCGTCGGGCACGCGCGCCTCGGTCAGATAGGCGTTGGCCGACAGGGCCGCCGACAGCCCCAGGGCGCCGGTCCGATCCTTGGGCAGCAGACGATAGCCGAAGGCCAGGAACGCCAGCGCCGCCGCCGTCAGCGCCAGGCCCACCGGCGCATAGTCGAACATGCGAAAAGGCTCGCCCACGATATCCTGCCGCACCTCGGCGACGAGGATGTTGGGCGAGGTTCCGACCAGGGTGACCATGCCGCCGGCCATGGCCCCGAACGCCATCGGCATCAGCAGGCGCGATTGCGGCGTGCCGGTGCGGCGGCTGACCTGCAGCGCCACCGGCATCATGATCGCCAGGGCGCCGACGTTCTTGGTCACCATCGACAGCAGGGTGACCGCCGTGGTCAGCACCGGAACCTGGCTTCGCTCGGTCTTGAGGTAGGGCATGACCCGCTTCAGCGCGGTTTCGACGATGCCGGACTTGGCGAAGGCCGCCGACACGATCAGGGCGCAGGCGATGATGACCGTCACGTCGTCGGCGAAGCCCGCGAAGGCGTCCTCGGCCGGGATCACCCCGACGGCCAGTCCGGCGACCAGCGCCGCGACCGCCACCAGATCATAGCGGAACCGCCCCCAGATGAAGGCGGCCACCGTCAGCCCCACCAGCCCGAAGGCCAAGCCCTGTTGCAACGTCACGCGATGATCCAGCCCCGATGCGGTCCGGAATGGTCCCGCTTGGCCGGAACGGCGCAAGGGCGCGAAGGTTCAGCCCCTTCCGCGACGGAAGGGGCCGCCCCTCGCCTCACCGGCCGACGACCAGGCGCGCCGCCGCCCGAACCATCCGCGCGACCTCGGCGACGAAGGCCCAGACCACCACGACCATCAGGATGGTCGCCAGCCCGCCGACAGGGTCGTCCCGCTGGAACAGGGCCTGGACCCGGCCCACGAACTCGGTGACCGTGCCGACCCAGATCACGGGGCTGAGCGACGACCACAGCCAGATCCAGAGCAGGCCCCAGGCCGCCGCCGCGCCGAACGCCAGGTCGCCCAGCGCCGTCAGCCGCGGGCTTCCCCCGGCGGCCGCGCGCAGCAGGTCGAAGACCACCCGGGCCGCCGCAAAGATCGTTACCGGCCAATAGGCAGCCTGCACGATCTCGCGAAGGATCCGGCCATAGTCGACGCCGTCGACCACGCCCGCCAGCTCCTCCGGGCGGATCGGCGCCACCTGCAGCAGGCCCGTCCACCAGAGCAGCAGCACCGTCCAGCCGATGGCGCTGGCCACGGCGCGGGCGACCGGCGACATCTCGGCGCTCTTTCGCACCTGCGGGCCGGGCTTGGCCTTGGGCTCCGACCAGTCGCCCGACAGCTTGCGGCTCCAGTCGTCGGCGTCGATGTTTCCGCCCAGTTCGAACAGGCCGAGGTCCTTGACGCGCCATTTGGCGATGAAGTCCGGCTTCCTCTCCTGCCGCTCCAGGATGAAGCCCGCCACGGTCAGTATGCCGATGATGGACACCGCCCCGCTGAACAGGCTGGCGAAGCCCTGGCCGATCGCCTCGCCCAGATAGACGTCGCCGACCAGCACGCGAACCGCCAGGCCGATCAGGGTCACGCAGACCATGACCGCCAGCCCGACCTTCACCCCGAACAGCCACCAGGGATAGAGCTCCGGCCCGATCAGCGCCTGCGGCCCCGGGCGATAGCGCGCGGCCACCGTCAACGGGTGCCCCACCTCGCGCAGCAGCGCCTCGACCTCGTCGTCGCTCGGCGCCCGGCCCAGCCGCACCTCCAGATCCTCGATCCGGCCTATGATGTCGTCGCGCAGCTCGGCGACGATGTCCTCGCGCGTCTCCTTCGGCAGCTGGGCCGCGACGGCCTTCAGGTAACGTTCGACCAGATCCATGCCGGTCTCTCCCTCTTTCCCGGTGTTCACAGCATCTTTTCCAGCGAGGCCGACAGGCCGCGCCATTCGGCGGCCAGCCGCGCCAGCATCGCCTCCCCGCGCGGCGAAAGGCGGTAGAACCGCTTCTTGCGCCGCTCCTCCTCGCGCCACTCGCTGTCCAGCAGCCCCTGGCTCTCCAGCCGGCGCAGCAGCGGATAGAGGGTGCTCTCCTCCATCTCGACGCCGACCTGGTTCAGCGCCACCCGCAGCGAATAGCCGTATTGCTCGGTCCTGAGGCTGGCCAGCACGGCCAGGATCAGCGACCCCCGCCGCAGCTCCAGCCTGAGGCTCTCGAACAGCAGTTCCTCGTCCGCGCTCACCCGCATTCTCCGTGGCGTCACATAGTGTGTGACACACAGTGTATGGGACATACTGTGTGAGGAAGTCAAGCGGACGGACGCCGTGCTCATACGGGCGCAAAGAAAAAGGCGACGGACCGAAGTCCGCCGCCTGTTCCTGTCTTGCTGACGATCGTCCTTAGAAGGACTTGGTCAGGTTCACGAAGGCCACGCGGCCGAGGTAGTCGTAACCCGAATACAGCGGGGCGTTGCCGACCCGGTTGTACACGCCAGCCGAGATCACCGGCGGGTTCTCGTTGAACAGGTTGCGAACGCCGGCGGTCGCCGTCCAACCATCACGCGAATACTGCACCGACGCATTGTGCAGGAAGTAGTCGTCCGTCGCCAGGTCGTAATCCGACGTCGCAGGATCTTCGCCGTAGTACTCGTAGCTGCTCATGCCGTCGACCCATTCGACGCCGTAGCGCACGCGCCAGTCGGACCAGGCGTAGCTGATGTCCGCCGTACCCGTGAACTCCGGATTGTCGATCATGCCGACGTAGTCTTCCAGCGGGTCCTCGTCGAACAGCTTGTTCGACACTTCGGTGTACTGGGTGACGCCCAGGTTGAAGAGGACCGAGCCCGGTCCGACGTCGTTGCTGTAGCGCAGCGTATAATCCAGGCCCTTCACGATGTCCGTGGCCAGGTTCACATAGCTGTCGATCACGGTCAGCGAGTTGTCGGACGGATCCCGCGAGACCAGGGCGCAGAAGCCCGTGTCAGCGGAGAAGTCGGCCGGATTGGCGTCGTAGCAGCGGTCCAGGATCGCCGAGGCGCCGTACTGCGCCACGCCGTTCTCCACCTCGATCTCATAGTAGTCGACCGCGAAGTCCAGGTTGCCCCAGCCCGAAGGCAGGGTCGGCTGGAACACCGCGCCGATCGTCAGATTGGTCGAGGTTTCGGCGGCCAGACCCAGGTCGGCGCCGCCTTCGCTGATCACCTGCACGCTGGAGGTGGCGTAGTATTCCGGATCCAGACCCTCGGCGGCGCAGTTGGCGACGCGATTGGGGTTCACGCCGTCCGCGCCGTACTCATTACAGGCGTCTGCGCCGGAGGACAGGAAGCCGCTGGTGGCGCCGACGAACTGTTCGAACAGCGCCGGAGCGCGGAACGACGTACCGTAGGTGGCGCGCAGCGACAGCCAGTCGATCGGCCGGTACACAGCGCCCAGCTTGTAGGTCGTGTCGTCGCCGTAGGAGTCGTAATCCGTGTAGCGGAACGAGCCGTTCAGCGTCAGCTCCTCGGCGAAGGGCATGTCGCGCAGGACCGGAACTTCGATCTCGCCAAAGGCTTCCCACACCGAATCCGAACCGCGGGTGATGGCCGAGGTCGAGTAGTTGTAGGTGTTGCCCAGCTGGCTATCGAGACCCGGGGTGTCGTCGATCGAGGAGTCGCGCCATTCCGCACCGAAGAAGGCGCTAACCTCACCGGCAGGCAGCTGGAACAGCGGCCCGTCGATGCCCACCGACACGATGGTTTCCTCGAACTCGGTCGTCCCCGTGACCGGACGGAAGACATAGTCCACCCAATCTTGCGGCAGTTCGCCGGCGATGGTGCGCGTGCTCAGCGCAGGCGCCGCGACGCAGCCCGGATTGGACGCCAGTTCGGCGCACTGGAATTGCCCAGGAGCGGTTTCAACGACGTCGAGCGTCTCGATCAGGCGATCCGTCAGGAACTGCTCGCTGGTGTAGGTCGACTTGGAGCGCGAGTGGCTGACGTAGGCGTCATAGCGCCAGCCAGGCACCATGAAGTCGCCGCGCAGACCGCCGGTCAGCTTGGTGAAGTCCACTTCCTGTTCGGAAGTGTCGTTGCCGAATCCGATGAACGCGCGGACGCCGACGTTCTGACCCTTGTTCAGGCCTTGATCCGGCGCGAAGGTCGAGAAAGCCAGATTGTCCGGGATCAGCGGGCTGCCTTCAGCATAGTCCAGCGACAGCTGACGATAGCCGGTCTGCGACGACTTGCGCTGGTTGTACAGCACCTCGCCGTACAGCTCGGCATTGCCAAGCGCCTGAAGGTCATAGCCGCCTTCGCCGTAGATGGTGGTGATGTCGACCGGCGAGATCAGCGACTCGTTCAGCATCCGGTCTTCGAAGGTGTCGCGGACGTTGAGGTTGTTGCCGCTGCCGCCGACGCCCTCGAACCCTTCGACGCCCGTCGTGACGGCCGAGTTCGGACGCCAGCGGTTGAAGGTCGAGCCGACCGAGCCTGGCGCGCCCACGCCCGTCGCCGCCGAGGTTCCGATCGTGTTGATCGTCACGCCGTTCGAGCCGGTCGTCGTGATCGGATAGCACTTCGACTGGCCCGTGCGGGGGTCGATGTAGTCCTGGTCGTTGAAGAAGCCGTCCGTCTGGCACCGCGTGAATTCGCGATCGCGCAGGGTCAGTTCGTCACGCTCGTAGCGCTCCACCGAACCGGCGGCGCGCCAGCGGTCGCCCTTGGCGCCGGCGACGACCGACAGGCGCGTCGAGCCGCCGTTGCCGTTGGCCTCGGTCGGGGCGTTCACCTGACCTTCCAGGGTCAGGCCCTCGAAGCCCTGACGGGTCTGGATGTTGACCACGCCGGCGACGGCGTCCGAACCGTAAACCGACGAGGCGCCGTCGCGCAGCACTTCGACACGGTCGATCATGGCCGTCGGCAGCACGTTCAAGTCGGCCGAACCGACAGAACCGCGCGAGCCGGCCGGCGAAACGCGACGACCGTTCAGCAGCACCAGGGTGCGGCTCGGGCCCATGCCGCGCAGGCCGATGGTGTTGGCGCCCGGACCGCCGTCGGTGACGTAGCCGCCGTAAGCATTGTTGATCTGCGAGGTGCCGCCGGTGACGGCCGTGCTCTGCAGCGCCTCGGTCGTGGAGGCGAAGCCTTGCAGCGTCGCTTCCTCGCGCGTCACCACCTGGGTGGGAGACGGGGCGTTGTAGTTGTCGCGACGGATACGCGAACCGACCACGACGATCTCATCGACCTGGACGGCGTCTTGTTCTTGAGAAGGAGCTGTCGTCTGAGCAAAAGCCGCGACAGGGCTGAGCATGACCACCGAAACGGCGGCGATGCCGCCCACCATGGTGGACGCCAGGAGCTGAGTCTTATGAGTACGCATTGGCCTCTTCACGACAAAATTTCAACAACTCAGCACCACTCAAATAACAACGAAACATACCGGAGTTATTGCAGAAGAAGTCCTGATTACGTCTCGCCTATGTCAGTCATAGGCACAGGACAAGTCGCGAGTTGGATAAAACATCGTAATTCTGGAACATCGCTGTAAAATTTGGGCCAGATATCAGACAACACTGCAATCTCGTTCCGCATTACAACGCTTTACCGCCCTTATCTTGCCTTATATGCGTCCGCCGCAGTGGCGGTGCCCCAGGCGACGGCTATGGCGAAACGGGCCTAGACGCCCTAACTTTCGTTCATGAACCGTTCTTCGACGCCGAAGCCCGCGGCCGCCAAGCCGGCGAAGCCTGTCCACGTGCCCAATCCGGGCGTGCAGGAGGCGTCGGCCGCCTTCATTCGCGACACAGGCAAGATGCCCATGTTCGCGCCCGTCTCCGGCCCGCGGCTGACGCCGGAGGAGCTGGTCGCGGCCCCCGCCGACTGGGTTCCACACCGCCCTTCGCATGAAGGCAAGAAGAAGGGCGGCAAGTTCCGTCTGGAAACCAAATACGTCCCCGCCGGCGACCAGCCCGCCGCCATCGCCGAACTGGTCGCCCAGGCGGGTGCGGGCGACCGCGACCAGGTGCTGCTGGGCGTCACCGGCTCGGGCAAGACCTTCACCATGGCCAAGGTGATCGAGCAGACCCAGCGCCCGGCCCTGATCCTGGCGCCGAACAAGACCTTGGCCGCTCAACTATACTCTGAGTTCAAGTCATTCTTCCCCGATAACGCCGTAGAATACTTCGTATCGTATTACGACTACTATCAACCGGAAGCTTATGTGCCGCGAACGGACACTTATATTGAAAAAGACTCAAGTATAAACGAGCAGATCGACCGGATGCGGCATTCGGCGACGCGGGCGATCCTGGAGCGGGACGATGTGATCGTGGTGGCCAGCGTCAGCTGCATCTACGGCATCGGGTCGGTGGAGACCTATACGGCGATGACCTTCACGCTGAAGGTCGGGGACCAGATCGACGAGGCGAAGCTGCGGGCCGACCTGATCGCGCTGCAGTACAAGCGCAACGACGCGACGTTCGAACGGGGGATGTTCAGGAAGCGCGGCGACACCATCGAGATCTTCCCGGTCCACCAGGAAGACCGCGCCTGGCGCGTCAGCCTGTTCGGCGACGAGATCGAGGCGATCGCCGAGTTCGACCCCCTGACCGGCAAGAAGACCGCCGACCTGGCCGAGATCACCGTCTACGCCGCCAGCCACTACGTCACCCCGCGCCCGACGCTGAACCAGGCCGTCACCGGCATCAAGGCCGAGCTGAAGGAGACGCTGGACTGGATGGTCGAGAACGGCAAGCTGCTGGAGGCCCAGCGGCTGGAGCAGCGCACCCGCTTCGACCTGGAGATGATGGAGGCCACCGGCAGCTGCGCCGGCATCGAGAACTACAGCCGCTGGCTGACCGGCCGCGCGCCGGGCGAGCCGCCGCCGACCTTCTTCGAATACATCCCCGACAACGCCCTGCTGTTCGTGGACGAGAGCCACGTCACCATCGGCCAGATCAACGGCATGTTCCGTGGCGACTATCGGCGCAAGTCGACCCTGGCCGAATACGGCTTCCGCCTGCCGTCGTGCATCGACAACCGCCCGCTGAAGTTCGAGGAATGGGACGCCATGCGCCCCCAGACGGTGCACGTCAGCGCCACCCCCGGCCCGTGGGAGATGGAGCGCGCCGGCGGCGTCTTCGTGGAGCAGGTCATCCGCCCCACCGGCCTGATCGACCCGCCGGTGGAGATCCGCCCCGTCTCGGGGACCACACGCAACCAGGTCGACGACGTCATCGACGAGGTGAAGGCGACCACGGCCCGCGGCTACCGCAGCCTGGTCACCACCCTGACCAAGAAGATGGCCGAGGACCTGACCGAATACATGCACGAACAGGGGGTGCGCGTCCGCTACATGCACTCCGACGTCGACACCCTGGAGCGGATCGAGATCCTGCGCGACCTGCGGCTGGGAACCTTCGACTGCCTGATCGGCATCAACCTGCTGCGCGAGGGGCTGGACATCCCCGAATGCGGCCTGGTCGCCATCCTGGATGCGGACAAGGAGGGCTTCCTGCGCTCAGAGACGTCGCTGATCCAAACCATCGGCCGCGCCGCCCGCAACGTGGACGGCCGCGTCATCCTGTACGCCGACCGCATGACGGGCTCGATGGAGCGCGCCATCGCCGAGACCGACCGGCGCCGCGAACGGCAGATGGCCTACAACGCCGAACACGGCATCACGCCCGAGAGCGTCAAGCGCGACATCAAGGAAATCCTGGAAAGCCCCTATGAGTCGCGCGAGCTGGACCGCCTGACCAAGCCGGGCGTGGCCGAGGCTTCCAAGCCCTTCGTCGGCTCCAACTTCCAGGCCGCGCTGAAGGACCTGGAAGGCCGGATGCGCGAGGCCGCCAGCAACCTGGAGTTCGAGGAAGCCGCCCGCCTGCGCGACGAGATCAAGCGCATGAAGCTGATGGACCTGGAGTTCGCCAACGAAGCCCTGACTGGCGCGGGGGAAGAGGTCGACAAGTCGGCCCCGAAGAAGTGGCGCGCCCAGGCGGCGGCGGAGAAGGCGGAAGCGTTCAGGAAGGGGCGGTAATCCTCAATCCCTTCTCCCCTTGCGGGAGAAGGTGGCCGAGCAAAGCGAGGTCGGATGAGGGGTTTCCTCGGCGGGCGCCCGTTCTCCATGCAGGCTCCTACTCGTCCCGCGCCAGCCTTTCCTCTGTCGCCGCTACGATCGCCGCCAGCACCTTCTCGCAATGGTTCTCGATCATCGGGTTGGGAAACCGCAGCACCCGAAACCCCTGCTCGCGAAACCATGCATCCCGCTCGGCGTCCTCGATTTGATCCTCATGCTGCGGCCCGTCAGCTTCCACGATCAGCCGGTGCCTCAGACAGACGAAATCGGCGATGTATCGCCCAATCACCATCTGCCGCCGAAACTTCAGGCCCGCCAGTCGCCTGTCACGCAGGATCGTCCAAAGCCGCCGCTCGTAGAGGACGGACTGGCGGCGCATGGCCTTGGCGCGAGCTTGTAACCAGTCACCCATGAATGAAGTTGTGAGATCATCGTTCGGTGATTGCAACGGAGGCCCACATGAGACGATCGCTTGGGTGACTCAAGTCGAGCGGCGGCTAAGCCGTCACTGGTGCATTGATCTTTCCGGCATCGGATTCGACGAGGTCGAGGTCACGCGCTTCTTTAGGTCCGGTGAAATGCCGGACGCCCTCGTCTAACGCATCGCTGACAAGTACGGCCTGATCGCCTTCGAGCCTCTCCGCCCCTGATGACCCTCATACCGCAGGTGAGAAGCCTCAGAACGACGCGCGCCATGCCTCTGGTGTCAGGGCTACGGCGTTCTCAAGGGGCGGCCGCAGGACGAAAAACTCTGGCTGGAGCGGCAGCGTGTGGACTCGATACAGGCGCCAAGCCTCTGGTCGCTCCAGTGAAACTTCTCGCTCGGTTCGGGTCAGGAAAAAGTCTGTCGAAGGTCCGCTTCGCGTGGCCTTCACCTCGATCAGACGCTCGCGCCCCTCCCGTGGGTCGAAACTACGGATATCGTATCCAGCGCCATCGCCGCGTTCCTGCGAAGTCCACTCCACCTTTCGCGCCAAATCTGCTCGGTCGTACGCAAGGAGAACAGCGCGTTCGTGGTGAAAGACACGTTCTTCGCCGATCAAGCCCAGTTGTCGGTTACGATGGTCCCGCGCGGCAGGATCAAACTTCCGGACAAGGCGCTCCAGTCCTGCCGGACGCCGAGAGCGTTCATTTTGCAAAGGAGGGGGATCGCCTCTTTGGATAGACGGCCAAGCGTCGAAAGCTGTTGCCGGTTCAGAAAAGCCCCTCACAGCGGATATCGGCGAGGAGCTTGTAGAGCTTGCGGGCAGGCCGATTTCCCAAGCGTCGGGATGGGCGTCCAGGTAGCGCTCGAGAGCAAGAAAAATCGCGCCTTGATAGTTGGGTCGATTTCCAAACCCGTTCAGCTTCGGCATGCCGAGCTCGGTCAGGACGGCGGAAATGTTCCCGTACTTCTGCCCGACAGATCCGGCCGTGCGACCTGTCTGTTCGGACACGGCCCGGGCGTGATGGGCTTTGACAAACGGCGCGCCTGAGGCAGCGGCGGCGAGCATGGCGAAATAGTCGGCTACAATGAGGTCCAATTCCTCGCCGCTCCAATCGCTGCCGTATTTGCTCGTGTCGACCACTGCGCCTCCCCGCCCAACCAAAGGTTAGTATGGGTGAGCGCTCTCTTACCAGGACGCTAATCGCGATCCCGCCAGGCGGCTCATTCGGCGTTACCGTCGGAGGCGCCCCCTCATCCGACCTCGCTGCGCTCGGCCACCTTCTCCCGCAAGGGGAGAAGGACGTCCCCAGATCAGGCAGCAGTTGCAGGTGTTAAGGGCCGGCTGGCGTTCAACGGGCGCGGGACGTATCGGCGGGCGTGAGCCCCCTCACCGCTCGTCCATCGACTTCTCCCAGTCCGCCGTCGGGACGACCTGGCCGCCGGGACCGATCTGCATGTCCTCGCCCAGGCGGATGCGGCGGGCGCGGTCCGTTTCCGGGACGGGCGTCAGGCCGGCGGCGGCCAGTTGGGCCTCCAGCGCGTCGATGCGGCGGTCGCAGGCGACGCGGCGGCTGATCTGGGCGAAGCTGAACTCCTGGTTCAGGCGCGACAGGCGCTGGCGCCAGCGGTGGTAGGGGGCGGCGACGGGGTCGGCGTCGAGGTTGTCGGGGTCGCGGGCCAGGCGGCGGTTGGGCAGGTCCTCGTCCATCAGGATGTCGACCACCAGCTGCAGCGGGGCGGTGTCGGGGGTCAGGGGCCGGCGGCGGGCGTCCTCGCGGCCGGCCAGCTTGCGGTAGCGCTCGGCCAGGGAGGCCAGGGCGTGGGCCTGGGTCCAGTGGCCGGCGCGCATGGCCTGGCCCGAGGCCAGGGTGGCGGCGCGGGCCAGGTCGGCGGGATCGCCCGCCAGGGCCGCGTCGTCGGCTTCGGCGTCGAGGCCGGCGTCCGGCGCGTCGGGGGGCCCGTCGTGGGGCGGGAGGGCGAGGTTCGGCTCGTCGCAGGACGCCTCTGGCCCGTTCAGGCCGGGCGGGGGCGGGGCGTGGAGGTAGCGGGACCAGCCCTCCTTGCAGGCGCGGGCGCGCAGGGCGGAGACGGTGACGTCGTGGAGGCGGGCGGCGTCCTGGGCGGGCATGCCGGCCAGATAGTCGCGGCGGACCGCGGCCCAGACCTGTTCGGAGCGGCGTTTGTAGATGCGTTTTTCCATGCGCCGATTGTATGTCGAGGCGAAACTCAGGCGCGGAAGGCGACCCTTTTCGGGGTCAAGCGGCTGAAATTCCACAAGGTGGAGCGGGGGTTGGACGGCGCCGACGCGCGCAATTCGGCCTGAGCTGCGAGACGGGCGACGGGGCACGGCCGATTCTGGCGCAGGCGCGGGTTAGGCCTGTCGCATGACCAATCGATCACATGGAAAAATCCGCTCCCAGCAGACGTGGAACGAGATCCGCCGGGCGTGGGAGCGTGGGGAGACGGGGGCGTCGCTGGCGCTGCGGTACGATGTCGGGCTGTCGAACCTGTGGCGGCGGCGCGCGGCGGAGGGGTGGCGCAGGCTGAGGCCGGACGACCCGACGCCCGAGCCGATCGAGGGCTGGGCGCGCTACGCCGAGCGGCAGCGCGAGGCTTTCTGGCGGCGGCTGCAGGATGCGCGGGACCTGGCCGAATGCCTGGTGGAGGCGATGCGGGACGAGCGGCTGAGCCGGGCGCCGCACTGGCACATTCCGTGGCTGTACCACTGGCGGGCCGAGCACCTGGGGCCCGAGGCGGCGGCGCGGGACCGGGCGCGGGCGATCGAGGCGGGGCATCCGTGGGCCGAGGTCTTCTGGCGCGCGGACGGGTCGCTGAAGCCGCTGGACGTGCTGGACGAGGCGATGGCGCGGCTGCACCCGGAAGAGCTGCGCGGGGAGCTGGGCCTGCCGGAGGGGGCGGCGGTGGAGTGAGGGGCCGCCCCTGATCTTCCCTCCCCGTCCCGGGGAGGGAGAAGGTCTGGGCGTTGCGGGTCAGTCCTCGTCCATCTTCAGGGCGGCGATGAAGGCCTCCTGCGGGATCTCGACCTTGCCGAACTGGCGCATGCGTTTCTTGCCGGCCTTCTGCTTCTCCAGCAGCTTCTTCTTGCGGGTGGCGTCGCCGCCGTAGCACTTGGAGGTCACGTCCTTGCGCAGCGCCCGGACGGTCTCGCGGGCGATGATCTTGCCGCCGATGGCCGCCTGGATCGGGATCTGGAAGAGATGGGGCGGGATCAGCTCCTTCATCTTCTCGACCATGCCGCGGCCGCGCGTCTCGGCGCGCTGGCGGTGGACCAACATCGACAGGGCGTCGACGGGCTCGGCGTTGACCAGGATGGACATCTTGACCAGGTCGCCGACCTTGTACTCGGTGATCTCGTAGTCGAACGAGGCGTAGCCCTTGGAGATCGACTTCAGCCGGTCGTAGAAGTCGAACACCACCTCGTTCAGCGGCAGTTCGTAGACCACCATGGCGCGGCTGCCGACGTAGGACAGCTCCAGCTGCTGGCCGCGACGGTCCTGACACAGCTTGATCACGCCGCCCAGATATTCGTCGGGCGTCAGGATGGTGGCCTTGATCCAGGGCTCGGCGATGGTCTCGATCTGCATCACGTCGGGCAGGTCGGCCGGGTTGTGCAGGTCGATCTCGGTCCCGTCGCGCAGGCCGATCTTGTAGACCACCGACGGGGCGGTCGCGATCAGGTCGAGGTTGAACTCGCGGCTCAGGCGCTCCTGGATGATCTCCAGGTGCAGGAGACCCAGGAAGCCGCAGCGGAAGCCGAAGCCCAGCGCGGCCGAGCTTTCCATCTCATAGGTGAAGGAGGCGTCGTTCAGGCGCAGGCGGCCGATGGCGGCGCGCAGATCCTCGAAATCGGCGGCGTCGACCGGGAACAGGCCGCAGAAGACCACCGACTGCACCTCCTTGAAGCCCTTGAGCGGCTCGGCGGTGGGGCGTTTCTCGTCGGTGATGGTGTCGCCGACGGCGGCGTGGGCGACCTCCTTGATCTGGGCGGTGATGAAGCCGACCTCGCCGGGGCCCAGCTGGTCCACCGGGGTGTTCTTGGGCAGGAAGACGCCGACGCGGTCGATCAGGTGGGTCGAGCCGTTGCGCATCATCTTGACCCGCATGCCGGTCTTCAGCACGCCGTCGAAGACCCGCACCAGCACGACGACGCCCAGGTAGGGGTCGTACCAGGCGTCGACCAGCATGGCCTTCAGCGGGGCGTTCACGTCGCCCTTGGGCGCCGGAAGCTTGGTGACGATGGCCTCCAGCACGTCCTCGATGCCCAGGCCGGACTTGGCGCTGGCCAGGACCGCCTCGGAGGCGTCGATGCCGATGACGTCCTCGATCTGGGCGCGCACGCGGTCGGGCTCGGCGGCGGGCAGGTCGACCTTGTTCAGGACCGGCACGATCTCGTGGTTGTTGTCGATCGCCTGATAGACGTTGGCCAGGGTCTGGGCCTCGACCCCCTGGGAGGCGTCGACGACCAGCAGCGAGCCCTCGCACGCCGCCAGCGACCGGCTGACCTCATAAGCGAAGTCGACGTGGCCGGGCGTGTCCATCAGGTTCAGGACGTAGTCCTGGCCGTCGCGCGCCTTGTAGTTCAGGCGCACCGTCTGCGCTTTGATGGTGATGCCCCGTTCCTTCTCGATGTCCATGTTGTCGAGCACCTGCTCGGACATCTCACGTTGAGTGAGGCCGCCGGTGTACTGGATCAGGCGGTCGGACAGGGTGGACTTGCCGTGGTCGATGTGCGCGACCACGCTGAAGTTCCGGATGTTCGAGGTAGGGGGAGTCGTCATCCGCGCGCCCCTATCACGCGCGCGGGTCGGGGGCCAGCGGGCGCGGCGATCCGCGCCTTCGGCGGTGCCAGATTAAGCCTTTGCAATAAACCCTTTGAAGGTTTGAGGCCCTAATGCGGACGCGGTATGGAGCAAGCTTGCACCCGTCGGCTCCATCCGGCGGCCAGCCCCGCCTGAAACCGAGGAAGACCCCGTGTCACAGACGAACCGATCCGCCGTCCGGACCGCCCTGGCGGTGAGCGCCGCGCTGGGCGTGATGCTGCTGGCGGCCTGCGGCGGCCACGGCGAGGAAAAGGCGCCGGAGAAGTCGGGCGCATCGCGCCAGAACGTCACGGCCACGACCGTCGCCCAGACGAACCTGGACCGCACCGTCACCGCCTCGGGCACCGTCTCGGCCTGGGAAGAGGTGCCGGTCGGCGCCGAGACGGGCGGCCTGGTCGCCACGGCCGTCTATGTCGACGAGGGCTCCTACGTCCGCCAGGGGCAGCCGCTTGTGCAGATGAACGACGCCCTGCTCCGCGCGCAGCTGAACCAGCAGCAGGCGCAGGTGCAGACGGCCGAGGCCAATGTCGCCCGCGACGACGCGGCCCTGGAGCGCGCCCAGGAGCTGAAGGAGCGCGGCTTCCTGAGCCAGGCGTCGCTGGACACCGCCCTGGCCAATCAGCGCTCGTCCCAGGCCAATCTGGCCGCCGCCCGCGCCGCCCTGTCGGAGACGCGCACCCGCCTTTCCCAGGCCACCATCCGCGCGCCCGTCAGCGGCCTGATCATCAGCCGCAGCGTCACCAAGGGCCAGATCATCGCCGCCGGCGCCGAGCTGTTCCGCATGGTCCGCGACGGCCGGCTGGAGCTGGACGCCCAGGTGCCCGAGACCGAGCTGGGCCTGGTCCGCGCCGGCCAGTCGGCGACGGTGACCTCCAGCGAGGCCGGCTCGACCACCGGGACGGTGCGCATCGTCACGCCCGAGGTGAACGCCGAGACCCGCCTGGGCCTGGCCCGCGTCGCCCTGTCGCCGGGCAGCCAGCTGCGGCCCGGCATGTTCGCCCGCGCCGACATCGCCGTGGGCGCCCAGCCGGCGACCACGGTGCCGACGGCCTCGGTGCTCTATCGCAACAACCGCGCCGGGGTGTTCGTGCTGAACGCCGACAGCACCGTGCGCTTCCAGCCGGTGACCGTCCTGTCGCGCACCGACGCCCAGACCGCCGTCAGCGGCGTGGAGCCCGGCGTGCGCGTCATCGTGCAGGGCGCGGGCTTCCTGAACGACGGCGACGGCGTCACCGTGTCCCAGGCCGCGCCGGCCCGGGCCGCGGCCCAGCCCGCCGCCCCGCAGCCCGCGACCAAGTAGGACCGATCATGAACCAGATCTCGTCCTGGGCGATCAAGAACCCCATCCCGATCATCCTGCTGTTCGTCCTGCTGACGCTGGGCGGGGTGGTCGGCTTCTTGGGGATGCGGATCAACAACAACCCCGACATCGACTTCCCGCTGGTCGCCGTCACCGCCGCCCGCCCCGGCGCGGCCCCCGCCGAGATGGAGGTCCAGGTCACCCGGGTGATCGAGGATTCGATCGCCGGCCTGTCGGGCGTGCGCCACATCTATTCCAACGTCACCGACGGCGTGTCCTCGACCACGATCGAGTTCGAGCTGGGCACCGACACGGAACGCGCGACCAACGACGTCCGCAACGCCATGAGCGGCGTGCGCGCCAGCCTGCCTCAGGACATGCAGGAGCCGACGGTCCAGCGGATCGACATCACCGGCGACGCCCTGATCACCTATGTGGTCCGTTCGGCGACCATGACGCCGGAAGAGATCAGCTGGTTCATCGACAACGAGATGAGCCGCGCCCTGCTGGCCATGGGCGGGGTGGGCGAGGTCAACCGTTCGGGCGGCGTGGACCGGGAGATCCGCGTCGAGCTGGATCCGCAACGCCTGTCGGCCTACGGCGTCACCGCCGGGCAGGTCAGCCAGGCCCTGACCAACGTCAACAACAACCTGCCCGGCGGTCGCGTGACCCTGGCGGGATCGGAGCGCGCCGTGCGCACCTTGGGCGCGGCCGGTTCGGTCGAACAGCTGCGCGAAACCCTGATCCCGTTGGGCGACGGCCAGACCGTGCGCCTGGGCGACCTGGGCACGGTCGAGGACAAGTGGAGCGAACCGCGCCGCCTGGCCCGCTACAACGGCCAGGAGGCCGTCACCTTCAACTTCCTGCGCTCGCGCGAGGCCAGCGAGGTCAAGGTCGCCGAACGCGTCCGCGAGGAGGTCGCCCGCATCGACGAGGCGCATCCGGAGCTGACCATCGAGCAGGTCACCTCCAGCGTGCAGTACATCGAGGAAAGCTATCTGGCGTCGCTGGAGGCGCTGGCGCTGGGGGCGGTTCTGGCCGTCGTCGTCGTCTTCATCTTCCTGCGGGACTGGCGCGCCACCGTGATCGCGGCGACGGCCATGCCGATGTCGCTGATCCCCACCTTCGCCATCCTGGGCCCGATGGACCAGTCGCTGAACGTGGTGACGCTGCTGGCGCTGTCGCTGACCATCGGCATCCTGGTCGACGACGCCATCGTGGAGATCGAGAACATCGTCCGGCACATGCGGGACGGAAAACCGCCCTATGACGCCGCCATCGAGGCGGCCGACGAGATCGGCCTGGCGGTCGTGGCGACGACGGCCACCATCATCGCCGTCTTCGCGCCGGTCGGCTTCATGCCGGGCATCATCGGCCAGTTCTTCAAGGCCTTCGCCCTGGCGGCCTGTATCTCGGTCTTCTTCTCGCTGGTCGTGGCGCGGACGCTGACGCCGCTGATGGCGGCCTATATGCTCAAGCACACCCATCACGAGGACAAGGATCCGTTCTGGATGGGCGGCTACCTGCGGGCCCTGCGCTGGTCGCTGGGCAACCGCTGGAAGGTGTTCGTCATCGGCATCCTGTTCCTGGTCGGCTCGATCACCCTGTCGATCGTGGCGCGGATGTCGTTCGAGTTCATGTCGCCGGGCGACGAGTCCCGCGCGGCCTTCCAGATCGAGACCCCGCCCGGATCGACCCTGCGCCAGACCGACGACGTCGTGCAGCAGGTCACCAAGATGCTGGAGGCGCGGCCCGAGGTCACCTCCGTCTACGCCGCCATCGGCGGCCAGGACGTCAACCAGGCCAATGTCTACGCCGACATGGTGGGCAAGGGCGAACGCGACCTGAGCCAGCAGGAATTCGCCCGCGTCATGGTCGACGAAATGAAGAAGATTCCTGGCGCCCGCATCCGCGCCGGCATCGCCCAGCAGGGCGGCGGCCCCGGCGACGGCACCAGCTACACCTTCTCAATCCTGGGCGACAATCCGGTCGCGCTGGAGGCGGCGGCCCGTCAGGTCGAGGCCGAGATGCGCGGCGTGCCCGGCCTGGCCAATGTGGTCAATACGGCGGCCATCGCCCGGCCGGAAATCCTGGTCACCCCGCGTGCCGACGAGGCGGCGCTGGCCGGCGTGTCGGCGGGCGCCATCTCGCAGGCGGTGCGGGTGGCCACCATCGGCGACATCGACCAGAACCTGCCCAAGTACAATCTGGGCGACCGCCAGATCCCGATCCGGCTGCAGCTGACCGAGGCGGCCCGCGAGGACCTGTCGGTCCTGGAAAGCCTGCGCATCCCGGCCAACAACGGCGCCCAGGTGCCGCTGGGCGCCGTGGCCGACATCGAGTTCGGGGCCGGACCCGCGACGGTGAGCCGCCAGGACCGCTCGCGCATCGCCTCGATCACGGCCGAGCTGGACGGCATCACCACCGGCGCCGCGGGCCAGGCGGTGCAGCAGCTGCCGTCGGTCAAGAACCTGCCCGCCGGCGTGCGCCAGACCCCCGCCGGCGACGCCGAGTTCATCCAGGAGATGATCAGCGGTTTCGCCGTCGCCTTCCTGTCGGGCATCCTGCTGATGTACGCGGTGCTGACGCTGCTGTTCAAAAGCTTCGCCTATCCGATCACCATCATGGCGGCCCTGCCCCTGGCCATCGGCGGCGCCTTCATCGCCCTAGTGATCGCGGACAAGAGCTTCTCGCTGTCCGCCCTGATCGGGGTGCTGATGCTGATGGGGATCGCGGCCAAGAACTCCATCCTGCTGGTGGACTATGTGATCATCGCCGAGAAGGAGGGCATGCCCCGCTACGACGCCATCATGGACGCGGCGCACAAGCGCGCCCGCCCCATCCTGATGACGACCTTCGCCATGGGCGCGGGCATGGTGCCGATCGCCATGGGAGTCGGGGCCGACGTCGAATTCCGTTCGCCGATGGCCGTGGCGGTGGTGGGGGGACTGATCTCGTCCACCTTCCTGTCGCTGCTCTACATCCCGGCGATCTTCACCATCGTGGACGACTTTGCGGTGTTCGCGCGGCGCAGGCTGAGCCGCATGACGGCGGGCCAGCGCCGCCTGCACGGCGACCGGGAGGCGCCGAAGCTGGCGGAGTAGCGGGTCGGACGCAGGCTGAGAAAGGGCCGACCGGGAGACTGGTCGGCCCTTTTGTCTGGTCGAGGCGCGAGATGCGATCCTCCCCCGCCTTGCGGGGAGGAATGAAAAAGGGCCGACCGGGTGTCCGGTCGGCCCTCTTCTTTGGCGCTCAGGGCCGCCGGCCGAAGCCGGCGGCGCCCGATCAGTACTTGACCCGCAGCGTCACGCCGTAGGTGCGCGGCTGGCCCAGGAAGGCGCTGATGCCCTGGGTGTCCAGCGCCTGGTTGTAGAAGGTGCCGTCCGGCTGGGCCGTGGTCTGGAAGGCCGTGCCCTGGAGCGGCGAGTTGTAGGCGACCTGCACATACTCCTCGTCCAGCAGGTTCTGGCTCCAGACGTCGACCGTCCAGCGCTCGTCCTCCGAACCGATCGAGATGCGGCCGTTCACGACGGTGAAGGCGTCCTGCATCTTGAACGGGATCAGGTCCGAGCCGGTGTTGTACTCGGTCTGGTACTTGGCCGAGAGGGCGAAGCCGCCGCGCAGGCCGGCGCCCAGCGAACGCTCGAAGTTGACCGAGGCCGAGGCGGACCATTCCGGCGCGAACGACGGGCGCGAACCCGGCAGCAGCGACAGCTGCGGGAAGCGGCCGGGGCTGGTCAGGTCGGCGGCGGTGAAGTCGCCGTACTCCGCGTCCGTGTAGGTCAGGCCGCCCGACAGGGTCAGGCCGTCCAGCGGCGTGAACCACATCATGTCGGCGTCGACGCCCTGGGTCTTCAGCTCGGGGATGGATTCCACGACGAAGGCGGTGCCCAGGAAGGTGTTGAGCTGGAAGTCCTCGAACTTCTGATTGAAGTAGGTGGCGTTGAACAGCACCGACTTGTCGAACAGCGAGCTCTTGAAACCCAGTTCATAGCTGTCGACGGTTTCGGCCGGGAAGAACAGCGAGGCGTCCGGCGTCACGCCGGTCTGCACGCGGTCCATGTTGTAGCCGAAGCCCTTGTAGCCGCGGGCGTACGAGCCATAGACCATGACGTCGTCGTTGATCCGGTAGGCCGCCTTGAAGGTGCCCGACACCTCGCTGTCGTCGAAGTTCTCGCTGATGGCGCGGTTGTCGTAGAGGACGTTGTTCCAGGGCAGGCACTGCGGGCCGATCAGGGCGCTGGCCACCGAGGCGCCGGCCGCCGGGCTGCCCAGCAGGCCGCCGAAGGCGCCGGCGATCAGGGCCGAGTTGCCCAGCACCGCCGCGCAGGAGGCGCCGTTGCCGTTGACGTTGTCCTGCAGGCCGGTCAGGCGCTTGTCGTCCATGGTGTAGCGCAGGCCCAGCGTCAGCTCGAGCTGGTCGGTCACGCGCCAGGTGTTGTTGGTGAAGATCGCGAACGACTGAGACGTCTGGGCGTAGTTGTCCACCACGCCCTGGCCGACGATGTTCACCGGCGCGCCGGGCAGCGGCGGCGTCATGGCGTTGCCGGTCAGGCAGCCCAGGAAGTACTGGGCCCGCGCGGCGGCCGACACCAGGCCGTAGTTGCCGGAGAAGCAGCCCAACCGCGCGGGGCTGGGGGCGATGGCCCCGCCGGTCTGCGCCGCCAGGCTGGAGGTCAGCAGCAGCGAGATGAAGGGGTTGTAGTCGGCGCCGAAGAAGAAGCTGTCCTGGCGACCGATGTCCTCCTTGGTGGCGAAGGCGCCGACCAGCCAGTCGAACCGGTCGGTCGTGCCCGCCAGGCGGAACTCCTGGGTCAGGTTGCTCAGGTCGTAGCCGTAGCTGCCGTCGTTCTCGCGATAGAGGATGTCGGCGCCGGTGTAGTCGATGTCCATGCCGTTGACGGTCGACCAGTCGCGGTACGAGGTCACCGAGGTGAAGCGCGCATTCCAGGAGGGGATGTCGATGTTGGCTTCCGCCGACAGACCCATGTCCTCCATTTCCTGGTCGGTGTCGCGGTTGGCGTAGGCCAGGCGCGAGAAGGGCACGCGGCCGTCGCCGCCGCCTTGCGCCGCCGTGCCGGGGCCGTTCGGCGCCGTCAGGGCGTTGATGATGGCCGCCGTCGGGCTGGAGCGGGTGACCACGCCGACGCAGCAGTATTCGTCACGCTTGGAATAGTCGGCGATCAGGCGGACCGAGGCGTTCTCGGACGGCTGGATCAGCAGCTGGCCGCGCAGGGTCCAGAAGTCCTGGTTCTGGTCGTCGGTCGTGGTGCGCGGGCCGTCGCCGGTGTCCACGTCATAGAAGCCGTCGCGCTGCCGGGCGGCGGCGTACAGGCGGCCGGCGACGCCGTCGGCGATCGGCCCGGTCACCGAGCCGGCCACGCCCCAGGCGCCGTAATTGCCGGCGGTGGCCTCGGCCTCGAAGCCGGGGGTGAAGGAGGGCTGGGCGGTGATGATGTTGATCACGCCGGCCGAGGTGTTCTTGCCGAACAGGGTGCCTTGCGGGCCCTTCAGAACCTCGATGCGCGACAGCTCGCCCAGGTCGCCGAAGCCGACGCCGTTGCGCGAGCGATAGACGCCGTCGATCACCACGCCGACCGAGCTTTCCAGGCCGGGGTTGTCGCCCACGGTGCCGACGCCGCGGATGCGGGCGGTGGTGGAGGCCTCGGACTGGGTCGAGGTCACGGTCATGCCCGGGGTCAGGATCTGCAGATCCTTGATGTCGCGCACCCCGGCGTTCTGCAGCGCCTCTTCCGACAGGGAGGTGACCACGACGGGCACGTCCTGCAGGCTCTGCTCGCGCAGCTGGGCGGTGACGATGATGTCGTCGACGGTCGCCGGCGCATCTTGGGCGGCGGCGGCCCCGGCCAGGCCGAAGGCGGCGGCGCCGACGACGGCGGCGGACACGGTGGTCCTGAGATGATGTATGCGGCGCATGTAGGCGTCCTCCCGGCTCTGAAGGCCCGGTCGCGCGCGCGACCGCGGCGTTTCCCTTGTTCCCAAGCGACCCGGCCCTGCGTGGGGACGGGTTCGATACCGTGAGGCTAAGCCCGCTTCGGCTCGGGCGACAAGCGAGCGTTGTTCGTCGCGACGATTTTTCGCCGTACTTCACCCATCTGTGACAAGGAAGCGACAGAAAATCCTGCCCTTAGGTCAGTTTTTGCGCCTCTTGGCCCTCAAGCGGCTTCACGTCCGGCTCGGCCGCCGCCGGATCCACGACGCGACGTCGACCCGCCAGCGCCAGGACGAGGGCGGCGCCGACGGCCGACAGGATCGACCCGCCGATGACGCCCAGCTTGACCTCGATCTGCTCGGGCGAGTCCACCGCGCCGGGGAAGGCCAGCACGCCGATGAACAGGCTCATGGTGAAGCCGACGCCGCACAGCAGCGAGACGCCATAGACCTGAAGCCAGGTCGCGCCGGTGGGTCGTGCGCCGATCTTGAGCGCCGAGGCGACCCAGGCCGCGCCGAAGACGCCGATCTGCTTGCCCACGAACAGGCCCAGGGCGATGGCGATGACCAGGGGCGCGAAGGCCTGCTCCATCGACAATCCGGCGAAGGACACGCCGGCCTTGGCGAAGGCGAACAGCGGCAGGACGAGGAAGGCGTTCCACGGATGCAGGTCGTGGATGGCCTCCTTCAGGGGGCTTTGACGATCCTCCCTGCGGGCCTTGATCGGCACGATCATGGCGAAGGCCACGGCGGTCAGGGAGGTGCTGAGGCCGGACAGAACGGTCAGATACCAGACGGCGGCGAAGCCCATGACCCAGAAGGGCGAGGCCAGGCGGATGCGGCTGGCCAGCACGGCGCCCACCGCCAGCAGACCCAGGGCCCAGAACAGCGGGGTCCAGTCGGCGCCCTCGCTGAACAGCACCGCGATCAGGGCGATGGCGCCCAGGTCGTCGACGATGGCGAGAGTCAGCAGGAAGACGCGCAGCGACGAGGGCAGCCCCCGGCCGACGAAGCCGAAGATGGCCAGGGCGAAGGCGATGTCGGTCGCCAGCGGGATGGGCCAGCCTTCATGCGGGGCGCCGATCAAGCCCGACAGCAGCAGATAGATGGCCGCCGGGCCCGCCATGCCGCCGATGGCCGCCAGAACCGGCGTGGCCAGCTTGCGCGGGTCGCTAAGCTCGCCGCGCACAATCTCGTATTTGATCTCCAGCCCGACGACGAGGAAGAAGATGGCCATCAGGCCTTCCTTGATCCAGTCGGAGATCGTCTCCTCCAGCCGGATCGGCCCCAGCTGCAGCACGTGGTAGCTCTTCAGCCAGGCGAAATAGTCCCCGCTCCAGGGTGAGTTGGCCACCAGGACGGCGGCGATGGCGGCAAGGGCGAGCGCCGAGCCGGACGCGGCCTCGGTCTTGAGAAAGTCGAGCGTGAATTTGCGCGCCACGGCGGCCTCCGATTCAATTGCTGAAGCTGTCGTGACGCCAGGTTATCGACGGGCGTCGGACCGGATTCGCCCGGGGGCGCCGGCCTGGCCGCAGGGCGGCCTGATCTCTGTGAACAAGGATACGAAGACGGAGGCAAGGGTTCAACCGCCCCCGCATGACGAAAGACGATTGCTCTTCGACGCCGGGATGCGCACCTGACGTCCATGCCCCCCTCCCCCGCCTATCGCCCCGAACCGCGCTTCTTCGACCTGGGCCCGGACTACGCCGACGCCGTGCAGGCCGCCGATTTTCCCCAGACCCTCCTGCGCTTCCGCAACGACCGGGCGGCGGCCGAGGTGGGCCTGGAGAAGCTGAGCGAGGCGGAGTGGATCGCCGCCTTCGGCCGGTTCCAGCCCCTGCCCGGCCAGCCGGGCCCGATCGCCATGCGCTATCACGGCCATCAATTCCGCACCTACAATCCCGACCTGGGCGACGGGCGAGGCTTTCTGGCGGGGCAGGTCCGCGACGTGGCGGGCCGTCTGATGGACCTGGGCACCAAGGGCAGCGGCCAGACGCCGTGGTCGCGGGGCGGCGACGGACGCCTGACGCTGAAGGGCGGCGTGCGCGAGGTGCTGGCCGCGTCGATGCTGGAGGCGCAGGGCGTCCCGACCAGCCGCGCCTTCTCCCTGATCGAGACGGGCGAGGCGCTGGAGCGGGGCGATGAGCCCTCGCCCACCCGGTCGTCCGTGCTGGTGCGGCTGTCGCACAGCCATGTGCGCTTCGGGACCTTCCAGAGGGCCGCCTATCTGGGCCGCAAGGACCAGATCGAGACCCTGGTCGAGCACGTCCGCGCCCTGTACCACCCCCACGTCGCGCCGGGCGACGCGCCGGGCCTGCTGGGCGCCGTGGTGGAGGCGTCGGCCAGGCTGACCGCGCGCTGGATCGCCGCCGGCTTCGTCCACGGCGTGCTGAACACCGACAATCTGAACGTCACGGGCGAAAGCTTCGACTACGGCCCGTGGCGCTTCCTGCCGCGATACGAGCCCGGCTTCACCGCCGCCTATTTCGACCAGACCGGCCTTTACGCCTTCGCCCGCCAACCCGAGGCGGTGTTCTGGAACCTGACGCAGCTGGCCGGCTGCCTGAAGCTGGTCGCCGACGCCCAGCCGCTGACCGACGCGCTGAATGGGTTCGGCCCGGCCTACATCCGCGAACTGCGCGCCGCCTTCCTGATGCGGCTGGGCGTGTCGAGCCTGGGCGAGGCGGCGGACCAGCGTCTGCTGGACGCGACCCTGGCCCTGCTGCGCGAAGGCGGCGAGGCGCTGCGATGGGAGCCGCTGTTCTTCGACTGGTTCGGCGGTTTCGCCTCCTCGGCCCGCGCCCTGTCCGGCCCGCGCGCCAAGGCGTACCAGGGCGAGGCCTTCGACGCCTTCCGCTTTGCGTTGCTGGAGCACGAGCCCAATCGGATCGAGCGGCTGGAGCATCCGATGTTCGCCGCCCGCGAGCCGGAGGAGATGCTGATCGAGGAGGTCGAGGCCATCTGGTCCGCCATCGACGCGCAGGACGACTGGACGCCGCTGGAGGCCAAGCTGGCCCGGCTTGACGGCGCGCGCGAGGCCTGGGGGTTTTCGGCTTAGGGGCCCATGGCCTGGGCGGCGAGCTCCTCCCTTCGTCCTTCCGGGTAGTCCGCAAGACGAATCCGGAAGGACGGACGCACAAACCTTACGAAAGCTTCATCTCGTTTATCGATAATTTCCTTGCTCGTTTATCGATGAATCCATATCGACATTCGCCAAGGGCCGCGAGCGGCGGCCGATTGGAGGGATGACGAATGAAAATGATCGGCAAGCGGTCCATCTCCAGCGCGGTGCGACTGCTCCTGGGGCTGGGAAACATCTTCATCATGATCGGAGCGATCGCGGTGGGGACAGCTCTGGTCGTCAGTCTGATCTTTCCAAGCTTCGGCGCCGGCCTGATGGACGGGCTGAGGGGCGCGGACCGGAGCGCCCACGCAAACTTCGAACTGACAGGACGGCTGACTCTGTTCGGCGCGTTTCTGGTCTGCGGATTCACCTGGTGGATCGTCAACCGCCTGCGGCGCATCCTGCTGTCCGTGAACCAGGGCGACGCCTTCGAATTCGCGAACGTCAAACGGCTCCAGGCCGTGGGTTTCGGCCTTCTGGGAATCCAGTTGACGGGCCTGATGCTGGCCGTCGTCGCGCCCCACGCCATTGGCCAGTCGGCCTCAGACTATGATTTCAGCCTCGGGTCCTGGCTGGGCATACTGGTCGTGTTCATCCTGGCCGAGGTGTTCCGGCAGGGCTCGGCCATGCGCGACGAACAGCTGACCACGGTCTGAGGCGCGCCATGATCATGATCCAGCTGGACCGCCTGCTGCTTGAACGCCGCATGTCCCTGACCGAACTGTCCGACCGCGTCGGCGTCACCCTGGCCAATCTGTCGATCTTGAAGACCGGCAAGGCCCGCGCCGTGCGCTTCTCGACCTTGGACGCCCTGTGCCGCGAACTGGAGTGCCAGCCCGGCGACCTGATCGTCCAGACGCCCGGGCCGCAGCCGGACACGGAGGCTTCACCGGACTGAAACAATAAGTCATCAACGGATGTCATCAGCTGATGTCATCGCATGATGACAAATTTCGAAAGCGCCGCTATACACCCCCTTGCAGGCGACGAAAGGCAATCCGATATCGTCGCTGTTGCGAATTACCAGGCTCTCCCCGATGACCACCTCGACCCTTCCCGTCTCCTCCCCCCGGGCGCGTTCTCGCGCCGCCTACCGCAACATCACGCTCTGGACCCTGCAGGGCTGGATCGCGATGTTCTTCATCGCCGCCGGCTACGCCAAGCTGACCGAGCCGATGACTAATCTGATCACCCTGATGGGCTGGCCCGCCGTCGCGCCCGAGAACATGGTGCGCGGCCTGGGCGTCGTGGAGGTGGTGCTGGCGCTGGGCGTCCTGTCGCCGCTGCTGTCCTGGCGTCTCTTCCGACCGATCCTGCTGACCTCGGCCGTCGGCCTGGTCGTGCTGGAGACCGTCATGTTCGGCGTCCACGCGCTGAGCCAGGACATCGGCCTGGCGGTCGTCAACGCCATCCTTCTGGCCATCACCGTTCCGGTGCTGCTGGGTCGCCGCAAGGCCTGATCTCCCCCCAGCCGGCGGCGCCGTCGGGCCCGGAGCCTTCCCCCAGGCTCCGGGCCATTTTCGTTTTGCGGGGCGCGAGACGAAAAGCTTACCCTTACGTGCGCGTAAAGACGCTTCCCTTTACGCGCACGTAAAGATATGAAGGCGGCATGGCGACCGCCGACGATCATCGCACCTATTCCATCCGCCAGCTGTGCCGCGAGTTCGGCGCCACGGCGCGGGCCCTGCGCTTCTATGAGGACAAGGGCCTGCTGACGCCGGCGCGCAAGGGCCAGACGCGGGTCTATGACGCCCGCGACCGCGCGCGGCTGAAGCTGATCCTGAGGGGACGCCGCATCGGCTTCACCCTGCAGGAGATCCAGGAGATGATGGATCTCTATGACCGCAAGGATCACAACGTCCACCAGATGGCCGTCGCCCTGGTCCGTCACCGCGCCCAGATTTCGGCGCTGAAACAGCAGCTGGAAGACATCGAAGGCGCGATCGAGACGGCCGAGGAGGCCTGCGCCTGGATGGAATCCAAGCTTTCCGAACACCGCCCGGACCTGCTTCCGGGCGCCGAGGACTATGAGCGGCTGCTCAAGTCCCGCCTCAACCACGACCATCACCACCCGTTCAAAGCGAGAGCCTGATCTATGGCCTATAAGTCGCCCGTCCGCGATTTCACCTTCATCCTGAACGAAGTGCTGGAGATCGACCGCTACACCAACCAACCCGGTTTCCAGGACGTCTCTTCGGACCTGGTCGGCCAGATCCTCGAGGAAGGCGCCAAGTTCGCCGACGAGGTCATCGCCCCGATCAACAATCCCGGCGACAAGGAGGGCTGCCACTGGGCCGAGGGCGGCGTGGTGACCGGTCCCAAGGGCTGGAAGGAAGCCTACAAGGCAATGTCCGAGGCCGGCTGGATGGCGCTGGCCGCCGACCCGGAATACGGCGGCCAGGGCATGCCCAGCGTGGTGGCCTCGGCCTTCGGCCAGATGACGGCCGGCGCCTCGGCGGCGTTTTCGATGTATCCGGGCCTGACGGCGGGCGCCTACGCCGGCATCCACGCCAATGCGTCCGAGGAGCTCAAGCAGAAGTATCTGCCCAAGATGGCGACCGGCGAATGGTCGGGCACGATGAACCTGACCGAGCCGCAGTGCGGCACGGACCTGGGCATGGTGCGCACCAAAGCCACGCCGAACGGCGACGGCAGCTATTCGATCACCGGTCAGAAGATCTGGATCTCGGCGGGCGAGCACGACTTCGCCGACAACATCATCCACACCGTGCTGGCCCGCGTCGAAGGCGCGGTTCCGGGCATCAAGGGCCTGTCGCTGTTCGTGGTGCCCAAGTTCCTGGTCAATGACGACGGGTCGCTGGGCGAGCGCAACAGCCTGGAATGCGCCGGCCTCGAGCACAAGATGGGCATCCACGGCAACGCCACCGCCGTCATGCAGTACGACGGCGCCAAGGGCTGGCTGATCGGCGAAGAAGGCCGCGGCATGAACAATATGTTCGTGGTCATGAACGAGGCGCGCCTTGGCACCGGCCTGCAGGGCCTGGCCATCGGCACCGCCGCCTATCAGGCGGCCGTCGAGTTCGCCAAGGACCGTCTGCAGGGCCGCAGCCTGACGGGGCCGAAGAACCCGGACGGCCCGGCCGACAGCATCATGGTCCACCCCGACGTGCGCCGCATGCTGCTGGAGTCCAAGGCCTTCGTCGAAGGCGGCCAGGCCTTCATCCTGTGGACTGCGCTCCACGCCGATCTGGAGAAGTCCGAGGACGAGGCCGTCGCGACCAAGGCCAAGGACTACATGGGCCTGCTGACGCCCGTGCTGAAGGCGTATCTGACCGACAAGGGCTTCCACGTCGCCAGCCTGGCGATGCAGGTGCACGGCGGCTCGGGCTACACCGAACACTTCCCCGCCTCGCAGTATCTGCGCGATGCGCGGATCACCATGATCTACGAGGGCACCAACGGCATCCAGGCGCTGGACCTGGTCGGGCGCAAGCTGCCCGCCAACGGCGGCCGGGCCATCATGACCTGGTTCGGCGAAATCGACGCCTTCGTCGCCGAAAACGGCTCGAACGAGGCCATCAAGCCCTTCGTGGACGGCCTGGCGGATGTGAAGGCCAAGCTGCAGGACGGCACCATGTGGCTGATGCAGAACGGCATGGCCAATCCGGACAACGCCGGCGCGGCCTCGACCGACTATCTGAACGTCTTCGGCCTGACGGCGCTGGCCTATATGTGGGCGCAGATGGCCAAGGCGGCTCAAGCCCAGATCGAGGCCGGCTCGAGCGACCCCTACTACGCCAACAAGCTGATGACGGGCCGCTACTTCGTCGAGCGCATCCTGCCCGACGCCGACGCCCACCTGAAGAAGCTGAAGACCGGCGCCGATGTGCTGATGGCCATGCCGGCCGAGGCGTTCTGACAACGCCGCACTGACCTCTCCCTCCCCCCTGCGGGGGAGGGAGGTCGAGGCGAAGCGGAAACCGGGTGGGGGCGGCCACGCAGTCCGCCCTTCACGCCTTGCGACGCTTCGCCCTGACGTCCCCACCCGGCCGCGGTGCGGCCACCCTCCCCGCACGGGGAGGGAGAACGCCGGAGTGATCCATGAACGTCCTCGCCACCCCCGATCCCGACTTCATGAAGGAAGAGGAGATCACCCTCTTCTCCGACAGCGTCGGCAAATGGATCGACGAGCACGCGCCGATCGAGAAGGTGAACCAGTGGATCGCCGACTCCTCCGTGCCGCGCCGTCTGTGGAACGACGCCGGCGAGGCGGGCCTGCTGGGCCTGTCGCTGCCAGAGGAAGACGGCGGCTTCGGCGGCGACTATCGGCACGAGGTCGTGCTGATGCGCCAGCTGGGCTGGAAGGGGGCCGACCACTTCGGCATCAGCCTGCACAATGCGATCGTGATGCCCTACATCTGGCATTACGGCACCGAGGAGCAGAAGCAGCGCTGGCTGCCGCGGCTGCAGTCGGGCGAACTGGTCGGCGCCATCGCCATGACCGAGCCGGGCGCCGGCTCGGACCTGCAAGGGGTCAAGACCACCGCCCTGAAACAGGGCAACCAGTATGTGGTGAACGGCTCCAAGACCTTCATCACCAACGGCCAGCTGGCCAACTTCATCATCGTGGTGGCCAAGACCGATCCGGCCGAGGGCGCCAAGGGCACATCGCTGATCGTGGTCGAGACCGACGGGGCCGAAGGCTTCGAGCGCGGCCGGAACCTGCACAAGATCGGCATGGAGGCCAACGACACCTCCGAACTGTTCTTCAACGACGTGAAGGTCCCCGGGGACAACATCATCGGCGGGACCGAGGGCCAGGGCTTCGTCCAGCTGATGCAGCAGCTGCCGCAGGAGCGGCTGAACATCGCCGTCCAGGGCGTCGCCGCCGCCGAACGCGGGCTGGAGCACACCCTGGCCTACGTCAAGGAGCGCAAGGCCTTCGGCAAGCGCATCCTGGATTTCCAGAACACCCAGTTCAAGCTGGCCGAGGTCAAGACCAAGCTGACCGTCGCCAAGGTCTTCGTCGACCATTGCATCGGCCTGCACCTGAAGGGCCAGCTGGACGCCGCCACGGCGTCGATGGCCAAATACTGGGTCACCGACATCCAGGGCGAGACCATCGACGAGATGCTGCAGCTGCACGGCGGCTACGGCTACATGAACGAATACCCGATCGCCCAGCTGTACAAGGACGCGCGGGTGCAGCGTATCTATGGCGGCACCAACGAGATCATGAAGCTGCTGATCGCGCGGACGCTTTAGCCCCTCTTGCGACAATGTACGGAAATCCGTACATTGTCGCCATGAACGCCATGTCCGTCACCGAACTGCGTAAGAACCTGGCCTCGGCCATCGACCGGGTGACGACGGACCATGACTACACCATCATCACGCGTGAGGGCGGCAAGCCGGCGGCGGTGCTGATGTCGCTGGAGGACTTCGCCTCCTGGCAGGAAACGGAATACCTGCTGCGCAGTCCGGCGAACGCCGCCCGCCTCCGGGAAGCCGTGGCCCAGTTGGATGCGGGCGGCGGCCAGGTGCGCGAACTGATCGAAGAATGAAGCTGACCTTCCACGCCCATGGCTGGGAGGACTATCTTCACTGGCAGGATCATGACCGGAAGATGCTGCGAAAGCTGAACCGGCTCATCACGGAATGCCAGCGCACGCCCTTCTCCGGGACGGGCAAGCCTGAACCCTTGAAGGGCGATTTCGCGGGATGGTGGTCGCGGCGCATCGACCAGGAACATCGCCTCGTCTATCGCGCGACGGACGATACGCTTCTGATCGCCCAATGCCGCTATCACTACGAACGATGATCCGCCTTCACGTCACCTCTTCCCTCTCCGTCGGCGGCGCCGTCGCCCCCACCCTGGACCAGTCGCGCTATCTGACCCAGGTCATGCGGCTGAAGGCGGGCGACGACCTGCTGGTGTTCAACGGCCGTGACGGCGAGTGGCGCGCCTCGATCGCCGAGGTGCTGAAGAAGGGCGTGATCCTGCGCGCCGAGGAACAGGTGCGGCCCCAGACCTATGGCCCCGATCTGGAGCTGATCGTCACGGTGGTGAAGAAGGCGCGCGTCGAGACCATCGTGGAGAAGGCCGCCGAACTGGGCGCCCGGCGGGTGCGGCTGGTCCTGACCAAGCGCACCAACGCCGACCGCATCCGCCTGGACCGGCTGGACGCCATCGCCGAGGAGGCCGCCGAACAGACCGGCCGCATGGACGTGCCCGCCGTCGATGATCCGGTGAAGCTGGACGCCCTGCTGGACAGCTGGCAGGCCGATCGCCGGCTGATGTTCTGCGACGAAACGGGCGGCGCGCCGGCGATCGCGGCCCTCGGCGCCGCCGGCGCAGGCCCCTGGTCGATCCTGATCGGCCCCGAAGGCGGCTTCTCGCCCGAGGAGCGCGAGCGGCTGCGCGCCCTGCCCTTCACCACCGCCGTTTCGCTGGGGCCGCGCATCCTGAGGGCCGACACCGCGGCCATCGCGGCGATGACCCTGTGGCAGGCGGCGGTCGGCGACTGGGAGCGCTGATTTCCTTTCGCGCGTCCCTTGAGCCTGGCCGTATCCTCGCCCATCTAGCCGCGACAGACGGTCGCTGAGTGCGCCGGAGGGATCTGACGCATGACCGACACCGCGCCCTTGACCCGCGAAGCCCTGCTCGGGGCCATGACCAAGGGCGCCAAGCCCAAGGACCAGTGGCGGATCGGCGCCGAGCACGAGAAGTTCGGCTTCGACAAGGCGACCCTGGCCCGCCCCGCCTATGACGGCCCCGGCGGCATCAAGGCCATGCTGGAGGGCCTGCAGCGCTTCGGCTGGTCGCCGGTGGAGGAGAACGGCTTTCTGATCGGATTGGAGCGCCGGAACGCCGAGGGCTACATCGCCTCGGTCAGCCTGGAGCCCGGCGGCCAGTTCGAACTGTCGGGCGCGCCGCTGCTGACCATCCACGACATCTGCAACGAGACCGGCCAGCACCTGATGGAGGTCAAGCAGGTGGCCGACCAGATCGGTGTCGGTTTCCTGGGCGCCGGTTTCGATCCGCTGTGGAGCCGCGAACAGGTCCCGGTCATGCCCAAGGGCCGCTACGACATCATGCGCGCCTACATGCCCAAGGTGGGGACGCTGGGCCTGGACATGATGCTGCGGACCTGCACCATCCAGGCCAATCTGGACTTCGATTCCGAAGCCGACATGGTGGCCAAGTTCCGCACCTCGCTGGCGCTGCAGCCGATCGCCACCGCCCTGTTCGCCAACAGCCCCTTCACCGAGGGCCGCCCCAACGGCTTCCTGTCGGCGCGGGCCAATGTCTGGACCGACACCGACGCCGACCGCACGGGGATGCTGGACTTCGTGTTCCAGGACGGCTTCGGCTTCGAGCGCTACGCCGACTATGCGCTGGATACGCCGATGTATTTCGCCAAGCGCGACGGGCGCTACGTCGACGCCTCGGGCCAGTCGTTCCGTGACTTCCAGGCCGGGAAACTGCCGGCCCTGCCGGGCGAATATCCGACGATCAAGGACTGGAACGACCACCTGACCACCCTTTTCCCCGAGGTGCGGCTGAAGGCCTATCTGGAGATGCGCGGCGCCGACGGCGGGCCGTGGAGCCGGATCTGCGCCCTGCCCGCCCTGTGGGCCGGGGTGCTGTATGACGCCCCGTCGCTGGCCGCCGCCTGGGACCTGTGCAAGGACTGGGACATCGCCGATCACGAGCGCCTGCGCCGCGACGTCACCCGCCTGGGTCTGAAGGCCGAGGTGGCCGGCCGATCGGTGCGCGACATCGCCGTCGACATGGTCGCCATCGCGCGCCAGGGCTTGAAGAACCGCGCCAAATTCTCGGGCGGCATGGTGGACGAGCGTGGCTATTTGGCCGAGCTGGAGGACATCGCCGACAGCGGCGTGACGCCCGCCGAGCGGCTGCTGGACCTGTATCACGGCCCCTGGCAGGGCGACGTGAAGCGCATCTACGCCGATTTCGCCTACTGAGGGGACGCCGCGACAAGGCAAGCTTAACCGGTCGCGGATAGGCTGATCCCGTTCGAGGATCTTCGCCGTCATGACCTGTTTGTCGCTCGCCGCTTCGTCGACTTGCAACGACGCATCCGACGTCGACGTGAACACCTTCTTCGACGTCTCTCTGGACCTGCTGGTGGTGCGGGAACTGGACGGGCGCGTCGTCAAGGCCAGCGCCTCCTGGTTTTCCGTGTTGGGGTACCGGTCCGACGAGATGGAAGGGCGGGGCCTGATGCGGCTGGTGCATCCGGACGACCTGCCCGCCACGCTGCAAAGCATCGTCGAGGTCGAGAACCGCCGGCCCGGCGACCCCGTGCTGGGACAGGTCAACCGCTACCGCCACAAGGCCGGCCACTATGTCACCCTGGAATGGCGCGCGCAGCGATTCGGCGATCGCATCTACGGCATCGCGCGCGACGTGACCGAAAAGGCGGCCGCGGAGCAGGCCCTGCGGAACGCCAAGGCCGCCGCCGAGGAGGCCAACCGGGCAAAGTCGGACTTCCTGGCCAATATGAGCCACGAGATCCGCACGCCCCTAAACGGCGTGATCGGCGTCGTCGACGCCCTGTCGCGCACCGAGCTCAGCCCAGAACAGGCCGAGATGGTCGCGCTGGTCGCCAGTTCGGGCGTGACGCTGGAGCGGCTGGTCTCGGACATTCTGGACGTCTCCAAGATCGAGGCCGGCCAGCTGGACCTGGAGACCCGCCCCTTCGACCTGGACGAGGCCCTGGCGGCGCCGCTGGACGTCATGCGCCTGCGCGCCGAGCACAAGGGGCTGGCGCTGAACGTCCAGCGCGATCCGAACGCGCGCGGCGTCTTCGTCGGCGACAGCACCCGGATCGGCCAGATCCTGAACAATCTGCTGTCCAACGCCATCAAGTTCACCCACCAGGGCGCCGTCTCGGTCGGGGTGATGGTGGACGAGGACGCCGACGGCCTGACGCTGCTGACCCTGACGGTCGAGGACACCGGCGTCGGCTTCTCGTCCGAACAGGCCGCGCGCCTGTTCGACCGCTTCAGCCAGGCCGACAGCACCATCACCCGGCGCTTCGGCGGCACGGGCCTGGGCCTGTCGATCTGTCGGTCTCTGGTCGAGATGATGGGCGGCCGGATCGCCGCCGCCTCGACGCCGGACGTCGGCAGCCGCTTCACGGTCGAGATCCCGCTGGCGCGGGCGGGCTCACTGAGCGACTACGACACGCGCGAGCGGGCCCGGGCGACCGAGGCCCAGCGCGCCCTCCGCCCCTTGCGCGTGCTGCTGGCCGAGGACCATCCCGTCAACCAGCGGGTCGTGCAGCTGATCCTGGCGGCGCACGAGATGGAGATCGTCACCGTCGCCGACGGCGCCCAGGCCCTGGCCGCCTTTGAGGACGAGGTCTTCGACCTGGTGCTGATGGACATGCAGATGCCGAACATGGACGGCCTCAGCGCCACCCGCGCCATCCGCAGGCTGGAGGCCGAACGTCCCGCCCAGGCCCGCACGCCCATCATCATGCTGAGCGCCAACGCCATGGCCGAGCATCGCGACCAGGCCCAGGCCGCCGGCGCCGACATCCATGTCCCCAAGCCCATCACCGCCGCCAGCCTGCTGGCCGGCATCCAGGCGGTGGTGGCCGACTGACCTTCGGGCCGGCGGGTCAGCGACCTGCGCAGGGCGGATATCGCCCCGAAGCCTGTCTCGCGTCTCCTGACGTCTTAGGCGGGATGAGCGGCTATCGGCTGGCATGGCCGACTGCGCCTTGATTACGCGCGCGTGTTCGCCTTCATGGGCTATGTGATAGCCTCTGATCAGGACGCGGATGGCGCGCTCATCCAGCGGGTTCGTCACGGACACGAGGATCGGCGGGGCGATCCTCATGGCGGCGACAAGGGAACGATCCATGACCCACCCCATTCACATCGGCGTCGGCGGCTGGACGTTCGAGCCCTGGCGCGGGGTCTTCTATCCGGAGGGCCTGGTTCAGAAGCGGGAGCTTGAGTACGCCGCCTCGAAGCTGACCTCGATCGAGATCAACGGCACCTACTATTCGACCTTCAAGCCGGACAGCTGGAGGAAGTGGCGCGACGAGACGCCGGACGGCTTCGTCTTCTCGGTCAAGGCCAGCCGCTACTGCACCAACCGCAAGGTGCTGTCGGACGGGGCCGAGAGCTTCGACCGGTTCCTGTCGCAGGGCCTGACCGAGCTGGGCGACAAGCTGGGGCCGATCAACTGGCAGTTCATGGGCACGAAGAAGTTCGACGCCGAGGACTTCGAAGGCTTCCTGAAGCTGTTGCCCCGGGAGAAGGACGGCCTGCGCCTGCGTCACGCGCTGGAGGTGCGCAACCCGACCTTCGCCACCGAGCAGTTCTACGATCTGGCCCGCAAGTACGGCGCGGCCATCGTCTACGCCGTGGACGACGAGGAGCCGACGTGGCCCCAGATCGACGAGGACACGGCCGACTTCACCTACGCGCGTCTGATGTCCAGCCGCGAGGACGAGCCGACCGGCATGACGGCGGGCGAGCTCGAGGCCATCGCCGAACAGGCCAAGGCCTGGGCCCGGCGCGGCGACGTCTTCGCCTACTTCATCTCGGGCGCGAAGGTGCGGAACCCGGCGGCGGCGCAGGCGCTGATCGAAGCGCTGAAATAGACGTCGCCGTCTTGCGGACGTGCGTGCGCCGCCTCATCTGAGGCCGGCTCACCGCAAAGCCTGAAGGACCATTCCATGCCGATCGCCACACGCGCCTTCGCCGCGACCGCCGCCGACAAGCCGCTGACGCCCTACAGCTTCGAGCGTCGGGACCCCGGCCCGGACGACGTGCTGATCGACATCAAATACAGCGGCATCTGCCACTCCGACCTGCACATGGCCCGAAGCGAGACCGGCCCGGCGACCTATCCGCTGGTCCCGGGTCACGAGATCGCCGGCGTGGTGCGGGCGGTCGGATCGAACGTGACCCGCTTCAAGGAAGGCGACCGCGTCGGCGTCGGCTGCATGGTCGACAGCTGCCGCACCTGCCCGTCCTGCCAGGAAGGGCTGGAGCAGTACTGCGTGCCCGGCTTCACCGGCACCTACGGCAATCCCGACAAGAAGGGCGGCACGGCCGAGACCATCACCCAGGGCGGCTATTCCACGGCCATCACGGTGGATCAGCACTTCGTCCTGTCGATCCCCGACAGCCTGCCGCTGGACGCCGCCGCGCCGCTGCTGTGCGCGGGCATCACCACCTATTCGCCGCTGAAGGAATGGGGCGTCGGACCGGGCTCCAAGGTCGCGGTCATCGGCCTGGGCGGCCTGGGGCACATGGCGGTCAAGCTGGCCGCCGCCATGGGCGCGGAGGTCACCGTCCTGTCCACCTCGGACCGCAAGAAGGCCGACGCCGAGCGGATGGGCGCCAAACATTTCCTGATCAACTCGGACAAGGCCGCCATGAAGGCGGCGGCCGAGAAGTTCGACCTGATCATCAACACCGTCTCGGCCACGCACGAGATCGCCAGCCATGTCCAGCTCCTGGCCCGCGACGGGACCATGGTCATGCTGGGCCTGACGACCGAGGGCCTGCCGGTCTATGCCGTGCCGCTGCTGTGGCGGCGCCGTCGCATCGCCGGCTCGCTGATCGGCGGGATCAAGGAGACCCAGGAGATGCTGGACTTCTGCGCCCAGCACGGCATCGCCTGCGACATCGAAACCATCGCCCCGGACCAGATCAACGAAGCCTATGAGCGGATGCTGAAGTCCGACGTCCGCTATCGCTTCGTCATCGACGTCGAGAAGATGGCGGCCTGACCGAGAGCTTCCGTCACGGAAACGCCGCTTGCACGCGCCGCCATGGTCGTTAATCCTGAAGCGTGACAAGGCCTTGCAAGGGCCGGGATCAGGGACAGGAGACGATCATGGCGCGCGTGGCATTCGTGACCGGCGGCACCCGAGGCATCGGCAAGGCGATCGTCCAGCGTCTGCACGAGGACGGAATCCGCGTCGCGGCCGGCTATTCCGGCAATGACGAGGCCGCCCGGGCCACGGCCGAAAAACTGGGCTGCATGGTGGTGAAGGGCAATGTCGCCAGCTTCGACGACTGCGCCCGCGCCGTGCAGGCGGTCGAGGCCGAGCTGGGCCCCGTCGACATCCTGGTCAACAACGCCGGCATCACGCGCGACGGCTTCTTTCACAAGATGAGCCACGACCAGTGGTCCGACGTGATCCGGGTGAACATGGACAGCGTCTTCAACATGACGCGCCAGGTCATCAACGGCATGCGCGACCGGGGCCACGGCCGCATCGTCAACATCTCCTCGATCAACGGCCAGAAGGGCCAGGTGGGCCAGACCAACTATTCCGCCGCCAAGGCCGGGATGATCGGCTTCACCAAGGCCCTGGCGCTGGAGAACGCGCGCAAGGGCGTCACCGTCAACTGCATCGCGCCCGGCTATATCGACACCGAGATGGTCGGCGCCATGGACCCGAAGGTGCTGGAGACCATCGTGGGCCAGATCCCCGTGGGCCGGCTGGGCAAGGGCGAGGAGATCGCCGACATGGTGTCGTGGCTGGTGGGGGAGCGTGCCGGATATGTCACAGGCTGCACCCTGTCGCTGAACGGCGGTCAGTATCTGGTCGGTTGAGGCGGGTTCGCCAAAAATCCGCCGCGCGCCGGTTTCATCCATAGTCTCATGAAGTTGACGGACGAGGTCAGGGCGAAAAATTCGCCACGCATGACCGCGATGGCGCTCGTCGCCCTCGTGATCGCGGCCCTGTCCGTGCTGACTCTGATGTCGCCGGCGACGGCCGAGGCCCAGTCGCGGCGGGCCATGCCGCCGACGGGCCGCTATGTCTCGGACGGCGGTCAGGCCTTCATCATCGACAGTTCGGGCATGCGGCCGCTGCTGCGCTTCGACCAGTCCGCCGAGATCTGGGTGCTGCGCCCGACGCCGGCCCCGCGCGGCGACATCATCTATCGCAACGACAACGGCGACCAGATCCTGCGCGTCACGGCCGACGGCGGCATCACCCTCTACACCACGCGCACGCCGCAGGGCTCTCCGGTGTCGCGGTCGGGGACCGCCCAGCCCCTGCAGACGCCCAATCTGGGGCCGGTGCAGCTGTTCAACCTGATGGCCCGGCGAAGCAATCTGGTGTCAGAGGCGGTCGGGCGGCTGATCACCATCGACCTGGACGGCAGCCAGTCGGAGGCGCTGTGCGTCGAGGCGCTGATCGTCACCACGGACGCCGTCATCCGCATGGCGCGCAACCCCAGCACCCGTGCGACCGTCAACCGCCTGCGCAAGATCAGCATCGTCGAGGGCGGCCGCGCCTCGGTCACCTTCTCGCGCGGCGAGCTTCGGGTGGTGGTGGATCCGTCCAAGGGCATCGTCGGCCGCCCGTCGTCGGCCGTGGTGATCCGCACCATGGCCGGGGACTGAGCCCTCAGCCCCTGAAGTCGTCCTTGGCCTGACGCCGCGCCGCGAAGTCGTCGGCGTCCGCCGCGCGCAGGAAGGGATTGAAGCGCCGCTCGGTCCCGATCGTCGTCGGAACCGTCGGCTGGCCCCGCTCGCGCGCGGCGAAGATGGCCTCGGCGTGCGCCTTCATCTCCGGCCGGGCGTCCAGGCTCAGGGCGAAGCGGGCGTTCGAGGCCGTGTATTCGTGGGCGCACCAGATCACCGTCGCCTCGGGCCAGGCGGCCAAGGCGCGAATACTGTCCCACATCTGCGCCGGCGTGCCCTCGAACAGCCGCCCGCAGCCGAGTGCGAACAGCGTGTCGCCGACGAAGGCCAACCCCGCCTCCTCGGCGTGGAAGACGACATGGCCCAGGGTGTGGCCGGGCGTGGCGACGACCTTGAGGCGCGTCGCCCCGATCGCGACCGTGTCGCCGTCGCCCACCACGCGATCCAGCGGCGCGGCGCGACGCACCTCCTCCGGCCCCACGATCTCGCAGCCGGTCTTGGCCTTGAGCCGTTCGTTGCCCTCGGTGTGGTCGGGGTGCCAGTGGGTGTTCAGGATCAGGTCCAGCCGGCCCCAGCCCAGCCGCTCCAGCTCCTCGAGGATGCGGTCCGCGTCCGGCGTGTCGATCGCCGCGACCACGCCGGTTTCGACGTCGCGCGCCAGGAAGCCGTAATTGTCGCTGCGACAGGGGAACAGGTGAACGTCCAGAGCCATGGACGCATTCTAGCAGCACGGCCCATCCCGGGCCTATAGTGAAGCCATGCGGCGCAGCATCGACGAGCTGAGAACCTTCTACGGCGAGCCGACCGGCGTGCTGGCGCGTCGGCTGCTGGCCCGGCGGCTGGAGGACGCCTGGGGCGAGGCCGCCGGTTGCGACGTGCTGGGCCTGGGCTACGCCACGCCGTGGCTGGACGCCTTCGTGGGCGCCCGGCGGGTGGTGGCGGCCATGCCGGGCGGCCAGGGCGTCGAGCAATGGCCGACGGTCGGGCGCAACCGCACCCTGCTGGTCGACGAGCGCCGCCTGCCGTTTCAGGCCGGGACCTTCGACCGCATCCTGTTGGTGCATGCCCTGGAAGAGGCGGACGATCCCGCCGCCCTGCTGCTGGAGGCGGTGCGCGCCCTGGCTCCCGCCGGCCGCATCATCCTGGTCGCCGCCGCGCGCGGCGGTCTGTGGGCGCGGACCGAGAACACCCCCTTCGGCTACGGCCGCCCCTTCTCGCGCCGCCAGCTGGAGCGGCTGGTGCGCGAAGCCGGGCTGGAGCCCGCCGCCTGGTCGCAGACGCTGTATGTGCCGCCCTGGGGGCCGTTGCTGCCGCTGGCCGACGGCTTCGAACAGGTGGGGCGGCGCGTCATGCCGGGCGCGGCCGGGCTGATCCTGCTGGAGGCGACGCGACAGGCCTATGCGCGGATTCGGCCCAGCGGCCATGCCCAGCGCGTCGCCGCCCCGGCCCTGGCGCCCCAGCCCGCCGCCTCGGTCCCCTCGCGCCGGAACGCGCCGGACTGACGCGGAGTTGACCGGCGCCCCGTCTGGTCGCCGGCCGCGAACCGCCCTAAGGCGAAGCCATGCACAGACTGATCCTCATGCGGCACGCCCAGGCGGAGCCTTCCGCGCCCTCGGGCGGCGACAAGGCCCGGGTGCTGGCGGCCTCGGGCCGGGCGGAGGCGGCGGCCATGGGCCGGGCGCTGGCCGAACGGGGCCTCAGGCCGGACCTGGCCCTGGTGTCGGCCGCGGCGCGCACCCGCCAGACCTGGGAGCAGATGCACGACGCCTTCGGCGACGTGGAGGTCCGCGACCTGTCGTCGCTCTACAACGCGGGCGCCGACGCCATCCGGGGCCTGGTCGAGGCCAGCGAGGAAGAGGCCGGCTGCCTGATGGTGCTGGCCCACAATCCGGGGGTCCACGTCCTGGCGGTGGAGTATCTGACCGAAAGCGCCGCCTCTCCGGCGGTGCTGGACCGGCTGGCCGGGGGCTTTCCGCCGGGCTCGGCCGCCATCTTCAGCGTCGATGCGGCCGGCCGTTGCGCCTATGAGGGTTTTCTCACGCCGCGGACCGTCGGCGCATGATCGCCGCCGCCCATCCGCCCGTCGCCTACAAGATCGTCGCCGCCGAGGAATGGCGCGCGGCCTTGGCCGAGGGTCGCTACGACGGATCGGCCGTGGACCGGGCCGACGGCTACATCCACATGTCGACCCAGGCCCAGCTGGCCGAAACGGCGCGCCGCCACTACGCGGGTCGGGACGGCCTGATGCTGCTGACGGTCGAACTGGCGCGTCTGGATCCGTCGCCGGTCTGGGAGCCCTCGCGCGGCGGCGAGCTGTTTCCGCATCTGTACGGGCCGCTGCCGGCCTCGGCCGTCAGCGAGAGCCGCCCCTTGTCGGTCGAAGCCGACGGGGCGATGACGATCGGGGACGCCGCATGACGGCGATGGACCTGGGCGCCGCCCTGCTGCGCCGTCTGGACCCGGAGGACGCGCACGTCCTGGCCATCCGCGGCCTGACCTTCGCGCCCCTGCCCGCGGCCCCGCCCGATCCGCCGATCCTGCACACCCGACTGGCGGGGCTGGACCTGCCCAATCCGGTCGGGCTGGCCGCCGGGCTGGACAAGAACGGCGAGGCGTTGCGCGGCCTGTCGCGCCTCGGCTTCGGCTTTCTGGAATGCGGATCGGTGACGCCGAAGCCCCAGCCGGGGAACCCGCGCCCGCGCCTGTTCCGCCTGTCGGAAGACCGCGCGATCATCAACCGCATGGGTTTCAACAACGCCGGGCTGGAGGCGTTCGCGCGCCGGCTAGCGGCCCGCCCCAAGGGAGCGACGGTCGGCGCCAACCTGGGCGCCAACAAGGACACGGAAGACAAGGCCGCGGACTATGTCGAGGGCCTGGGGCGGCTGGCGGGCCTGGCCGAATATTTCACCGTCAACATCTCCTCGCCCAACACGCCGGGGCTGCGCGCGCTGCAGGGCCGGGCGGCGCTGGACGACCTGCTGGGCCGCATCGATGCGGCCCGGCCGGACGGCCCGGCGCGGGCGCCCGTCTTCCTGAAGATCGCCCCCGACCTGACGGCGGCCGAGATCGCCATGATCGTCGAGGCGGCGCTGGCGCACCGGATCGATGCGCTGATCGTGTCCAACACCACCCTGGAAAGGCCCGCCACGCTGCGTTCGCCCCAGGCCGGCGAGGCCGGCGGCCTGTCCGGCGCACCGGCCCGTCCGTTCGCCGAGAAGGCCCTGCGCGCCGCGGCGGAGGCCGCCGCTGGCCGCCTGCCGCTGATCGCGGTCGGCGGGATCGACAGCGGCGCGGAGGCCTATGCCCGCATTCGCCTGGGCGCCTCGGCGGTGCAGATCTATTCGGCCCTGATCTACGAGGGGCCGGGACTTGTCGGGCGGATCAAGCGCGACCTGGCGGGCCGTCTGCGCGCCGACGGATTTTCCACCGTTTCCGAGGCCGTCGGCGCCGCCCGTTGACGGAGCGTTAGCCTCACATGAGGCATGGTTCGTCCGAACGCGCCCCGCGGCGCCATCGAGGACGCGAATGTCGAACACCACGGACGCCCGCACGCTGAGCGGCTGGGCCTTTGCGGTCCGGCAACGCCGTGGCGCGATGATGCAGCGCGTCGCCGTGGGCGTGGCCAGCAGCCTGGCCGCAACGCCGCTGGTCGGCTGGCAGATCGCCGGCGGCTGGGGCCTGGCCTATGTGGTCCTTCAGGCGTGCGAGGCCTTCGTCTTCGCGCCGGTCAATGCGCGCTCGCCCCGCCCGATGTCGCGCGCGCGCCACGTCCTGGGCGGCGCGACGATGTTCGCCAACACCGGCCTCTACGGCGCCCTGTCGGTGCTGCTCTGGCTGTTCGGCGGCGTCGCCGGCGGCGTGTCGGCGGCGGTCATGCTGCCGGCGGCCATGGTCTATTCGATGGTCAATGCGCCGCGTTCGCTGGCGGTGCTGGCCTGCACGGTGACGCCGCAGATCCTGTATATGGCGGCCTTCCCCTTCCTGCTGATCCAGCTGGGCGCGACCCCCGCCGCGGCGATCACGGCGGCGGCGGCGGTGACGATCTTCACCATCTACTGCCTGAGCGTCTGGCGCGCGCTGGCTGAGCGCGCGCGCCGGGAACAGCGCGACCGGATCTTGGCCGAGGAGCGGGCCAGCCGGATCACCCGCGCGCTGGACGACCAGGGCGCCTTTCTGGCGGCGATCGGCCACGACCTGCGCACCCCCATCGGCGCCATTCTCAGCGGCGCGGCCGAACTGCGCAACGGCGACGCCAACGTGCGCCAGAACGCCGAACTGATCACCGACGCCGGTCGGATGATGAAGTCCCTGCTGGACGACCTGCTGGATCATTCCCGCATCGAGGCCGGGCGGATGCAGATCGAGGTCCAGGACTTCAACCTGCGCGCCCTGCTGGCTCAGACGCTGCGGCTGTGGCGCGGCGTGACCGAGGCCAAGGGGCTGAAGCTGCGCATCGAGGGCGCGCACAGCATCCCCGCGAACGTGCGGGGCGACGCCATGCGCCTGCGTCAGGTGCTGAACAACCTGATCTCGAACGCGGTGAAGTTCACCCAGGGCGGCGACATCACCCTGCGGCTGAACGCCTGGAGCGAGGAGCCGTCCGGCTACTGCCTGCTGATCGAGGTGGCCGACACCGGGCCGGGCATGACCGCAGAACAGGTGACGCGGCTGTTCCGGCCCTTCGACCAGACCGCCGACGGCGTCAGCGCCATGCACGGGGGATCGGGGCTGGGACTGGCGATCAGCCGCAACCTGGTCGAACTCATGGGCGGCCGCCTGACCGCGCGCAGCGCGCCGGGCCAGGGCTCCCGCTTCACCATCTCGCTGGTCCTGCCGCGCGCCGAATGCGCGGCGCCGGCCGCCGAGCCGACGCTTGACGACAGCCGCCTGGCCGTGGCGCGGGTCCTAGCCGAACGGCGCGCGGCCGAGGCCCTGGCCGCCGTCGCCCAGGCCGCGCCGGAACCGGCGGAGGCGGTCATGCCGTCCCCGCAGGACGGCGTGGAGGACGCCGCGGACGAGGGCCGCCCCCTGCGGCTGTTGGTCGTGGACGACCACGACATCAACCGGCGCGCGGTCCAACTGATCCTTCAGCCGCTGGGCTGCGACATCGTCACCGCCGCCGACGGGCTGGCGGCGCTGGAGCGCTGCGAGGAGTCGGTCTTCGACGTCATCTTCATGGATGTGCGGATGCCGGAGCTGGACGGGCGCGAGACCACCCGGCGCCTGCGCGCGGAGGGCGGCCCGAACGCCCTGACGCCGGTGGTCGCCGTCACGGCCGACACCGCGGCCGAGGACATCGCCGCCTGCAAGGCGGCGGGCATGGCCTATTTCGTGCCCAAGCCGCTGACGCCCCCCGCCCTGCTGGGCGCGCTCCAGCACGTGCTGGAAGAAACCCAGGGCGGCGTGGCCGAGGCGGCCTGACCGCGCACCTGGGCGACCAGCCGGTCGGCGAAGCCGTCGGCCTTCATCTCGCATTCCCAGGCCGTCACGACACGCCAGCCCGCCGCATCGAGCGCGGCGGCGTTCCGGGCGTCGCGGGCCCGGTTGCGATCGATCTTGGCCCGCCAGTAGGCCGCATTGGCCTTGGGCTGGCGCGCGCCCCGGGCGCAGTCGTGGCCGTGCCAGAAGCAGCCATGGACGAACAGGGCGACACGGCGGCCCTTCATCACCACGTCGGGCCGGCCCGGCAGGCCGGCGCCGCCCAGCCGATAGCCGACGCCGGCCGCGCGCAGGATGCGGCGCACGGCCAGCTCGGGCTTGGTGTCGCGCCCCTTGACGCGACGCATGACGGCGCTGCGCTGTTCCGGCGTGAAGACGTCGGTGGCGCCCGCCGGGACGTCCGGGCCGGGGCTCAGAGCTGGGCCAGCAGGTGCTCGGCCGACGACACCTTGAACTCGCCGCCCTGCTCGATGTTCAGCTGGGTCACCGTGCCGTCCTTGACCAGCATGGAATAGCGCTGCGAGCGCTCGCCCAGGCCAAAGCCCGACCCGTCCAGAACCAGGCCCAGCGCGCGCGTCAGCTCGCCGTTTCCGTCGGCCAGCATCACGATCTGATCGTCGGCGATGTCCTGGCTGTCGGCCCAGGCCTTCATCACGAAGGCGTCGTTGACCGAGATGCAGGCGACCGTGTCGACGCCCTTGCCCCGGATGGTCTCCAGATTGTCCTTGAAGCCCGGCAGGTGACGCGCCGAGCAGGTCGGGGTGAAGGCGCCCGGCACCGCGAACAGGGCCACGGTCTTGCCGTCGAAGATCTCGCTGGTGGAGACGGGCTTGGGCCCTTCGGCCGTCGCCTGGGCGAGGGTCGCGTTGGGGATGCGGTCGCCGATCTGGATGGTCATGGAATGTCTCCGCGCGGAATGGGTTGAGTGGGAACAGCGCCCGCGACACATAGACGCCCGTCGCGCGACCGCAAGCGTGAACGCGCCTTGCGCCCGCCCGTTTCGCACCCGATGATAAGGGCATCATGACCGACGCCTCATCCCTGACGGGCCGGCTCCTGGTCGCCATGCCCGGCATCGGCGATTCCCGGTTCGAACACGCCGTCATCCTGATCTGCGCCCACGGCGCCGACCACGCCATGGGCCTGAGGCTGGACCGGCCCGCGCCGGGCGTCGACCTGAAGACGGTGCTGGACAAGCTGGACCAGCCGGCGCCCGATCAGGCCGCCGGTCGCGTGGTGCTGATGGGCGGTCCGGTCGAGCGCGAGCGCGGCTTCGTGCTGCATACCGACGACTGGATGACGGGCGACGACAGCCTGCCGTTCGGCGACGGCCTGGCCATGACGGGCACGCGCGAGGCCCTGGCGGCGATGACGGACGCGGTGGCCGGTCCGCGCCGCTCGGCCCTGCTGCTGGGCTACGCCGGCTGGGGCGAGGGACAGCTGGAAGAGGAACTGGCGGAAAACGTCTGGCTGACGACGGACGCCGATCTGGACCTGATCTTCGACGCCGACCACGAGACGAAATGGACGCGGGCCCTGGCCCGAATGGGCGTGGACGCGGCCATGCTTTCAAGCCAGGGCGGACGGGCCTGAGGCCCGTCCGGAGGGCTTCGCCTAGAAACGGTAGGCCATGCCGATGCGCACATGGTGCGCGCCGAAGCGGCCGTTCGAGCGGATCATGTCCGTGCCGGTCGCGTTGGGCGGCAGGATGAAGGGGTTGGTGGCCGGCGCGGAGCCGGGGCCGACCCGCACCACCGGACTGTCGACGTCCAGCGACGTGTAGAGATATTCGCCGGTCACGGTCAGGCCGCGGCCCAGCGCATATTCGACGCCGCCGCCCGCCTGCCAGCCGTGGCCGTCCTCGGAGTCCTCGGTGGTGTTGAAGCTGTTGGCGCCGTTGCTGGTGGAGAAGTTGTTGTCGAACTTGCCGTAGGCGTAGCCGCCCGTGCCGTAGATCAGGGCCGGCCCCATGGCGTAACCCACCCGTGCGCGAACCGCCGCCAGGCTCTCGAGCTCGCGCTCGAAGGTGTAGTAGGCCGGGGTGGTGGAGAAGCCGGTCACGCGGTCCTCGACGTCCGTCACGCTGTACTCGGCCAGGCCGCCGACCACGAACGAGCCGAACTGCCAGTCGTAGCCCGCGCGTACGCCGGCCTCGGGCGAACCCTTGTCGCTGTCGCAGCCGTCCGCGGCCACGGCGCTGTTCGCCGCGCCGTCGCAGAAGCCGGGCCCGAAGGCGTCCGCGCCCGTGCCCGTCACGACCGTGTCGCCATAGGTGCCGTCGAGGTTGCGGTCGAACCCGAGCCGCTCGTCCTCGTCGTCATTGACCTGGCCGTAGCCGCCGAAGATGCCGATGTAGGGGCCGGACCAGTCGGTCGACTGCGCCAGGGCGGGGGTGGAAACGAGCGTCAGCGCCAGTGCGCTTGCGGCGACTTTCATCATGGGAACGTCCTTCGTGCCAAGGCGGACAGGGAGGCCCGCGGGGTATGAAGGCCGCGCCGATGCGGAGGTTCCTACGGCCAAGCCGCCTCCAAAGGTCGCAGCATCCGGCGCGCGGGGCGCGCCGTATAAGCATCCCTTCCGGGCTTATCGCGTCGCCAGCGACACCAGCAGCGCCACCACCAGGAGCAGGCACACGCCCTGCCAGAAACGCACGGGATCCCGCTCGATCAGGGACAGCGGACGCGGCTGCGGCGCGGCGACCGCGCTGCCGGTCTCCAGCACGTGGACCAGCTCCTCGACATCCTCGAAACGGTCGCCGGGCTCGGGCGCGACCGCCCGCATGATGGCGGCGTCAAGCCAGGCGGGCATGTCGGGCCGGTGGCGTCCGGGGGGTGTCGGCGCCTTGTCGAAGCGCGGGGCGTCCTCGGGATCCACCGCGCCCCAGGGATAGGTGCGGGTGAACAGGCGGTACAGGGTGACGCCCAGGGCGAACTGGTCGGTGGCGGGCGAGCCGGCCTCGCCCTGGTACATCTCCGGCGCCTTGTAGCCGTTGGTGCCCGGCGCCTCGGCCTCGGCGAACTCCTCGGCCTGACGCAGGCGCGCGACGCCCAGGTCCACCAGCTTCAGCCCGCCGTTCGCCTCGAGGATCACATTGTCCGGCTTGATGTCACGGTGGATCACCCCCGCGCGATGCAGCGCCGCGACCGCCCGCGCCAGGCGCAGGGCCACGCCCACGCCCTCGGCGATCTCCAGAGGCCCGTCGTCCGCCAGGCGCGCGTGAAGGGTCTGGCCGGCGTAAAAGGGTTGGACGATGTAGAGGCGGCTCTGCCGGCCGGCCTCCAGCGTCAGCACCCGGCCGACGAAGGGATTGTCGATGCGGCGGCCGATGAAGGCCTCGCGCAGGAAGGCCTGCCGCGCCCCGCGGGCCGACACCACCGCGGGCTTCGGAAACTTCAGCGCCACCTGACCCAGGTCGCCGATCACGTCCCGCGCCAGGAACAGCCGGGTGTAGCGCCCGTCCGCGATCAGGCGCTGCAGCTGAAAGCCGTCGACCGTCGCGCCAACGTCCGGCGGCCCCTCCATCGCCAGGCCCTCGGCCTCGGCGGTGATGGCCTCCCAGTCTGGCGCGCCCGTCCGGACCACATCGATGACGATGACGGTGGCGTTGTCGCGCGCGCCGACGGCCTCGACCTCGGCCAGCACCGCGCGGGCGTCGGCGTCGGGCGAGCCCCGTCGGCCCAGCAACCGGGCCAGGGCCTCGTCGCCCAGCACCCCGTGGACGCCGTCGGTCGTCAGCAGCAGCCGGTCGTGCGCCTGAAGGCCGATGTGGCGGACATCCAGCTTGACGTCCGCCTCGATGCCGACGGCGCGGTACAGCACATGGCTCAACCCCTCGACCGCGCGGGTGTGGTCCTCGGTCAGCCGGGTCAGGACGCCGTCACGAAAATGCCAGGCGCGGCTGTCGCCGACGTGCAGCGACACCGCCTCGCGCCCGCGCAGCACCAGGGCGGTGAAGGTGGTGGCCGCCGCCGTCATGGCCGGATCGGACCGGCCCTTGGCGTGAAGCCAGCGGTTGAAGCCCCTCAGCGCCTTGACGCCGTTGGCGGCGATGCCGTTCAACGGGTTCTGGTCCAGATAGCCGTCGATGAAGCTGCGGGTCGCCAGCTCGGCCGCCGTGCGGCCCGCGCGCGAGCCGGACACGCCGTCGGCGATGACCGCCACCACGCCATGCTCGCGCTGTTCCACCGGCGAGCCCAGGTGGACGCCGCCGAAATCCTGATTGTCGGCCTTGGGCCCCGTCAGGGTGGCGAAGCCGGCGGCGATCTCCAGTCTGGCCTCGCTCACCGCCGCATCCCCCGTCGTCGCTCCCGGGCAGCGGAGCAACGGCGGGGGGCGACGTCAAGAGCCGCGGGTCAGCGGACGATGTCGTAGACGCCGGTGATGTCGATGCGCACGGCCAGCTCGCCGCCGGACACGGGGCTGGAATCGGCCGATTGCAGCGACACCGCGCGGGCGTACATCGGCATCGGCGGCGGGGGCGAATAGCCGCCGCCCTCGCTCAGGGTGCGCACCCCGCCCAGCTGGACGCCCAGCGCCTGGGCGTAGAGCGCGGCCTTCTCCTGCAGGGCGCGCACCGCCAGGCGGCGCGCCTCGTTCTCGGCCGTGGTCGGGTCCTTCAGGCCAAAGCCGATGCCGTCGATCTGATTGACGCCGGCGGCCACCACGGCGTCGGCGGTCGATCCTACCTTGGTCAGGTCCTCGATCCGCACGGTCACCCGGTTGACGGCCTGATAGCCCCGCAGCCTGGGCGGCTGGTTCTCCTGATAGTCGTACTGGGCCGACAGGTTCAGGCCCGAGGTCTGGACGTGGCGCTCGGCGATCCCGGCGCGGCGCAGGGCGCTCATGACCTGGTTCATCCGCTCGGCGTTGGCGCGCATGGCGGCCTCGGCGGTCGCAGCCTCGGTCTGGACGCCGAAGGTGATGGTGGCCATGTCCGGCGCGGTCTTGACCTCGCCGAAGGCCGACAGGTTCAGCGAGGGGGCGGGCTGCATCTGGGTCAGGGGCGCAGGAGCCTGGGGCGCGGTCTGGGCCAGCGCGGTCTGGGCCATGGCGGGCGGCGCCCCGGCGGCCAGGGCCACGGCGGCGGCCGCCGCGCCCGCCAGGGCGGCCGGTTTCATCAGGGCGTTCAGGGTGCGGGTCATGCGCTTCTCCGTAAGACGATCCGGCCGGCCGTGCGCCGACGCTCGATCCTGGGCGCGACCTTGGCCGTTCTCGCCTGAATGAACGCCGACAGGCCGTTGTCAGGTTCCGTTCATCGACGTGAATTCGCCGAAAGGCGGTCGCCCCTTGGCAAGCCGCGTCCGCCCCTGCTAGGCGGAACCTCCTCGTCTCGGGGGCCCGTAGCTCAATGGTTAGAGCCGACCGCTCATAACGGTCTGGTTGGGGGTTCGAGTCCCTCCGGGCCTACCAAGGCGACCGCGCGCGCGACGATGAAACACCGCGCATCCATGCCGTCCTGTCCGGTGCAGAACTCACAGCCTGGCCGTTTGCGTCCGGGAAGGGCGTCGAATCTCTTCGGCTATGTGACAGACGCCGCGCGAGCCGACGTCTGGTCTTGACCCTGACTACTCCTCGCGCCCGGCCTTGGCGAAGCTGTCGGTGAGGGGGGCGAACAGATAGTCCAGGAAGCTGCGATCGCGCGTCTTGACGTTGACGGATGCAGGCAGTCCCGCTGTCAGGTCCAGGTCGGCGCGCGCGACCTGTTCAGCATCCAGGGCGATGTAAGCGAGGTAGTATCCGACGCCTGTCGCCGGATCGGTCAGTCGATCGGCGGAGAGTGTCGTCACGCGTCCGCCGATCTTGGCCATTCCACGCGGATTGACGCTTGTGAAGCGGACATCGGCATGGGAGCCGACGCGGACGTCGTCGACGTCTTCCGGTCGGATGCGCGCCTCGACGATCAGGGCCCGGCCGCTGGGCAGAACGTCCATCAGCTTCTGTCCGGGGGACAGGATCGAGCCAGGAGCCGTGGGGGCGAGGTCGACCACAGCGCCGTCCACCGGCGCCCTCACGGTGTCGCGCTCTGCGGCGAACCGCGCAGTGTCCAAGGCGGGTCCGACTTGCTGCAGCTCGGCCTGGATCATGCGCAGCTCAGTCAAGACGTCGTTCAGGCGCCCCTCGCGCGCTCGCGAAGCGGCGAGTTCGGCCCGCTGCAGCTCAACTCCGCCGCGGGCGATCTCGGTCTCAAGCTGCACCTTGGCGGCTTCCAGTTCATAAACGACGGCCTTCGGAGCGAAGCCGCGACTGTACAGCGACCGCAACCCCGCCAGGCGCTCATTGACGAACTCCAGCTGGCGGCGGGGGCCTTCCACGGCGATCCGCGCCGCCTCCACCTGAGCCGCTTCTCCCGCGGCGTCTCCGGAGAAGGCGCGTCGGCGGCTATCGAACAGGGCGGCTTGGCTGCGCATGGCCTGGGCGACGCTGGCCTCGCTGCTCCGGGCGCTGAAGTCGGCGGGCCAGACGATCGTTTGCAGGCCGTCGCGCTCGGCGATGAGCCGCGCCTCGACGGCGGCGAGATCGTCGCGCTGGCTTTGCGACCGGCGGAAACCGCCGCCGGTCGACAGCGGATTCATCCGCATGAGGATCTGGCCCGCCCTGACCTGCTGTCCCTCGCGCACCATGACCTGGTCGACGACCCCGCCGTTGAGGGTCTGCAGCGTCTGCCGGTTGCCTGCGACGGTGACCACGCCATTGGCAACAGCCGCGCCTGAGAGCGGCGCGAAGGCCGCCCAGATCAGCCCTATGATGAAGAACCCCGCCAGCACCAGAAGACCGTTGCGAATCTGGTGGCTGGAATCGTCGAGGCTGCCGTCCGGCGCGCTGATGCCGCGGCGATACCGCTGGAACAGGTCCACCGGCATGCGGGTCACGAGGGTGCTGGGGTCAAGCCGCATGGGACATCTCAGGGGGTGGGCTGGGCGAAGCGTTCGATGGTCTCGGTCGGCACCTGGTCGATGACGTCGTCTCGCGGGCCGTCGGCCTCGAGCCGCCCGTCGGCGAGGATCAGGACGCGATCGACCTGGGACAGGGGGCTGAGCCGGTGGGCGACGAGGATGATCGTCGAGCCTCGCGCCTTGAGCGCGCCGAGGCTGTCGTTGAGCGCCTCTTCGCCTTCGGCGTCCAGGTGGGCGTTGGGTTCGTCAAGGATCAGAAGCTTGGGGTTGCCGAACAGGGCGCGCGCAAGCGCCACGCGTTGACGCTGACCGCTGGACAGGCCCGCGCCGCCTTCTCCGACCCGCGTCTCATAGCCGTCGGGCAGGTCCATGATCATGTCGTGCACGCGCGCCTGACGGGCGGCTCGTATGACCTCGGCGTCGTCCACGGCCTGGTATCGCGCGATGTTTTCCCTCAGCGTTCCGGGGAACAGGCCGACGTTCTGGGGCAGGAAACCGACATGGCGCGCCAGGGACGACGGGTTCCACTTGTGTGTGGGAACGCCGCCGATCTCCACCCGGCCGGTATTGGGCAGGGCGGCGGCGACGAGCAGCCGGGCGAGCGAGGTCTTGCCGGCGCCCGAGGGGCCCACCACGCCGACCGCCTCGCCCGCGCCGATGGAAAGGGTGAGGCCCTGCAGCGCCGGCCTGGGGGCGCCCCTGGGGGTGAAGGCGACATTCGTCATCTCGACGCCGCCGTCCTTGGCGGGCACGCGCAGGACCTGTTTCATGGGCGGCGCCGTATTGAGGACGAGCTGGACGTTGCGCCCCGCCGAGATGGCGGCGATCGCCTGGCGCCAGCCGACGACGGCCTGCTCCAGCGGAGCCAGTGCGCGACCCAACAGCAGACTGGCGGCGAAAATGCTGGCCGGCAGGATGGATCCGCCGACCACCAGCCAAGCGCCCACCGCGAGCATGAATCCCTGTAGCGCAAGGCGGCTGAACCGGATCAGGGCGGTGATGTTGCCGCCCTTTTCGGACGCCACGCTCTGACACACCATCATCTCGTCGCGGTCGATGCGCCATCGACTGGCCAAGGCGTCGGTCATGCCCATGGCGTGCACGGGGTCGGCGAAACGGGCGATCGAATCGGCGAAGGCGTAGCTGCGCTGCGCGGCCGTGGCGGCGCTCTCCGAACCCTTGCGGGTCATGCGGTCGTTGACGACTGTGAGAGCGAGCAGGAGGGCTGCGCCGAGCAGGCCCACTAGGCCGAGCAGCGGATGCAGCAGGAACAGGACCAGCAGGAAGAGCGGGGACCAGGGCAGGTCGAAGAACAGCTGGGCGGCAGGTCCCGCCATGGCGGAGCGGAAGGTGTCGAGATCGCGCAGGGCCTGGGCGGTCCGGACCTGAGAGCCGGTCGCCAGCGGCAGGTCGAGAACAGCCTGAAAGAGCCGCAGGGACAGCAGCCGGTCGAGGCGCGCGGCGGCCTTGATCAGGACCTGGGTGCGGATGGCGTCGAGGAGGGCCATCGTGCCGAGGGCCACGATAAGCACGACGAACAGCATGATCAGCGTGGGCAAGCTGCCGCTGGGGATCACGCGGTTGTAGATCTGAAGGAGGAACAGCGGGGAGGCCAGGAACAGTATGTTCACGCCGCCGCCGAAGACGACAGCGGTCCAGAACAACGGCAGACATTGCCTCAGGGCGGCCGCGAATTCGTCCGTGGGTCGATCCGCCGGCGTCGTCTTCGCCATCTGTTCCCTCTCTGTCCAGGCACGAAAAAGGGCGGTCCGAAGACCGCCCTCTTCCAGACGCTTAGTTGGCGTCGTCGTCGGACATCGAGTCCGAGCTGGAGCTGCCGGCGCCGCCCAGCAGGGAGTCGGTGTCCAGGTCGAGGCCGAAGGCGCCGTCATTGGACGAGCTGGTGGTTTCACCGTCTTCGTCCGTGTTCTCGCTGTTGGCTTCGTAGTTGATGCCCAGGGCCGAGGTCGAATCCAGAACGCCGCCGACGGAGCCGTCGCTGTTGTTCGAGTTCGAGGATTCGTCGTTGCCGCCGAACACGTTGTCAAGAATAGCCATTGTGGTCTCTCCGTTGTTGATTTGAACGAGACGCTCAATGATCAATAAAGCTTAGATGTAAGAAGCGTTCGTTGTTGTGATAACTTCCTGATCGTTCGATAGTTTCAGCTATGACTTAAAATAATTAAGGTGTTCGGTGAACGACCTTTACAGAAGTCCGCCGAGGCCCTCTTCCAGATCGTCGGCGCCCAGAAGGCTGGAGCCAAGATCGAGTCCGCCGCTATCGATGAGACCGACCGCGGCCTCGTCTCCCGTCAGGACGTCCGCGCCGGTCGCGGCCGCCCCGGTCGCGAGCATGTCGTCCAGGCCGCTCTGGTCCGAGCCCGGATCGAACAGGCCCCCTAGCAGTCCGCCCGTCGCGCCGCTTGCCGCGATTCCGTCAAGCGCCTCCGAGGCGACGCCGCCAAGGTCGGCGACAGTTGCGGTGACAACCGATCCGGCGTCCGTCGCAGAATCCAACACTTCCGACACATCCGTTTCGACCGCGGCGCCGAGACCGGAGACGGCGTCGGCGACGACGCCGGAGACTTGGCCGGTCGCGCCTTGCGCAGCGTCGAGCGCGCCGGCCAGCGTTCCCGCCAGGGGCGCGCCGAAACTCGCCACATCCGATGTCGCGCCGGCCAGGCCGTCTGGGTCGGTGATCTGGCCGAGGTCCTCCGCCGCGGGCGTCCCGTTCCCCTCGCGAAGCAGCTCGGGGTTCAGGCCTGACCCCGAGGCTGCCGATTGCCCCAGGCCCGCGACCGTGTCTGTCTCCATCTGCGCCCCGACGGCCATGTCGTACTGGGTGGAGCCGCCCTGTCCATCAGGCGCCGTCGCGACGAGGCCCAGCTCCAGCTCGGCCTGTTGGGTGGTTTCGGCGTTTCAACGGATTGATCCAGAGCCCCCGACGCCTGCGGCGCGGGCGCGCCGCTGGGCGGCGGCAGGTCCTGTGCGGTCTCGACACCGCCTGCCCGCGGGGCGCCGTCATCGGGCGCCGAGGCGTCACGGTCAGCGGCCTGATCGGCGTAATAGCTGTCGGGGGTCACGCCGGCTTGAGAAAGATCGGCCGGCTGCGATGCTGGAGACAGCTCCCGATTGTCGATCTTCTCGACCATTTCGCTGGAACGCGCCATGTACCGGATCTCCAAACAAGCCGAAGTCGAACAGCGTTAATCAACCGCGGTCGAACCCGTTCCTGTGTCCGGTCGCTGACAAACGGCTGAGGGCCGGACCAGAGGCCATCAGTCGGTTTGAACCGCCTAACTCCGCCCCCCCGACAGACGCCCGTCTTGTCGATCGCTGGGTTCGAATGAACGATCTTGAACCACAGGGCTGCGGGCCGGCGCTCTTCGCGCTTGCCGGCTCCTGCCCGGCCAAAGAAGTGGGACAGCACCGTCGGGCGCATCGGCGTTCAGCTGGATGACGCCTTGGACATGTCAGAGCAGATAAATCTGTGACTCACGACCGGATCCGCATCCGGGGCCCGTCATCGTCACCTAAAGGGAGACGCGGTCCTTGTCGCGAGCGCGCTGGTTACGCTCGAGCGAGGTTAAAGGTGAAGGAGATGACGGACTGGGCGCCGTTCTCGTGGAACGAGATATCGCTCCCCACTACCTCACGACGGCTGCCACAACGGAGCTGCCCCCAACTGGCGGTCGCTGACTTCCCAATGGCCGAAGGCCATCGTGCGTATGGCAGGCCGTGAGGCGGAGTGAGCGCATTGCAGGGCCTAAGCAAAGCGGCTTCGATAGCCGATCTGACCTCGGAGTCTTTCAACAACCCGCTGCCGACCGTGAGCCGGATGCAAAGGTCTAGTTCACGACAGTCGGGACCGTCGCCTGGACCGAGCAGTGCACAACCGTGCTGCAGCGATAAGAAGTGCTGGAAGGTATCCTCAGCGCAAAGCCCTGACTGGCCCACCTTATAGGCCTTGTCCCCAAAGACCTCGTAGAAGCCCTTGCCGAGCTTGCGGCGGATGACTGCTTCCGTCGCCGCAGCGCGGAATGCGTCGCCGTAAGGCGCCGGATCGTAACCGATCAGAGGCGGCCCCTTTGGAAAGGGCGCGCATCCGGCGAGAATCAGAAGGCTTAGGACGATCAGGGGGCTGAAACGCATAGACGCATCGTGAGAGTCCTGCCGGAAAAGCTCAACAGGTCGCGCCGACACAGACGGCCTGAATGTCCGCAAAGGTGGGAGCGGACCTCGGCCCAATGCCATTGCTTGCGGCGCGACCAAGAGACTTGACGGTCAGGGCCAGCCCAATAAGCGCGAGCAATACTCCCACCGCAACAATCAAAAAGCTGCTTCTGCTAGGCCACCGGTCCCACCCGAACAGCTCCACCCCGGTTCCGTTCAATGACGGTACGGTCATGACGAACAAGCCCATGAGCGAGAGGTTCAGGCCACGAACCTGCTTTGACGGAGCCGTTGCCATCATTGGATGTGACCTTAAGCTTCCCATACGCGCAACGGCTCCAGCACTGAAGGGCCGTTCCCGATCCCGCCCGCCATCAACAACCCTCTCTTTGGGCGCGCTGAACGAGGATGGCTCAACATCGGATGTCTCGATCAGGAACGGCACGGCCCATCAGAGCTGGGGCAATGAAGCCCTAAACGCCCTGATCACATGCTGGGGCCCGCTCACGCCCTGAGGCCGCGCTGGCTCTCGCAACGCCGGCGCCGCCGGTCTTCAAAGGGTCGGATTGCGAAGTCGGCGTCGCTCCAGAAAGCAGACCGTCAATGCGCGGAGTGTCGTGTTTACGGCGCGGTACGGGTGATCGCTTCAGGCGCGAAGCCGCACTATTCCGGGCCAAAGGTGCGGAAGGCGACTGAGGCGCCGTCCTGTGCAAAGGCTTCGGCCCTGCTATATGCGGCCGCGAAGGAGACCCGTGATGTCCTATGTCGCCCGCGACGACCGCCCTGCCGACAAGGCCGCCCGCTACGCCGAGGTCGAGGCCGAGATCCTGGCTGTGCTGGAGGGGGAGCCGAACGTGACGGCGCGGATGGCCACGGTGTCGTCCATGCTGGCCGACGCCTTCGAGGACTTCTTCTGGACCGGCTTCTACGTCGTGGCGCCGGACAAGGCGGACGAGCTGGTGGTCGGACCCTATCAGGGGACGCTGGGCTGCCTGCGCATCGCCTTCGGACGGGGCGTGTGCGGGACGGCGGCGGCCACCCGGATCACCCAGATCGTCGAGGACGTGCACGCCTTTCCCGGCCACATCGCCTGCGACAGCCGTTCGGCCAGCGAGATCGTGGTGCCGGTCAATGACGCCTCGGGCGCCCTGATCGCCGTGTTCGACGTGGACGCGACGACCAAGGCCGCCTTCGACGCCGTGGACGCCCAGGCCCTGGAGCGGCTGATGGCCAGGGTGTTCGCCGCCGGTTGATCGCGAGGGGGCCCGCTCTAGGATCGGGGCCGAAGGAGAACGGACATGACGGATCGGGTCGTCGCCATCACGGGCGGTCACGGGGTGCTGGGGCGCGCGGTGCTGGAGGCGGCGCTGGCCGACGGGCTGAAGGTCGCCGTGATCGATCACGCCATGGGCCATCCGACGCCCGACGGGGTGCTGGAAGTCGGCGGCGTCGACCTGACTGATCCGGCGCAGGCGGGCCAGGCGATCTCGGCGGTGATCGGCCGCTTCGGCCGGCTGGACGCCCTGCTGAACATCGCCGGCGGCTTCGTCTGGCAGACCACCGACGACGCCGAGCCCGCCTGGGACCGGATGCACGCCCTGAACGTCACCACCGCCCTGAACGCCAGCCGCGCCGCCCTGCCCCATCTGAAGGCGTCGGACCAGGGCCGGATCGTCAACGTCGGTTCGGCCGCCGCGCTGAAGGCCGGCGCGGGCATGGGCGCCTATGGCGCGGCCAAGGCGGGGGTGCACGCCCTGACCCAGGCCCTGGCGGAGGAGCTGAAGGCGACCTCGGTCACCGTCAACGCCGTCCTGCCGTCGATCATCGACACGCCCGCGAACCGCAAGGACATGCCGGATGCGGACCCGGCGCAGTGGGTGGGGCCGGCGGACCTGGCGGCGGTGATCCTGTTCCTTGCCTCGCCGCAGAGCCGGGCGATGACCGGGGCGCTGGTGCCGGTGACGGGGCGGGTTTGAGCCGTCCCTCGCAATAGGTCGTCACCCTCGGGCTAGTCCCGAGGGCCCACGGCGGCCGGGGCCCGATCGTTGGTGATGACGTCGCCGTCGGCGAGCCATACCGGCCTTCGCTGCGAGGTTGGAGGTGGGCCCTCGGGACAAGCCCGAGGGTGACGGAGCTTTAGATCAACCCGCGATCTGACCGAAATCCGCCACCTGGCCCATCACGTCGCGGACCTGGCCCAGCAGCTTCAGCCGGTTCTCGCGCTCCTCGGCCACGTCCGAGTTGACCATCACCGCCTCGAAGAAGGCGTCCACCGGCCCGCGCAGGCCCGCCAGGGCGGACATGGCGGCGGCGAAGTCTTCCTTGTCCAGCGCCGCCTCCACCCGCGTGCGGGCGGCGCCGACGGCGAAGGCCAGGGCGACCTCCTCCTCGGGCTGGTTCGGCAGGCCGGTCTGGACCATGCCGGTCGGGACAGGCCCCTTCTTCTCCTCGGCGCGCAGGATGTTTGAGGCGCGCTTGTAGCCCGCCAGCAGGTTCGCCCCGTCGTCGGTGGCGAGGAAGGCGGCCAGAGCCTCCACCCGGCGCACGATGCGGACGAGGTCGTCGTCAACCAACCCGTCGCGATCTTTGCTCGTTTCGACGATTGCGTCGACAAGGTCGTGCCTGGCCCCTCCATCTCTGAGCATGACCTTCAAGCGATCGACGAAGAAACGAGACAGCTCGATTTGCAACATAGCTTGGCCCGGAAGGGGCGCCCCAGATTGGATCAAGTTTGCTGCGGTTACGAATAGGCTTTCCAACCCCACGCGCGCCCCATTCTCCAGCACCAGCCGGATGACGCCCAGCGCCGCTCTCCGCAGCGCGAACGGGTCCTTCGATCCCGTCGGCTTTTCGTCGATGGCGAAGAAGCCGACCAGGGTGTCCAGCTTGTCGGCCAGGGCGACGGCGACGGTCAGCGGCGCGGTCGGGACGGTGTCGTTCGGACCCTGCGGCTTGTAGTGGTCGCGGACGGCGTCGGCGACGGCGTCGGGCTGGCCGGCCAGGCGGGCGTAATAGCCGCCCATGATCCCCTGCAGTTCCGGGAACTCGCCGACCATGCCGGAAGCCAGGTCCGCCTTGGCCAGGCGGGCGGCCTGTTCGGCCTGATCAGCGTCGGCGCCGACCAGGGGGGCGATCTCGCGGGCCAGGGCGGCGATGCGGTCGACGCGTTCAGCCAGGGTGCCCAGCTTGGCGTGGAAGGTGACGCCCTTCAGCTTCTCGTTCCAGGCGTCGAAGCCGACCTTCTGGTCCTCGTCCCAGAAGAAGCGGGCGTCGTTCAGGCGGGCGGACAGGACGCGGCTGTTGCCGGCGGCCAGGGCCTTGCCGCCGTCGGTGGCCTCGACATTGGCGACGACCAGGAAGTTGGGGGCCAGGCCTTCTTTCGAGGGGTCGCGCACGGCGAAATACTTCTGGTGCACCTTCATCGACAGTCGCACCACCTCGGGCGGCAACGACAGGAACTGCGGGTCCATGTCGCCTAGGATCGGGGTGGGCCATTCGGCCAAGCCCGCCACCTCGTCCAGCAGGCCGTCGTCGTCGACCAGGGCCAGGCCGCGCGCGGCGCAGGCGGCCTTGGCCTGTTCCAGGATGCGCAAGCGTCGGTCGGCGACGTCCAGCAGGACGTGCTCGCGCTCCAGCTTCTGGCGATAGTCGATGAAGTCGCTGACCGGGAACGGCGCGCCGGAGCCGAGGAAGCGGTGGCCCTCGGTCAGGGCGTCGGACTGGATCCCGTCGATGGCGAACGGCACGACGTGGCCGTCGAAGACGCACAGGATGCGCTTGATCGGCCGCACCCAGCGCAGGGCGCCGGTCCCCCAGCGCATGGACTTGGGCCAGGGGAAGGTCCGCACGATCTGGTCGACCATGTCGGGGATCAGGTCCGGGGTCGCGCGGCCCTGGCTGCTGATCACCGCGAACAGGACGCCGTCGCGTTCGACCAGTTGCTCGCGCGTCAGGCCGGTCTTGCGCAGGAAGCCTTCCAGCGCCTGGGGCGGGGCCGAGGCCTTGGGCCCCTTCACCTCTTCGGAGCGGTCGGGCGTGGCGGCGGGCAGGCCCTCGACCACCAGGGTCAGGCGGCGCGGGCCGGCGTAGGTCGTCAGCGCGTCCCAGCTCAGGCCCGCGGCCTTCAGCCGCTCGGACGCCATCCGCTCCAGGTCGCGCGCGGCGCCCTGCTGCATGCGGGCGGGGATTTCTTCGGAGAAGATTTCGAGGAGGAGTTGGGGCATCAGGCGGTTTTCCGCTCTTGTTCGACGTAGGCGAGGGCGCAGGCTTTGCAGAGTTCGCGGATGCGGCCGATGTAGCTCTGGCGTTCGGCGACGGCGATAGCGCCGCGCGCGTCCATCAGGTTGAACAGGTGGCTGGCCTTCAGCACCTGGTCATAGGCGGGCAGGACCAGCGGCTGGCCCTGCGGCCCGGTCATGGCCAGAAGGCGCGAGACCTCGGCCACCATGTCCTCGAACCGGCGCTTGAGGCCGTCGACGTCATAGCCGTGGAAGTTGGCTTCCGACTGCTGGCGCTCGTTCTCCAGGAAGACCTCGCCATAGCTCAGGCCGTCCTTGTTGAACTTCAGGTCATAGACGTTGTCGACGCCCTGGACGTACATGGCCAGGCGCTCCAGCCCGTAGGTCAGCTCGCCGGACACCACGTCCACCTCGATGCCGCCGACGCCCTGGAAATAGGTGAACTGCGTCACCTCCATGCCGTCGCACCAGACCTCCCAGCCCAGCCCCCAGGCCCCGACGGTCGGGTTCTCCCAGTCGTCCTCGACGAAGCGGATGTCGTGCAGCTTCGGATCGATGCCGATGGCTTCCAGCGACCCGAGGTAGAGCGCCTGGAGGTCGTCCGGGTTCGGTTTCAGGATGACCTGATACTGGTAATAATGCTGGAGCCGGTTGGGGTTCTCGCCATAGCGGCCGTCGCCGGGGCGGCGGCTGGGCTGGACGTAGGCGGCCTTCCACGGCTTCTTGCCCAGCGCGCGCAGCACGGTGGCCGGGTGCAGCGTGCCGGCCCCGACCTCGATGTCGTACGGCTGCAGGATCGCGCAGCCCTGGTCGCCCCAGTAGCGGTGCAGCGTCAGGATCAGGTCCTGAAACGCGAGCGGTTCAGTCGAAGCGGTCAAGGCGGGCTCGGGAGGGCTTGAAAAAAGACGGCGGACCATAGGGCCCGCCGCCTTCCGCTTCAACATCCGCCGGACACGGGGACCGGCGCGGGGCATCACCCCTTATTGCGGGGTCGGATCGCCTTCCTGCGCGCCGTCGGCCGCAGCGTCGGGCGTCTGGACCGGCGGGGTCATGGACGGATCGTCCACCTGGCCGTCGGTCGGGTTCGGGACCGGCGGGGCCGCGGTCGTCGTCGTGGTGGCGGCCGGCTGGCCATTGGGGGCGGTCGTGCCCGGCGCGGCCGGCTCGACGGTGGTGGTCGTCTCGGTCGTGGTCGCCGCGGCGTCATCGCCCGAGGCTTCGCCCGCATCGGTCGCGGCGGCGCTTTCCTCGTCACCCATGGCGGCCATCGACTGGGCGGGGTTCAGGACCTTGTCGATCGGGAAGACCGCGCCGTTGGAGGCGTCCAGTTCGGCGCTGACGACGCTGGCGCTGTCGACCTTGATCATCTCGCCGGTGCCGTCCAGCAGGATCTGGGCTTCCGAGGCGGTCGGAACGCCGCCCCTGCGGCCTTCGATCTGGTCCGGCGTCACGTCGGCGACGATGACGTGGTAGAGCAGCAGCTGGCGCAGCTCATTGGCGTTGGCCGGATCCAGCAGACGGGTGCGCTCGGCCTCGGGCAGGGCCGCAAAGGCCGCGTCGGTCGGGGCGAAGATCGAGATGGCCGGACGCGTCGACAGCGTATCGGTCAGCTGGGCCTGGTCCAGCGCAGTCAGCAGGGTCGAGAACTGACCGCTGGAGCGCAGCACGTCCACCACGGTGCCCGAGGCGGCGGGCGTCTGGGCCGCAGCCGTCGCCGGGGCGGGCATAGTCTGGGCGGCGGCCGGCGTGGTCGCGGCGTCCCTCTGCGAAGAGGTGGTCTGGCCGGGGGTGGGGACCGTGGCCGGCGGCGCGGCCGGGGCCATGGCGTCCGGAACCGAGGTCTGGGCCGGCGGCGTGGCTTCCTGGGCCAGGGCGGGGAAGGCCATCAGGGTGGCGACGGCGGTGGCGGCGAGCAGTTTGGCGCGTAGCATGGCTGTTTCCTCTTTGGGTTGAGGACCGCGGACTGGGGGAGCGGCGGTCCGTTCCAGATCAGGCACTGGCCACACAAAGCCGAAAACCGGCGATGCGGTTCCGTGATTGTGAAACAACACGTAGCTTTTGTGATGATCGCGACGAAAGCTTGGCCACGTCGCCGCAAGCGTGGCGATTACGCCCGATTGTCGCCTGAAACCTTGCCGTGATCTTGCGCGCCGCCCAGACGACCGGCCCGCACCCACCAGCCGGCGTGAGCTGATGCGAGCCCGTCCGCCGCCGCCCGCGCCGCCGCGGCGTCCGCATAGAGGCCGAACACCGTGGCGCCCGAACCCGACATTCGGGTCAGGAGCACGCCCTGCGTCGCCCGCACCGCTTCCAGGGCCAGGCCGATGTCGGGCGCCAGGGCCAGGGCCGGGGCCTGGAGGTCGTTGCGCTGCTCCTCCAGCCAAGCCGCCGTGGCGCGCGGCGTCCAGTCTGCGGGGGGCGCAGGCCGGCGGGCCTCCCCAAGGGGGGCCTGATCATAGGCGCGATAGACGGGGCCCGTGGGCGACGGGACGCCCGGATTGACCAGCACGACCGACAGTTCAGGCAGGCGCGGCTCGGGCGTCAGCCGCTCGCCCCGGCCCTCGGCCCAGGCCGTGCGGGGGAAGAGGCACATCGGTCCGTCGGCCCCGATATCGCGCGCCGCCGCCGCCAGCGCGGGGTCGTCGGCCGCCAGCCCCAGGACCTCGGCGGCCAGGCGCAGGGCCGCGCCCGCGTCCGACGAGCCGCCGCCAAGACCGGCAGCGATCGGCAACTGCTTGTCCAGCACGACGCTCAACGCCGGCTCGCCCTGACCCAGGGCGGCGCCCAGACGCCTGAGGGCGCGCAGGATCAGATTGTCGTCCTCATCCGCCAGGGCCGCGCCGAAGGGGCCCGTGACGGCCAGCGACAGTCGCTCGGCCGGCTGGACCGACACCCGGTCGCCGATGTCGGCGAAGGCGACCAGGCTGGACAGCGGATGATAGCCGTCGGCGTCGACCGGCCCGACGTGCAGGAACAGGTTGATCTTGGCCGGAGCCGCCGTGGTCAGCCGCATGGCTACTGCGACACGCCGCCCGTGGCCGCGCCGGCGTCCAGCCCTTGCTCGATCTTGCGTTCGACCTCGGCGCGGCGCTCCTCGTCCGGGTCCAGCACCAGGACGCGCTTCCACATCCATTCCGCCTCGCGCCGGCGACCGACCCGCCAATAGGCGTCGCCCAGGTGGTCGTTGATCTCGGCGTTGGCGGGCTCCTTGTCGATCGCCTGCTCCAGGGTGTCGACGGCGGCCTGGTAATCGCCCTGCCGATACTGGGCCCAGCCGAGGGAATCCTGGATGTTGCCGTTCTGGGGATCGGCGGCGAAGGCGCGCTGGATCATCTCCGCCCCCTGCTGCACGCGCAGATCGCGATCGACCCACAGATAGCCCAGGTAGTTCAGCATGTCGGCGTCGGCCGGCGCGCCCTGCACGGCGGCCCACAGCTCGGCCTCCGCCTCGGGCACGCGGTTCAGCGCCTCGTAGGCGGCGCCGCGCAGGAAGTGGATCCGCGGCCCCTGGTCGGCGCGGTTCAGCAGCGGCCCGTTCAGGATCTCGAGCGCCTCGGCGTTCTGCTCCATGGTCATCAGCTGGCCCGCCAGCATAGCGGCGATCCGCTGGTCGCCCGGGGCCTGGGCGGCGGCGCGCCGCAGCTCGGCCAGCGCGTCGTCGGACCGGCCGTCTTCCTGAAGGCTGGCCGCCAGCTGCGCCCGCGCCGTGGCGTAGAGAATGGGGTCCTCGACCCCCACCCGCGAATAGGCGGTGCGCGCCGCCGCCGACAGGCCGGCGCGTTCCAGCGTCTGGCCCAGGGCCAGCTGCGAGGGGGCCGTCTCGTGCAGGTTCAGCGACAGGCGCAGATAGACAGCGGCGAACTCGTGCCCGCCTTCCGCCGAGGCCTGGGCGGCGGCGTTGGCCAGGGCCTCGGCCGCCCCATCGCGGAAGGTCGGCAAGGCCGGGGCCCGTCCGCCCTCGCGCACGCGGGCAAGGGCGCGCACCAGCGCCAGGTCGACCGCGCCGCCCTGCAGCGCCTTTTCGTACACGGCCAGCGCCTCGTCCCGGCGACCGCGCCGCTCCAGGTATTCTCCGTAGGGCCGGTGGAACAGGGCGCCGATCACGGCGGTGTCGGACAGGGCCTTCAGCTCGGTCTCCGCTTCGTCGTAGCGGCGGCGATGCTCCAGCAGCTGGGCGCGGTTCAGTCGCGCGAAGGCCAGGGTCAGCGGGTCGCCTGCGGCCGGCGCCTCCTGCAGGGCGCGGGTCCAGTCCCCGGCCGCCGCGGCGATCCACGGCGCGATCAACAGTCCGGCCCTGGCGTGCGGCGAGGCGACGGGCTGGCGTGTCAGAGCCGCGTTTGCCGCGCGGGCGTCGCCGTGGACGAAGGTCTGGACGACCCGGACCAGGCGACCGCCCTCGACCATGGCCGGGGCCGCGTCGCTGGCGGCGGGCGCCAAGGCCGCCGCCTGGTCTAGGTCGCCCGACAACAGGGCGGACGTGAAGGCCTGGGCCTGAAGGCGGGGTTGCTCGGGCGCCAGAGCCTGGGCGCGGGCCAGATAGTCGGCGCCCGCCCCGCCCTCGCCCTGCATCAGGGCCAGCTTGCCCGCCAGATAGAGGCCATAGGCGCTGCGACCCTGGGCATCGGTCGGAACGGGGGCCCAGACCTCGGGGATGGCGGGCGTTTCGGGTTCGTCGGCGACGACGACCGTGGGCGCCTCGTCCTCGGCCGGAGCGTCCGGGCCAGGCACGGCGTCGTCGGGCGTCTCATCCGGCTCCAGGATGATGGCCGGCGGATGCGTCTCGGGCGCCGGCTGGGCCGGCGGCGCCTCCCGGGGCTCCGGATCGATCTGGATAGACCCCGGCGGCCGGTCCTGCGCGCCCGCCCCGCCCGCCAACGCGACGGCGAGCACGGTCAGGGAGGCGGCGAACAGGCGCGAACGGGAGGCGGTCATGCCCCGGACCCTTCACGCTTTTCCCGTCGCGGGCAAGGGGCGGGACGGCGCCCCTCGCGCCCGGCAGGTCACATGTTCGGATAGTTCGGCCCGCCGCCGCCCTCGGGCGTGATCCAGACGATGTTCTGCGACGGATCCTTGATGTCGCAGGTTTTGCAGTGGACGCAGTTCTGGGCGTTGATGACGAACCGGGGGTCCTTCTTGGTCGCCTCGTCGCCATAAACCACCTCGTACACGCCTGCCGGGCAATAGAGCCGGGCCGGTTCGCCGTACTTGGGCAGGTTGACCTGGATCGGCTTTGACGGGTCCAGCAGCTTCAGGTGCGCGGGCTGGTCCTCGGCGTGGTTGGTGTTGGAGATGAAGACCGACGACAGCTTGTCGAACGAAAGCTTCCCGTCCGGCTTGGGATAGGCGATCGGCTTGTGCTGGGCGGCCAGTTCGGTGGACTGGGCGTCGGTCTTGCCGTGCTGCAGCGTCGGGATCGGCGACCAGCCGCCCAGCAGGGTGCGGCACCACATGTCGAACATGCCGAACGCCCCGCCCAGGGTCGTGCCGAACTTCGACAGCAGCGGCTTGGCGTTCTTGACGACCGACAGCTCCTTGAAGACCCAGCTTTTTTCGAAGGCGGTCTGGTATTCGACCAGTTCATCGCCCGCGCGTCCGGCCTGGACCGCGTCATAGGCGGCGTCGGCGGCCAGCATGCCGGTCTTCATCGCATTGTGGCTGCCCTTGATGCGGGGCACGTTCACGAAGCCGGCCGAACAGCCGATCAGCGCGCCGCCGGGGAAGGCCAGCTTCGGAATGGATTGCAGACCGCCCTCGGTGATGGCGCGGGCGCCGTACGAGATGCGCGTGCCGCCCTCCAGATGTTCGGCGATCGAGGGGTGGTGCTTGAAGCGCTGGAACTCGTCGAACGGCGACAGGAAGGGGTTCTTGTAGTTCAGGTGGACGACATAGCCGATGGCCACGTAGCGGTCGCCGAAGTGGTACATGAAGCTGCCGCCGCCGGTGTGCTCGTCCAGCGGCCAGCCGGTCGTGTGCTGCGCCAGGCCCGGCTGGTGCTTGTCGGCCGGCACCTGCCACAGCTCCTTCAGGCCGATGCCGTACTTCTGCGGCGACTTGCCGTCCTGCAGCTTGTGACGGGCGATGATGGTCTTGGCCAGCGAGCCGCGCACGCCCTCGGCGATGAAGACGTACTTGCCGTGCAGTTCGATGCCCGGCTGGAAATCGCCCGTCGGCTTGCCCTCGCGGTCGACGCCGAAGACGCCGGCGACGACGCCCTTCACCCGGCCGGTCTCTTCCTCCCACACCACATGGCTGGCGGCCATGCCGGGATAGACCTCGACGCCCAGCGCCTCGGCCTGTTCGCCCAGCCAGCGCGCCACATTGCCCAGAGAGGCGATGTAGCAGCCGTGGTTGTGCATGAACGGCGGCAGCAGCGGCATGGGCAGGGGCAGTTCGCCCTGCGGCCCCAGCAGCAGGAACCTGTCCTTGGTGACCGGCGTCTCCAGCGGCGCGCCGCGTTCCTTCCAGTCGGGAAACAGCTCGTTCAGCGCCTTGGGGTCGATCACGGCGCCGGACAGGATGTGGCCGCCGATCTCGGCTGACTTCTCCAGCACGGCGACGGAGATTTCCTTGCCGTCCTTCTCCGCCCGCTGCTTCAGGCGGATGGCGGCGGACAGGCCGGCGGGGCCGCCGCCGACGATGACGACGTCATACTCCATCACCTCGCGCTCGACGCCCTGCAGCGCCTCGAGCGGCGGCAGATTGTCGATGATCGCTTCCTGGCGGGCGTTCTCCGCGCCGCCTTCGATGGCTTCCTCGGCCATGTCTTCCCCTGAAATCCCGGTTCTTCGTGTGGTTATGCCGCTTATCGGAAGGTGACGCGAGGGCGGTCAAGGCTTATCGGTGGATCGAGACATGAACGCGCAACCCCACGACATCGCCGCGATGGAAAGCCTGCTCGCCTTTTGGCGCGATGCGGGCGTGGACGCCTGCTATGGCGAGGCGCCGGTCGATCACACCCACATCGCCCCGCCCCCGGCGGTCAAGGCGGTGCAGCGGGCGACCGCCTCGGTCGTGGCCCGGCCCACGGCGATGGACGGCCAGGCGGCCCTGGCGGAGGCGCGACGCCTGGCGAACGGGGCGGGCGCCTTGCAGGACCTGGCGGCGGCGGTGGCGGCCTTCGAGGGCTGCGATCTGCGCGGAATGGGCGCCACCCAGTCCGTCTTCGGCCGGGGCGATCCGACCGCGTCGGTGCTGATTGTCGGCGAGGCCCCCGGCGCGGAGGAAGACCGGCTGGGCCAGCCCTTCGTCGGCCGGGCGGGCCAGCTTCTGGACCGGATGCTGGACGCCGCCGGCCTGACCGGCAAGGTCTTCATCATCAACACCGTCTTCTGGCGCCCGCCCGGCAACCGCACGGCCAGCCCGCAGGAGCAGGCCCTGTGCGCGCCCTTCGTCGAGCGGGCCTTCGCCCTGCTCAAGCCGCGGGCGGTGCTGCTGCTGGGCGCGGCCTCGGCCCGGTCCGTGCTGCAGACCGACGAGGGAATCATGAAGCTGCGCGGCCAGTGGAGGGAATGGCGGCTGGCCGAGGGCGCGGTGGCGGCGCCGGCCCTGCCGACGCTTCATCCCGCCTTCCTGCTGCGCCAGCCCCAGGCCAAGCGACAGGTGTGGGCGGATCTGTTGACGCTGGCGTCCCGCCTTGAAACGGACTCGGTTTAAGGTCACGACTGCTTTCAGCATGTTTCAATGCTGACGACCGACGCCACACGATCCTTAGCCTGAATCGAGACGGGCCAGGACGCCAACGGGGGCCGCCGTATGATTTCGATCCGCCGCGCGATCTTCGCGTCGACGCTTGTCCTTGCGCTCGCCGGGGGCGCGAATGTCGCCGTCGCCGACACGCCCTATGAGGGAGCGCCCGGCGCCGCGTCCGGTTCCATGCGTCCGACCGCCCTGACGCCGGCGGACCGTCTCAGCTACACCACCGCCTTCGACGCCCTGCGACGCGGCGACCTGGAAGCGGCCCGCCTGTCGGCGCGGCAGGCCAAGGACCGCGTCCTGCTGGGCCAGGTCGAGTTCGAGCGCCTGTTCCACCCCGACCACGTCGCGACCTACGAGGAGCTGTCGGCCTGGCTGGACGAATACGCCGACCTGCCGTGCGCCGACCGCGTCTACGACCTGGCCCTGCGCCGCCGTCCCGACGGGGCGGTCGAGCCGAAGAAGCCCAGCTTCCTGGGCCGCACCTGGAGCAGCGTGGTCGCCGCCGTCGCCGGCGCGCCGGGGCAGGACCCGGCCAAGGCGGCCCGCATCGCCTACAACGCCGACGACCTGACCGGCGCGGTCGCCATCGGCCAGCAGATCGGCGACTGGTGGACCGTGGGCCTGGCCCAGTGGCGCCTGGGGCAGTACGGCGAATCCTTCACCGCCTTCGCCCGCGTCGCAAACGATCCGACCGAAGATCCGTGGGTCCGCGCCGGCGCCGCATACTGGACCGCGCGCGCCGCCGGCCAGTCGGGGCGCCAGGACCGGATCGTCGACCACCTGCGCCTGGCGGCCCAGTGGCCCGCGACCTTCTATGGCCAGATCGCGCTGGCCCAGCTGGGCGAAGACCCGGCCATCGAGAACATGGGGCCCCGGCCGTACGTGCAGGAGGCCCGCCTGCAGCGCGCCGCCTATACGCCCGACACCAGCGTCGGCGCCGAGGAACTGGCCGCTTTCGTCCAGACCGATCCGCGGGCGCGGCGCACGGTCGCCCTCTATGAGATCGGCCGCCGCGGCGAGGCGGAAAGCGAGCTGCGCAACGGCGTGCGCACGGCGCCCAACGAGGCGGCGCGGATGTGGAACGCCCTGGCCCGGATCATGAGCCCCGGCGCCGCCCACGGCGAAGCCGGCCGCATCGACGCCATGCGCTATCCGACGCCGGTGCTGGAGCCGGAAGGCGGTTTCACCATCGAGAAGGCGCTGGTCTACGCCTTGGCGCGCAAGGAGACCGACTTCAACCCGGACGCCCGTTCCGGCGCGGGCGCCTATGGCATCATGCAGGTCATGCCCGGCACCGCCGCCGAAATGACCGGCGACCGCTCCTTCGTCACCGAGCCGACCAAGCTGTTGCAGCCGGCCGTGAACATGCGGCTTGGTCAGGCCTATGTGAACCGCATGCTGCAGCTGCCGGCCTTCCAGGGCGACTTGCTGCGGGCGGTGGCCTCCTACAACGCCGGTCCGGGACCGATGCTGGGGGCCATCCGCAAGCTGGGCGGCGACGCCGATCCCCTGCTGCTGATCGAGACCATCGACGTGCCTCAGGCCCGCGACTACGTCGAGAAGGTCGTCGCGGCCTACTGGATTTATCAGCGCATGTTCGGCGGGCCGTTGAAGACGCTGGAGGCCGTGGCCTCGGGCGCGCCGCTGATTCCGGTGGCGCTGGACTATGTTCCGCCCGCGCCCGAGCCGGTGCAGATCGCCCAGGCGGCCCTGATCCCCGGCGCCCAGTAGGTTACAGCAGCGCCGCCAGCAGCATCGCCCAGGCCATGACGCCGACGGCGGCGACCAGACCGTGCGCGGCGACCGGATGAAGCCGGCGGCGGGATCCTTCCGATACGGAAGACGAGACGACGGGAGCCGGCATGGGCGGACCTCCGGCCGGAAGCGGCCGCCTATCCATCTAACAGCGTCCGCTTAACCCAGCGTCAGCCGTCATGGTTGCCAGCGGTTAAGCCAGGGCGTCGGTCTCCCACTCGCGGAAATGCGCGTGCGCAAGCAGGGCCTCCATATAGGTCCGCGCCGCGCCGTCGTCGCCATGGGCGGCCAGGTCGAGCTGGAAGTGACGAACCCGCGCGGCGACCGGGGTGTAGAAGGCGTCGGCGATGGAGCGCACCCCGAACAGCCACGGCCCCTCGGCGCCGAACCGGCCCCGCATCTGCCGAACCAGGCTCACGATCCGCGCCAGGTCCCTGTCCAGCGCCGGATCCGAAGGCGTCTCCGCCCGCGCCGCCCCGACCATCGGGTGATCCGGCCCCGTGCCGCACACGGTGCGCAGCGCCTGGAAGCCGGAATGCATCTCGGCGCTGACGGCGCGGGCCAGGGCCCGGGCGGTCGGGTCGGCGGGCCACAGCGCGGCCTGCGGATAGCGTTCGGCCGCCCATTCGGCGATGGCCAGGGTGTCCCAGAGAACCTCTCCCTCGACCCGAAGCGCCGGCACGAAGCCGGACGGCGACAGGGCCTGAAGCGCCGCCTTGTGCTCGGGCGTATCATAACGGGCGTCGATCACGGCGAAATCCGCGCCCGTCGCCTTCATCACCAGCCAGCCCCGTAGCGACCAGGTCGAATAGGCCCTCGGCCCGATGATCAATTCCATGGCATGGTCTCCCGATCCGCCGCCTTCCTTGACATCAGCGGCTCCGAGAGCCTTTAGGGGCGCCCATGATCACGCGCTACTCCCGCCCCGACGCCGTCGCCCTCTGGTCGCAAGAGACCAAGTACAAGATCTGGTTCGAGATCGAGGCCCACGCCGCGACCAAGATGGCCGAACTGGGCGTGATCCCCAGGGAATCGGCCGACGCCATCTGGGCCAAGGGCAAGGACGCGACCTTCGACGCCGACCGCATCGACGAGATCGAGCGCACCACCAAGCACGACGTCATCGCCTTCCTGACCCACGTGGCCGAAATCGTCGGCGACGAGGCCCGCTTCCTGCACCAGGGCATGACGTCGTCGGACGTGCTGGACACCTGTTTCGCGGTCCAGCTGGCGCGCGCGACAGACCTGCTGCTGGGCGGCGTCGACCGGGTGCTGGCGGCGCTAGAGACGCGCGCCAAGGAGCACAAATACACCGTCACCGTCGGCCGCAGCCACGGCATCCACGCCGAGCCGGTGACCTTCGGCCTGAAGCTGGCCGGCTACCACGCCGAGTTCCAGCGCGCGCGGCGCCGCCTGGTCGCGGCCCGCGAAGAGATCGCCACCTGCGCCATCTCCGGCGCCGTCGGCACATTCGCCAACGTCGATCCGGCCGTGGAGCAATATGTCGCCGACCAGATGGGCCTGCAGGTCGAGCCGGTCTCGACCCAGGTCATCCCGCGCGACCGCCACGCCGCCTATTTCGCCTCGCTCGGCGTCGTCGCCTCCTCGATCGAGCGCCTGGCCACCGAGATCCGCCACCTGCAACGCACCGAAGTCCTCGAGGCCGAAGAGTTCTTCGACAAGGGCCAGAAGGGCTCGTCGGCCATGCCGCACAAGCGCAACCCGATCCTGACCGAGAACCTGACCGGCCTGGCCCGCCTGGTCCGCTCGGCCGTCACGCCGGCGATGGAGAACGTCGCCCTGTGGCACGAGCGGGACATCAGCCACTCCTCGGTCGAACGCGGCATCGGGCCGGACGCCACCATCCACCTGGACTTCGCCCTGCACCGCCTGGCCGGCGTAATCGAGCGGCTGAACGTCTATCCGGAGAACATGCAGAAGAACCTCGACCGCCTGGGCGGCCTGGTCTTCTCCCAGCGCGTCATGCTGGCCCTGACCCAGGCCGGGATCAGCCGCGAGGACGCCTATGCGGCGGTCCAGGAGAACGCCATGAAGGTCTGGCGCGGCGAGGGCCGCTTCATCGACTTCCTGAAGGCCGACGATCGCGTCACCCTGCCCGACGCCGAGCTGGAAGCCCTGTTCGACCTAGGGCATCATACAAAACACGTGGATACGGTGTTCGCGCGGGTGTTCGGAGAATAGGCGATGTTCTGGAGCTTGGTTCTCGCAGGGTGGCTGATGGGGGGGCAGTCGACGCCGAACCCCGAAGCGCCGCCCCCGTCGGAAGCGCCTCGGCTGATCCAGACCATCGATCAAACCGCCCTTCGACGCTGCCGAGGCAACCTGGTCGGGTTCTCCAACATTCCCCTGCAATGCATGGTCGGCGAGGACGGGTCGCTGCGACAGTGTGAGCTGATGACGGACAATCGCGATGTCCTGCGATTGAAGTCGCGGTTCGATTGCATGGCGGCGGCGGTACGGGTCCATGATGAAACCGGCGCGCCGGCGGTCGGTCGCTCTGTGCGATTTCGGCTGAATGGACCGGACATTTTCAGTCGCTCCTCGCGTTGACGGCCTGGCGCCGGTTCTGGCGCCAGACATTCGTCTGCTGGTTCTGGGCAGCCTGCCGGGTGACGCCTCGCTTCGGGCCGCCCAATACTACGCTCACCCCCGTAACGCCTTCTGGCGCCTGACCGGCCAAGCGCTGGGCGAGGACCTGGAGGCGCTGGCGTATGAGGCCCGTCTCGAACGGCTGAAGGCGCGCCGCATCGGCCTGTGGGACGTCATCGCCTCGGCGGAACGGTCCGGCAGTCTGGACGCCGCGATCCGCTCGCCGGAAGCCGCCGATCTGCGTGGACTGGTCGCGACCTTGCCGGATCTGCGGGCTGTGGCCTTCAACGGCGGCCTGGCCGCCCGGCTGGGTCGTCGCATCCTGGCGGATCAGGCCGATCTCATGCTGCTGGACCTGCCGTCGTCCAGCCCGGCGCACGCCCGGCCGCTGGCGGAGAAGGCCGCGCGCTGGGCCGCCTTGTCGGACTTCCTCTGATCGCAGGACGGCGGGGGCATCCTATGTGCGCCTCCGTTCGTAACCCTTCGTCACCGCCGACAGAGCGGCTTCATGAAGGGATCGAAACGCCATGACCACCAAGATTCGCACTCTAATGCTCGCCGCCGTGTCCGGCGGAGCCCTGATGGCGCTGGGCGCCTGCAACAACAGCGAGCCGGCGGCGCCCGCCGAATCGGCCGCGATGGCGCCGCCCGACGGCGCGGCCATGGCCCCCGCCAGCGCCGATCCCATGGTCGGCGGCGCGGCCATGAGCCCCAACGACACCATCGTCGCCAACGCCTCCAAGGCGTCCAACCTCTCCACCCTGGTCACCGCGGTCCAGGCTGCGGGCCTGGTGGAGACGCTGCAGGGCCCCGGCCCCTTCACGGTCTTTGCGCCGGACAACGCCGCCTTCGAGAAGATTCCGGCCGCGACTCGCGACAGCCTGATGCAGCCGGCCATGAAGGACGACCTGACCAAGATCCTGACCTATCATGTGGTGGCCGGCCGCCTGACCGCCGCGGACATCGCCGCCCAGGCCCAGGCCAACGGCGGGACAGCCACGCTGACGACCGTTCAGGGCGAACCGCTGAAGATCGCCGCCGGCCCGAACGGAACCTGGGTCATCACCGACGCCAAGGGCGGAACCTCGACCATCACCCAGGCCGACGTGGCCCAGTCGAACGGCATGGTTCACGTCATCGACACGGTGCTGATGCCGTGATGCGAAAATAATTCGGCCGGACGATATCCGGCTGAAACCAAATGCGGCGCGCTGTGTTCTTCAGGAGCGCGAGACGCACAGTACCGGGTCGACTTCCCCCAACGTCCCCGGAAATAAGAAAGGGCCGCACTTTCCCCCGGGTGCGGCCCTTTCGACATTCAGCGTCGGCCCTGCGGCCGCGGCCTTATTCCCCGGCGCGAATCTGATCCCGGGTGATCGAGGCGAATTCGTCCATCTTGGAGCGCAGCTCGCCCTCGGACACCGTCAGGCCCGAGGCCTTGAAGTCGCCGGCGATCTTGCGGAACACATCCTCGTCGCCCGGCTGGTCCATATCGGCGCGGACCACGGCGGCGGCGTATTGCGCGGCGCTCTCGGGCGACAGGCCCATCTTCTCGGCGGCCCACAGGCCCAGCATCTTGTTGCGCCGGGCGGTCGCGCGGAATTCCTGCTCCTGATCGAGGGCGAACTTGGCTTCGAAGGCCTGTTCCCGATCGTCGAAGGTCGTCATCTCGCTCAGCAAAGCTCCGTACGCCCCGGTCCCGCCGGAGCAAGCGCCCGTCTATAGCCCCCTTCTTCCCGAACGCAACCTGACTTCCGCAGGGTGAGGCGGGATGTCATATCGGCCGGGCCGGCGTCATTTGTATCGCGTGCCCGCTTCGGCTAAGGAGACGCCGAACCGAGATTACCAGCCCGACCGATTCCGAAACGCGCCGCCGAGACCGGGTTCTCCCATCCGTTCTGGGTCGCGCGATTTTTGTTTCTGGCGAGCGCAGGCGGACTGAGATGAACAGCAAGCGCAAGAAGCTCTACGAAGGCAAGGCCAAGATCCTGTACGAGGGACCCGAGCCCGGCACCCTGATCCAGTACTTCAAGGACGACGCCACAGCCTTCAACGCGCAGAAGAAGGCGACCCTGGAGGGCAAGGGCGTCATCAACAACCAGATCAGCGAATTCATCATGTCGCGCCTGAACGGCATCGGCGTGACCAACCACTTCATCAAGCGCCTGAACCTGCGCGAGCAGCTGATCCGCGAAGTCGAGATCATTCCGCTGGAGGTCGTCTGCCGCAACATCGTCGCCGGCTCGATGAGCCAGCGCCTGGGTATCGAGGAAGGCACCGCCCTGCCCCGCTCGATCATTGAATTCTACTACAAGAAGGACGAGCTCAACGACCCGATGGTCACCGAGGAGCACATCACGGCCTTCAACTGGGCCTCGACCCAGGAGCTGGACGACATGCTGGCCATGACGGTGCGGGTGAACGACTATCTGTCGGGCATGTTCAGCGCCGTCGGCATCACCCTGGTCGACTTCAAGATCGAGTTCGGCCGCGTCTGGGAAAACGACTTCAGCCGGGTGCTGCTGGCCGACGAGATCAGCCCCGACAGCTGCCGCCTTTGGGACGCCTCGACCGGCGAGAAGCTGGACAAGGACCGCTTCCGCCGCGACCTGGGCAATGTCATCGAGAGCTATACCGAGGTCGCGCGTCGTCTGGGCATCATGAAGGGCATGCCGACGGTCATTCAGGGGGGACTGCACTGATGAGCAAGATCAAGGTTCACGTCTTCCTCAAGCCCGGCGTGCTGGACGTCCAGGGCAAGGCCGTCGAGGGCGCGCTGCAGGGCCTGGGCTGGACGGGCGTGTCCAACGCCCGCGTCGGCAAGCTGATCGAGTTCGACCTGACCGGCGTCGACGACCCGCAGGCCGAGGCGAAGAAGATGTGCGAACAACTGCTCGCCAATACGGTGATCGAAGGCTACCGCATCGAAGCGGCGTAACCGCGCCGCCTCGCCTTGCAACGCTTCGTCCGGGCCCTAGTTAAGGTCTGGAATTCAGACGGAGCGCCCATGACCTTCACCCTCACCTCCAACGATATCCAGGACGGCGGCGTGCTGCCGGACGCCCAGGTTCACGCCAAGGGCAACACCTCGCCGCATCTGGCATGGTCGGGCGCGCCCGAGGGGACCAAGAGCTACGCCGTCACCTGCTACGATCCGGACGCGCCGACCGGCTCGGGCTTCTGGCACTGGACCGTGGCGAATATTCCCGCCGACGTGACCGAACTGGCGACCGGCGCGGGATCGGCCGGCGGCCACCTGCCGCACAGCGCTGTCCAGGGCCGCACCGACTATGGCCAGGCGGGCTTCGGCGGCGCGGCGCCGCCCCCGGGTCACGGCCCGCACCGCTACATCTTCACCGTCTTCGCCGTGGACGTGGAGCGCCTGGACGTAACCGCCGACAACTCCGGCGCCGTCTTCGGCTTCAACCTGCACTTCCACACCCTGGCCAAGGCCTCGATCACCGCGACCTACGAAAACAAAGCGTGATCGGCAGGCGGGCGGCCCCGCCCTTGTCGTGTCATGAACGCTGATTAGTTTGCAGCGCAACATGACCGACGCCGCCATCGACACCGCCCTGCCCGTCCGCTCGCGCGGGGCGGTCGCCCTCGTGCTCATCGCCCTGGCCATGGGCGGCTTCGCCATCGGCGTGACCGAGTTCGCAGCCATGAGCATCCTGCCGGACTTCGCCGCCGGCCTGGGCGTCGATGCGCCCACCGCCGGCCATGTGATCAGCGCCTATGCGGCCGGCGTGGTGGTCGGGGCGCCGATCCTGGCCGTGCTGGGCGCGCGCCTGCCGCGCTGGCTGCTGCTGATCGGCTTCATGGCCCTGTTCGCCATCGGCAATGTGCTCAGCGCCCTGGCGCCGACCTACGGCTGGATGCTGGTCTTCCGCTTTCTCAGCGGCCTGCCGCACGGGGCCTATTTCGGGGTCGCCGCCCTGGTCGCGGCCTCGGTCGTGCCGCTTCATTTCCGCACCCGCGCGGTCTCGACCATCCTGATGGGACTGACCGTCGGCACCGTTCTGGGGGTGCCCGTCGTCAACGTCATCAGCCATGAGTACGGCTGGCGCTGGACCTTCGCCATCGTCGGCGTGCTGGCGGCCGTGACCATGGCCCTGGTCGCCCTGTTCGCGCCGCGCGACCCGGCGCATCCGGACGCCAGTCCTCTGCGCGAACTGGGCGCCCTGAAGCGCGGGCAGGTCTGGCTGACGCTGGGCGTGGGCGCGATCGGCTTTGGCGGCATGTTCGCGGTCTACGCCTATCTGGCCTCCACGCTTCAGGCCGTGACGGGCGTGGGGATGGAGATCATGCCGTGGGTCTTCGCCGTGTTCGGCGTCGGCATGTTCCTGGGCAACATCCTGGGCGCCTGGGCCGCCGATCACGTCGGCTTCCCGGCGGCGGGCGGCCTGCTGCTGTGGAGCGCGGCGGCGCTGGCGCTCTATCCGTTCGCGGCGTCGAACCTGTGGGCGGTGATGGTCGTGGTCTTCCTGATCGGCGGCGGCGGGGGCCTGGGCTCGGTGTTGCAGACCCGGCTGATGGACGTGGCCGGCGACGCCCAGACACTGGCCGCGGCGCTGAACCATTCGGCCTTCAACACCGCCAACGCCATCGGTCCGCTTCTGGGCGGCATGGCCATCGCGGCCGGCTACGGCTGGACCTCGACCGCCTGGGTCGGCGTGGCCCTGTCGCTGGGAGGGTTCGCGATCTTCGTCATCGCCTGGCTGACCGGGCGTTCCCGCACGACGGCCTGACATTCCCCGCAAAGGGTGCTAGAGGCCCGCGCCATGAGCGCCGCCGTCATCGTCTTCCCCGGGTCCAACTGCGATCGCGACTGCAAGGTCGCCGTCGAACGCTCCACCGGCGAGCCGGTGAAGATGGTCTGGCACGCCGAGACCGAACTGCCCCAGGGCCTGGACCTGATCGTCATTCCCGGCGGCTTCTCCTACGGCGACTATCTGCGCTGCGGCGCCATGGCGGCCCAGTCGCCGGTGATGCAGGCGGTCAAGAAGGCGGCGGACGACGGCGTGGCCGTCGTGGGCATCTGCAACGGCTTCCAGATCCTGTGCGAGGCCGGGATGCTGCCGGGCGCCCTGCTCCGCAACAAGGGCCTGAAATATGTCTGCAAGCCGATCAGCCTGACCGTCGCCAACGGCCAGACCCGCTTCACCGCCGGCTATCAGGGCCAGCGCGAGGTGGTCATGACCCAGGGCAACGGCGACGGAAACTTCTTCGCCGACGCCGAGACCCTGGCCCGGATCGAGGGCGAGGGCCAGGTCGTGTTCCGCTATGTCGACAATCCCAACGGCTCGGTCAACGACATCGCCGGCATCCAGAATGCGCGCGGCAATGTCCTGGGCATGATGCCCCACCCCGACCGCGCCTTCGAGGCGGAGCTGGGCTCCGCCGACGGCGCGGTTCTGTTCCAGAGCATATACGCCGCGGCTTGACGGCAATCATGGGTTGAGGCGAAGTGGCGCAATGTCTCGCTCCCTCCTCGCCGCCGCTCTTCTCTCGCTTTCATCAACCGGAGCCTGGGCTCAGGAGACCCCGACCCAGGCCCCCACGACTGAAGACGCCGCGCCGGAGGATTGGACGCTCACGCGCGTTCCTGACAAGAACACAGTCGTGGCGACCATGGACTTCACGAGCGGCCTGGCGCTGCTCGCGCGCTGCCAGGCCGGTGTCTATGACTTGGTAGTCGGCGGCTTGCCGGATGCGCCGGCGAACAAGCCGACACGCGAACTGGCGATCCAGGTCGGCGAAGACGCTGAACCGGACACGACCGTCTGGACCGTGGGAAGCAATCCGTCCGTGGCGTTCAGCCGCATCCCCGCCATCGTGGCGCGCAGGCTGTCGGAAGGCGGGAAGCTTCAGGTCATCGTCCCGGCCGTCACCCCGGGCGGACCGCGCACTCGCTATGTGATGGACGTCGATCCCTCCAGCCAAGCCATCGCCGAGACGCTTACGGCCTGCGGCCGGCCGATTGTCGACGCCCGCGAAGAGCGTGCGGATCAGATCGAGGGCAACGGCCAGGACGGCCTGCCCCCGGCCGTCACCTGGCGGACCATGCCTCGGCCGAGTTTCCCTGAGTCCGTACGAGGACGAAGCCCCCGCCTCGGCTATGTCACTCTGTCTTGCGTGACCGAAGACGATGGCGGGCTCACCGATTGCGTGACGGAAAGCGAGCAGCCTGGCGGCTATAACCTGGGTCTCGCCGTACAAAGGTCCCTTCCCCGTGCTCGACTGAAGCTAACGGACGAGGCGGCGGCCAACGGACGACCTTTGGGCGGTCGCCTGATAACCTTCACCGTGAACTTCCGGATGGAAGGCTGACGCCGTTCAGGTTCCCAGCTTCGGCGTCGCCCCGCCCGCGGCGTCGATGGCGTCGAACAGGGCGCGGACCAAGCCCCGCTCCTCCTCCGTCAGTTCGGGCTTCCAAACGTCGAAGATCAGGATGGTGCGGTCCTGGCCGCTGTCGTTCCAGGCTTCGTGCTCGACGGTGTCGTCGAACGCCCAGGCCTTGCCTTCCTCCCACTGGCGCACGTCCGAGCCGACGCGAAACCACGAGCCGGGCGGCGCCACCAGCGGCAGGTGGCAGATCAGGCGGGTGTTGATCAGGCCGTGGTGGGGAGGGATTCTCGCCCCCGCCGCCAGGCGCGAGAACAGGATGGAAGGCGACCGCCCCGGCACCCGGCTCAGCGGCACGCCCGCCAGGGCCTTCATCGTTTCCGGGCAGCGGGCGGCGATCGCGGGGACCTCGACCCCGTCCTTCCACAGGAAGACCGCGCTCCAGTCCGGATTTTCCAGCATGCCGGCCTGGGCTGTGCGCGGCCGGTTCGCCCGGTCCTCGACGTAGGGAGCGAACAGCGCCGGCTCGGCCAGCAACGCCTCAAGCTCCCGCCGGATCGCGGGGGCCGCCGCCTCGACCCCCGCCAGCCAGGACAGATCGGCCCGGGACTGGAACTCCACCTGGGACAGGCCGGGAAAGAGATAGAATTTCGGCTGCTGGTGATAGAGCCGCCGCCGGCCCGTCATCAGGTCCAGCGACCAGGCGAAGCGGTCGCTGGAGGTTTCGGGATCGAATCCGCGTGCGGCCAGGCCCTGTCTCAGCTCCGCCTCGAACCGGCGTGCATTGTCGGCCTGAGCCTGCTGCACCCGGCGCAGTTCGGGAATCAGGGCGGCCGGCGGCGGCGTGCGCGCCGCCAGGTTCAGCGCCATGCCGTGGAAGCTGGCCCCGGCGCGGGCGTCGCCCAGTCCCGCCAGGGCGTCGCCCTTCAGTATCAGCGCCATCAGGTTGCGCCCGTCCTGGCGCAGGGCCGCGTCCGCCGCCTCGAGGCAGGTGCGGAAATCGCCTGCCGCACGGGCGGCGCTCGCGCGGTCCAGCAGGGCGGCGGTCGGCGTCTCGGCGGTCATGCCGCCATCGAACGCCGTCACGCCCGCCCGGTCAAGCGCGACGCCTCAAGCCCTAGCCGGCGTTGTCCAGCCCCTGGACGCTGAGGTTCTCGTCCAGCTGATCCTCGTCCCCGGCCTCGACCGAGACGCCGGTCTCGAAGTCGGCCTCCTCGTCGGCGGTGTTGACGCCGCCGGGGTCGCGCTGGGCGGCCAGTTCGCGGGCGCCCACGCCCAAGCCCTGCTCCATGGCGCGGTTGGCCTTCACCTCGTCGGTCTCGAAGGTCGGGGTTTCCTGTGGCGTGTCGGCCATGTCGGTTCTCCTGTCGATGCGATCCGACAACCGGCGGGCGCGCCTCGGGTTCCGTCAGGGCGCCAGCAATGGCTCCAGACTGGCCCGCGACAGGGGCCGGAAGGTGTAGAACCGGCCGTCCATCGTCAGAGTGATCTCCAGCGCTTGAGGCCTCTGCAGCAGGGCCGGATCGTCTAGGGGAACGGCGCGGCCCGAGGCCAGGTCGCGGGCGTCGATCGCCCATTCCGGCCGGCGGCCCCGCTCCGTCGTGGCGGCGGCGACGAAGGCGCGCACCTCGAAGGCCTGCTGCGACGGCGTCAGCGCCCGGCGCACCTTCAGCCACGCGGCCTGAGCCTGGAGGGCCGTGGGCGCGGTCGGGGGCGGAGCCGGCGGCGTCTGGGCCGCGGCCGGTCCCGCCGCCGCCGCCGTCATCGCCAGGATCATCACGCCGTATCGCATGGCCCATCACTTAGCAGCGGGCCGGGAAGACGCGAAGCTGAACCGATGCGGCCCGCCGTGCGTATTGCCAGTCCATTCACGGAGTCCGCCATGTCCTCCATCCTTCGCCCGACCCCGGCCCAGCGCACGCGTCGCCTGATCGTGCTGGCCGCCGCCGTCTTCGCCGTGGTCGTCCCGTTGGTGCAGAACCTGGCCGGCCTCGGCCTGACCCAGGCCGAGTTCGCAGCAGACGGAAACTCGACCCTGCGCGTGGCCGGCTACGCCTTCTCCATCTGGGGCCTGCTTTACGCCGGCGTCCTGGCCTACGCCGTCCGCCAGGTCCTGCCCCAGACCGGCGAAAGCGATCTGATCCGACGGATGAGCTGGCCCTCCGCCGTGGCCTTCTTCGGCATCGGCCTGTGGATCATCGTGGCGGCGCTGAACCTGAAGGCCGCCAGCGTGATGGTGATCTTCGCCTCGCTGCTGGCCCTGCTCGTTCCGCTGCTGGCCGTATCGCCGCTGGCGCGCCGCCTCGGGCGGTTCGAGCGGGACCGCCTGCTGGTGTTGTGGCCGCTGGCCGCGCTGGCCGGCTGGCTGACGGTCGCGGCGCCGCTGAACCTGATCACCACCCTGACCGCCTTTGAGGCCCTGCCGGCGGCGCTGTCGCCGTCCGGCTGGGCGATCACGGCCATTGTCGTGACCGCGCTGGTGACGCTGGGCGTCACCAGCGCGCTTCGCACCCTGGCCTATCCCCTGCCCGTCGCCTGGGGCCTGCTGGGGGCCTTCGTCGCCGAACAGCCCGACAAGCCCGCGGCGGCCTTCGTCGCCCTGGCGGGCGCCATCGTCGTCCTGATCGGGGGCGTGCTGCTGGCCTTCCGGCTGACGCCCGGCGTGGACCGCCCCGCCTAACGGTCGGGGTCGCCCTCGGCTCCGGCGCCGATATCAAAGGCGCCCGCCTCATCGAAACCGACGCTGCCGACGCCGACGGCGGATCCCGTCAGCCTTTGCCGCCGACTATCCATGGCCAGATCGGGCGCGATTTCGTCCTGGGCGGCGGTGATCTCCGGTTCGTTGGAGCGGTCCATCTGCTGGCCATCGCCGGGCGTGGGCGCCACGCCGTTGGGGCTGCGGGTCACGAGGCGTCGTCCTGGGCCTGTTCGGCCGTGCCGGACGCGCCGACGTCGTCGGCGGCGATCTCGGGCCCGCCGCCTGGCGGATTGTCTTCAGGAAACTCGGACGGCGTTCCGGGCGGGATCTCGACGGGGGTGTCGGCCGGGATGCCGGGCGGAGCCGGTTCAGGCTGGGGGATCTGCGGATTCGGGTCGATCTCGGGCTGGCTCATGGCGGTCTCCTCTGAAGAAACAATCGCCCAGCCCGCCCGACGTTCCGCCGCGTCACGCGCAAGGCTGACATTTGGCGCGTCTGCGGCTAGAAGCGCCGCCCATGAGCGCTCCGCAAAAGACCCCCGAAAAGTCGATGGCCGAACTGGCCGCCGAATACGGCCTTGCCCCCAATGAATATCAGGTCGTCCTCGACCGTCTGGGGCGCGAACCGAACCACGTCGAACTGGGCGTCTTCTCGGTCATGTGGTCCGAGCACTGCAGCTACAAATCGTCCAAGATCCATCTGGGCAAGTTCCCCACCACCGGCGAGCGCGTCATCTGCGGTCCGGGCGAGAACGCCGGCGTGATCGACATCGACGACGGCGACGCCTGCATCTTCAAGATGGAGAGCCACAACCACCCCTCCTACATCGAGCCCTATCAGGGCGCGGCGACGGGCGTGGGCGGCATCATGCGCGACGTCTTCACCATGGGCGCCCGGCCGGTGGCCCTGCTGAACGCCCTGCGCTTCGGCGATCCCGGCCACGAAAAGACCAAGCGCCTGGTCAAGGGCGTCGTCTCGGGCATCGGCGGCTACGGCAACTGCGTCGGCGTGCCGACCGTGGCCGGCGAGACCAACTTCCACGCCGGCTACAACGGCAACATCCTGGTCAACGCCATGTGCGTCGGCCTGGCCAAGGCCGACAGCATCTTCTATTCGGCCGCGCCCTCGGCGGGCCTGTCGGTGGTCTATTTCGGCTCCAAGACCGGCCGCGACGGCATCCACGGCGCGACCATGTCCTCGGCCGAGTTCGACGACGAATCCGAGTCCAAGCGCCCCACCGTCCAGGTCGGCGACCCCTTCGCCGAGAAGCTGCTGATCGAGGCCACGCTGGAGCTGATGGCGTCCGGCGCCGTCGCCGCCATCCAGGACATGGGCGCGGCCGGCCTGACCTCCTCCTCCGTCGAGATGGCGGGCAAGGGCGGCGTCGGCATCGAGCTGAACATGGACGCGGTGCCCCAGCGCGAAGAGGGCATGACCGCCTATGAGATGATGCTGTCGGAAAGCCAGGAGCGGATGCTGGCCGTCCTGAAGCCCGGGCGCGAGGAAGACGGCTATCGCATCTTCGAGAAGTGGGGCCTGGACGCCGCCGTCATCGGCCAGACCACCGACACCGGCCGTCTGGTGCTGAAGCACCACGGCGAGACCGTCTGCGACGTGCCGCTGGCGCCGCTGTTCGACGACGCGCCGCTCTACGACCGTCCCTGGGTCCAGCCGGAGCTTCAGCCGAAACTGGATCATTCGACCATCCCGGCGCCCGAGAACTGGGCCGATGCGGTGATGAAGGTCGTCGCCTGCCCCGACATGGCCTCCAAGCGCTGGATCTGGGAACAGTACGACCGCCACGTCATGGCCGACACGCTGCAGGACTCGGCCACCGGCGCCGACGCCGGCGTGGTGCGCGTCCACGGCACGGACAAGGGCCTGGCCGTCACCTCGGACTGCACCCCGCGCTATGTCCAGAACGACCCCTACGAGGGCGGCAAGCAGGCCGTGGCCGAGGCCTGGCGCAACCTGACCGCCGTGGGTTCGCGTCCCATCGCCATCACCGACAACCTGAACTTCGGCAATCCGCAGCGGCCCGAGATCATGGGTCAGATCGTCCGCGCCATCGACGGCATGGCCGAGGCCTGCCGCGAACTGTCCTTCCCTGTCGTGAGCGGCAACGTCAGCCTGTATAACGAGACCAACGGCGTCGCCATTCCGCCGACGCCGACCGTCGGCGCGGTGGGCCTGCTGCCCAACTACGACGTCGTCACCGGCTTCTCCACCATGGCCGAGGGCGACACCTTGGTCCTGATCGGCCAGACGAACGGCGAACTGGGCGCGTCGATCTATCTGCGCGAGGTCCTGGGCCGCGAGGACGGCGCCCCGCCGCCCGTGGACCTGAAGCTGGAAAAGAAGACCGGCGACTTCGTGCGCGACCTGATCGAGGCCGGCGAACTGACCGTGGTCCACGACCTGTCGGACGGCGGCCTGATCGGCGCGGCGGCCGATCTGGTGCTGGCGTCCGACGTCGGCGTGACGCTGGACGCCTCCAGCGCCGCCCATGCGCACATCTTCCTGTTCGGCGAGGACCAGGCCCGCTACCTGGTCGCTGTTCCCGACGCCGACGCCCTGATCGCCCGGGCGCGCGAGGCCGGCCTGCACGCGTCGGTCGTCGGCCGTGCGGGCGGCGACGCCTTCGCCTCGTCCGGCGACAAGGGCGAACTGTTCCGCATCCCTGTCGCTCACCTGCGCGAATGGCACGAAGGCTGGATGCCGGGCTGGCTGGGCGACGCGGGGTGATGCGCGCCCTTCTGCCCGTTGCGCTGATCGGTCTGCTGACCGCCTGCGACGGCGGGGGCGACCCCGTCGAACAGGCGCTGCGCGATGCGTCCGCCGCCCGCCATGCGGCGGCGACGCCGACGACGGAAGAGGCGCAGGCCGCCAGCCATGCAGGCCACGACATGACCGGCCCCGCCCCAGGCGATCAGGCCTTCGCGGCGTCCGAAGCCGAGATGCACGAGAAGATGGCCGCCGCATCCGGCCAGACGCTCGATCAAGCCTATGTCGCCAAGATGATCGCCCACCACGAAGGGGCCGTCGCCATGGCCCGGGTCGCCCTGAGCGAAAGCCGCGACCCCGACATCCGTCGCATGGCCCAGGCCGTTATCGACACCCAGACGCGCGAGATCGCCGAGATGAAGGCCTGGAGGCCGAAGGCTCAGTAATCGCGCCTGGCCTTTCGGCGGTCACATCCAGCGCCTAACTGTTCAGGCATGGCCGACGGTTCACCCCCCTTCCGTCCCGCGATCCCGCCCCGACGCGCGGGCAAGCCCCTGTCGCTGCTGCCCTTCCTCTGGATCAGCTGGCGCGATCCGATCCAGATGTGGTCCGAGCGGCATTTCACGGAGCCGCAGCTGCACGGCAGGTCGGCCTTCGGCGAAATCCTGGTGGTCAGCCATCCGCAAGGCGTGCGCCACGTGCTGACCGAGAACGCCGCCAACTATGAGAAGGGCGACCTGCAGCGCCGGGTCCTGGGGCCGATGCTGGCGCAAGGGCTGCTGCTGACCGAGGGCGGCGCCTGGCGACGGGTGCGGCGCATCCTGGCCCCGCTTTTCACGCCGGCCAAGATGGCGACGCTGAACGCGCGCATGGCCGAGGTCTGTTTCGCCCGCGTGGCGGCCTGGTCGCTGTCGGCGCGCGGGCGGGTGCTGGACATCGACAGCGAGATGTCGGGCCTGACGTTCGACATCCTGTCGGCGACCATGTTCTCCGACGAGCTGGGCGGCGAAGCGCGCGGGTTCGAGCGGGCGCTGAATCAGTTCCTGGCCAATGGCGCACGGATCGATCCGCTGGACGTCCTGGGCGCGCCGGACTGGGCGCCGCGGCTGGGTCGGCTGGCCAGCTTCCGCTCGGCCCGCTTCTTCGAGCGGCGGGTGACGACCCTGGTCGAGGCGCGACGCGCGCGGATCGAGGCGGGCGAGACGGCGCCGCCCGACCTGCTGACGGCGCTGCTGGTCGCGCGGGACGAACACGGCGACGCCCTGAGCGACGAGGAGGTCGCCGCCAACATCCTGACCTTCATCCTGGCGGGGCACGAGACCACCGCCCGCGCCCTGGGCTGGACGCTGCATCTGCTGTCGCGCCAGCCGGATTACATGGCCCGCCTTCAGGCCGAGGCCGACGCCTTCGACGCCGCCGACCCGAAATGGGCCGAGGGCCTGCCCTGGACCCGCGCCGTGCTGGAAGAGACGATGCGTCTGTTCCCGCCGGCCCCCACCATGGCGCGCAAGGCCCTGGCGGACGACGAGATCGGGGGTCAGGTCATCAAGGCGGGCGCCACCGTCATCATCTCGCCGTGGATCCTGCAGCGTCACGCCCTGCTATGGGACGACCCGGACGCCTTTCGGCCCGAGCGGTTCCTGCCGGAGAACCGCAAGGCCATCGACCGCTACGCCTATATTCCGTTCAGCGCCGGGCCGCGCGTCTGCATCGGCGCCGCCTTCGCCCTGCAGGAGGCGATGATCGCCCTGGCCGCCATCCTGCGCGTCGCCGAGGTCGAGCCGCTGACCCGGGTCGAGCCCCGTCCCGTCCACCAGATCACCCTGCGCAGCCGCGAGCCGATGCGGCTCAGGCTGCGTGCGCGGCGACGACCGACGCCTTCGCCGACGGGAATCGATTGACCCGGTGCATTGACCGTGGGACGCGGGCCCTATAACGACGCCGCCGTTTGCCCGGCGCCCGAATTTGGGCCCGGATTCGATGTAGGAGCGCGCCCATGACGACGAAGATCCTTCCGGGCGCGACGGGCGTCCTCGTGCTCGCCGACGGAACCGTGTTGCAGGGAATCGGCGTGGGCGCGACCGGATCGGCCCTGGGCGAGGTGGTCTTCAACACCGCCATGACCGGCTATCAGGAAATCCTGACCGACCCGTCGTACATGAGCCAGATCCTGGCCTTCACCTTTCCGCACGTCGGCAACGTGGGCACCAACGTCGACGACATCGAGCAGATGGGCGGCGGTTCGGACACCTCGGCGCGCGGCGCGATCTTCCGCGACGTGCCGACCGATCCGGCCAACTGGCGCTCGGACGCCGGCTTCGACGCCTGGATGAAGCGCCGCGGCGTGGTCGGCCTGGCGGGCGTCGACACCCGCGCTCTGACCAAGCGCATCCGCGACAACGGCGCGCCCCACGCCGTCATCGCCCACGATCCGGATGGGAACTTCGACCTGGAGGCCCTGACCGCCCAGGCGCGCGACTGGACCGGCCTGGTCGGCCTGGATCTGGCCAAGCCCGCCTCGACGCTTCAGTCGTTCGAATGGGACGAGGGTCTCTGGGACTGGCCCGAAGGCCACCCGAAGACCGAAGGCCGCAAGAATGTGGTGGTCATCGACTACGGCGTGAAGCGCAACATCCTGCGCGCCCTGGCCTCGACCGGCGCCAAGATCACCGTGGTCCCGGCGACCACGACCGCCGAAGAGGTGCTGGCGCGCGATCCGGACGGGGTCGTGCTGTCGAACGGTCCCGGCGACCCTGCGGCGACCGGCGAATACGCGGTGCCGGAAATCCGCAAGCTGGTCGACAGCGGCAAGCCGCTGATGGGCATCTGCCTGGGTCACCAGATGCTGGCCCTGGCCCTGGGCGCCCGGACGGTGAAGATGGATCAGGGGCACCACGGCGCCAACCACCCGGTCAAGGACCTGACCACCGGCAAGGTCGAGATCGTGTCGATGAACCACGGCTTCACCGTGGATCGCGACAGCCTGCCCGACGCCGTGACCGAGACCCACGTCAGCCTGTTCGACGGCACCAACTGCGGCATCGCGGTCAAGGACAAGCCGATCTTCAGCGTCCAGCACCACCCCGAGGCGTCGCCCGGACCGACCGACAGCCTGTATCTGTTCGACCGCTTCGCCGAACTGATGAAGCCCGCCGTCCGGTGAGCGGCGTCGGCGCCAGATCGGCCTATCTGAGCTGGCTGGCCCAGGCGCTCCATCGTCCGGACGCGAGCCCCGACTCGTCGGTCGAAGGCGACGTGGTTCTGGGCTACGCCACCGGCTATGACGCCGCCGACATCGCGCCCTTCGTCCGGTCCCTCAGGCGGGTCTTCGGCGGCCCCGTCGCCCTCGTCGTCGACGATCGCGCCGACGTTCGCGCGCTGCTGGCCGAGGAAGGCGTCATGGCCGCGCCGCCCCTGCGCGCCCAGGGGTGGGCCCCGCATCCGGTGATGCAGCGGTTCGCCGCCTTCGACCGGCTGCTGTCCGGCTGGCCCGCCGTCCGCGGCGTGCTGATCACCGATGTGCGCGACGTCGTCTTCCAGGCGCCGCCGTTCGAACCGTCGCCAGCGCGGCTGCAGGGGTTTGTCGAGGCGGACGCCCCCCTGGGCCGCCACGCCTTCAACATGAAGTATCTGACGGCCCTGGCCGGCGCCGATGTGGCGCGGGCGCTGGCGGACCGGCCCTGCGTCTGCGTCGGCACGGTGATGGGCCCGCGCGAGGCCATGATGCGGTTCTGCCGATTGGTTCTGACGCTGGCGGCGACGCCCCGCTCCGAGATCGGCGGCGCCTTCGGGGCGGATCAGGCGGCCTGCAACCTGGCCGCCCATCTGGGGCTGATCGAGATGGACATCGTGCCCAACTATGGCCGGGTCGCCACCCTAGGCCTGACCCCCTCGCGCCAGGCTGCGGTCATCGACGGCCGCATCGTCAATCCCGACGGCACGGTCAGCCCGATCGTCCACCAGTACGACCGCCACCTGGACCTGGCCGAGGCGGTGCACGCGCTGTGGGGCGCGGGCCATCCGCGCCGCGCGCGTGAACGACCCCGGACCTCGGGCGATCGCTTCAACCGGCTGAAGGATTCGCTGCGGCGGCGGCTGCCCGAGCTGCGCTAGGCCGCCCGCCCCTCAGGGCAGGGGCGCGAAGCTGCGATCCTCGCGCAGGGCGCTGGCCTTGCGCACGGCCACGGGGGCGGCGTGCAGCCAGTAGTCGGCGTCGTCGAGGCGGTTTTCGCGCCTGCGCTCCAGCCCTCTCATCCGCCTCAGCGCGGCGTTCTCCAGAAGGCGGGCGTGCAGGGCGCGGGGCGACAGTTCGGCGATGGCGGGAGAGCCGGGGACGGCGACGGCGTCGGGGCCTCGGGGCTCCACCGCCGGGCGGGCGATGGCGATGAACATCGGGTTCTCTTGAAAAGGGGCGTCGCTTCTGCGGCCGGAGGTTATGAGTGGTTAACCACAACCCCTGTGGATAGTTCCGGACTACGTTCAAAAAACGTCGTGAATCCCGAACCTTAACGTCGCGATCCGGTCAAAATGGTTAGCAAGTCCTTAACAAGCCCAGCGACTGGCCGCGGGGCGATACAATCCCTGATCCCGCTTCCCAGGCATATCGAGATTTATCTGGGATAGGGCGGAACGCCCCTTCCTCTGGACTTGGATGGGCTGAGGTCGATAAGCTGCACAGACAGGCGCCCCTTTGCGTCCGTGGGGCCTCTATGCATCGCGACACCTTCCGAACCGCGCGCTGGCGCGGATATGCTCTGGCCCTCATCGCATGGGCTGCGGCGTTCGGGCTGCGATACGGGCTGGCCCACTGGTTTCCGCCCGGCTTCCCCTATCTCACCTTCTTTCCGGCGGTCGTGCTGGTCGCCTATTACGCCGGGCTGCGTCCCGCGGTCCTGACCGCCGCCCTGTCCGGTCTGTCGGCCTGGTGGTTCTGGATCGGCCCAGCCGGGTTCGACATCGGCTTTGCGACCCTGGTGGCCATCGGCTTCTACGTCTTCGTGGTGGCGGTGGACATTTTCTTCATCGTCGGCATGGACGGCGCCTCCCGTCGGCTGGAGCGGGAGGTGGAGCGCAACGCTGCCCTCGCCCGGAGCCGGGACGTCCTGTTGAAGGAAGTGCAGCACCGCGTTTCCAACAACATCCAGGTCGTCAGCGCCCTGCTGAGCGTGGAGGCGCGCGGCACGACGGACCCTGGCGCTCGCAAGGCGCTCGCCAACGCCTCCGCGCGGACAGCCCTGATCGCCCGCATCCAGCGCAGCCTCGCCGATGCCGACCAGCAGGCCACGGCCTTCGAGACGCTGGCCAAAACCGTCGCCGGGGACGCGCTGCAAGCGGCCGCCCGGGACGATGTCGCCCTTCAGATATCCGGCGACGGCGTGATGCTGTCGGCCGAAGAGGCCACGCCCGTCGTGCTCATCATGCTCGAATGCGTGAACAACGCCCTCGAGCATGCGTTCCCAGGCCGCCCGGGCCGCATCCGCGTCACCCTCTCCGACGCCGGCGGGGTGCGCAATCTTGTCGTCGAAGACGACGGCGTCGGCGTGCAGGCCGATCAGGGAGCCGAGCCGGACAGTCTCGGGCTGAAGATCATTCACGCCCTGAGCCGTCAGCTGGGCGGCTGCTGGTCGCTGAAGCCCGCTGAGACAGGTACGATCGCCCATCTGAGCTGGCCCGCGCCCGTCACTCAGTAGGCGGTTCGCCGAGGAGCACGACGCTTCCGGCGTGACGCCATGAAGCCGGTCCAGCGGTGTCTCGTCAGAAGTCGGCCCATCCCGCCTTTGGCAGCCGGTCGCCCCCCACGGCGGCAAGCCTCGGCCGGGCGAACGGCGACGCGGTGGGGCGGCCCGTTCCGCCTTCCGGCTCGCTTTCCGAATGCCGATCCTGGCTGCCGGCGGGCCTGTCGCTCACCGCGAAGCGTTCCACCAGACCCTTCATCTGGGTTGCGTCACGCGACAGGGCCAGGCTGGACGCCAGGGACTCCTCCACCATGGCGGCGTTCTGCTGGGTGATCTGATCCATAGCGTTGACGGCCTTGTTGACTTCGGCCACGCCGGTCGCCTGTTCGCGAGCAGACGCCTGGATTTCTTGCATCAGCACGGTCGCCTTCTCGACGCCGGCCGCGATGTCCGACAGGGCCTGCGCCGTGTCGTGAACAAGGTTCACCCCCGTCTTGACCTGGACGCCGCTCACCGCGATCAGCGATTTGATCTGGCGCGCCGACTCTGCGGACCGTTGCGCCAGGGCGCGCACCTCGGAGGCGACGACGGCGAACCCCCGCCCCGCCTCGCCCGCGCGGGCGGCCTCGACCCCCGCATTGAGCGCCAACAGGTTGGTCTGGAAGGCGATCTCGTCGATCATGCCCAGAATGTCGCTGATCTGGCCCGAGGACTGTTCGATCGCCTTGACCGCATCGATCGCCTGGCGAACGACGCCCAGCCCCGTCTCGGCCTGGCTCCGCGTTTCCTCGATGACAGCCTGTGAGGCGCTCGCATTCTCGGCGCTGTTCTGCACGGTCGCCGTGATCTGATCGAGCGCCGCCGCCGTTTGCTCAAGAGCGGCCGCTTGGGTCTCGGTACGCCGCGACAGGTCGTCCGCCGAGGCGCTCAGCGCGCTGGCGCCCGTCTGGACCGACCCGGCCTTGCCGCGCACGACCGCAAAGGCCTCGTCCAGCATCGTCATGGCCTGATTGAAGTCGTCTCTCAGCTCGGCATACTCTCCCGGAAAGACGTCATGGATGCGAGCGGTCAAATCCCCGGCCGCCATCGCGGCCAAGCCTTGGCGGACGCCGCGCACGACACGGGCCTGGATTTCGGCCTCGATGCGATCGTTCTCGCGGCGCTGGGCGCGCTCGGCTTCTATCGCGGTGACGTCCGTGGCGAACTTGACGATCTTGTAGGGGCGGCCTGAGGGATCGACCAGCGGATTGTAGGAGGCCTCGATGACCACCCTGCGACCGTCCTTCCCATACCGGACGAAGCGATCGACGAAGAACTCGCCGGCGTTCAGGCGCCGCCAGAAATCCGCATAGGCCGGCGACGCCGCCTCGCCCGGATCGACGAACATCCTGTGATGTCGTCCCTGAATGTCGCCAAGGTCATAGCCCAGGACCGAGAGGAAGTTTTCGTTCGCGCTGAGAATGATCCCGTCCAGATCGAACTCGATCACGGCCTGGGACCGGTGCACGGCCGCCTCGAGGCTGCGCAGCTCCGCCATGTCGCGGCGCGCCTTCGCTTGGGCGGCGGACTCAAATCCAAACATGGGGAGGCTCCAGGGATCCGGGGGAGAGGATCGGCGGCGACCGTGATTGGGAAACCTTAAGAACGAATATATCAATATCGATATATCTGGCGTCCTGTATGCTAGCCTCAGGCATATCGCAGCGATTGGTCGCCATGAACCTCTCACAGGCCAGCCAGGACCAACCGTCCGATTTCACCGAGCTGCACATCGACCAGCAGCTTTGCCTGGCTTTGCAGATCAGCAGCAGCCTGGTCACACGCCTCTACCGACGGGGCTTGGCGCCCCTGGGGCTGACACATTCGCAATATCTGGTGCTGATCGCCCTGTGGGAAGCCGGGCGCCCCGTGACGATGGGAGATCTGGGGACTCGCTTGGCCTTGGACACCGGCTCCCTGACGCCGCTGGTCAAGCGAATGGAGACCGGCGGGTTGGTGTTGCGATCCCGCGACAGCCGCGACGAGCGAAAGGTCTGGGTGGAGCCCACCGCGCGCGGCGCCGCAATGCGAGAGGAGGTCCTGTCGATCCGTCGTGAGGTGGTGCGTCAACTCCCCGTGACGAGCGAGCAGATCGCCGCTCTGCGCACCCTGCTGCAGGACATGAACGATGCGCTGACCCACGCGGACAGCGCGAGATAGCCCCGGCGCTGTCGCGGGACCGATGAACAGCCCACACCGGACAGCTTGCGATGGCGCGGCTCTCGCGTCAGCCGGAACGCGCGCCCTGTCTGCAGCAACCCGCTCAACACATTCACCGCCGGCGCTTCGCGGCTGCAGGTCACCTTGGGCGCCCCGCAACTCCCAAGCGGAAGCGCCTTCCGGCTTATCCCGGTCGGGCGTCAAAGCGAGTGGTGCTCTGGAAAGGTGGTGCCGCTTGCGTGACTCGAACACGCGACCCCCTCATTACGAAATCGGCTCAAGCGTAGCGGGCAAAGCCAGGCTGGACCTGGCTTTGACAGCCATTTCTGCTCCCCACCGACGCGTGCACCCACAGACTTCCCAGACTGGCCTAAGAGGACAGTTCAGGTGTTCCCTAGTTTGCGATCGTTAGCGTGGAAACGCTCTGAAATTCCACCTGCGCCATACCTGCAGAACCCCACAACCATGACCTGATCCTGAGGACAGGTGTCGGCCTCGCCGCCGGCGCGAAGCGGACCTGCTGAACTTCAGCTAAGGGTGGAAAGCAGACGTTCTCCCTCTTAGACTCGACATACAGGAGAACCCTGTCATGGCCTACTTGGTCGCCGTGCAAGTCGCCAACGGTGACTGGCACGCCCATATCGTCGCTCATCCCTCTCAGCGATATCGAGGCGACATTGACGTCCTTGGGAGGACGGTCCCGGCCTATTGCTTCGTCGAAGTTTGGGACGGTGTCCGACGAGAGGATGCAGTACGCTTGGCCCACACCTTGAGGGGCGTCCCGAAAGGGAAGCGGCGAGACGCGATCTTGGAGGCGGCTCGCCCTCTGCGGCTTTCGGCACGGGGTGGGACCATCCGGAACGACTGATGCGCAGCGGGCCTAGCACAGTCCCAGCTGCTGGGGCCGAAACTGGACACTGGCCAGCCGAACCCTGAAGCGGTCACTTCCAGATCAATCCAGGCCGTCATTGCCATCGCCGCGAAGAACCGGAAAGATGCGGAGGTGTTTGAAGGTGACGCACAACATTCGAGGGGCCATTTGACCATGACACCGTCGTCCGCAGAGGGTTCAGCTCAAGCGGAACAGGATGCGGAACGTATTGCCGGGGCTGTCCTGGGCCTGGACAACTCGACGGACCCCTTCGTCGCCGCGGTGCGCGCCACGCGGATGCCGATGATCATCACCGACCCCCGCCAGGACGACAATCCGGTGGTGTTCGCCAACGACTCGTTCTGCCAGCTGACGGGCTATCCCCGTTCGGAAATCCTCGGGCGGAACTGCCGCTTCCTGCAGGGGCCGGAAACCGATCCCGAAACGACCCGCCGGATCCATGAGGCGGTTAAGGCGGTTGAACCCATCGAGATCGACATCCGGAACTACCGAAAGAACGGGCAGCCGTTCTGGAACCGCCTGCTGCTCGCTCCGGTGTTCGATGCGGACGGGAAGCTCGCCTACTTCTTCGCCAGCCAGGTCGATGTCACTCTCCAACGGGAACGACTCGAAGGACTTCAGTCAGACAATGCTGCGCTCAACGCAGAGCTCACGGCGCGCCTACACATCGACCACGAGCGGGAGCGGGAATTGGATCTCGCCATGCGCGCGGGCGGACTCGGCGCCTGGAGCGTCGATGTGCGAACTCGCACTCTGGTGGCGTCGGAGGCCTACAAGACGCTCATGGGTTGGCCTGCGGATCAGGTTTTCACCTACGAGGATCGTCAGAGCCTCATCCATCCGGAAGATCGGGACGCGGTGCGCGCCCAGAGTGACGCGACGATAGGCGCGGGCGCCGATTACCATATCGTCCACCGGGTCGTCACGCCGACCGGCGTGACCCGTTGGATGGAGGCCCGCGGGCTCCTGATCCACGATGCCTCGGGCGAACCTCTGCGCATCGCCGGAGTTACAACCGACATCACCGAGCGGGTCCGCGCCGAGCGGCTCCGATCCGCCCTGATGGAGCTCGCGGACGCCCTGCGGGACACCGCCGATCCGGACGACCTGACGCACGCGGCCTGCACGATCGTCGGTCGGACCCTGGAGGTCGATCGCGTGGGCTTCGGCATGGTGGACCGCCGCGCCGAGACCATCACCATCCAGAGAGACTGGAACGCGCCGGGTATCCAGAGCTTGGCGGGCACGCTCAACTTCCGGGATTATGGCAGCTATATCGAGGACTTGAAGCGGGGCGAGACGGTGGTGTTTGACGACGCTCGCCTCGATCCGCGGACGCGGGAGACGGCCGCCGCGCTGGAGGCCATTTCGGCCTTGGCGGTCGTCAACATGCCGCTGCAGGAGCAGGGTGAGACCGTCGCCCTGTTCTACGCCAACAACGCCATGCCCCGCATCTGGCTGGAGGATGAACTGACCTTCCTGCGCGATGTCGGCGAGCGGACGCTGGCGGCGCGCGAACGGCGCCGGGCGGAGAGACATCTCGCGCGCCTCGCCGAGTCTCTGGAGCGCACTGTCGAAGAGAGGACGGCCGAGCTGATGGCCAGCGAGGCGGCCCTGCGCCAGGCCCAGAAGATGGAGGCGGTGGGGCAACTCACCGGCGGTATCGCGCACGACTTCAACAACCTCCTCACCGCCGTCGCCGGAAGTCTGGAGATGGTCGTGAAGCGGGCGGATCAGGGCCGAATGGAGGATGTGAAGCGGTTCGTCGAGGTCGCCCGAACCGCGACTGAGCGCGCGACGGCCCTTACCCACCGCTTGCTGGCCTTTTCGCGTCGGCAAACCTTGGAACCAAAGGCTACAGACGTCCTCGCTCTCACCAAGGGCATGCAGGATCTGGTACGACGCACCGTGGGGCCGGGCATCGAACTCCGCACGGTCGCCATCGACCCGCCGTGGCCGGTGTTGGTCGATCCCCATCAGCTCGAGAATGCGCTGCTCAACCTGTGCATCAACGCCCGGGACGCCATGCCCGATGGCGGCGAATTGACGATCGAAATCGGCAATCTCTCGCTTGAAGATCAAACCCTTCTCGGGCCGGACTGTGCGCCCGGCGACTATGTGCGGATCAGCGTCACCGACACGGGGGTGGGCATGTCCGAGGAGACGATCGCTCGAGCGTTCGACCCCTTCTTCACCACCAAGCCGCTCGGCCAAGGCACCGGTCTCGGCCTGTCCATGATCTATGGCTTCGTGCGTCAATCCAGCGGACAGGTGAGTATCAGCTCGCGGCCGGGTGAGGGGACCCACGTTTGCATCTATCTCCCCCGGCATCACGGTGTTGTGGAGCCCGTACACAGACGAGGCGAGCCATCCCTGAACCACGACGAGGTGGCTGAAAGCCGGGGCACGGTTGTAATCGTCGATGACGAACCGGATATCCGTATGTTGGCGGCCGAAGCCCTGACGGACGCCGGCTACGACTTCGTTGCTGCCGAAGACGGGCGATCGGGCCTTGCCTTGCTCAGGACCACGCCAGGGGCGGTGCTGCTGATCACCGATGTCGGCCTGCCGGGCGGGATGAACGGGCGACAGCTGGCCGATGCGGCCCGCAGCGAACGCCCCGACCTCAAGGTGCTCTTTGTCACCGGTTACGCAGAGAGCGCCGTGCTGAGCGGTCGCGATCTGGAACCGGGTATGCACATCCTCACCAAGCCGTTCGAGCTGGCGACCCTGACCCGGCGGGTCACGGACATCCTGCGCCCTGACCTCTCGCCGAAGACGCTTGAAGTTGACGAGCAATGATTTGAAACAGTTGAGGGGCGCGGTCCGAGAGCTATTCTCTGGTGCATGACATTCCGTATCGAAGACGGCTTCCCGGGCTCCAAGGCCTTTCTCAACATGCCGGCGCTGCGCATCCCCTCCGGCTGGCGAGTCGGCTGGAACGTCCTCTGTTCTGAGATGGAGCACGACCTCACGGGCATTGGAGGCTCCACGCTCTACAACGCCACCAATGAGAGCCGGCGCTTTAACATCGACGTCGCCTTCCGCCCCGAGTTCGATCCCGAGGGCCACTTCGAACTCACCGTCGTCTACTGCCCCTGGCCACGCTCGGAGAGAGGACGGCGTATCAAGGACCAGCCGCTGTCATTCCTGGAAGGGCAGGTCGTCCATTCGTTTGAGACCCAGTCCTACAACCAATTGATTCCGGAGCTCGAGTACTGGATTGCTCGCTGCAGCGTCTGGGAGATCGAGGGCCACTGACAACAAAGCCCCACGCGTTCTTGGAAGCCGTCCAACCGAACATCCGCAATGGGTCGGCAGGCGAACTACGGCTGGGCGTCGGTAGCCGACCTTCATTGTAAGTCGGGCAGTTGACCTCAGATTGAGCGCGTCATGGCATAGTTGTGGATCGCGACGCCAGCGATCTCAAAATCCCGCCTTTGAACCACGGAAAACTCTGACCGCTGGAAGAGACCTCGAGCAAGCTCGCTAGCTTCTACGCGTAGCTCGGTGATCCCTTGCGCTTCAGCCGCTGTGATCAAGGCGCTGAGGACGGCTCCAGCTACACCGCGACCTGACGCTTCTGGGTGCGCGTAAAGGTGATCGATGTGGCCGTCAGGCTCCAGATCCCCATACGCCAGGATCTTGCCGTCTCGCCCTCGTGCGACGAGGGTCAGCTTTCCACCAGCAGTCTTGACACGGACCGAGGCCTCCTTTCCGAAGAGGGTGTAGTTCGCTTCCGCGTCGGGGGCTGGGCCGCAGAAGTAGTCATCTGGCCCGCAGGCGAACCCTTTTGAACGCAGTTCATCCAGGGACATGCCGTAGTGGAGGTCCTTGAAGCCATCGGACGGCACCCGCCCCGAGCAGGCAGTCGCGGCGACGGACAGGGCCAGCACGGCCGCCAATCGAACGAGATTAGACATTCGGTTCTTGCTCTCATGATGTGTTGAGGTCGCGGTCCAATGACCGGCGGATGAGAGCTCTTCTCTCATCATATAAGGTGCTGATTTTTGCGCATTTCCTCGCGCTCGCCGAAGGGGCGTTCAGCTCGCATTGCTTCCGTGTTCCCCGCCTCCTCAGACTGTATAACCTGATCTGGGATATCCCGGATTGGGATTTAGCGAAAGCGCCTCACCTGTCAGGGGCGCGCGTTGCCATCATCGATCTTCACGCAGCGGCATCAGGAGTTCATCGCCTTCATCGCTTCGGTGCGAAAGGCGGCTGGCATCACTCAGGTCGAGCTCGCAGAGCGGTTGGGAAAGCCACAGAGCTTCGTGTCGAAGGTGGAGCGCGGTGAGCGTCGGCTCGACGTGATCGAGTTCTGCCAAGTCGCTGAGGCGCTGGGCCGCGATCCGGCAAAGCTGCTGCAGGAGTTCCTTGACCCTGACCGCTGATGAGCACCCCGATAGAGCTAACGCTCAAGGCGAGGTCAGGCAGGCAGCATTCTGCTCGCCATTCGTCGGTCCCACCGGCTACGATCCCCACGACTGAATCGCTTGGGAGGGGCAGTTGTCAGCGCCAAAGCAGCTACTGGACTTGGTTGCGCGATATGCCGCGAACCGTGACGACTTCAGAAAGCCAACATTCAACGAGACGCAGGCTCGCATTGAGCTTATCGACCCGCTGTTCACTCTACTCGGTTGGGATATGGCCAACTCGAAGGGTTATTCCGACGAGTATCGAGAGGTGATCCACGAGGACCGTGTTCGGGTAGAAGGCAAGTCGAAGGCTCCCGACTACGCCTTCCGCATAGGCGGAATCCGGAAGTTTCAACTCGAAGCTAAAAAGCCATCACTCAACATTGCCAGTGATGGCGCGGCCGCTTTCCAGATTCGACGCTATGCTTGGAGCGCTAACCTTAGCCTCTGCGTTCTGACGAACTTTGAGAACCTCGCAATCTACGACGCAGCCGCCAAACCGGTGAAGACCGACACTGCGAAGAAGGCACGGGCTAAGTTTTACAGCTACCAAGACTACGAGACGAAGTGGGACGAAATTCGCGAGCTGCTCTCTCCGGAGGGGATACAGAAAGGGAATTTCGGAAGGTTCGCTGCCGGAGCCGGAACTAGACGTGGCAGCACCACGATCGACAATGAGTTTCTCGAAGAAATCGAGTCCTGGAGAAGCGCACTCGCGATCGACATCGCGTCCAACAACCGCAGTCTCGACATTCGCGCGCTCAACGGTGCTGTCCAGGCCTTGATCGACCGCATCGTGTTCCTTCGCATAGCGGAGGATCGCGGCATCGAAAAGTATGGGCGGCTGAAGGACGCCACCGCGAAAGCGCATGTTTACAAACGCCTTGTCGAAACTTTTCTGGACGCTGATCGCCGGTACAATTCCGGTCTATTTCACCTCATCAAGCAGCATCCAGGGGATGCCGATGTCGACGAGATTTCGCCGGCCCTCAAGATATCGGACGACGCGCTCAAGCCCATCATAGATGGACTGTATTATCCCGACAGTCCCTACGAGTTCTCGGAGATGCCCGCCGACGTCCTTGGCCAAGTCTACGAGCGCTTTCTCGGAAATCTGATCACGCTCAAGGCGGGTGTGGCCGAAATCGAGATGAAGCCGGAGGTGAAGAAGGCGGGGGGTGTCTTCTACACACCGTCTTACATCGTAAGGTACTTGGTTAACGCGACCGTGGGCGCCGACCTCGATGGTTCTCAAGTGACCGACATCTCCGGTAAAGGGAAGAAGGCCTCTGCGCCATACCGGGTTGTAGATCCCGCTTGCGGTTCCGGCTCGTTTCTCATTGAGGTCTACCAGAAACTTTTAGATTGGTACCTCGCCCAATACGTTAGTAGCGAGAAGACCTACTCAAAGGGCAAAGACGCGACGATCTATAAAGTCGACGGAAGTTGGAAATTAAGGATTGCCGAGCGCAAGCGAATCCTTTTGGACCATGTGTACGGCGTCGATATCGATCCACAGGCCGTGGAGGTGACGAAGCTTTCCCTCCTGCTCAAGGTGCTCGAAGGAGAGAACTCCGACGCGATCGCCAAGCAGATGGATCTCTTTAGAGACCGCGTGTTGCCCGATCTTGGCAATAACATAAAGTGTGGCAATTCTCTTATCGGAGATGAGTACAATGCCCTTTACCCAGCTGATATGCTGGATACCGAAACGCGATACGCTGTCAACACCTTCGATTGGAGCGGACAGTTCCCGGCTGTGTTCAAATCTGGGGGCTTCGATGCGGTAGTTGGCAACCCCCCATATTTCAGTATCGATAAAACGTGGGGTGCCGGCGACCACAGAAGTAGCGCACTAAAACACATTTATCCCAACATCCACACCGACAAAACCGACATATACTATTACTTCCTCGCTAAAGCCGTAGACATATCTCAAGGCAGCGTCGGATTCATCGTCTCGCGGGCGTTCTTAGAGGCGGTTAAGGCCGAAAAGGTGCGCTCTTACCTGTCTACGCATTCTGGCGTCCTCGAAATCTTCGACTTCCAGAACTTCCCTGTCTTTGATGGGGTCGGGATCACCACTGCGATGGTCCTTCTGTCCAAGAGAAAACGACCGAAGCAGACACGGGTGGTGAAGGTATCAGGGTCGATCGCGCCGATAGATCGCACGGAGAAATTCTTAGCGGAAAGCAAAAAGCTGGCCCGCTTCGGCGTTGCCCGTACGAGCCTCACGTCGGCACCCTGGAGGCTATCAAACACGGACATCGCGGTCGTGTTTGCTCGTATCGACAAAGCGGGTCAGCCGCTCTCACGCATGTGCAAACTCGGACAGGGAATGCAGACCGGGTTGAACTCGGTATTCGGCGGCAAAACCAGAGCTGACATCAACGCCATGGGCGTCAAGCATACCGAAGTCCGCCACCGCGTACGGAACACGGATATCCAGCGCTTCCATATCCTCGATCGCGAGGAACTGATGCTCTATCTCGAGGATGTTCCTACATTCGCCTCTCTACCGGCCGGGGTGAAGAAATATCTAACGAGCCAGCGGGGCCAACTTGAGAAGCGCGCCGCCTTCATTCGTGGGAACTGCGAGTGGTGGCGATGGACGTGGCCCCTGCAAAAGGAGCTGTACAGTGGTCCGCGCATCGTCTGTCCATATCTCAGTAAGGAGAACAGGTTCGCGATAGACGAAGATTTCAAATTCGTCGGACTGACAGACACGACCGTAATTTTCCCGACCGATCAGCGGGAAGACATAAAGTACATTTGCACTCTCTTGAACTCACGCCTTCTTAACTTCCGTTTTCAGGGCATTGGGAAGCTCAAGAGCAATGGCATTCGGGAGTATTTCGACAACGCTGTCAGCCAGTTGCCTATCCGGCGGATAAATTGGAAAGTTCAGAGCGATGTCGATATTCATGATCGGATCGTGGAGTTACACGACAACCTCGCAGAAGCTTATCGGGAGCTAAGCGGCGGACCTTCTGCCATCGTTGCGCGAGATTTGCGCGAGAAGATTTCAAACGAGGAACAACAGCTCGATTCTCTTGTGTGCGAGCTTTACGGCTTCAGCGTAAAGGAACTGTCAGACGCCGAAGCGTCCTTTGTGTGACCCCTCGGATTAAGTTCCAACTCGACCGGTCGTCCTACTTGCTCATGCTCTGCCGCCGCCAAGCGTCCACGGCGACCCCGAGCTTGTCTGCGACTGTGTCGTCGGACCAGCGGTCCCAAAAATCGATGGTGCCGCTCAAGGGCTCGTTCTTCGGCTGCGTAATCCGGATCCGAGTCGGCAGCAGAATGGCGTCGCCGACGACCAGTGCCTCCCCGGTGTCCAGCACCGGTAGCAAGTCACCGAAGCCGCCTAGACTGTCGGGCAGCAGCCGGCGGACTACCGCTTGGTCGTCGCCGTTGGTCAAACGCATAGCGATCAGGTTGCTACACTGGCTCACGACTGTCCGGCTGACCTCGGCTGGCCGCTGACTTATGACGACGAGCCCCACCCCGTACTTGCGCCCTTCCTTGGCGATCCGCTCGAAGGTCTGGATCGCGTTCTCGGCGGCACCGGAGGCCGCCTCCTGCGGAATATAGAGATGCGCCTCGTCGCAGAAGAGGGCCAGGGGGTGGCGATAACCTGCCGGGCTCCACTGCTGAACGGAGAATGCCACACGCGCAACCATGCCAACTATGAGCGGCAGGATATCCGACGGCACCTCGGAGAAGTCGATGATCTTCACCCCGCCCTTGCCGGATTTGGCCGCTCTACCGGCGAGCAGCGCCTGCACCAGTTCCTCCAGCCAGGAGTAGCTGTCCGCGATGCCCGGGGCCGGGAACAGGAAGCCTAATCGGCGGTCTCCTCGTTTCGCTTCTAAGCGCTGGATCAGCCGGCTGAGCTTGCCGTGGAAATCCCCCTGTTTCTCACGGCCACCGGAGCCGGCTACCATCTCCACGTTCAGGCGGTCCAGCGCCGCCAACACGTCCTCAATCAAGAAAGGAACGGGACTGTCGATCGTGAAATTGGCGAGCACCTCGCTGTGTTTTCCTGTCTCCAGGAATTTCGTCTTCGCCTCCACAATGGAGCGCGACATGACCATGGCTTGGTTCGGCGCGTTTTGATCCGAACGGTCCACAAACATCGAGACTAAGGCCTCATAGCTCATCAGCCAGTAAGGCAGATGAAGTACTCCGTCCGCCAGCTTGCGGCCGGCCTCAATGTCTCCAGGCCCGGCGACGCGGAAGTGCGCGAACCCCTCGCCTTGCAGTGAGGCGTATTCGCCATGCATGTCGAAGACGACTGCATTGGCGCTCTTCAGGTCCGCCACCTGCTCAAGCAGGCGAGCGGTCGTCCATGATTTCCCTGAGCCTGTGCTCCCGACGATGACCGCGTGCCGCTGGAAGAGCTTGTTGCCGTTGACGAAGGCCTCGGCGTTCTTGTCGAGCGTATAGGTCCCAAGAGAAAGCCTCTGCCCGTCGCCAGTCACCGCTGAGATCACTTCCATGAAGCGCGTCAGGCGTTCGCCCTCGAGTGCGAAGCAGCAGGCGTCGATTTCGGGGACTGTCTCCAAGGTTCTCCGGAAGACGTTCGGGCGCCCCCCGACGAGATCAAGGAGCGTGCCGATAAGAGCGATGCGGACTAGATTAAGCTCGGGATGCGCCTCCTCTCCCTTCTCGATATCCGCGACTTTCGCTTCTTCGACAGCCGTTCGGGTAATCTTCTGAATCACACCGATCAGGCGTTGGCCTGCCAAACTGCTCTGCAATGCCACAAGCCGGTTGACCTGCAGCGCCCGCAGAGCCGCAACGTCGTCGACGCGCACAACGACCGTGGAGGTATCGACCGAAAGAACCCGTCCTAGCGCATCCTCGTCGTTGAAATCCAAGATGCTCATGTGCTCACACCAATTGTCATGTCTAGGAATTCGGCCAACTGCCAGATGGGCTCGCTGGCCATATCGAAGCCGTCAGGCGTGTCATGGGTATAGGCCCGCGCGCCGGTTCCGGACTCTTCGAGGGCTAAGTACCTGCGGCACCGTCCGCCCTTGAGGAACGCCTTCGCTGTTGGGCTGAGCTCCTTGGTGATCACCACCAGCGGTACCGAGTCTCGATCACAGCGTTCGACCAGCTTAGTTTGGACATGCTCGTCGTTGAAGCCGTAGCCGACACAGAAGTAGGCGCGGGCTTGTTCGAGGGCCTTGTCGCAACAGCCAAGGACGGTCCGGAACGGTTCGCCATGCGTCAGCCGATACTTATCGATGCCGGGGGTGATCATCAGGGGCGTAAAGCCATCGGGCACTGTTCCCGCCGCCCTGACGCCGACGATTTGGTTGTCCTGGTCCTGGAACCAGTCGAGTGACCCGTGCACCTTCCAGACGCAGACGGTTCGGGCCGCCTCGCCCCGAATATGCATGCGCTGGTCGGGGCTGCGGGCGCGGGTTTGCAAATAACCTTGGCTGAATCCGGTGAACGTCGAGAGCTCGGCTGCATCTGCGGCGTACTCCGCAAGACGGTCGTAGTTCGGCGTGACGACATGCAGCGTCCGATGGGTGCTGGTGAATAGGTGTTTGAACAGGCGCGAAAGCGGTAGGGATCGCCGATCCTCAAGCAGCCTTTCCAAGACAGTAAGGTCGGCCGGTAGGAGGAAGGCGCGGGTCTCGCTGGCGACGAAAGCTGTCTGCCGGTCAGTGAGCCGTACCGCGCTTAGCGCCGTCTCAAGATCATCCTTGGCCGCAAGCCGATCCTTGAACTTGCTCCACTCGGCCACCTCTTCGGTGCTCCAATCGATGGGGGTGACCGCGCTAGAAAGCTGAACGGCCAGCGGCCACATCCCCGGCACCCCATGGGATGCGGACGCGCCGCTGCCGAGGATGATCACCGGTGCTAGACTCAGTGTCGCCTGCGCGAACTCGCGCGCTATCTCCGGCGCGGTCTTGGCCGCCATGCTCCCCCCGATGCATTACTTGCATGGAGAAGCCTAGCTTCTCGGCACGCTTGGCGCGAGTGGCTGAGATCTACAATCCTCGAGTTGGCGGAGGAGCGGCGCGCCGTGGACCTGTAGGGCCGGCGAGTGGGCCAGAAGCAGACGCTCCGAACGTCGTTCATGATAAGCGGCTCAAGGCCCTTCCCACCGGGTACCCACTGAACTCTCATCTGGAAGCTCTCCCCGCCCATTGCGAGATAGCTTCCTGTTTAGCGCTGCTCTGGAAAGGTGGTGCCGCTTAGGTGACTCGAACACCTGACCCCGCATTACGAAGGCGAGCCTTGGTAAGAGGCCTTCCCACCGCATACCCACGCAACTCCCAAGCGGAAGCGCCTTCCGGCTTATCTCGGCCGGGCGTCAAAGCGAGTGCTGCCTTGGAAAGGTGGTGCCGCTTGCGTGACTCGAACACGCGACCCCCTCATTACGAATGAGGTGCTCTACCGGCTGAGCTAAAGCGGCCCGGTGCGGCGGGCGAGCCCGCGCGAGAGGGGCTCTTTATACGCGCGGATCGCGCTTGCCAAGCGCCGCTTGCAAGCTTGCGAGCAAGGCGTCCTCGCGCGGCGCCGAGGCCACGGCCGGGGCGAGGCCGATGTCCCGCAGCGGCGCGGCGGCGGCGGGCGAGATGCAGACGACCGC
>NZ_JAYRPA010000010.1:0-4721 GCF_041911375.1 Brevundimonas sp. | reverse complement strand
GCCGCTCGCTGTTCGGCCCGCACCGCACCGACCTGACAGCCATCCACCGCGAGAAGCAGCGCCCCGCCGACGAGGGCTCCTCCGGCGAACAGAAGGCCCTGGTCCTGAACCTGATCCTGGCCCAGATCGCCCGCCTGTCCGGCCAGTCCGCGGTTCCGATCCTGCTGCTGGACGAGGCGCCCGCCCACTTGGATGAGCGCCGCCGCGCCGCCCTGTTCGACGAGATCGTCGCCCTGAACCTTCAGGCCTTCATGACCGGCACCGAGCGCGCCCTGTTCGCCGGTCTGGACGGCCGCGCCCAGTTCGTCCGCGTCTCCGGCGGAACGCTGGAGATCGGGTAGGATTCGGCGCGGAAATCCTCGCTTTTTCCCCCAAATTTCCTATATGTTGCGGGCTTCGGCGCGGTGCGACTCCGTCGTCGATTCGAGCGTCCGCAGCGGCGCTCCATCCCCGTCCCGGTCGGGACTTCAGAGCCAACGATTCATGACCGATCCGATTGCCGACCTGCCTGAATACGGCGCCGATTCCATCAAGGTTCTCAAAGGCCTGGACGCCGTGCGCAAACGCCCCGGCATGTATATCGGCGACACCGACGACGGCTCGGGCCTGCACCACATGGTCTATGAAGTGGTCGACAACGCCATCGACGAGGCGCTGGCCGGTCACGCCGACCTGGTCCAGGTCATCCTAAACGCCGATGGATCGGTCACCGTCACCGACAACGGACGCGGCATCCCCACCGACATCCACGCCGAGGAAGGCGTTTCGGCCGCCGAGGTCATCATGACCCAGCTGCACGCCGGCGGTAAGTTCGACCAGAACTCCTACAAGGTGTCGGGCGGTCTGCACGGCGTGGGCGTGTCGGTGGTCAACGCCCTGTCGGACTGGCTGCAGCTGAAGATCTATCGCGACGGTAAGCAGCACGAGATGCGCTTCGAGCGCGGCGACACGGTCAAGTCGCTGGAGGTCACGGGCGTCGCCCCGATCCGCGAGGACACCGGCAAGCCCCTGAGCGGCACCGAGGTCACCTTCTATCCGTCGGTCACCACCTTCAGCCACATCGACTTCGACCTGAAGACGCTGGAGCACCGGCTGCGGGAACTGGCCTTCCTGAACTCGGGCGTGGTCATCAAGCTGGCCGACCAGCGCCACGCCGAGCCGATCGAGATGATCCTGCACTACGAGGGCGGGGTCGAGGCCTTCGTGCGCCACCTGGACAAGTCCAAGACGCCGATTCTGAAGGACGTCATCGTCATTCGCGGCAAGAAGGAGGGGATCGAGCTGGATCTCGCCCTGTGGTGGAACGACAGCTACCACGAGACCATGCTGTGCTTCACCAACAACATCCCGCAGCGGGATGGGGGCACCCACCTGTCGGCCTTCCGCGCCAGCCTGACGCGCATCATGGGCGGCTATATCGAGAGCTCGGGCGCCGGCAAGAAGGAGAAGGTCTCCGTCACCGGCGAGGACGCCCGCGAAGGCCTGACCTGCGTCCTGTCGGTCAAGGTGCCGGATCCGAAATTCTCCAGCCAGACCAAGGACAAGCTGGTCTCGTCCGAAGTGCGCCCGGCCGTGGAGGCCCTGTGCAGCGAAGGCCTGTCCACCTGGTTCGAGGAACACCCCGTCGAGGCCAAACAGGTGGTCGCCAAGATCATCGAGGCGGCCTCCGCCCGTGAAGCCGCCCGCAAGGCGCGCGACCTGACCCGGCGCAAGTCGGCGCTGGAGATCAGCAGCCTGCCGGGCAAGCTGGCCGACTGCCAGGAGCGCGATCCCGCCAAGTCCGAACTGTTCATCGTCGAAGGCGATTCCGCCGGCGGCTCGGCCAAGCAGGCGCGCAACCGCGAGAACCAGGCCGTCCTGCCTCTGCGCGGCAAGATCCTGAACGTCGAGCGCGCACGCTTCGACCGGATGCTGTCGTCGGACCTGATCGGCACCCTGATCCTGGCGCTGGGCACCGGCATCGGCCGCGACGACTTCAACGCCGACAAGCTGCGCTATCACAAGATCATCCTGATGGCCGACGCCGACGTCGACGGCGCGCACATCCGGACCCTGCTGCTGACCTTCTTCTACCGGCAGATGCCCGAGCTGATCGAACGCGGCCACGTCTACATCGCCCAGCCGCCGCTCTATAAGGCCGCCAAGGGCAAGCAGAGCCGCTACCTCAAGGATCAGGCCGAGATGGACGCCTATCTGATCGAGGAAGGCTCGTCCGAGGCCGAGCTGGACCTGTCGACGGGCGAGCGCCGCCTGGGTCTGGACCTGCAGTCCCTGGTGCGCGAGGCCAAGGGCTTCAAGGCCGGAGTGGATCGCCTCAGCCAGCGCGCCCCGGCCTTCGCCATCGAACAGTCGGCGCTGGCGGGTCTGTTCGCCGAGGACGCCGACATGGCCACGGCCGCCGCAGCCGCCGCCGTGCGCCTGAACCTGTACGCGGAGGAAGGCGACGGCGAATGGACGGGCCAGCCGGGCGCGCAGGGCGCCGTGGTCTTCACCCGCACCCGTCGCGCGGTGCAGGAGACGATCGTGCTGGAAGAGACGCTGATCCGCTCGCTGGACGCGCGCCGCCTGGCCGAGCGCGCCCAGGCGTTCGACGGCGTGTTCCAGGCCCCGGCGACCTTCCGCCGCAAGGAGAAGTCCACCACCATCCGCGGGCCGCTCGACCTGCTGAACGCGGTGCTGGACGCCGGCAAGAAGGGCCTGTCGATTCAGCGCTACAAGGGCCTGGGCGAGATGAACCCCGAACAGCTGTGGGAGACCACGCTGGACGCCAACGCCCGCACCCTGCTGCAGGTCTCGGTCGAGCATGAGGAGGACGCCAACGACCTGTTCGCCAAGCTGATGGGCGACGTGGTCGAACCCCGGCGCGAGTTCATCCAGGACAACGCCCTGGACGCCGCCGTCGACGTCTGAGGCGGCGGTCCCCTCGGGCGTCAGCCGCGTGACGATGGTCACGCGGCGTCTGCGCCGCCCGGCGCCTGCGATGCCTTATTTCCGGCCGGCCGCGACGAAGGCGGCGATGGTCGGCGCCGATGCGCCCGCGGGCTTCATGCCGTCGCAGACGTAGGACACGACCTCGGCGTAGATGGTGCCCTGCCGCGCCCTCTCCCAAGGCATCTCCTCCGTGTAGCGATCCGTCTCGGCGCCGTCCGGGCCGTAGCTGACGGTCAGGCCCGAGCGGGATGTCTGGTCGGCGCAGCGCACCTCGACCTCCTCGGTTTCATGGCGCTGGTCGGCGGCATCCCCCTGGCGCGGGACCCGGGCGATGCGGGCGACGGCCTGGCCCTCACTCAGGGCCAGGGTGTCGACGTCGATCAGATAGGCCGTCTGATCGCTGTTGGAGAACACCGTCCAGTTCTCGGCCATCGCCGGTGCGGCCGCCGCCAGGGCCGCGACAGCAATCGCCGAAGTCGTGGCGATCATCGTCTTGCTCTTCATAGTCTTTCCTCCCGTGGAGCCGGTCGAGTTCACACCGGCCGCGCGGAAAGTTCAATCCGGTCGATCCGCGTTCCATGGGCGGCTCGCTGGACCTTCCCGCCAGGTCGTTCGCCGTTTGCCGCACGAAAACGGCCGCTCCCGGGAAGGAGCGGCCGCTTCTGGGGGCGTCTGCGCCGATGCGCCTTACGTCAGGACGACGATGGCGACGCGGCGGTTCTGCGCACGGCCCTCGCGGGTCGTGTTCGGCGCGACCGGCTGGGCCTCGCCATACGAGATGGTGGCCATGCGGTTCAGGGCGATGCCCTGCATGCTCATGTAGCGGCGCACCGCCTCGGCGCGCTGGGTGCCCAGGTCCTCGTTGTACTTTTCGTCGCCCGCGGCGTCCGTATAGCCCTGGATCTCCAGGTAGACGTTGCGGTTCTCGCTCTTCAGACGCTGGGCCAGTTCGCTGAGGCGCTGCTCGGCTTCAGGCGAGAGCGCCGAGGCGTCGGTCGGGAACTTGACCGAGTCGTCCGACAGCACGACCTGATAGAGGAACTTGCCTTCCGCCAGCTTGTGGGCCGCGTTGGCGCGCTCCAGCGCCTGGCCGGCCGTGCCTTCGACCTGGGTGACGCGGCCGTCGACCTCCATCACGCGGTTGTCCACCACCTGCACCTGATCACGCACGAAACGATGGCTGGCGCAGCCGCTGGCCGCAAAGCCGACGGCGATGAGGGCGCCGCCGACGACCGCCGTCCTGAGTTTCGATTTGCTGCTCAAGTCCTGTCTCCTTCATGCCGGGGCGCCACTCCCAGGATCGCGCCATTACAGGTACGAAGGTGGACAAGGCGGAGTAATGGCGTGCGTTAGGCGAGAATCGTTCAGCTTGGCCATTCGATCCGGCGCCGCGCCGCAATAATAATGTTCAGTGAGGAACCGGGCGACGTCTTCGGACGTTAGGCCGCGCCAGAGGGCGAAGCTTGGCGCGGACTCGCTTCATCTATCAACGATAGGATGTCGCACGCCGCCGGATCGGTGGTCGCCATTATACTGACGCGCGCCGCTGATTTTCATCACGACATCGAGAATCTTTTCCGGAGTCGGGATGCGGGGACGCTCAAACGCCCCTGATGGCGGACCCCCCAGGCGGCCAACGGCGTCCCGGGCGGGCAAGCGCGCCGGGTGGCTGGCCGCCGGCGCCGTCGTCGTCGGCCTGGAGGCGGCCCTGATCCTGGGGCTGGCGTGGGTTCCGCCCGCGACCTTCGATCTGCCGGCCGATCCGCCGATCCTGGTCAGCCTGATCGATC
>NZ_JAYRPA010000009.1:0-20007 GCF_041911375.1 Brevundimonas sp. | reverse complement strand
CGCGACCGATCCGGCCCCGCGCGCCGAGCAGCCCCGCCCCTCGCCCGTCGCGCCGCCCGAGCGGATCGTCGAACGGGTGGTCGAGCGCGCGCGGGCGCGACGCAAGCTGCCGGACCGTCGCAAGGGCTATATCCAGAAGGCCGCCGTGGGCGGGCACAAGGTCTACATCCACACCGGGGAGTACGAGGACGGCGAACTGGGGGAGATCTTCATCGACATGCACAAGGAGGGCGCCGCCTTCCGCAGCCTGATGAACAACTTCGCCATCGCCATCTCCATCGGCCTGCAATACGGCGTGCCGCTGGACGAGTTCGTGGACGCCTTCGTCTTCACGCGGTTCGAGCCGGCGGGGCGGGTGACGGGCAATGACTCCATCCGCTCGGCGACGTCGATCCTGGACTACATCTTCCGCGAGCTGGGCGTATCCTATCTGGACCGCCACGAGCTGGCCAACGCCGAACCGGAGCTGAACGCCGACGGCCTGGGCCACAACGCGCCGGAGGAGGCTGTGCCCGCCGCCCGGTTCATCTCCAAGGGCTTCGCCCGCGGCTCCGCGCCCGACAACCTGGTCGTCCTGCCCTTCGGCAAGAAGTCTGAGCCGGACGTCCGCGCCACCGCGCCCACCGAGGCGGTCGCTTGCCCGTCCTGCGGCGACTTCAGCCTGCAGCAGCGGGGCCCCGGCTGGGTCTGCGACACCTGCGGGGCGGCGCCGGGCCACTACGGCGCCGATCAGGGCTAAGTTAAGGGATATGGCCTAGGCCTTGCTGCAAGACGACGAACGTCGGAGCCCGGTCCATGAAACGTACAATCCGCCTCAGCCTGATCGCCGCCGCCCTGGCGGCCGCCGCCTCGCCCGTGCTGGCGCAGAACGCCGGCCAGATATCCAGCGTCCGCGCGGGCCGCAGCTGCCCCGGCTGCAACCTGTTCCAGGGCGACTTCTCGGGCCTGGAGGCGCGCGGGCTGAACCTGGCCGGCGCGCGGCTCCGCCAGTCGGACCTGAGCCTGAGCGTCATGAACCGCACCCGCTTCTCCAACGCCGACCTGCGCGACGTGGAGGCCTATGGCGGCGTGTTCTCGGGTTCCAGCTTCGCAGGCGCCAATCTGACCAACGCCAGCTTCGTCGGGGCCTATCTGGAGGGCGCCAACTTCTCGCGCGCGACCCTGGCGGGAACCAACCTGTCCGGCGCCCAGCTGGCGCGCGCCACCGGGCTGACGCAGGGCCAGCTGAACCAGGCCTGCGGCGACAGCTCCACCGTCCTGCCCGGAAGCCTGCGCATTCCCGCCTGCTGAGCGCCCGCGACCTTTCCACGATGTAACGAAATTACCTCGATTTAAGTAGGTATGACGGGTGTTTCGAGGCATTCAGGCATCGTGAAACAGATTGCTCGATATCGCCCCCATCGCTTCAAGGCCGCTCTGGTCGTCGCCGGTGGAATGCTGATCGCCTCGCCCGCCCTGGCCGGCGTCGAGATGAGCCTGCAGGATCGCGACGTGGCGCGTTCGATGTCGCTGGGCGGGTCGTGCAACCGTTGCGAACTGTCGGGCCGGAACCTGTCCGGGGCGACCTTCACCGGCGCCAGCTTCATGAACGCCACCCTGGTCGGCGCCAATCTGCGCGGCGCCGAGATGATGGGCTCCAACTTCACCGGCAGCGACTTCAGCCGCGCCAACCTGTCGGGCGTCGAGATCGTCGGCGCAAACTTCTCCTCGGCGAACTTCACCAGCGCCGTCCTGTCGGGAGCCGAGGCGCAGGGCGCCTCCTTCGTCAGGGCCAATATGACGCGCGTCGACCTGTCGAGCGCCGAACTGCACGGCGTGAACTTCAACGGGGCCACCCTGACCGACGCAAACTTCTCGCATAGCGAGCTGTTCGGCGCGACCCTGGCCAATGTCCGCGCGGCGGGCGCCGATTTCAGCGACGCGGAGATCACCGCCTCCAACCTGTCCAACGGGGACTTCTCGGGGGCCGACTTCTCGGACGCGCAACTGGACGGCGCCCGGCTGACCGGCGGGCGGTTCGCCCGCGCGGACTTTTCCGACGCTTCGCTGCGCCGGACCGACATTCGCGGGGCCGACCTGTCCGGCGCGCGCGGCCTGACGCAATCTCAGGTCAGCGAGGCCTGCGGCGACGGCTCGACCCGCCTGCCCGGCCGCCTGAGCGCCCAAGCCTGTCGGGGCGGCGTGCGCGTGGTCCGCTCGCCCCCGGCGCCGCCCGTTCCGCCTCGGGTGCGCAACATCGTCATCGCCTCGGACCACTAGAAACAAGAAAGGGGACGCCGCAGCGTCCCCTTTTCCGTTTCGGCCCTCAGCCCGCGATCAGACCTTGATCGGCGGCGCGGTGCGGATGTGCAGTTCCTTCAGCTGCTTGTCGGCGACCGGCGACGGCGCGCTCATCAGAAGATCCTCGCCCTGCTGGTTCAGCGGGAAGGCGATGACCTCGCGGATGGCCTGCTGGCCGGCCAGCAGCATGACGATGCGGTCGATGCCGGGGGCCAGGCCGCCGTGCGGCGGGGCGCCGAAGCGGAAGGCGTTCAGCATGCCGCCGAACTGCTCCTCGACCACCGAGGCGTCGTAGCCGGCGATGTCGAAGGCCTTCAGCATGATCTCGGCCTTGTGGTTCCGGATCGCGCCCGAGCACAGCTCATAGCCGTTGCAGACGATGTCGTACTGATAGGCGCGGATGGTCAGGGGATCCTGGGTCTCCAGGGCCTCCAGTCCGCCCTGCGGCATGGAGAACGGGTTGTGAGAGAAGTCGACCTTCTTCTCTTCTTCCGACCATTCGAACATCGGGAAGTCGACGATCCAGCAGAACTTGAACTGGTCCTCATCGACCAGCTTCAGCTCCGTGCCGACGCGCGTGCGGGCGAGGCCCGCGAACTTGGCGAAGACCGACGGCTGGCCGGCGACGAAGAAGGCGGCGTCGCCCTGGCCAAGGCCCAGCGAGGTCATCAGGGCCTGCGTCGGCTCCTGACCCAGGTTCTTGGCGATCGGGCCGCCCCAGGCGCCCTGGTCGTCGGACCAGAAGATGTAGCCCAGGCCCGGCTGACCTTCGCCCTGCGCCCACGAGTTCATGCGGTCGCAGAAGGCGCGCGATCCGCCGGTCGGGGCCGGGATGGCCCAGACGGCGTTCTTTTCGTCGGCGCCCAGGATCTTGGCGAACAGGCCGAAACCGCCGTCGCGGAAGTGGTCGGACACCACCTGCATCTTGATCGGGTTGCGCAGGTCCGGCTTGTCCGAGCCGTACCAGGCCATCGACTGGGCGTAGGTGAGGCGTTCGAAGCCCTTGTGCTCAAAGGTGTCGCCGAAGTCGTTCGTGAAGGTGTGAGTCTGGTCGATGGGCGAGACCGGCTTGCCCTCGCCGAACTCCTCGAAAACGCCGTGCATGACGGGCTCGATCGCCGCGAAGACATCCTCTTGCGTAACGAAGCTCATCTCGACGTCGAGCTGGTAGAATTCCAGCGACCGGTCGGCGCGCAGGTCCTCGTCGCGGAAGCAGGGCGCGATCTGAAAGTAGCGGTCGAAGCCGGACACCATCAGCAGCTGCTTGAACTGCTGGGGCGCCTGCGGCAGGGCGTAGAACTTCTCGGGATGCAGGCGGCTGGGCACCAGGAAGTCGCGCGCGCCTTCGGGCGACGAAGCCGTCAGGATCGGGGTCTGATACTCCAGGAAGCCCTGGCCGAACATGCGGTTGCGGATCGACTGGATCACGCGCGAGCGCAGCACGATGTTCTTGTGCAGGGTCTCGCGGCGCAGGTCCAGATAACGGTGCTTGAGGCGGATTTCCTCCGGATACTCCGGCTCGCCGAAGACCGGCAGCGGCAGTTCGGCGGCTTCCGACAGGACCTCGACGCCCTGGACGCGGACCTCGATCTGGCCAGTCGGCAGGTTGGGGTTCACCACCCCTTCGTCGCGGGCGACCACCTCGCCGTCCACGCGGATCACGCTTTCGGCGCGCAGGCGCTCGACGGCCTCGAAGCCGGGCGTCTCCGGGTGCAGCACCAGCTGCGTCAGGCCGTAGTGGTCGCGCAGGTCGATGAACAGCAGGCCGCCGTGATCGCGCTTCCTGTGCACCCACCCGGAAAGGCGGACGGCGGAACCGGCGTCGGAGGCGCGGAGCGCGCCGCAGGTGTGGGAGCGGTAGGCGTGCATGAGAATCGTCTAAACAGGCCGCGCGCGCGGCGAAAATCGGAAGCGGCGTAGGGCGCATCATCGCCCCCGAAAGTCAAGGTTTCGGCCGTTGCAAAGCCCGCTTCGGCGCGCGATAGCCGGACGTCCCAATCCGCGAGGCCGCCCATGTTCGTCGTCACCATCACCTACACCCAGCCGATCGAGGCCATCGAGGCGAAGACGGTCGAACACCGCGAATGGCTGGACCAGCACGTCGCCAGCGGCCTGATCGTCGCGGCAGGACCGATGGTCCCGCGCACCGGCGGCATACTGGTCTGCGCCAGCAAGGGCACCAAGGAGGAGCTGGAGGCCCTGCTGAAGGACGACCCGTTCCAGGCGCACGGCCTGGCCGACTATGTTGTGACCGAGTTCAAGGCCGGCAAGCTGAACCCCGCCATGGCCCCCTTCGCCTGATTTCATCCACAGGGCGCGACGTCCCTCCACGGAACCAACAGGCCGGGGCCACGCGGTTAACGTCGCCGTCTGCTATGACCGGCTCATGCCTGCGGCCATCGCCCTGTCCACGACACCCGCCGAGCAGCTTCGGCTGCCGCTGGAGCGGCATGGCGAGACGGCCGCCTTCGTCACCTCCGACAGCAACGCCGAGGCCGTTCGGACTCTGGCCCGCTGGCCGGACGGCGTGGGCGCGGTGCTAGCGCTGCACGGCCCGGCGGGGTCGGGCAAGAGCCGGCTGGCCGCCGCCTGGGCCGAGCGTGTCGGCGCCATGCCGCTGCACGGGGCCGAGGCGGGGCTGATCGATCCGCTGGAGCTGGAGGGTCGGCCTGTCCTGCTGGACCGCGCTCCCGACGCCGACGACGAGAGCCTGTTTCACCTGATCAATCTGGCCAACGCCGGCGGGGGCGCCCTGCTGCTGGTGTCGCGGGCGGCGCCGCGGGCCTGGGACGTCGTCCTGCCCGATCTGCGTTCACGGCTGGACGCGGTGCGGACCGTGGCGGTCGAGCCGCCGGACGACGTCGTGCTGTCGGCCATCCTGCGCGCCCGCTTCGCCGAGCGCAGCATCGCCCCGTCCGAGGAGGTCATCGCCTATCTGGTGCGACGTCTGGATCGGTCGGCCGCGGCGGCGTCGCTGGTGGTCGAAAGGCTGGACGCCCGCCACCGCCCGGTGACCCGCGCCCTGGCCCGCGAAGTCCTTGACGCGCTGGCGCCTTCGGCCCTGACCGCCGACGACTGACCCCCGGCGACTGCCCCCCGACGACTGCCCCTCGACAACTGACCGGGCGCAACGGCCGAGACGCCACGCTCAAATCGTCGCATCACGCTTGCGGCCGTCACAGTCGCGCGCGACAACCGCCCCATGAGCGACGCATCCATCCACGACGTCACCCGGGGCGAGGAAGTCCCGGCGTCCCGCGCCCCGCAGCTGGCGCTGAACGAGGAGCTGATGGCCTCGCCCGCGCGGTTCTTCAACCGCGAGACCTCCTGGCTGGCGTTTAACGAGCGGGTGCTGGAAGAGGCGGCCAATCCGAACCATCCGCTGCTGGAGCGACTGAGGTTCCTGTCGATCTCGGCCAACAACCTCGACGAATTCTTCATGACGCGCGTCGCCGGCCTGAAGGGGCAGCTGCGCGAGCGCGTGCGCGTCCTGTCCGCCGACGGCCTGACCCCGGCCGAGCAGCTTGAGCGGATCAACCTGTCGGCCGGCGAACTGATGGTCGAACAGCAGGTGCGCTGGCGCCAGCTGAAGAAGGAGCTGACCACCGCCGGGATCGAGGTGGTCGACCGCAACCGCATCACCAAGACCGAAAGGGACCGGCTGGAGCCCGAGTTTCTGAACCAGCTGTTCGCCGTGCTGACCCCGCTGGCGATCGACCCGGCGCACCCCTTCCCCTTCCTGCCCAACCTGGGCTTCTCCCTGGCGTTGAAACTGAAGCGCAAGGGCGAGGCCAAGACCTTCTACGCCCTGGTGCCGGTGCCCACCCAGGTGCGCCGCTTCTGGGAGCTGCCGACCGACGGCCGCTCCACGCCGGGCCGCAAGCGGTTCATCACGCTGGAAAACGTGCTGCTGCTGTTCATCGACCACCTCTTCCCCGGCTGCGACGTGCTGGAGAAGGGCGTGCTGCGGCTGATCCGCGACAGCGACATCGAGATCGAGGAAGAGGCCGAGGACCTGGTGCTGGAGTTCGAGGAGGCGCTGAAGCAGCGCCGCCTGGGCTCGGTCGTGCGGGTCAAGATCGAGGCTTCCATGCCCGCGGACCTGCGCGACTTCATCGTCGGCGAACTGGAGGCGGCCCCTCAGGACGTCGTGCTGGTCGACGGCATGCTGGGCCTGGCGCAGCTGTCGGACCTGATCCCCGGCGGCCACCCCGACCTGAAGTTCCGGGGCTATGAGCCCCGCTATCCCGAGCGGGTCCGCGACAACGGCGGCGACGTCTTCGCCGCCATTCGCGAGAAGGACATGCTGATCCACCACCCGTTCGAGAGCTTCGACGTGGTGGTGCAGTTCCTGCGCCAGGCGGCGCGCGATCCCAACGTCATCGCCATCAAGCAGACGCTGTATCGCACCTCCAAGGACAGCCCCATCGTCGCCGCCCTGATCGAGGCGGCCGAGAACGGCAAGAACGTCACGGCCCTGGTGGAGCTGAAGGCGCGCTTCGACGAAGAGGCCAACCTGCGCTGGGCCCGGGCGATGGAGCGTGCGGGCGTCCATGTCGTCTTCGGCTTCGTCGAGTACAAGACCCACGCCAAGCTGAGCGTGGTCGTGCGGCGCGAGGGCGACGGGCTGAAGACCTACTGCCACTTCGGGACCGGCAACTACCACCCGCTGACGGCCAGGGTTTACACCGACCTGTCGCTGTTCAGCTGCGATCCGGTGCTCGGCCGCGACGCGACCAAGGTGTTCAACTACATCACCGGTTACGCCACCCCGGACCACCTGGAGGCGCTGGTGGTCTCGCCGCTGGACATGAAGTCGACGCTGATCGAGCTGATCGGCAAGGAGATGTCTGCGGCCGCCATGGGCAAGCCGGCGGCGATCTGGGTCAAGCTGAACTCGCTGGTCGATCCCCAGATCATCGACGCCCTGTACCGCGCCAGCCAGTGGGGCGTGCGCATCGACCTGGTGGTGCGCGGCATCTGCTGCCTGCGGCCGGGCGTGCCGGGCCTGTCGGAGAACATCCGGGTCAAGTCGATCGTGGGCCGCTTCTTGGAGCACAGCCGCATCGTCTGCTTCGCCAACGGCAAGGACCTGCCGCATGACAAGGCCAAGGTGTTCATCTCCTCGGCCGACTGGATGACCCGCAACCTGGACCGCCGGGTCGAGCTGATGACCCCGATCCGCAACGCCACGGTGCACGACCAGGTGCTGGACCAGATCATGGTGGCGAATCTGAAGGATGACGCCCAGAGCTGGGTGCTGGACGCCGAAGGGCGCTATACCCGCGTCATTCCCGCCGATCCGGAGCGGCCCTTCTCGGCCCACAAATACTTCATGACCAATCCCAGCCTGTCGGGGCGCGGACGCAAGGTGAAGACCCTGCCGGCCGCCCTGCGCTACGAACCGCGCTGACGCGGATGATCGAGGCCCTGCCCCCGTCGCGTGACATCGCGGCCATCGACATCGGCTCCAACTCGGTTCGCCTGGTCCTCTACCGGCTGGAAGGCCGGGCGATCTGGACCGTGTTCAACGAAAAGGTTCTGGCCGGCCTGGGCCGCGACCTGGCGACGACCGGCCGGCTGTCGCCGGACGGCGTGACCCTGGCAATGACGGCGCTGCGCCGCTTCGCCGCCGTGCTGGAGGGCGTGCGGCCCGAACGGACGCTGATCGCCGCCACCGCCGCCGTGCGCGAAGCGACGGACGGCCCGGCCTTCTGTGAGCGCGTGGCGGCCGAGACCGGCCTGCATATCCGCGTCCTGTCAGGCGAGGAGGAGGCGAAGTACGCCGCCATGGGCGTGCTGGCCGGCGCGCCCGACGCCCACGGGGTCTCTGCCGACATGGGCGGCGCCAGCCTGGAGCTGACCCGGCTGAACGGGCACGGCGTGGAGCATGGCCTGACCCTTCCGCTGGGGCCGTTCGCCCTGCTGGACCCTAAGGGATTCGCCGCTGAACGCCTGCGCCGCACGATCGACGCCCGGTTGAAGCCTGTCGCGGCCGACTTCAGGGCCGACACCCTCTACGCCGTCGGCGGAGCCTGGCGGACGCTGGCTCAGGTGCACATGGGGTTGCGCGACTATCCCCTGCGAGTCGTCCATCAGTACGCCCTCACCGCCGATGAGGCCCTGGAGACCGCCCGTCTGGTCGCGCGCCAGTCGCGCGGCGGTCTGGAAAAACTCCCCGGCGTGTCGAAGAAGCGGGCCGAGACCCTGCCCTACGCCGGACTGGTGCTCGAGGGCCTGATCGAGCGGCTGGGACTGCAGCGGATCGAAATGTCGGCCTGGGGCGTGCGCGAGGGCCTGGTCTTCGAAACCCTGGACGAGGAGCTGAAGGCGACCGACCCCCTGCTTGCCGGAACGGCGGCCCTGGGCCTGCGTCAGGGCGTGGCCGCCGCCTTGCCCGGCGCACTGAACGGCTGGATCGCCGAGGTGGTGGCCGCCCTGCCGTCTGCGTTCGGGACCGCCCGCGACGACGTCCTGACCGCGGCGGCCTGCAACCTGGCCGACCTGGGCGCGCGACTTCACCCCGATCACCGCGTCGAGCTGGTGTTCGACCAGGTGCTGCGGGCGCCCGTCGCCGGCCAGACCCATGCCGAGCGCGCCTTCCTGGCCGCCGTCCTGAACGCACGGTACGGCGGCGATCCGGCGACGCCCGAGCCTCACGCCGTCGACCGTCTGCTGGGCGAAGACGCCTGGACGCGGGCGCGGGCGCTGGGCCAGGCCATCCGCCTGGCGTGCGACCTGTCCGGCCGTTCGCCGCAGCTTTTGGCCAACGCTCGCGCCACGGTCGGCAAGGGCGAACTGCGCCTGACGGCGACGGAGGGCTACGCCGACGTCCTGCTGGGCGAGCAGACGCGCAAGAGGGCCAAGGCCCTGGCCGAGACCATGGGCCTGACGCTGTCGATCTAGACAGGCGTGACCGATGGGTTCAGCGTCCCCGGATCAGACCGGAGGCGATCCCATGCCCGTGACTGGAATTGGCGGCTTCTTCTTTCGCGCCCAGGATCCCGCGGCGCTGTCCGCCTGGTATCTGAAGCATCTGGGCGTCGGCGCGCCTGAGGGCGCCTTTCTGTGGGATCAGCAGGCGGGCCCGACCGTCTTTGCGCCGTTCAAGGAGAGCAGCGACTATTTCGCCGCCGACAGGCGCTGGATGCTGAACCTGCGCGTCGAAGGCCTGGACGACTTGCTGGCCGCGCTGCGGGCCGAGGGGATCGAAATCATCACCAACGCCGAATGGGACGCCGCCCCCGAGGTCGGCCGCTTCGCGCGCATCTACGATCCCGAGGGCAATCCCATTGAACTGTGGGAGCCGCCGGCGAGCGCGGCCTAGCCCTCGATCTCGACCACTTCGACGCGGGGGCCGTTCAGCACCAGGGCGATCTCGCCGCGCTTCAGCTTCAGGGCGTCCTCGCCGAACAGCTGGCGGCGCCAGCCCTTCATGGCGTCGATGTCGGCGTCGTCGCTGACGGCGATCTGCTCCAGATCAGCGACGGTCGCGATAAGCTTGGACGCCACGCCGGCGTTGTCGCTCTTGGCCTTCAGCAGCACCTTCAGCAGTTCGACGACCGACGGCGGCGCCGGCTGGCGATGCGCGGGCCGCGCCATCTCGGGCGCATGGGCTTCCGGGTCGGCCAGGACGCGCTTCAGCTCCTCGGCCAGCTCCAGACCCAGGCGTGAGCCGCCGAATCCCTTGGGCACCGAGCGCAGGCGATTGAAGGCGTCCGGATCGGTGGGGGTCTGCTGCGCGATCTCGTCGACGCCTTCGTCCTTCAGGATACGGCCGCGCGGCTGGTCGCGTTCCTGCGCCGCGCGCTCGCGCCACACGGCGACGGCCTTGAAGGCGGCCAGGTACTTTGCCGAGAACTTCTTGGGCTTCAGCCGCTTCCAGGCGTTCTCGGGATTGGTGTCGTAGAGCGCGGGATCGACCAGACCCTCCATCTCCGACGTCACCCAGTCCAGGCGGCCGTCCTTCGCCAGCCGATCCCGCAGCTTGGGATAAAGCGCCGCGAGGTGGGTCACGTCGCCCAGCGCATAGGTTAGCTGGTTGTCCGAAAGCGGCCGGCGGGCCCAGTCGGTGAAGCGGCTGCCCTTGTCCAGATCGATGCGCAGCATCTGCCGCACCAGCGAATCATAGGCGACCTGCTCGCCGAAGCCGGCGGCCATGGCCGCGACCTGGGTGTCGAACATGGGCGTGGGCATGGCGCCCAGCCGCACGAAGATCTCCACGTCCTGTCGGCAGGCGTGGAACACCTTCACGATGTTCGGATCGCGCAGCAGGTCCAGGAACGGTTCCAGGTCCAGCCCGTCGGCCATCGGATCGATGATTCCGGCGTGATCGGCGGAGGCCGCCTGGATCAGGCACAGCCTGGGCCAGTAGGTCGTCTCGCGCATGAACTCGGTGTCGACCGCGATGAAGGGCGCTTTGGACAGGCGGGCGCAAAACTCGGCCAGCGCCTCATTGGTGGTGATCGGCGTCATTCCGATGCTATAGCCCCGCGCGATCCCCTCGTGGCAAGAGCGCCGCGACACATTTCCGCCCCTGATTCAGGTCCGTGACCCATGAGCGACACCGATAACCGCCTCTCGAACGGCCTGACCTACGCCGATGCGGGCGTCGATATCGATGCCGGCGAGATGCTGGTCGAGCACATCAAACCGCTGGCGAAGTCCACGGCGCGTCCGGGATCGGAGCCGTCGCTGGGCGGATTCGGCGCCCTGTTCGACCTCAAGGCCGCCGGCTTCGAGGATCCGCTGATCGTCACCACGACCGATGGCGTCGGCACCAAGCTGAAGATCGCCATCGAGACCGGCCGTCACGACGGGGTCGGCGTCGACCTGGTCGCCATGTGCGTCAACGACCTGCTGGCCCAGGGCGCCGAGCCCCTGCTGTTCCTCGACTACTACGCCACGGGCCGGCTGGAGATCGACGCCGCGCGGCGGGTCGTCGCCGGCATCGCCGAGGGCTGCCGCCAGGCCGGCTGCGCCCTGGTCGGCGGCGAGACCGCCGAAATGCCCGGCATGTACACCGACGGCGACTACGACCTGGCCGGCTTCAGCCTGGGCGCGGTCGAACGCGGTCACGCCCTGCCCTATCTGGATCGTCAGACGGCCGGCGACGTCATCATCGGCCTGGCCTCGACCGGTCCGCACTCGAACGGCTACTCGCTGGTGCGCAAGGTGGTCGAGAAGTCCGGTCTGGCCTGGGGCGACGACGCCCCCTTCGCCAAGGACCGCTCGCTGGCCCAGGCCCTGATGGAGCCAACCCGCATCTATGTGAAGCCGGTGCTGCCGCTGATGAAGGCGGGACTGGTCAAGGGCGCGGCCCACATCACCGGCGGCGGCCTGATCGAAAACCCGCCGCGCTGCATCGCCGAGGGCCTGAAGGCTGCGTTCGACTGGGATTCGTGGCCCATGCCGCAGGTGTTCCAGTGGCTGGCCGAAACCGGCGGAATCAGCGACCACGAGATGCGCCGCACCTTCAACTGCGGCGTGGGCTTCATCCTGATCGTCTCGCCCGAGAACGCCGAGCCGGTGCTCGCGGAACTGCTGAACGCCGGCGAGGTCGCCTTCGTGTGCGGACAGCTGGAAGCGGCCTGATCCCGTGAAGACCCGCGTCGCGGTCCTGATCTCCGGGGCCGGCTCCAACATGGCCGCGCTGATCGACGCCGGACGGGCGCCGGACAGCGCCTATGAGGTCGTCCTGGTCGTCGCCAACGTCGAGGACGCCGGCGGCCTGACCGTCGCCCGGGCCAAGGGCGTCTCAGCCGTGGCCGTGCCCCACCGCCCCTTCGGCAAGGACCGCGAGGCCCATGAGACGGCGATCGACACCGCCCTTCAGGATGCGGGGGTCGAGGTCGTGGCGCTGGCTGGCTACATGCGCGTGCTGACGCCCTGGCTGGTCGGCGGCTGGCGCGGTCGGATGCTGAACATCCACCCCAGCCTGCTGCCGCTCTACCCGGGCCTGGACACCCACGCCCGCGCCCTGTCGGCCGGGGACGCCGAGGCGGGCTGCACCGTCCACCTGGTGACCGAGGGGGTGGACGAAGGCGCCGTCCTGGCCCAGGCCCGCGTCCCGGTCCAGGCGGACGACACGCCCGCCAGCCTGGCGCAACGGGTTCTGGCGGCCGAACACGCCCTTTATCCGCAGACTCTCGACGCCTTCTGCCGGTCTCTGCACACGCGCTAGATTACGAAAACTTCATGCGACAGCCTGTCGCAGGGCGCGCAAATGGCCCAGCCTTTCGTGAAGTGAGACCCGAAATGAACCGTATCCGCATGATGGCCGTCTGCTCGGCCTGTCTGATCGCCGCCATGGGCGGCGGCGCCTCCGCCCAGGAAGCCGCGCCGCAGATCGCCCCCTGGGGCTTCGACCTGGCCGGCCGCGACCTGGCGGTGAAGCCGGGCGACAGCTTCAATGAATACGCCAACGGGACCTATCTGCGGAACACCGAGATCCCGGCCGACAAGACCAGCTTCGGCCCCTTCGACGTCCTGTACGAAAACTCCCAGGCCCAGCTGCGCGCCATCATCGAGGCCAGCGCGGCCAACCCGACCAACGACAACGCCGCCAAGGTGGGCGCGCTGTACGCCAGCTTCATGGACGAGGCGCGGGTCGAGCAGCTGGACGCGCGTCCGCTGGAGGCCGACCTGGCGGCGGTCAAGGCGGTCGGCGACCACGCGGCCATGGCGCGGCTGATGGGCCAGAGCCATTCCGGCTTCGGCGGCTCCCTGTTCGGCGTCGACGTGTTCGAGGACCTGCAAAAGCCGGATCTGAACTCGGCCTATATCGGCCAGGGCTCGCTGGGCCTGCCCGACCGCGACTACTATCTGAAGCCGGATTTCGCCGAGCAGCGCCAAGCCTATCTCGCCTATCTGGCGCGCACCCTCAGCGCCATCGGCTGGGCCGAGCCCGAAAAGGCCGCGGCCGACATCCTGGCGTTCGAGACCAAGGTCGCCGAGAAACAATGGACCACGGTCGAACGCCGCCAGATCGACAAGCTGTACAACCCGACCAAGGGCGCCGACCTGGCCGCGATGGCGCCCGGCTTTGACTGGACCGCCTTCCTGCAGGGCGCCCAGATCGCCGACGTGGACACCCTGGTCGTGATGGAGAACACGGCCATCCCCGGCATCGCCCAGGTCTTCGCCGACACGCCGATCGAGACGCTGAAGGCGTGGCAGGCCTTCCAGGTCGTCGACCAGGCCAGCCCGTATCTGTCCAACGCCTTCGTCGATTCCCGCTTCGACTTCCGCGGCAAGACGCTGCGCGGCCAGCCGGAGAACCGTCCGCGCTGGAACCGGGGCGTCGCCCTGGTCGACGGCCAGCTGGGCGAGGTGCTGGGTCAGGAATACGTCCGCCTGCACTTCCCGGCCTCGTCCAAGGCGCAGATGGACACGCTGGTGGCCAATCTGCTGGCGGCCATGACCGAACGCCTGAAGACCCTGGACTGGATGAGCGAGCCCACCCGCGAACAGGCGCTATACAAGGCGTCCAAGTTCGGCGTTAAGATCGGCTATCCCGAGAAGTGGCGCAGCTACGACGGCTTGGAGCTGACCGCCGACGACCTGTACGGCAACGTCGAGCGGTCCAGCGCCTTCGAGTGGGCCTACAAGCGCGGCAAGATCGGCCAGCCGGTCGATCCGCTGGAGTGGGGCATGACGCCCCAGACGGTGAACGCCTACTACAACCCGCCGCGCAACGAGATCGTCTTCCCGGCCGCCATCCTGCAGGCGCCCTTCTTCGATCCCAACGCGGATCCGGCCGTGAACTACGGCGGGATCGGCGCGGTCATCGGCCATGAGATCACCCACGGCTTCGACGATCAGGGCCGCAAGTCCGACGGCGACGGCGTGCTGCGCGACTGGTGGACGGCCGAGGACGCGACCCGGTTCGAGGCGCGCGCCAAGGTGCTGGGCGACATCTACAACGCGCTGGAGCCCGTGCCCGGCATGCACGTCAACGGCGACCTGACCATGGGCGAGAACATCGCCGACCTGGGCGGGCTGCTGCTGGCGCTGGACGCCTACCACAAATCGTTGAACGGCCAGCCTGCGCCCGTCATCGACGGCCTGACCGGCGAACAGCGCGTCTTCCTGGGCTGGGCGCAGGTCTGGCGCGAGAAGTCGCGCGAGGCGGCGCTGCGCGAGCAGCTGACCACCGACCCGCACTCGCCCGGCTCGGCGCGCGCCGCCACGCCCCCTCGCAACATCGACGCCTGGTACGCCGCCTTCGGCGTCTCGCCGGGCGAGAAGGAATACATCGCCCCCGACGCCCGCGCCCGCATCTGGTGACGGGCGCCGACTGAACAAGGAAAAGGCCCGGAGCGGAACGCTCCGGGCCTTCTTCGTATCGGGGAGGCCGAAGGTCTTACTTCGGCGTCGTCACGGCGCCGGCCACGCCGCCGATGGCGGCGCCGGCGACGGTCGAACCGGTGTTGCCGCCCAGCACCTGGCCGGCGACGGCGCCGCCCAGGGCGCCCGTGGCGGCGCGTTGCTCCATGGTCTGGCCGCAGGCGGCCAGCAGGGCCACGGCGCCGATCACGGGGGTCAGTTTCAGAATGGTCTTCATTGTTGTTCTCCTTGGGGAGGCGAGACGATGCAGACCAAACGAAAAGGCCCGGGTCCGGTTCCGGACTCGGGCCTTTGTTATAGCGCTAAGGGCTAGAGCGCTGAGGCTCAGCCGACGATCTGGTCGTCGGTGAAGAACTGCGCGATCTCGATCTTGGCGTTGTCCAGCGAGTCCGAACCGTGGACCGAGTTCTCGCCGATCGACAGGGCGAACAGCTTGCGGATGGTGCCTTCGGCGGCCTGTTCCGGATTGGTGGCGCCCATGACTTCGCGGTACTTGGCGACGGCGTTGTCGCCTTCCAGCACCTGGACCACGACCGGCTCGGCGGTCATCTGCTCGACCAGCTCGCCGTAGAACGGGCGCTCGGCGTGGACTTCGTAGAACTTCTTGGCCTGGTCGGTCGTCAGCTTGACGCGGCGCTGGGCGACGATGCGCAGGCCGGCGTCCTCGATGACGGCGTTGATCTTGCCCGTCAGGTTGCGACGGGTCGCGTCCGGCTTGATGATCGAGAAGGTGCGTTCGGTCATGGAGGTGACTTCTTGTTTGGGAGATTGAAGGTCGCGGGCTTATAGCGACGACCTCCCGCGTTTCCAACTGTCCCTTTTCATGTCCCACCACGCCCGTCGCGCCGCGATCGGCGGCCCCGGGGACGATTTCAGATTTCGACTGTCCATGCTCCAGATCACCAACCTGACGTTCAACGCCTGGGGCCGCCAGTTTCTGGACGACGCCTCCGTCAGCCTGCCGCCGGGGTCCAAGGTCGGTCTGGTCGGCCGCAACGGCATCGGCAAGTCGACGCTGTTCAAGCTGGTGCTGGGCGAGCTGGCCGCCAATGGCGACGAAGTCTCCCTGCCCAAGACCGCCCGGGTGGCGTCGGTCGATCAGGAACATCCCGCCACGCCGGTCACCGTGCTGGATACGATCCTGGAAGCCGACGTCGAGCGCCACGACCTGATGACCCGGCTGGAGACCGCCGAGCCGGAGGAAATGGGCGAGATCTGGATGCGGCTGATCGAGATCGACGCCGAATCCGCCCCTGCCCGCGCTTCTGAAATCCTGGTGGGCCTAGGCTTCAGCCAGGAGGACATCCAGCGTCCGATGTCGCACTTCTCGGGCGGCTGGCGGATGCGGGTGGCGCTGGCGGCGGCACTGTTCGCCGAGCCGGACATGCTGCTGCTGGACGAACCGACCAACTACCTCGACCTGGAAGGGGCGCTGTGGCTGGAGAGCCGCCTGAAGAAATATCCGCACACCGCCCTGATCATCTCCCACGACCGCGAGATGCTGAACGAGGTCTGCACCCACATCCTGCACCTGGCGAACCGCAAGCTGGAGCTCTACACCGGCAACTACGACCAGTTCGAAAAGGCCCGCGCCGAAAAGGCCCGGCTGCAGCTGTCGGCCAAGGCCAAGCAGGACGCCGAGCGCGCCCACCTGCAGGCCTTCGTCGACCGGTTCAAGGCCAAGGCGTCCAAGGCCGCCCAGGCCCAATCCCGCATGAAGCGCCTGGCCAAGATGGAGCCCGTCTCGACCACCATCGAGGAGCGCGTCGCCCCCTTCACCCTGCCCTCTCCGCCGCGCCCGCTCGCCCCGCCGCTGATCCGGCTGGAGCGGGCCAATGTCGGCTATGAGCCGGGCAAGCCGATCCTGCGCAATCTGAACCTGCGCATGGACCTGGACGACCGCATCGGTCTTCTGGGCGTCAACGGGGCCGGCAAGTCGACCTTCGCCAAGATGATCGCCGGCGCCCTGGACGTCGAGACCGGCGAACTGCACCGCGACCGCAAGATGCGCGTGGGCTGGTTCCACCAGCACCAGATCGAGGCGATGGACCCGACCGACACGCCGCTGGAGATCATCCGCCGCGCCATGCCCGACGCGCCGGAAAGCGCGCGCCGCTCCAAGCTGGCGCAGTTCGGCCTGGGCTATGAGAAGCAGGAGACCACCGTCGCCAGCCTGTCCGGCGGCGAACGCGCGCGGCTGCTGCTGAACATGGTGGCGATGGACGCGCCGCACATCCTGATCCTGGACGAACCGACCAACCACTTGGACATCGACAGCCGCCGCGCCCTGCTGGACGCGCTGAACGACTATTCCGGCGCCGTCATCCTGATCACCCACGACCGCTCGCTGATGGAGCTGGTCGCCGACCGGCTGTGGCTGGCGGCGGACGGCACGGTCAAGCCGTTCGAAGGCGACATGGACGACTATGCGAAGTTCGTTCTGGACCGCGCCAAACAGCTGGGCGCGAAGCCCAGCCAGGTGAAGGCCGAGCCGGCGGCCGTCTCTGCGGCGGCGCCCTCAGGCAGCGAAGGCGCGCCCCCCAGCGACAAGTTTAAAAAGAAGGGCGGCCCCTCCCCCTCGACCTTGCGCCACGCGGTGAAGAAGGCCGAGCAGGAGATGGCGCGACTGACGGCCGAACTCGCCCGCATCGACGACGACCTGACCAACGCCGCCGTCAGCGATCCGAAGAAGCTGGAAGGCCTGACGCGCGCCCGTGCGCGCGTCCAGGCCGATCTGGAGGCCGCCGAGACGGCCTGGGTCGCAGCCGAGGAAGCCCTGGCCGAGGTCGCCTGACGATCGATCGAGGTCTTTCCGGAAAGAACGGGGGTCCACGACGCCCCGCTCAGGCCCAGCGCAGAGCCGGGGACATGGGTCGAGGCGATCTCCCGTCTGGAGCGGGGCGACGGCTGAGAAAAGGCTAAGGTTACGGCCGGAGCTGCGCGCCTTGGCGGCCGAACGGGCCGCCGCGCTTCAGGGTCTGACCGCCATCTTCGTCGTGGTGCTGAAGGAGATCGACGGCCTGCCCCGCATGCTGGCCCGCGTCGGCGTGATCCTGTCCGAACGGGCCGACATCCTGTCCCATTCCATCGAGGAACTGGGCGAGATGGCGCTGCCGGTGCTGGTCGTGACCGTCCTGCTGCAACTGGCCCGCTCGACAGCCGCCGCGCCCGCCGCCCTGACGCTTCCCCCTTGCGACGCCAGGGCGTGATCCGCACGTTTCGGCGCGTTCGGCGGTGACGGCCGGGCGTCGCCGTTGACCGCAGGGGTCTGGAAGCGGCGGCGCAAAGAGCGGGGAAATGGCGGAGACGGAGACCGTCTAACTTTCCAGTGGTGACGGGCATTTGCGGGCCATCTGAACCCTCCGCCCTAAAACGCGCCCTAAGCCGCGCTGTCGATAGGGCCGAAGTGCCGCTCCAGCTCCGCCCTCGGGATGAAGACGCGCCGACCCCGGTGACGCGCCACGATCTCCCCAGCCTTCACCATCTTGGACAGCGTGTTACGGCTCGTGCCGGTGGCTGCGACGGCTTCCTTGTAGGAGTAGGCGATCTTCCCGCCGTTGTCGTTCGCCGCGCTCATTGCCAGATCCCCTTCCTCTCCCGCCGCGCCGCGTTCTCTTCCGAACGGTACGGGTCGCCGTAGTTGGTCTCGCTGATGGCCAGGCCTTCGCGAACGAGCGTCCGCCCCATGTCTCGACCGTTGACGGTGCAGACCACGACCTTGCGGCGGTAACGATCGGTGTCGACGACAGAGCATCGGGCGCCGCGGGCCGCCAGCTGGCGAGCTCGCGCCCGCGCTTCCGTCGCGGTGGAGCGGGCGATCGGAGAACAGGCCCAGATATCCGGCCGTTGACGGCACCGGGTGAACGGAGCGAGCTCTCCGGCGTCGACGCCCTGGAGCCGCACAGAATGATTGGCGGCGTCAGCGGTGCGGCACCGGCCTGAATCGGCATCGTGCATCACCAGGGTGAGGCAAATCAGGACAGCAGCGCTCACAGGTCAGCTCCGGCGGCGAGCCTCGTCTTCAAGCCGACCTTCTCGCTCGTAGCATTGAACTTTCGAATAACAGCCTCCAGCAGATCGATCCCATAGTGCATGGCGATAAGATCCGCGCAGATCACGACGTCGGCCAGTTCGTCGGCGAGCTCCTCGACGCTCGCGCGAGACCCGCGGATGCCCAAACGCTCCCGCTCCAGCTTCTTGATGACGTTGCACGCCTCGCCGACCTCACCGGCCAGTTCGTTGCCCCGGTAGGCGGCAGTGATTTGGGCGTCGGCATCCCATTCGCGTTGGCGAGCTTCATTGGCTGAGCGGAGAGTCGTGTGATCAGTCATGAGCGAACTCGTAGATGATGCGTCGGATGCGGTCATGGTCATTGGGGTGGTCATGCGGCGCCGTCCTTGTGCTGGCGCCGCAGTTCGGAAGCCTGATGCTCGATCCGCGCGATGGCGAGGACGGCGGGCTTCAATTCATCGGGCGCGTCGTCGTACGCGAGGGTGCGGCTGGCACGACCGCCGTTCAGGCGGGGCAGAACGCCGCGCGGGATGGCGATCCAGTTCGCGGGATCGGTGTTGGTCTTGTCGCCGTCGAGGCACTTCAGACAGTGGCCCTCGGGAACCGGTCCGTTCGTCTTTTCCCAGAGGTAGCGGTGCTTGTGGACCGGACGGGTTTCGGCGCCCGACCAAGGGTTCGGCTCCGCGACGACCATGATGACATAGCCGTCCTTCGGGCAGATGGATTCGTGGCCCGCGCCTCGATAGGTGTGGGGCCGGTTGTCCTTCTGGAACTGCGTCCGCCGCGCGTTGGGATGGCGGCCCCCCTGCCCTTCGGGGCAGCGCTTGCCCTTGTTCGCTGGCGCATGGCCCTTCGCGAAGTGTCCGGTGCGACCCGTCTTCCAGCCCCTCCGTTTCCGAAGGGCATTTAGGTTCTGCGGCCGCACGTCCTCACGCGAGAAGACCTCGACGAAGGCGCGGTGATAGTCCGTGATCGGCAGCAGTCGGTTGGCCTCGAGCCACACCATTTCAGCCGCGCTGAACTTGCGGTGCCGCCCCTTGTATCGGTCGCCCTCTCGTCCGGTCTTCCAGGCGCCGCCTTCGCCGATCCAGGTCGAGCGGATGAACTGATAGAGGCCGGACGCGCTGGACGACCTCGCCTGGACGTAGGGCTGGTTGGCGCTCTCGATCTTCGAAAGCATCGGCCAATAGTCGTCGGGGATTTCGCTGGAGGGGACCGCCGGCATGGTGACGCCCGCCAGCGCCGCCAACTCCCGGAGCTTGGTCTCGGTGTCGGTCCCAGCCCAGCCGTCTTCCTTCAGCCCGAAGGTGCGTTGGAATAGGCGAACGAAGTCGTCATCGCTGAGAACAGCCATGGTCAGTCTCCATG
>NZ_JAYRPA010000008.1:0-1330 GCF_041911375.1 Brevundimonas sp. | reverse complement strand
CGAGGCGGTCTTCGTCGTCCTGCTGGTCACCTTCATCAGCCTCGGCCTGCGCACCGGCATGGTCGTCGCCCTCTCGATCCCGCTGGTGCTGGCGGCGACCTTCCTCGCCATGTACCTGCTCAACGTCGGCCTGCACAAGGTTTCGCTCGGCGCGCTGGTGCTCGCCCTCGGCCTGCTGGTCGACGACGCCATCATCGCCGTCGAGATGATGTGGGTGAAGATGGAGCAGGGCTGGGAGCGCACGCGCGCCGCCTCCTTCGCCTACACCAGCACCGCCGGACCTATGCTGTCGGGCACGCTGGTCACCGTCGCCGGCTTCATCCCGATCGCCATCGCCAAGTCGTCGACCGGCGAATACGCCTTTGCCTTCTTCCAGATCAACGCCATCGCCCTGCTCATCTCCTGGCTGGCGGCGGTCGTGGCGATTCCCTGGCTCGGCTACAAGCTGCTGCCCGACCCGCGCGCGCCGAAGCAGCCCGGCCTGATCGCCCGCCGCTGGCCGGCGCTGGTGCAACGCCTGGACCAGCTGGGCCTCGGCGGGCTGACGCATGGCGAGGACCACGACGTCTACGGCACGGCGTTCTACAACCGTTTCCGTCGGGTCGTCGCACTCTGCGTCCGGCGGCGCTGGCTGGTCATCGGCGTCACGCTACTGCTCTTCGGACTGGCCATCGTCGGCATGGGCAAGGTGCAGAAGCAGTTCTTCCCAAATTCGACGCGCCTCGAACTCAACGTCGAACTGCGCCTGCCGGAAAGCGCCTCGCTGCCCGCCATCGACGCCGCGACCCGCAAGTTCGAGGACTGGCTGGCCCGCGACCAGGCCGAATTCGACCAGTTCGAGCACTACACCGCCTACGTCGGCACCGGCGCGCCGCGCTATTACCTCGGTCTCGACCAGCAGCTGCCGGCCAGCAACGTCGCCCAGGTCGTCATCGTCACGCGCAGCGTCGAGGCCCGCGAGGCCTTGCGCGGTCGACTGATCAAATTGTTCGAAAACGAGGCTTCGGGCATCCGCGGCAACATCAGCCGCATCGAGAACGGACCGCCGGTCGGCTACCCGGTCCAGTACCGCGTCTCCGGCGAGGACATCGCGACCCTGCGGCGCATCGCCGGTGATGTCGCCACCGCCATGCGCGCCAACCCGGCGCTGTCGAACGTCAATTTCGACTGGAGCGAGCTGTCGAAGGCGGTACAGATCGAGATCGACCAGGACAAGGCGCGCCTGCTCGGCGTTTCCGGCCAGGAACTGGCGGCGCTGCTCAACATGTCGCTCAACGGCTACACGGTGACCAGCTACCGCGAGGGCCAGAAGACCATCGACGTCGTGCTG
>NZ_JAYRPA010000007.1:0-3402 GCF_041911375.1 Brevundimonas sp. | reverse complement strand
TCCGTCGCGGGGCCGCGTTGCCCGCAGACCGGCCGACCCGAAACGCGCTCGACGAACGAGGACTGCCTGACCCTGAACATCGCCCGGCCGTCGGCGCCGGCGTCCGGGCCTCGCGCGGTCCTGGTCTATGTGCATGGCGGCGCGGCGGTCAGCGGCGCGGCCAACGACCACGACGGCGCCGCCCTGGCCCGGGACGGCGACATCGTGGTGGTCAGCGTCAACTATCGCCTGGGCGCCCTGGGCTTCATGACCCATCCCGCCTTCGCCGCGGAAGACGACGGCGGTCGGGCGGGAAACTACGGCGTGATGGACGTGACCGCCGCCCTGGACTGGGTTCGCGACAACATCGCGGCCTTCGGCGGCGATCCGGCGAAGGTGACGCTGGCGGGCGAATCCGCCGGCGGCACCGTCATCTGCCCCTTGCTGGCGGGCCAGGAGGCCGGGCGGCTGTTCCGGGCCGCGATCGTGTCCAGCGACGACTGCCTGCACGACGTCGACGACCTGACCGTCGCCATCGGCCGGGGACTGGAGACCGCGCGCGCCCTGGGCTGCGAAGGCGTGACGGATCCCGTCGCCTGCCTGCGCGCCCGGCCGGTCGAGGCGATCCTGACGGCCGGCGGCTTCGCCGCGCCGCATTTCGGCGGCCGCGGCGCGCCCGACGCAGCGGCGCTGGACCGGATAATCCGCAGCGGCCGTGCGCCCATCCCGATCATCATCGGCGCGACGCGCGAGGAAGGCCGCATCGGCGGCCCCGCCTTCCTCGGCTTCGACCACGCCGACTATCGCGCCTGGCTGCGGCGGCTGGTGGACGAGGCGTCGGCGGCCCGGATCGAGGCGGCTTACCCCTATCCGGAGGAGAACGGGGCGCAGGCCGCCGCCGAGGTCATCAGCCGCATTCTGACCGACAGCGGCATGCGCGGCTTCGGCGGCTGCGCGACCCTGGCCCTGTCCGAGGCCGCCGCCGCGCACGGTCCGGCGTGGCTGTACGAATTCGCCGACATCGATCCGCCGATGTGGGACGCCGGGCCGTGGCGCCTGGGGGCCGCCCACAGCGCGGAACTGGCCTATCTGTGGCCCGACGGCGGCGCCTTCGCCGGACAATCCGCCCGGTTCGACGACGATCAGCGGGCCCTGGCCTTGCGCATGCGGCTGCGCTGGGGCGCCTTCGTTCGCACCCTTTCGCCGAACGCGCCGGGGCTGGCGGACTGGCGTCCGCTGGACGCGGCGCCGACCGCCCTGGTGTTCCAGCCGACGGGCGACGCCGTCGTGCCGACCCAGGCCCTTGCGCAGGCGCACCGCTGCGACCTGTGGCGGTCGATGCCGTGGATCATGGATCGCGGGGAAGGCTGACGGCTTCTCTCCCGCCCCGTGAGGCTCTAAGCAGCGGCCATGTCCGATCTCGCTCCGCCCGCCGTCATCCTCGACAAGCCGCAACTGGCCGACAACATCGGCGCCGTGGCGCGGGTGATGGCCAACTTCGGCCTGACCGACCTGCGGCTGGTCAGCCCCCGCGACGGCTGGCCCCAAGACCGGGCCTGGGCCACCGCCTCGGGCGCCGACTGGGTGCTGGAGGGCGTGCGGGTCTTCGACAGCGTGGCCGAGGCGATCGCCGACCTGAACACCGTCTTCGCCACCACGGCCCGCCCGCGCGAGACGCGCCAGCCCGTCCGCACCCCGCGCGAGGCCACCCGCGTCCTGTACGACGACACCGCCTCCGGCCTGAAGGCCGGCCTGCTGTTCGGCGGCGAGCGTGCCGGGCTGGAGACGACCGACATCGCCCTGTGCGCCGGCATCGTCACCATCCCCATCGATCCGAAGCACCATTCGCTGAACCTGGCCCAGGCGGTGGCGATCAACGCCTATGAGTGGCGCACCCTGATCCTGGACGCGCCGCCGCCCCGGTTCCGCGAGGGCGAGCCGCCGGCCTCCAACGCCCTGCTGCTGGGGATGTACGAGCATCTGGAGGAGGAGCTGGAGAACGGCGGCTTCTTCTATCCGCCCGAGAAGAAGCGTTCGATGAGCCAGAACCTGCGCGTCATGCTGGGCCGCGCCGCCTTCACCGAGCAGGAGGTCGCCACCATGCGCGGCGCCATCCACGCCCTGGCCCGCGGCCGCGGCCGGGTGCTGGCCAAGCTGGCGGCCGAGCGGGCGGGCAAGAAGGACTAGCCGCCCTCCGAAGCGACGATGAATTCAGGGCCGGGACCCGAACAGGATCACCGCCGCGCCGGCCAGACAGACCGCGCCCCCGATCAGGTCCCATCGGTCGGGGAAGGTCTTCTCCACCGCGGCCATCCAGACCAGCGAGGCGCAGATATAGACGCCGCCATAGGCGGCGAACGCCCGCCCCGCCGCATCCGTCGGAACCAGCGTCAGCAACCACGCGAACAGCGCCAGGCTCAATATTCCCGGCGCCAGCCAAAGCGGCGACCGATCCAGCTTCAGCCAGGCCCAGAAGGCGAAACATCCGGCGATCTCGGTCAGGGCCGCGAGGGGATAGATGAGGGCGAGCTTCATCGTCCGGGCTCGCCAAACCAGCCGAACGCCAAGTCCCGCCACTGCGGATTGGTCTTCTCAATCAAGGCCAATTTCCAGCCGCGCCGCCATTTCTTGATCGCTTTCTCTCGAATGATCGCCTCGATCATGCTCTCGTGCTGCTCATACCAGACCAGCGTCTTGCAGCCGTGGTCGGCCGCGAAGCCCGGGGTGACGCCGGCGCGATGCTGCCAGACGCGCTGGAGCAGGTCGCTGGTCACGCCGGTATAGGTCGTCCCGTTGCGGCGATTGGCCATGATGTAGACGGCGATGATGGCGTCGGCTCTCATGAAGAGACGGGACCACGCACCCGCAAGCTGCACAATAGCCGTCACTCCGGGGCCGCGCAGCGGAACCCGGAGCCCAGGGCGGTCCCGCGCTGGTGGACGCGGTCCTGGGTTCCGGGTTCTTCGCTGCGCGAAGCCCCGGAAAGACGAAGGAAGAAGAGCCCCTAGCGGCGCAGGTCCAGCAGGTCGGACCAGCGCCAGGTGCCTCGACCCAGCGCCAGCTTGGCGCCGTCGGCGCGGTCGTCCAGGGCCAGGACCGCCAGGCCGCGCATGGCCTGGGCGCGGCATTCGGCCGGGGCGAAGGCGACCTCGACCGAGATGGCCTGACGCACGCCGGCCAGGCCCTTCCCCTCCTGGCCGCGGCTCTGCAGCCAGTCGCCGTCCCACACCTGGATGGCCCGGCCGCCGGCGTTCATCTCGCGGTGGGCGGCCTCGACGGCGGAGCGCACCTCCATGTCGTCGCGCAGGGCCGCCTGAAGCCGCTTGAGCATGTCGCAGCCGCCGCCGGATCCGCCGCCGCCGCCGCCCGCGCCAGAGCCCCCTCCCCCGCCGCCGGGCCCGACGCCGACACGCGTCGCGCCCG
>NZ_JAYRPA010000006.1:0-34851 GCF_041911375.1 Brevundimonas sp. | reverse complement strand
CAGTGTCGATAAATGACCCTAAGGCCATCGCTAGGACACCGCCGCCTGCGTTTCTCTTTCCAAATCAACAATGTCAAAGACCCGAACCGCCTCAGCAGCCCAACCGTTTAACGCCCAGTCCGCGGCGGAGGCGGCGATTTACTCGCCTCATTTTCTCAAGTCAAGCAGTTCTTTTTGAAGAAGAACTTCTTTTCTCGAGCCCGCCCCGGAAGAGCGGCGGAGGCGGCGATCTAAAGACTGCCGAACCCCGTGTCAACCGCCTCTTTCGAGGATTTTGCGGACCGAAGAGCGAACCCTTCAAACTGCAAAAAATCGTCGGGTGGGAGGCCCGAAAGCCGCCCGCTGAACCCTTACGATTCGATCGGAGCCGCGGAACTTAGTGACCTCGTCTTCGAATGGCAAGAGAGGAAATCCCTCGCCTTCCAATCCGGCGTTTTCGGCTGGTGCCTGAACGCTTGATGGCCGCCCGTTCCGCAGGCGAGGCGCCGCTATACGGATGCTCCTTGAGCGCCGCAAGTGATTCCTTGCGTGAATGCGATTCAGCCCGGCGCCCCGTCGCGCTTCCCGCCGACGGCCGACGGTTTCCGACCGCGAGAACGGCTTTGGCGACGACAGTCTTCAAGCCGCCGGAGCCGAAGGCGCCCACGCGACCTGAGGGCAGACGGATCAGAACAGCATCAGATCGCCGGGCGCTTGCGACGGCGCCGTCGCCTCGCCCTTGGCGGCCCCGAGGCGTTCCGCCATGTCCGCCAGCGGCAGGCGACCGACGGCCTCGGCAGGATCGGCGCCGTCGCCCAGCATTCTGAGCAGGCCCGAAAGCGCCTCCAGGCGTTGGGTCAGGGCGTCCAGCGCCTGGGCCTCGGTCAGGATCCCGGCGCGTTCGTCCGGCGCCGCGCGGCGGACCAGATCGCTGACAAGGGTCTCGATCCCGGCGATCTGCTCGCGCACGCTGATCAGCTCGCCGGCTACGGCGGTCAGAAGTTGGGCGTGTCCAGGCGACGGGGCCATCAGAACAGCTCCAGCGCGCCGGTGTCGGCCGGCGGCGCGACGGGCACGGGCCTGGGGGCGACGGTGTCGGTCACCGCCCGCTGCAGCGCGCGGCCGCTGACGGGCCAATAATGCACCCGACGGCCGCCCTCCCCGCGCAGGCTGCCGCCCACGACCGGTATCCCCTCGTCGTGCAGGAAACGCTCGGCGAAGTCGGCGTTGGCGCGGCCGACGTCGCGCAGCCCATCGAACATGCGCCCGCCGCCGAACAGCTTGGCCTCCAGCCGGTCGCGCCGGCCGCCGGCCTTCAGGACGTCGTTGATCAGCAGTTCCATCGCGTAGGCGCCGTAGCGACGCCCCGCGTCGGCGCCCGCCCCGGCTCCCTCCGGCAGGAGAAAATGATTCATGCCGCCCACCCCGGCGACCGGATCGCGCAGGCACATGGCCACGCAGGAGCCCAGGATGGTGCTGAGAACGACGTTCGGATCGGACGTGAGGTGGTGCTCGCCCTGACCGACGTGAACGCGCTTTTCCACGCTCTCTCTCAGGGCGGCGAAACTCATGTCAGGGGGCCGAACACGGCTTCCAGCTTGCCCTTCAGCTGGGCGACCGTGAAGGGCTTGACCAGGTAGTTGTTGACGCCGAACTGCACGGCCTTCTGCACCAGCTCGCGATCGGCCCGGCCCGTCAGCATGATGAAGGCGGTCTTGGCTGTGGGCGGATGGGCGCGAACGGCGCGCAACAGGCCCAGGCCGTCCAGGTTCGGCATGTTGTAATCGGAGATGATCAGATGCACGGGCTTGGTGATCACATCGCGCAAGGCGATCTCGCCGTCGGACGCCTCGCGGATCTCGCGAACGCCGAGTTGCTGCAGGCTGGTGCGGACCAGCGAGCGCATCGTCATCTGGTCGTCGACGACCAGACAATGGAGTGAGGCGGCGGCGGGCATGATTTACGCTCCCGGGATCAGGCGACAGACCGTACGGCCGGATCGGCGCACAGTTCCAGAATGGCGGAGGACAGGCGGTGCAGCGGCAGCTGCCGCTCTACGGCGCCGAGTTCGAAGGCGGCCTTGGGCATGCCGTACACGACGCTGGTCGCTTCGTCCTGTCCCAATGTGCGGGCGCCCGCCTCGCGCATCGTCAGCAGGCCGCGCGCGCCGTCCTTGCCCATACCCGTGAGGATGACCCCCGTCATCGGCCGCTTAAGCCGAGCGACCGAATCAAACATGACGTCCACGGAAGGGCGATGACCGTTCACGGGATCGCCGACGGACAAATGGCAGCGCGGCGTCAGGCCCGGCGTCGTTTCCAGATGGGCGACGCCGCCCGGCGCGATGTAGATGTGACCCGGCTCCAATGGGGCGCCCTCGACCGCCTCCGTGACGGTGGGCGCGCAAACGCGATCCAGGCGCGCCGCGAAGCTGGCCGTGAAGTTCGCCGGCATATGCTGGGTGACGACCGTCGCCGGACAGTTCGCCGGAAAGCCGCCCAAGACGGTCAGGAGGGCCTCCACGCCGCCGGTGGACGAACCGATGGCCAGGACATGCCGAGGATCGGGGCTGTAGTTTTGCGGCGCCGCCTCTCGCGGCGGCGCGTCGCTTCTGGCGCGCACGCGCGACCGGGCGGCGGTCTTCACCTTGCCGATCAGATCATGGAAGGCCTCGGGCGTGGCGGTCGCAGGCTTGGGCACGGCGTCGACCGCGCCGATCTCCAGCGCAGCCAGGGTCACGTCGGTGCCCGCCGCCGTCAGTGTCGAGACCATGACCACCGGCATGGGCCGCAGGCGCATGATCTTCTCGAGAAACTCCAGCCCGTTCATGTTGGGCATCTCGACGTCCAGCGTCAGGACGTCCGGGTTCAGCGTCTTGATGGCGGCGCGCGCCTCGATCGGATCGGCGGCCGAGCCGACCACCTCGATCTCCGGATCCTGCCTCAGCGCCGCCGAGATCAGGTTGCGCATCGTCAGACTGTCGTCGACGACGAGGACTCTCACGGTCATGAGCGGCCTCCGAGGCGATAGGTGGTCAGGCCAGCGGTCTGCAGCTGCGCCGAGGCCGGGCCGCTGACCCGCTCGGAATGGCCGATGTACAGCGTTGCGCCCGGATTCATGATCGGGGTGAAGCGGCTCCACACCCGTTCCTGGGTCGCGTCGTCGAAATAGATCACCACGTTGCGGCAAAAGATGACGTCGAAGCGGCCCTTCATCGGCCAGTCGCCGATCAGGTTCAGCTCCCGAAACGCCACGAGCCGTTTCAGCTGGGCGCCGGCCGTCCATTGCCCGCGATCGGCGCGGTCGAAGTACTTGCGCCACAAGGTCGCTGGCGCGGGCTCCAACGCCTCTTCGGAATAGGTTCCGGCATGGCCTTGGGCGACCATGTTCGGATCGATGTCGGTGGCCAGGATGCGCACGTCCAGCTCGGCCGCCTCGGGCAGGGCCGACAGCAGCGTCAGCGCCATCGAATACGGCTCCTGCCCGTTCGAGCAGGCCGCCGACCACAGCCGCACGCGCCCGCCGGCCCGAGCCGTATCGACCAGCTTCGGCATGACCCGGTCGCGCAGATCGTCGAAGTGATGCGGCTCGCGGTAGAAGCGGGTGACGTTCGTCGTCAGGGCCGCCGTCATCGCCTGACGTTCGTCCACGCCATCGACGCCCTCGACCAGTGCGCAGTATTCTCGGAAACTGCGCAGGCCCAGCACGCGCAGGCGCTTGGCCAGGCGCGAATAGACCAGCGCGGCCTTGCCCTCGTTCAGGGCGATGCCGGCGTGGGCGTGGAGCATCTGGGCGATCTGGCGGAAGTCCTCGGCGGTGAAGACGAACTCGCCCTCGACCAGGGATCCCCGCCCGGCGGCGGACGTCATGCGGCCTCGGCCTCGCGTTCCGGCAGGACGTGGTCCAGCTCGATGAGGCTGATCATCCGGCCGTCGATCGAGAAGATGCCTTTGACGAATGATTTCACGTGCTCGCTCGCCACGTCCGGGGTCGGCTGCACCGAGGCGTCGCTCATCTGCAGGATGTCGGAGACGGCGTCGACCAGCAGCCCGACGGTGCGTCCGCCGATATGGGCCACCATAATGACGTGCCGCGCGGTCGGCTCGGTCGTCGGCAGGCCGAAGCGGGCGCCCAGGTCGATGATGGGCAGCACGGTGCCGCGCAGATTGATGACGCCCTTCATGTAGCCCGGCGATCGCGGCAGCGGCGTCGCCGGGGTCCAGCCCCGGATCTCGCGCACCGACATGATGTCGACGCAGAACTCCTGCGTCCCGATGCGGAAGGCGATCAGTTCGCGTTGGGCGGTGTCGTTGGCTTCGGTCATGGTCAGCTCGCGAGCTTCAGGTCGGAACGGGCGCCGGTGTGGCGGATGGCGACCAAGGCGTCGACATCCAGGATCAGGGCGACCCGGCCGTCGCCCAGGATTGTGGCGGCGGCGACGCCTTCCACCTGCTGATAGTTGGATTCAAGGCTCTTGATGACGACCTGGCGCTGGCCCTGGATGGCGTCCAGCAACAGGGCCGCGCGCTGGCCGGACTCGGTCTCGACGATGACCGCGATGCCCTGTGTCGGGTCCATCGGCGTCTCGCTGAAACCCATGACCAGGGCGACATCGACCAGGGGCACGAAGGCCTCGCGGAAGCGGATCACCGGATCGATGCCGCCGACGTAATGAATGTCTTCCGACTGCGGCGTCAGGCTCTCGACGATGGCGGGCAGCGGCGCGACCAGCGTCTGATCGGCGGCCGTGGTCACCATCCCGTCCAGAACGGCCAGGGTCAGCGGCAGGCTCATCGTGAAGGTCGAGCCCTTGCCGGGGACCGAACTGATGGAGATCCGGCCGCCCAGCGCCTGAATCGAGCGTTTGACCACGTCCATGCCGACGCCGCGGCCCGAGATGTCCGACACCACCGCGGCGGTCGAGAAGCCCGGCAGGAAGATCAGGTTGTCCACCTGCTCGTCGCTCAGAACGGCGTCCGGCGCGATCAGCCCCTTGTCCGTCGCGATCTTGCGCACCCGCTCACGGTTGATGCCCTTGCCGTCGTCGGCGATCTCGATGACGATCCGGCCGGACCGGTGCAGGGCGGCCAGACGCACCGTGCCTTCGGCCGGCTTGCCGGCCGCGATCCGCTCCTCTGGGGTCTCCAGCCCGTGGTCGATGGCGTTGCGAAGCATGTGGGTGATCGGCTCGGCCAGGCGCTCGACGACGGTCTTGTCGACCTCGGTATCCTCGCCCGCCGTGACCAGGCGCACCTGCTTTGAGACCATGTCAGCGACTTCCCGGACCAGGCGCGGCATCCGCTGGAACACCGACTTCACCGGCTGGGCGCGGATCGCCATGACGCTGTCCTGAATTTCACGGGTCAGCAGTTCGAGATCTTCCAGGCCCAGGGCGACGCCGGACGAGCGCGCCAGGCCGCTTTCCAGCACGCGCTGGGACAGCATCGCCTGCTGGATGACCAGTTCGCCCACCGCATTGATGAGGCGATCGACCCGGTCGAGATCGACACGGATGGTCACTGGCGCGGGCGCGGCGGCCTGCACGGGCGCCGCCTGAACCGCCGGGGGCGAAGGCGTCGACAGGACGGCGGGCGCGGCGACCGATGCGGGCGTCGCGGGCTCCGCAATCGGCGTCAAATCAGGCGCGGCGACGGAGGCGTCGCTCTGCGCCTTGGCCAGCAAGGCGGCGATGTCCAGATCATCGCTCGCCGGGACAACGGCCGGCGGCTCATCCCCGAAGGCGAACGCCTCGGGTGCCGCCGCCACAGGTCCGCCCAGCGGGGTGACAGTCAGGTCGCAATCGGCCTCGACGAAGTCGAACACTTCGCGCACCGCGGCTTCGTCGACGGCGGCCTCCAGCTCGACCGTCCAGGTCAGACACCCCTCCTCCACGTCCAGGGCGTCCAGCATCGGCACGTCTCTGTCGTCCAGCGACACGGCGATCGGGCCCAGGCGGCCCAGTTCGCGCAACAGGAGGCCGGCCTCATTGGCGTTGGCGTACATCTTGGCGTGCGGCTTGAAGGTCACGCGCCAGCCGAGGGGTGGGGTCGCCGGCGGCGCGAGCGGTTCATCCAGCGCCATGTCGAAGGCCATCGGCGTGAAGCCGAAATCGTCTTCTTCTTCCTCGATGGAAGGCGGCGGGGCCTCGCCTCCGTGGGTCAGCAGTTCCAGCTCGGCGACCAGGGCGGCGGACCGCGCCTCGTCCACCGGCGGCGTCAGGCCCTGCGCCGCCTGGACATGATCGGCCAGCACATCCGAGGCCCGCAGCAGCGTCTTGATGGTGATCGGATCGCATGGCTTCCGCCCGGCCCGAAGCTCGTCCATCAGCGTCTCGAAGACGTGCGCGAACCGGACCAGCGCCTCAAGCCCGAACGCGCCGGCCCCGCCCTTCACCGAGTGAACGGCGCGGAAGACGGCGTTGATGGTCTCAAGGTCCGTCTGGCCCTGTTCCAGCAACATCAGCTTCGATTCGAGGTCCGCGAGCAGTTCGTCGCATTCCTGGAAGAAGGTGGCCTTGATGGCTTCGAAAGCGTCCATGCGGCGCGGTCCGACCGATCTCTGGGTTAGGCCGCCACGCGGCGGACGGCGTCGACCAGCTTCACCGGGTCGAACGGCTTGACGATCCAGCCCGTGGCGCCGGCGGCGCGAGCGCGGGCCTTCTTTTCGGCGTCGCTCTCGGTCGTCAGCACGAGCACGGGCGTGGTCCGGTGGTTCGGATCGGCGCGCATCCCCTCGATGAAGCCGAACCCGTCCATGCGCGGCATGTTGATGTCGGTGATGACCACGTCCGCCCCCTTGGCGGCCAAGGTCTCCAGGCCGTCCACGCCGTCCACGGCCTGGATCACGGTGTAGCCCGCATCCTCGAGCGCCATCAGCAGCATGTCGCGCATGGTCCGCGAATCGTCGACTGTCAGTACGGTTTTGCTCACGCGAGCGCCCCCTCGGTGTTGAAATCAGGCGCGCCGAAGGCGGCCCATTGCTCGGCGAAAGCATCGGACAAAGGCGCTAACTTCAGATTGACGCCATCCGCCGCCCACGTGCGTTTCGCCGAAAGCAGAACCTGAAGACACAACCCGCCGAGGCGCTCCACGTCGGAGGCGTCGATGGTCACCCCCTGGCCGCGGCGCGCCAGCAGTTCGGCCTTCAGCGGCTCGGCCGCGTTCAGATCCAGCACGGCGGGCAGCTTCAGGACGTCGCTCATCAGAACTCCTCCCAGCCGTCCTCGAGCGCGGCGGTCTCGACCTTCGGCGCCGCGCCGCCCCGTCCGAGCGTCTTGAGCGCCTGGACCACGCGGTTGGAGCGCGGCGGCTCAGCCTGCCGGACAGGCGCGGCGGGAACAGGCCGTGCGGCGGGCGCCCGCGCGGCGTCGCCGACCCGGAACTGCGCGACCGACGCCTGCAGAACCTCGGCTTCCTGGGCCAGCGAATGGCTGGCGGCGGTCGATTGCTCGACCATCGCGGCGTTCTGCTGCGTCACCTGGTCCATCTGGTTCACCGCCGTGTTGACCTGGGCCAGGCCCACCGCCTGCTCCTGGGCCGAAGCGGCGATTTCGGTGACCAGGCTGTCGATCTCTGCGACGCGATCAACGATGCGCTGAAGGGCGTGGCCCGTCTCGTCGACCAGCTTGACGCCTTGGCCGACCTGTCCGGTGGAGGCCGAGATCAGGGTCTTGATCTCCTTGGCGGCCTCGGCCGAGCGCTGAGCCAGGGCGCGGACTTCGGAAGCGACCACCGCAAACCCGCGACCGGCCTCGCCCGCGCGGGCGGCCTCGACGCCGGCGTTCAGGGCCAGAAGGTTGGTCTGGAAGGCGATCTCGTCGATCACGCCGATGATCTGGTTGATCTGCGACGACGACTGCTCGATCGCGGTCATGGCGGCGACCGCGTCGCGAACGACCGCACCGCTCTTCTCGGCGTCGCCGCGGGCGGCTTGAACCACGTCGGAGGCCTGACGGGCGCCCGAGGCGGTCTTGTTCACCGTGGCGGTGATCTCGTCCAGAGCGGCGGCGGTTTCCTCCAGGGAAGCGGCCTGCTGTTCGGTGCGACGCGACAGATCGTCCGCGGCCTGGCTGATCTCGCCCGCGCCCGATTGAATGCCGGCGACATTGCTGACGACCACGGACACGGCCTGCTGCAGCTGGGCGATGGCGGCGTTGAAGTCAGTCTTCAACTGAGCCGATTTCGCGCTGAACTCAATATCGATCCGGTGCGTCAGGTCGCCGTTCGACATGGCCGACAAGCCTTGACCCAAGGCGGCGATGGCCCGGGCGTCCTCAGCGGCTTCGCGCGCCTTATCCGCCTCGCGTTCGGCGCGCTCCTGCTCGCTCATCTCGCGTTGGGCTAGGGCTTCCTGCTCGACGCGAATCTTTTCGATCGCCGCGTCGCGGAAGGCGACGATGGCCTGCCCCATCTTGCCGAACTCGTCCTTACGCTCGGCGCTCGCCACGGTGATGGTGGTGTCGCCGGCCATGAGTTTCTGCATGTAGCCGATCATCGTGAAGATCGGGCGCACGATGGAGCGGGTCGCCACGAAGCCGGCGATCAGCGCGATCACCAAGGCCGAGATCAGGCCGACGATGGTGGCGACCAGGGCGGTGCGGCTGGCGGCGGCCTGAGCCTCCATGGACGCCGTACGGGCCACGTCATTGGCGACCTTCAGCTGTTCGATCGTGTCTTCGACCGGGGCGACGAAGTTGTCGGCGGTTCCATTCCGTCCGACCATCTCAATGGCCTGGGCGCCCCGACCGTCGCGGACCATGGCCGATCCGGCTTCTACGACATTCTTGTACCAGGTCGCATTGCCCTCGACGGCCTTGTCGACGAGAGCGGCGCGATCGGCCGGCACTTCGCCACGCAGTTCATTCATCGCCGTCAGGAACTTCGCCCGGTGCGCATCGAGGCGTTCGATATAGTAGGGATCTTCTGACAGCAGGTAGCCGCGGAACGCATTCTCCTGGCGCGCCATGTAGAACTCCGCGGTCGCCGTTGCACGGTTCACCTGGTTTTCCGCCGAGCGGAGTTCGCCGGCTGCTTCCAGCCGGAGGAGGCTGGTGACGACCACTGCGCCCATGACGGCGATCGCCGCCAGCACAAGACCAAAGGCCGCAAAGAGTTTTCGGCCTACAGGCAGGTTTTCAATGAATTTCAACTCAACATCCCCCGGTTGATCGGTACTCAGAATGAATAGGTGGCGGCGGCCACGAGACGGCCCTCATAGGGCTCGCCGACGCTGTGGCGGTCTGTGTCGTACCAGCGCAGGTCGACGGCGAAGGCGTCCGTCAGCTTGTGTTTCGCACCGATGTTCCATGCGTTGTAATCAATGCCCCCGTCGGCCATGCGGTTGGCGACAGCAGCAGAAATCCTGGTCTTGGCGGCGACCGACACGGTGCCTTGCAGCTCAAGCCACCACGCTTCCTTGGTGGCGGCGAAACCGTCGGGCGAATAGTTGACGCGCAAGCGCGTTGCGACCGGACCAAGCTTGCGCGAAGCGTCGGCCTGATATTCCCAGTAATTATTGTCGACGCCGGCGCGGGCGCCCGGCAGGTCGCGGTTCATGACGCCTAGATCGAAGCTGAAACCGGCCGCCTTGGGCCGCCAGCCCGCCATGCTGATGACCTCAATGTCATAGCCTTGCGACCCGGCGGCGTCCGACACGAAGACGCTGGCGTAGCCGTCTCTGAAGCCGACCTCGGCCTTGGTGAAGGGCGCGACCTTCTCATCGCTCTTGCCCAGCCCCTTGCCGACATACTGGCTGGCGACGCCGGCGTCCAAGTCAAAGGATTGCGCACACGCCGCGCCGCCCATGCCCAGAGTGGTGGCGGTGGCGGTGACGGTGGCGGCGAATATGATAAATCGAGACTGGGATGCCATTTCGAACCTTGGAGACCTGCATTCTGCCATCCAAGGGTGAGGCGAGGATTAATACCGTTCGTGAACCGCGCGCTACGTACGAACCCCTAGCTTGACCGCAGCCTACCCACAACGTCGACCACACTACGCGCGCCTATAAAGCGTCGGCTTGTCGGTATCGCATCGACGGCACAAAGCCTTAGCCCAGGGCGGCGCGAAGCTTACGTAGTTGCCCTTAGCGCCCGCCCTGTTATACAAATTTCGACAAAATCGTGGCTCGAAGGGAGGAGAGTCAAATGTCTTCGCAGTTGCGCAAACGGAAATGACGGAAGCGCAGGCGTCGAATTTGCTCCCGCAGCTGCACACAAGAATGTTTCCGCACGCGCGCACCTCATGGTGGCAAGGTTCGATTATCGCCTGTATTTCGGTCGCAATCGCGATCATCCTCCGCAGCGCCCTCGAGGAGCTGGGACAATTCTACGATCTGCCCCTTGTTCCTGCGGTAATGGTCACAGCTCTGCTTGCCAATCGGTGGGCGGTGGCCGTGTCCATCCTTCTTGCTGTCGCCTGCAACATCGCGCTGGTCGACCGGGAGCACGCGGTCGACGAAGCCGCCAACGCCGCTCTGTTCGTGGTGGTCGCCTGGAGCGTCTCCGAGGTCTGCCTGCGACTGGTCGGCGCCCTTTCCCGATCGCGCAAGCTCACGCACGACCTTGTGGCGCGTGAAGCCCTGCTTGACGCCATCCTGGCGTCCACGCCCGTGATCACGCTCGATCGGACGGGCGCGATACGACGCATCACCCCGGCGGCGGCGTCGCTGGTCGGCGAGCCGGCGGAAGCCGTAGTCGGGCGCCCCATTGTCGACTTCATCGATGAGTTCGACCTTGAGGCCGCCTCCTCCGTCCACCAGGGCGGGGGGCTGGAAGCGCCGCCGGCGGGACATTGGCAGATACGCAGGGCTTCGGGCGAGACGTTTCCAATCAACATCCAGGCTGGCCCCCTGCCCGAGCAGGCCGATCCGGAGTCCATCGTCCTTGCCCTGGCGGATCAAAGCCGATCGGAGATGGCGCGGGACCGTTCACGGGATCTTCACGCCCAACTCAGTCAGGTGTGGCGGTTGAACTCCATGGGCCAGATGGCGGCGACCCTGGCGCACGAGTTGAATCAGCCCTTGACCGCCGCCGCCGTCTATCTGCACGCGGGACAGACCGACATCGCGCGATCCGGTCCGCTGGGCGACAGCGCCGCACGAAGCCTGGACCTGGCCAAGACCCAGCTCCTGCGGGCCGGCGACATCATCCGTCGGATGCGCGACCTGATCTCCACCGGCAGCCGCACCTTCGCCGAGGAGCGGGTGACGTCGATGATTGAGGACCTCGCCCCGGTCTTCTTTCTGATCAGCCGCGACACGGACATACCGATCCGCATTGACGTCCAGGATGACGACGCCGTTCTGGCCGACCGTATCCAGATCCAGCAGGCCGTCACCAATCTGGTTCGAAACGGTGTCGACGCCCTCAGCGACCGTCCGCACGGCCTGATTTCGGTGGTGGGCCGCTCGCTCGGCGACGCCGGCTACGAGATCGCGGTCGAGGACAACGGCCCCGGCATCGCCGAGGCGGACATGGACCGGATCTTTCAGCCGATGACGACGACCAAGGCGGGCGGGATGGGTCTGGGCCTTTCGGTCACGCGCTCCATCGTGGAAAGCCATGGCGGTCAGCTGACCGTGGGCCGAAGCCCGCTCGGCGGCGCCGCCTTCTCGTTCCGCCTGCCCCGCTTCACGGAGGTCGAAGCCGCATGATCCAGCATTCCGTCTTCATAATCGATGACGATCCGGCGATGCGGGACTCGCTTCTGACGCTGTTTCGCGGCGCGGGCATGCGCGCCCGCGCCTTCCCGGGCGGACGGGAGTTCCTGGACGGTCTGCCCGACGACAAGTCGGCCTGCGTGGTCACCGACATCCGGATGCCGCAGGTCGACGGCGTGGAGCTGATCCATCGGCTTCACGCGCTTCGGGGCGCGCATTGGCCGATCATCGTCATGACCGGGCACGCCGACGTTCCGCTGGCTGTCCAATTGATGAAGGCCGGGGTCGTCGACTTCATCGAAAAGCCTTTCGACCCCAATCGCATCCTCGAATCCGTACGCGGCTGCATGCTGTCGCTCGCGACCCTGGCGCCCGCGCTGGAAGCGCGCGAAGCCGCCATGCAGCGGTTGGCCACCCTGACGCCGCGCGAGCGCCAGGTGTTCGACGCCCTGATCGATGGGCGCTCCAACAAGGAAATCGCGCTCGATCTCAACATCAGCCCCCGCACCGTCGAGATTTTCCGCGCCAAGGTGATGCAGAAGATGGAGGCCGACAGCCTGTCCGCGCTGGTGCGCATGGGATTGCGCGTCGGCGACGCTTGAGCCGACGCACAATCATCGCCACCTTGTCGGCGATATGAGCGACCGGTCCGCAGGCCTCGCCCCGTCCCGCGTCACCGCGGTCTTGGGGCCCACCAACACCGGCAAGACCCATCTGGCGGTCGAGCGGATGCTGGGCCACGCCTCGGGCATGATCGGCCTGCCGCTGCGACTGCTGGCCCGGGAGATATATGAGCGGATCGTGCGCCAGCGCGGCGCGGCCGCCGTCGCCCTGATCACGGGCGAGGAAAAGATCGTCCCGCCCCGCCCCCACTATTTCGTCTGCACCGTCGAGGCCATGCCGCTGGAGCGGTCGGTCGAATTCCTGGCCATCGACGAAATCCAGCTGGTGGCCGACCCCGAGCGGGGCCACGTCTTCACCCAGCGTCTGCTGCACGCGCGCGGACGATTCGAGACCATGTTCCTGGGCGCCGGTACGATGGAGCCGCTGATCCGCCGCCTGGTTCCGGATGCGGAGATCGTCACCCGCGACCGGCTGTCGACCCTGTCCTACGCCGGGTCCAAGAAGCTGACCCGCCTGCCCCGCCGCAGCGCCATCGTCGCCTTCTCCACCGACCGGGTCTATGCGATCGCCGAACTGATCCGGCGGCAGCGCGGCGGCGCCGCCGTCGTGATGGGCAGTCTGTCGCCCCGCACCCGCAACGCTCAGGTGGCGCTCTACCAGTCCGGCGAAGTCGACTTCCTGGTCGCCACCGATGCGATCGGGATGGGCCTGAACATGGACGTGGACCATGTCGCCTTCGCCGGCCTGCGCAAGTTCGACGGTCGACGAACCCGCTGGCTTCACGCCCATGAAATCGGACAGATCGCCGGGCGGGCGGGTCGCCACCTGCGCGACGGCACGTTCGGCGTGACGGCCGAGGCCGAGGATCTGGACGCCGACCTGGTCGAACAGGTGGTGGAGCACCGCTTTGACCCCGTCGAGACCGCCGAATGGCGCAACGCTCGGCTCGACTTCGACACCCTGCCCGACCTGTTGCGCTCCCTGACGGTCACGCCCCAGCGGCCCGGCCTAACCCTGACCGCCGAGGCACTGGACGAAACCCTGTTGCGTCGCCTGATCAAGGACGAGGAGATCGCCCGTGTCGGCCGCTCGCGCGGCGCCGTCATGCGGCTGTGGGAAGCCTGCCAGCTGCCCGATTTCCAGAAGACGACCCTGGACGAGCACGCGCGGCTGGCCAAGGATGTCTTCCAGGCCCTGACCGGCAAACGCGGCCGCCTGACCGACGATTGGATGGCGCCGCGCTTCGCCGCCGTCGACCGCGACGACGGGCAGATCGACCAGCTTTCGGCCCGGCTCTCCGCCGTGCGCACCCTGTCCTACATCGCCAACCGCCCCGATTGGGTTCACAACGCGCAAAGCTGGCGCGAGAGGTCGCGCGCACTCGAGGATCGCCTGTCCGACGTCCTGCACGAAAGACTGACCGCGCGCTTCGTCGACCGCCGCACCACCGCCTTGATGCGCGCTCTGAACGTGCGCGAGGAGGCATTCGCCGGCGTCGCCGACGACGGCGAGGTCACGGTCGAGGGCCAGGTGGTCGGACAGCTGGAGGGCGTCCGTTTTCAGATGGAGAAGGGCGCGTCCGCCTTGGAGGACCGCACGCTGCGCCAGGCCGCCGTCCGCGCCGTGACCCCCGAGATCAGCCGCCGCCTTGGACGCCTGGCCGCCGAGAGTGACGAGGCCTTTTCCGTCACGCCGGACGGGGCGGTCTTGTGGCGCGGCGTCCTGACGGCCCAGATTCAGTCCACGGCCGTCGGCGCCGATCCCTTTTCTCCCGTCGTCCGCCTGCTCGGCGAACTCGGGCCCGTTCCTGCGCGAGAGCGTGCGCGTCGCCGGATCGAGGCCTGGCTGGCGGCGGAAGCGGGACGCGCCCTGCGCGACCTGCGGCGCCTTCGTCAGGCCGTGGAATCCGGCGCTCTGAAAGGGCTTCCGCGCGGGATCGCCTTTCGTCTGATCGAGGCGGGCGGCCTGATCGATCGGCGCGACATCGAGCGTGACCTCGCCGCCCTGAGCCAGGTCGAGCGCCGCACGCTGAAGAGCTTCGCCATTCGCGTCGGGGTCCACTCCGTCTGGCTTCCCGGCCTGCAGAAGCCACGCGCCCGCCATTTCGCCCAGGCCTTCGTCGCCGCCCCCCTGATCGCCGCCGCGCCCGGTCCGATCCCGGCCCCGAGCGAGCCGCCCTCGCCCCGCCTCCTGTCCGCCCATGGCTTGCGGCAGGCAGGATCCTGGCTGGTCTCCGCCGAGACGCTGGAGACGATGGCGGAGTTGCGCGTCGCCGACGCCCAGACCCGGGGGCGTCTGTCCGATGAAGATCTGGCCCGGCTGGGCTGGAGCGCCGCTCAGGCGAAACAGATCATCGCGGCGCTGAAAACGGAGCGCGCCCGCCAGCCCGACAAGCCCGGCCAGGCGCCCCGACCGATCAAGGATTCGCCGTTCGCCGCCCTTGCGGCCCTGACGGAAACAGCGAAGGCGCCTGGGCGACGCCGGCCCCGTCGCAAGAGCCGCGCGTGATCCAGGACGCCTGTCGCATAGACGTGTGGCTGTGGCGGGCGCGCTTCTGCAAGAGCCGGAGCATCGCGGCGGACCTGGTCGAGCGCGGCGCCGTGAGACTGACGCGCCACGGGACCCAGATGCGCCTCGACAAGCCCAGCCGCAGCGTCCATCCGGGCGACCTGCTGACCTTCGTGCGCAACGGCGAGGCCGTCACCCTGCGCGTCGAGGCGTTGGGGGAAAGGCGCGGACCGGCCCAAGAGGCCCGCGCCCTCTACACCTTAGTTATGACTTGATGACGAACTCGCCCTCGATGTGCAGTTCGACCTCGTCCGACACCGCCGGCAGGGCGTAGTTGATGCCGAAATCCGACCGCTTGATCGTCGCTTCGCCGTCGAAGCCGGCCTTGTAGGAGCCCATGGCCTCGCCGGCCTGGTTGAAGTCCACCTCGATGGTGACCGGCTTGGTCACGCCGCGCAGCGTCAGGTCGCCGACCACCGTCGCCTCCGTGGGATCGTCGGAATCCACCGTGACGGAACGGGAGACGAACGTCGCCGTGGGATGATTGGCCGTGTCGAAGAAGTCGGCGGTCTGCAGATGCGCCTTCAGTCGGTCGTCGTTCGGAGCCACGTCGGCCAGCGGAATGGTCGCCGTCAGAGTGCTGGCGGAAGGGTTGGCCGGATCGAGCGTCAGCTGGGCCTGCACGTTCACGAACTGGCCGACGTATTTCGAGAAGCCGAGGTGGTTGACCGACCAGGTGATCTTGCCGTGGCCGGAGTCGAGGTCATAGGCGCCGGCGCGAACCTCGGCGGGGTTCTGGGTCAGGGCGGCCTGGGCCACCACGGCGCCGCCCGCGCCCAGGGTCAGGGCCACGGCGCCGGCGAGGGCGTATTTCAGAAACGGAGTGCGCATGGGGTGCCTTTTCGTCGGTGGTTAATATGCAATCAGAACAGTTGCGAATTGGCCTGTTCATTGTCAAGACGTCTTGCGAACGTCGCTCTTGAGCGCGCCGCCCGGTTGACAGTTGGTTGCGTGGCCGCCATGTCGCAGGCCTCCCGCCAACAGCTCGACTTTTCCACAGCCCAATGACCTACATCGTCACCGACGCCTGCGTGAAGTGTAAGTTCATGGACTGCGTGGAAGTGTGCCCGGTCGACTGCTTCTACGAAGGCGAGAATTTCCTGGTCATCGCCCCGGACGAATGCATCGACTGCGGCGTCTGCGAACCGGAATGCCCCGTCGACGCCATCGTGCCGGACACCGAGGACGAGCCGGATGGCAAGTGGCTGCAGGTCAACGCCGAATACGCGAAGATCTGGCCCAACATCACCGTCAAGGGCACGCCCCCCGCCGACCGCGAGCAATATGAGCGCGAGACCGGCAAGTACGAAAAATACTTCAGCCCGAAGCCCGGCAAGGGTTCCTGATCTCAACAAGCCTGCGGCCGGTCGCCCGACCATTCGCGACGCCGGCGGCGCATATCGGCGCATTCGGCCCACCTCCAGCGTTGCTGCGCCCCGCCAGGCCCAGCACGCCTGGCCCAGGGAGCGGCCTGCCAGAGGCCATCCTCCTCCGCTCCCCCGCCTTCCCCGCGACAGATGATCCCGTCAGCCGAATGACTCGGCGCCGCCGCGGTCTCATCGGGCGTTGAGAGCCAGCCCACCGCCGGCGAATATCCGCTAGCCGACACGGCGGAACTGGCCGGGAAAAGCGCGGCTTATGGGACCGGTCCCCCGTCCGGGTCCGTCAGGCCGCCCGCCGTATCGGCGCGGGCAAGGAACATCATGCCCCTCATTTCTCTTGCTCGCCTCCTCCTGGGATGGCTCTCGCTCGCCGTCCTGGTTCTTGCCGCCTATCTTCTGGTCAGCTGGTTTCGCGGGGAGGCTGTGCTGGACGCCGACGGCGTCGCCCGCGTCGTGCGCCAGGACTGGAGGCTGTGGACGGGGCTGATTCTGCTCGCCTGGTCCTTCTGCGGCCGATGGATCGTCACACCGCTGCTGGCGCGTCCGGACAAGGACAAGACCCGGCCTGAACGCAGCGGCGGCCAGATGGCCCCGGGTTTCGACGGGGCGGCCCTGTACGTCGAGCGCCACGGCCCCGCCGACGGTCCCGTGGTGGTCCTGACGCACGGCTGGGGGCTGGACAGCACGATCTGGTCCTACGCCAAGCGCGATCTCTCCACCCGGTTTCGCCTGATCAGCTGGGACCTTCCGGGCCTCGGTCGGTCCAAGGCCGGCGACCGTCTGACCCTCGAGACGCTGGCGGAGAACCTGCGGGTCGTCATCGGCCTGGCCGGAGGTCGCCCTGTGGTCCTGGTGGGGCACAGCATCGGCGGGATGACGATCCAGACTCTGGCGCGGGATCATCCGGAACTGTTCGATCGGACCGTCGCGGGCGTGGTCCTGGTCAACACCACCCACACCAATCCCTTGAAGACCATGATCCTGGCCCGGCTGATGCAGGCCCTGCGCGGGCCGGTCCTGGAGCCCGTCATGCAGCTGGCGATCTGGCTGCAACCGCTTGCCTGGGCCGGCGCCTGGCAGGGCTATCTCAGCGGCTCCGCGCACATCGCCAACCGCCTGGGCTTCGGTCGGTACGTGACCCGCAGCCAGCTGGAGCACAACACCCTTCTGGCCACGCGCAATCCTCCTGGCGTCCTGGCGAAAGGCAGTCTGGCGATGTTCCGTTGGGACGCGGGCGCCGGTCTGGCGCATCTCAAGACGCCGACGCTCGTGCTGGCCGGCGACATGGACATCGTCACCAAGCTGGAGGCGGGCCGCCGGATCGCCAGCGCTGCGCCGAACGCCCGGTTCGAAGTCGTCGAGGGCGTGAACCACATGGGCTTTCTGGAACGGTCGGACGTCTACAACGCCGCCATCGCCCGCTTCATCGACGGACTGCCCGACACCCGACCGGTTCCGGTCGGAGATGCAGGTCCGCCCGTCCGAACGTCTGCTGCGTGACTTTCGGAACGGCGACGGCGGCCTTCGGTTACGGGTCCATCATCTCGATCAGGACCTTCGGAAATGTTCATTGCGCCGCTTCCGACCTCGACACGAATCCCGTCCTGGGCGCGCGGCCCGGCCGCGGGCAAGACCCTTGGCGACTGATCCCTCGAGCCGCCGGGCGTCCATGCCGCGCTATCATTTCCACACGCTGAATGGACGCCTGTTCCGGGACATGGACGGGGAAGACCTTGCGGACGACGCTGCGGCGCGTCGAAAGGCGCTTATGATCATGGGCGAAGTGCTGCGCGACGGCGGCATCGACCTGTGGGGCGCCGATCCTTTCCGCGTGCTGTGCATCGACGCCGCGGGATCTGTCGTGACAGGCCTTGTCGCGCAGGAAATGCCGGCCGGGGCCGCCGCTCGCATTTTGGCGAACCTTGAACTCGAAGCCAGCGACGGCTGAAGGCTTTACCGTCGGCGCAGGCCATTCAGCTCGGCGCCTTTGGCGATCAGTATCCGACGTTCCCCTTCCGTAACCTCGACCTGATGGGCCAGCGGCCATTCGGCGAGCGTGGCGGCGAGGCCGGCGGGAACCTGGGCGTCGTCCTCGCAGTCGAGGATCCGCAATTCGGGAACGCCGCCCGAACGCACCTGAACGAAGCAGAAGTAGGTCGGCATGTCCTCACTCCGTGGAGGAATTCGCCGTATGCGCACGCAGCATCGTCCGCATTCACCTATGTGAACGCCATTGCGCTCCGCAACGCTTAAGCGCCCGCGACGTTATGTGCCAGCGGGGGTGATTCTTGGATGAGCTGATCGAAAAACTGGGCCGCCGAGACGTTCTGACGCCCCACGAGGCGGCGGCTCTTAGGGGGGTTCTGGGCCGCCCGCAATCTGTCGCCGCCGGAACCGACATCGTACGCGAAGGCGATCGGCAAGATCACAGCACCCTCGTCGTCAGCGGATTCACCGCCCGCTACACGACTCTTGCGGACGGCGGGCGCCAGATCACCGAACTGAACGTCAGCGGCGACTTCATCGACCTCCACAGCTTCGTCATGAAGCAGATGGACCATGGCGTTGTCGCTCTCACGGACTGCGTGATCGCCCAGGCTCCGCACGCCGCCCTGCGCCGGCTGACCGAAGAGCATCCTCATCTCACCCGCTTGTTGTGGCTGGACACGGTGATCGACGCCGCCATCCACCGCCAGTGGATCGCCTGCATGGGACGCCGGACCGCGCTTGCGCACCTCGCGCATCTGGTGTGCGAACTCTACAAGCGGCTTGAGGTCGTGCGGCTGGCGGCTGACTGCACGTTTGAGCTGCCGCTGCCGCAGGCGGTGTTGGCCGACGTGCTGGGTCTGTCCACGGTGCATGTGAACCGGCTGATCGCCGAACTCCGCTCCGGGGGCGTGCTGACCTGGGCCCAAGGACGTGTCGAAATCCTTGATTGGGACAAGCTGGCGGAGTTGGCGGAGTTCGACCCCGCCTTCCTGCGCCTTCGGAGCGAACCCGTCTGAGCGTCTAGTTTCCCGCGACCGCCTCCGCCGGATCGGCCGCGGCGGTCGCCAGGCCCGGAAGCTTGCGATACGTCGCCAACGCCTGCCCCACGACCTGGTCCATGTTGTAGTACCGGTAGGTCGCCAGCCGGCCGACGAAGGACACGTCGGTTTCCGCGGCGGCCAGCGCCTCATACTGCTTGAACAGCGTCTGGTTCTCCGGTCGCGGGATCGGATAGTAGGGATCGCCCTCGGCGGCGGGGTATTCCCACGTCACGCTGGTCGAACCGTGGCTCTGGCCGGTCAGGTGCTTGTACTCCGTGACCCGCGTCCACGGCGTCGCCTCGTCGGGGAAGTTGATCGTGGCCACGACCTGGGCGTGCGGCTCGGCCAGGGTCTCGTGCCGGAACTGCAGCGAGCGATAAGGCAACCGGCCGTGGCGAAAGCCGAAATACTCGTCGATGGGCCCGGTATAGACCAGGTGATCCCAGGTGACCTGCGCCTTCACATCCTCGAACGCGACGCCGGTGCGCACCTCTATGTTCGGGTGGTCGAGCATGCGCTCGAACATCCGCGTGTAGCCGTCCAGCGGCATGGCCTGGAAGGTGTCGGTGAAGTACCGGTCGTCGGTATCGGTGCGGGTGGGCACGCGCGAGGTGACGGACTTGTCCAGTTCGGAAGGATCCAGACCCCACTGCTTGCGGGTGTAGCCCTGGAAGAAGGTCTCGTAGAGCTCGCGGCCGATGGCGGAAACCACCACGTCTTCCGAGGTGCGCACCACGTCGACGGGCTCGGCGCGGGAGGCCAGGAATTCGGCCGCCTCCGCATCGGACTGGAGGTCGACGCCATACAGGCTGTTCAGCGTCGTCCGATTGATCGGCATAGGCACCAGCATCTCGCCGACCTGAGCCAGCACCCGATGCTCATAGGGCCGCCAGCGCGTGAACCGGCTCAGATAGGCGAAGACGTCGACCGAGTTGGTATGGAAGATGTGCGGGCCGTATTCGTGGATCATCACACCGGCGGCGTCGAGGTGGTCCCAGGCGTTGCCGGCGACATGGGGGCGTCGATCGATGACCAGCACGCGCTTGCCCGCATCGGCCGCCAACCGCTCGGCCATGACGGCGCCGGCGAACCCGGCGCCCACCACCAGCACGTCATAGTGCGGCTTGACCGCACGTCGGGGCGACGATGAACGTTCGCGGTCGGCCGGACGTCCAGCGGCCTTGCGCGCCTGCACCCGGTCCAGCTGCGCCGACATGCGCAGCAGGGTCTGGTCCCAGGACAGGTCCGCCAGCGTCAGGTCCGTTTCGTCCAGCCACTCCGTCGACGAACCTCTGACCATGGCCAGCGCCGCCTCGCAGGCGTCCACGAACGCCGCCGGCGTGTCTGCGATCCAGACCGAGGACAACGCGCCATAGTGCCGCTCCACGTCGCGGATCCGAGTGGAGACGACCGGTCGGCCGCCTGCCAGATACTCCGGCGTCTTGGTCGGGCTGATGAAGCGGGTGGAGTCGTTTATCGCGAACGGCATCAGGGCCACGTCCCACTCGGCCAGCGCCGCAGGCAGGTCGTCATAGTCGCGCGGCCCGACGTATTCGATGTTGGGCCGACGCGGCAGGTCGTCTTCGGAAATCTTGACCACCGGACCGACCATGACCAGCGTCCAGTCCGGACGGGCGTCCGCGATCGCGGCGATCAGGTCCAGGTCCATGCGCTCGTCGATCACGCCGTAGAAGCCGAGCCGCGGCGTGGCGCCGGCTCCTGCCGGAACGGCCCGCGCCTGCGCGAAGTGCGCCCTGTCGACGCTGGACGGGAACGGGTGAATGTCAGGGTGAAGCTTCTGCTTGGCCTCGTACAGGCTGTAGCCGCCGGTGAACATCAGGTCCGAATGGGCGATCAGCTCCTGCTCCAGCGGCCGCAGTCCGGGCGGGGCGAAGCGGAAGTTGGCCAGCTCGTCCATGCAGTCATAGACGATGGCCGAGGCGACGATGTGCCGTGACATCGGCAGCATCATCGGCGTGTAGTACCAAAGGACCGGATCGCGGATGTCGGCTGCGGCCAGGGTTTCGTCCAGCAGGTCCCGCAGCACGAGGTCGAGCGGCTCGCCGGCCATCCCTTCGGGCGTCCTGGGCGTGACAATCGTCACACCGCTTTGCGCGCAAAGCCGCACCTCCATCGAGGGAGGCGCGCCCGGCGCGGCCGGCATAGGCTCTTCCACGTAGAAGACGGCGCGGTCCGCTGCGAACCGGGTCATCAGATGCTGCGGCCGCTGGAAGACGAAGTCCCAGCGCAGGTGCGACAGGCAGACGATCGGGGACGCCGCCCCGGTGCGACGGGGCAAGGGGACGACGCGGGAGCCGGCGACGGACGGGGTTTGCGGCGGTTGGGTCATGAGCGGCTTTCGAACAGGATCAGGCGACAAGGGTTTGCGACAGGCCGGGCGGGGCGGCGGCGTGGTCGAACAGGCGATCGGGGCGCTCCCACCAGCCCGGTGGATCAACCGCGTCGGGCGGCGCGCCTGACGCCAGGCGGCGCACTGCGCCCGCCAGCGCCGTTTCTGGCGCGCCTTGCTGGGCGGCGTCGAAAACACCCGCTTCGTAGCGGCCCGCGTCGCACGTCAGCAGGCGATCCCAACCGACCGATCCGGCCAGGGCCCAGACGGTGACGGCCTCGACCCTGACACCGTCCGCACGCGCCTGGATGGCGGCGCGCCAACATTGGTTCAGCCACGCGGCCTGCTGGGCCGGGTCGCATCCCAGATGGCACTCGGTCACCGCGATCGGCAGGCCGTAGCGGTCGTGCAGCGCCCTCAGGCCGCGGCCCCAGCCGGCGACCCAGTCGGCCACCGTGCGCACCGCCTCCGTGTCGGCATAGGCGATACGTCCGTTGCCGCCGTGCAGGCCGACCGGATACCGATCCAGCCGGTGATCCAGAAACCGGTCGCTGGTGACATAGTGGTTCAGCCCGATGACGTCCGGCGGGGTCGGCGCCGCAGCAAGGACATCAAGGCGCTCCGTCAGGCCGAAACCGACGAGACGGCCGTGCAGCGCGTGCCGCCTGTCCACCCGCCCGCACAGCAGGTCCCAGCTCATCAGCCGACGGGCGTTCTCGAAACCGGCCTGTTCGGCGCAAGGCGGCGTGGCGTAGGTGTGGCCGTGGTCTTCCGTCTGGATCAGCCGCGCGCCCGGCGTGACCTGCCTGATTGCCGCCATGGCCAGTCGGGTCGCCTCGATCTGGATCAACAGAGCGTTCCAGAAGGCGCCTTCGTCGGAAAGATGAGGGTGCCACAGGCCGTAGAGGCAGCTGAACCGCGCGGTGGTGAGGGGTTCGTTGACGGGGGTCCAGTCCCTGACCCACGGGTAGCGCGCCGCCACGCGGGCCGCGTGCGCGGCAAGGCCGGTCGCGAAATCGGGCCGGGTCAGGTCGGTCCACACCGGCCCTGAGCCGTGGTGGGTCAGCCCGACGATCGGCTCTACGTTCAGGCTCCGCAGCCGGGCCATCACGGCGTCGGCGCGGCGCCAGTCGAGGACGCCGGGCGCGGTCTCGATCCGCTCCCAAAGCAGAGCGACGCGAAGCTTGCGAAGACCCAGGTCGGCGAAGCGGTCCAGGTCATCAGGACGATCGTCATGGCCGGTCAGGGCCTGCTGGTCGAAGGTCCGGTCGCCGACACGGTTCACCGTGCACTCGACGCCGCCCCACAACTCCAGCCCGGCGCCGCTCAAGCCGCCGCCTCGGTCGTGGGCCGGAACCCGAAGCGGGGATTGACGCGCCAGGCGACCGCGTTGGCGATGATCTCGTCGAGCGAGGAACAGTTCGCCCGCCAGCCCAGCACCTGGGCGGCGCGACCGGGGTCGGCGACCAGCACGGCGGGATCCCCTTCCCGCCTCGGTCCCTGGGCGTAGGGCGTCGTGCGGCCCGTGGCCCGGTCGACGGCGGCGATGACCTCGCGCACCGATCGCCCGGCGCCCGAGCCGAGATTGACGGCGTCGAAACCCGTCGGCCCCAGCGGCGCGGTCAGCGCCAGCACATGGGCCCGTGCGAGATCGCACACGTGCACATAGTCCCTCAGGCAGCCGCCGTCCGGCGTGGGATAATCGGACCCATGCACCGTCAGAGCGGGCCCGAGCCCCAGCGCCGCTTCGATCGCCAGCGGGATAAGGTGGCTCTCGCAGGCGTGCGCCTCGCCGAGCTCGCCCGACGGGTGCGCGCCGGCGGCGTTGAAGTAGCGCAGCGCCACGCCTTCCAGCCCATAGGCCCGCGCATGGGCGGCGATCATCCTTTCGGCGGCCAGCTTGCTGTCGCCATAGGGGTTGAGCGGGGCTTTCGGGGCCCGTTCGGACAGACGGCCCAGCCCGTCGCCTTCCGGCTGGCCGTACACCGCGGCGGTCGATGAGAAGACCATCCGCCTGACGCCGGTCGCCCGCATGGCGCCCAGCACGGCCGCCACCCCGTTCACATTGACGTCCCAGAATGGCGCGGGCGCCGTGACCGAGCGCCCGACCTCGATGAAACCGGCGAAATGGATCACGGCGTCCACGTCGAAGCCGGCCATGACCTCTGTCAGCCGGTCCTGGTCGCGGACATCGCCGTTGATCATGGACCCCCACCGCACCGCCTCGCGATGGCCGTTGCTGAAGTCGTCATAGACCACGGGGCGCAGACCGGCCTCGGCCAACGCTCTTGCGGTATGCGAGCCGATATATCCGGCCCCGCCCGTGACCAGCACGGTTTTCAACGTCATGTGAGAAAACTCCGACAGGCACGGAGAAGCGGTGGGACGACGGCGCGTTCCGAAAGTCGCCTAGCGGTCCTTGGGACGCGTTCACCTATGTGAATGCGCCGCCAGACACACAGGCGCAGGGTGACGCATGACCCTCGAACAACCCTCCGGCTCCGCGCCCGCGGATTTCCAGGCCGATCTGCGCCCCTCAGGCGGACGATCGGCCGCCGACCTGCCGCGCCTCACCAACGAGACGCTGCGTCTGTGGAAGGCGTTCGCCCCCTTGGCGCCCGAGCAACGCCGCTGGGCGCTGGCGGCGGGGGTGGTGGAGACCGTGCGCCCGGGCGACGTGCACCGGGGCGCGGGTGAGGTGGCCGTGGTCGTGTCGGGCTGCCTGGCGACCGAGGCGACCGGGTCGGACCTCACAGCCGAACTCCTGGGCCCTGGCGATGTGGCGGCGACCGGAACCGAACGCCCGGTCGCGGGCCAGTGGGTCACCGAAGGCGAAATCTACCGGGTCGCCCTGCCCGACTGGCTCGAACGGGCGGGCGCGGCGGGGATGCAACACCTCCTGAACGCCGAGGACCGCAGGCGCGTCCGGCTGGAGCGCCGTCTTGTCTGCGCCAGCCGACATCTCGCCTCCGCCCGCGTGGCGGACCTTCTGCTGTCCATCCACCAGGCCGCGCCAGGGCGCGACATCCTGCTGTCGCAAGAGCGCATCGGCCGCATGCTGGGCGTCCGCCGCTCGACGGTGAACGGCTCGTGTCGCGCGCTCGAGCGCAGCGGCGGAGCGCGCACGGGGCGCGGAAAGATTCGCATCCTCGACGGCCTTGGCCTGTCGACGGCCGCCTGCGACTGCCACGCCGCCCGGTGAGGAGCGCGGGGCGGACGCCCGCCCCGCCTTGCCTCAGGCGCCAGAGCCCGGCTCGGCCATCTTGCGATGTTGCTCGGCAAGCATGGACTGGGGCGTGACCGCGGCGACGGCCGCCTGGACCTTGTTGCCCAGGCCCGCGACCACGTCGCCGTCGCCCCGCTTCATCGCCTCATAGCCGGTCCGCGCGACTTCGGCGGGATCAGCCTTGTGGTCGTCCTGCCCGACCTTGGTGTCCATCAGGTCCGCGCGTTCGAAGAAGCGGGTGTCGGTCGGACCGGGCATGAGCACCGTCACCGACACGCCGGAATCCTTCAGCTCGTTGCGAAGGGCGAAGGAGAAGCTGTCCACGAAGGCTTTCGAGGCGTTGTAAACCGCCTGGAAGCTGCCCGGCATCAGGCCGGCGATGGAGCCGGTGAACAGGATCTGGCCCCGGCCGCGCTCACGCATCTGGCGCCCGATCAGCCACGCCAGGCGGATGGTGCCGGTGATGTTGGTGTCCACGACGTGGCGAATGTCGTCGAAGTCCTGATCGAGGAAGGCCTTGCCCAGGCCGTGGCCTGCGTTGGCAGCCAGGGCGTCGACGGGGCGGCCGCCAATTTCGGCGTGGAGGGCTCGCACCCCGTCTTCGGTCGCCAGGTCGGCCTGGACGATCGAGATCCGAGCGCCAAGCGCGGTCAGGGCGTCCGACACCTCGGCCAGGGGCGTGTCGGCGGCGACCACCAGATCATAGCCGTCGTGGGCGAACAGTTTGGCCAACTCATAGCCGATGCCGGACGAGGCGCCGGTCACGACGGCCAAGGGCCGGGCGGTTTCGGCGGGGGTCTGGGCGAGGTCGTCGGTCATTGGAGGTCTCCGGGGGCTGCGTCATGCCTCCAACCCCCGGCGGCCCCGCCCGTTCCTTCACGAACACTCGGAACGAAGGCCAGCCCAGGCGGTTGACCAGACTCAGCTGACCGGAGCTAAACCCATGTCTTACAGTGAAGTTTCGACCGACGCCGATGTCGGATCGACCGCCTTCGTCGACAAGGATCGGCGCGAGGGCGAATATGAAGCGTCCAGCCTCAGGGCCGTGCTCATCAATCGGCCGCGAGACGCGCTGTACGCCTATTGGCGCGACCTCACGAACCTGCCGACCTTTTCGGAGACCGTGAAGTCGGTTGAGGTTTTGGAACCCGGCCGTTCGCGCTGGATCGTCGCTGGACCGGGCGACAAGGATGTCGAACTGACCAGCGAGATCACCGAGGACGTCCCCGGCGAACGCATCGCCTGGACCTCCAGCGAAGGGTCCGACCTCGACCACGAGGGCTGGATATCGTTCAAGGACAACGCCTTCGGCCGGGGCACGGAGGTGCGGCTCTTCATCAGCTACGACCCGCCCGCCGGGATCGTGGGCAAGGTCGTGGCCAAGGTGATGCAGCGCGAACCCCGCATCCAGGCCCGACGCGAGCTTCGTCGCTTCAAGCAACTGATGGAGACGGGCGAGATCTCGACCTCCGAGGCGCCCGACGCCGCGCCCCGCGCGTCGCGCCACTTCTGATTTTCGGACATCACCCATAAAAAGGAGCCGCCCATGCGCGCCCTCACCTGGCACGGCAAACACAATGTTCAGGTCGACACCGTGCCTGATCCGCAGATCGTCAATCCGCGCGACGCCATCATCAAGATCACGGCCACGGCCATCTGCGGCTCGGACCTGCACCTTTACGACAGCATGATCCCCGGCATGTCCAACGGCGACATCCTGGGCCACGAGTTCATGGGCGAGGTGGTCGAGGTCGGACGGGGCAACACCAGCCTGAAGAAGGGCGACCGCGTCGTGGTGCCGTTCGTCATCGCCTGCGGCCAATGCTTCTTCTGCGAGAAGTCGATGCCGGCGGCGTGCGACAACTCCAATCCGGCCGACAAGGCGGACGCCACCGAGATCGCCTACGGGCAGTCCGTCGCCGGCCTCTTCGGCTATTCGCACCTGACGGGCGGTTTCGCCGGCGGGCAGGCCGAATACGCCCGTGTGCCCTACTCCGACTACGGCCCGATCAAGATTCCCGACGGGATCGAGGACGAAAAGGTGCTGTTCCTGTCGGACATCTATCCGACCGGCTGGATGGCGGCCGAGAACGCCCAGATCCAGCCCGGGGACACGGTGGCGATCTGGGGCTGCGGCCCGGTGGGCCTGTTTGCGATCAAGAGCGCCATCCTGCAGGGCGCGGGCCGGGTGATCGCTATCGACCATCATCCGAACCGCCTGGCGCTGGCCAAGGCGAATGGCGCCGAAGTGCTGAACTATCACGAGATCAAGGTGCGCGAGGCGCTTCTGGAGATGACTGCGGGCCTGGGCCCCGACAGCTGCATCGACGCAGTGGGCATGGAAAGCCACGGCTTCTCGCCCGACAATGTCATCGATGCGGTCAAGCAGGAGACCAAACTGGGCACCGACCGTCCCCACGTCCTGCGCGAGACCATCATGGCCGTGCGCAAGGGCGGCACGGTCTCGGTGCCCGGCGTTTATGGCGGCTTCGCCGACAAGTTCCCCGTCGGCGCCTTCATGGAGAAGGGTCTGACGCTGAAGACCGGCCAGACCCACGTCCAGCGCTACCTCCCGCAGCTGCTGCAGCTGATCCTGGACGGCAAGATCGACACCACCGACCTTATCAGCCACCGCCTGCCTCTGGAGCAGGCGCCGGAGGGCTACAAGAACTTCAAGGAAAACCAGAACGAGTGGACCAAGGTGGTGCTCAAGCCGCACTGACGCTGCCGCGAACGGCCGGTTCGGATGTCATCCGGGCCGGCCGCCGCCTTCTGATCGTGCCCGGCTGTGCAAGACCTCAGGCCGTCGTGGACGGCGGCGGATAGACATAGAAGCCCGCCGAAACCAGTTCTTCTAGAACCAGTGGATCCACTCGGGGCGGATCCGGGACATTGGGAATCGCGCACTCCGCGACCAGGGCGCCGTCACGCCAAAGGGCGACCGGCGACTGAACCGCGAAGGCGCGTTTACGCGCCTGATGCAGCGCGTCCGCCACATCGACGGCGATCAGGCTTTCCGGCTCGCGTCCTCCGCTGAAGCGCAGCTGGTATCGCAGCAGTGACGCACCCGATCGCATGACCGTGGTCACGCCGCCCCCGCGTAGCGGGCAAACTCCTCCTTGTAACGCGCGGTCAGGTGATCCTGGCGCTCGCCCTTTTCCTTAAGGTGGATGAACCAGCCGTTCTCCTCCTCGAACATGTGGGTCAGCACCGCGCCCTCGATGTGACCCCATTTGTCGAGCCAGGCGTCCGAGGACGGTGCGATGTTCTCCAGCTCCGCCATCTGCATCTTCGCAGCGGTCTGTTCGGAATAGGCGACGCCCGCCTGCATCTTGTGGCCGTGCTGGGCCATGGCCGGATACAGGACGATTTCCTCGGCCAGCGAATGACCGTTCAGCACCAGCGCCAGCCGCTCCATGGCGGCGCGGCGGTCGGCTGCGGAGCGGACCTTGCGCCCCTCGGCGAAGGCGGCGCGGATCTGGTCGTGATGATCCAGCGCCAACGACAGCCAGTCGCCGGGCGAGGCGGCCGCCCGCGCCTTCTGGGTGGCCTCCGCCCGCCTTTCCTCATTGGGCTGCGGCGTTACGGCGGCCAACGCCTTGTCGATGACGGACATGGACTCTTCCTCCCTTACTTGTGGAATTCGATGATGGCGCGCGGCGCGCCGTGCTCCGCCCTCAGCGCGGCCGTCCGTTCGCCGAACCAGAGCCGTTCGACGGTGATGGCGCGCCATCCTTCGGGCAGAACCACGGGGCGATCAGGCCAGTCGGCGGGATCACCTTTCGGATCGAGGCCGGTGAAGCCGAACAGCAGCCCCAGCAACATCCCGCCCAGGTTGGCGAAGAAGGGCCCGGCCGCGGTTTGGCTGTCCGGGTGGTCGGGACGATACTCGAGGCACTGGTGGAAGCGGCCGGTGTCATAGGCCGCGTACCCCTCCTCGAACAGCTTCAGGGCCAGGGCGCGGTCGCCGGTCCCGGCGGCCCAGACTCCGTAGAGGGCCGGCAACATCGGCGCGCCGACATAGTCGCGCCAGTGCGCCAGGTAGAAGTCGAGCGTGCGGCGGGTCACGGCGTCATCGGCTCGATAGCCGCCGGGAAACAGGCCCGCCAGCGGCGACGGCGTGGCGCCCTTGGGTTCGTCGATGCGGAAATCGTCGTGTGCGGCGATGACCTGATCGGCGCGCACCGGCAGATAGAGGGCGTCGCGCACCTGCGCCCAGGCCGCCGGCGGCGTGCGCCCTGTCGCCTCGGCGGCGGCGATGGCGCGGCCCAGGACGTCATGCGCCAGCATCAGGCTGAAGGCGTCGTTGTCGGGCGGGTCCGGCACCTCGGCGGGGCCGGTGGCGCGCTTCAGCTCATAGCCCCGGGTCGTGCGCGTCAGGCGGCTGACGATCCAGTCGGCCACGCCCTCCAGCACCGGCCAGGCGTCCTCTTCCAGGAACGCCGCGTCCCCCGTCGCATCCGCGAACAGCGCGAAGGCCCGGGCGACATGCAGCGAGCCGTGGTCCTCGTGCGCCGCCGCCGATCCCGCTCCGGGCGCCGCCTCCTGCCCCGTCAGCGGCGCTGCTTCCCACGGGAACTGCACGCCCTGCCGCCCCGAGAGGCGCGCGTTCGACCCCGCCGCCTTCAGCCCCCGCGAGCGAAAGTCCAGCAGCGCCCGCGCCGCATCCGGCTGCGACAGCATCACGGGCGGGACGCAGAAGGCGTCGATGTCCCACATCACATGGCCGAAATAGTAGGTGTAGTCCCACCAGGTCGCGAGACCGAAGATGGAGGTCGCGGCCGGCGAGGCCGGATGGACCGAACTGTTCAGATAGAAATAGGCAGCGTCGATCAGCGCCTGGTGCTCCGGCCTGGCGCCCTCGACGACAATGCGTCCGCGCCATAGATCGCGCCACGCCGCCTGGTTGCGCGCTCTCAAGGCGTCGAAGCCGGTCTGGGCGCCGCGCGCGACCCGGCGCACCGCCTCCTCGTCAGGGCGGGAGTGGACCAGGGAGGGAATAAGGGCCGCCATCTGCCGCAGGCGCGCGCCCCGCTTGCCGACGGTTCCCAGGTCGTAGGTGGTCTGCAACGGTCCGGTCGCGTCCCACGCGGCGACGTCCGGCGAGGCGGCGGGGGTCGTCTCGGTCGCCAGGGCCACGCCGCACGTGGCCAGGTCTCCCTCGGTCGACCACAGCAGGGATCCGTCGCAGGCCGGCTGGGGTTCGCCCGGCGTGTCGGTTCGGCGGCGCGCCACCCGCCCGCGAAGGTCGGTCGTCGCCACCTGGGCCCGCAGGCGCAGGCGGCAGGCGGCGTCGGGCCGAACCCGGATTTCCTGCATGACCAGGGCCGGCGCGGTGCGACTGGCGAAGGTCAAAACCTCGACGTCCGCCTCCACGCCGCCCAGCCGGATGCGGAACCGGCTGGTCAGTTCGCCGGCGGCGAAATCATAGGCCTGGCTGAGGTCCGAAACCGACCACGGCTGGTCGGAAAGCCATACCCCGTTAAGGCTGAGGTCGCCCGCGAGCGGATAGGGCACAGGCGCGGCGGCCTCGACCCGGCGCTCCGGGTGCTCGCCGGCCACGCCGTTGACCAGGGCCATGCCGGCCATGAGGGGCATCTCCCTGACCCGCAGGCCGATCAGCCCATTGGCGACATAGGCCGGCAGGGCGCCGTCGCGCGGCCCGCCTTCGTCGGGTGGATTGATCGGTCGCCAGGCCTCAGCGCCAGGCATCGATGACCTCCGCGCACTCCGCCGCCTCGACCTGCTGGCCGTAACGCTCGTGATAGAGGGCGATCAGCCGGTCGTGAGAGTCGTCCGATGAGCTGCACAGACCATCCTTGACCACCACGACCCGGTAGCCCAGATCGACCGCGCCCAGCACCGCCGCCAGGACGCAGACGTCCGTCTCGGCGCCGGTGACGACCAGGGTGTCCACGCCGCTCCGTCGCAACACCGAATCGAGATCGGTCCCGAACCACGGCGAATAGCCGCGCTTGTCGATCAGGCGGCCGGGCGGAACGAACCGCTGAAGCGGCGTCGCCAGATCGACCATGTCGGCGCCCAGCGCCTCCAGGGTCATCGACGACCACCGTTCCCAGTAGCCGCGCCAGGTGCCCCGGCCTTCGCCCGGCCGCGCGGCGGGAATGAAGCGGGTGAAGATGTTGCGCTCCGGCTTCGCCTCGCACAGTCGCTCGATGACGGGCAGGACGCGGGCGGCCCAGGGCGTGCGCCAGTCCGTGTCCTCGACGAACATCCGCTGCATGTCGACGCAGAGATGAACCGCCGTCGACGGCACGGCATCACGCAGGCCCTGGGCCATGGCTCAGGCCGCCTCGCCCCGAGCCTTGTCGTTCGCGCGGGCGTCCGCCAGCGCCGTCAGGCTCTCGTCGGTCTTGGACTCCTCCTGCAGCGTCTCGTCCAGCAGGCGCGCCGCGTCCTCATAACCAAGCAGCGTCGCCCAGCGCTTCAACGTGCCGTAGCGGGTGATCTCATAGTGCTCGACCGCCTGCGCCGATGCGATCAGGCCGGCGTCCAGCGCATCCGTGCCCTCGTACTCCTCGAGGATCTCCTCGCCCTCGGCCAGAATGCCCTCGATGGCGTCGCAGGTCTTGCCCATGGCGCGCTTGCCGATGATGTCGAACACCTGCTGCAGGCGTTCGATCTGGCCTTCGGTTTCCTCGCGGTGCGTCTCGAAGGCCGCCTTGAGTTCGGCCGACTGGGCGCCGCGCGCCATCTTGGGCAGCGACTTCAGGATCTTGCGCTCGGCGTAATAGATGTCCTTCAGCGTGTCGTAGAACAGGTTTTCAAGCGTCTTCTCAGCCATGTGAGGCTCCTTGGTCTGCATTGGGGGATGAAGGTTCGATCTCGTCCGGGTCGGGCGTGGTCTGGGTGTCGGCGTGGTGTTCGATGCGGCCGCTCTCGACCTCGGCGCGGGAAAAGACTTCTTCCTGCCCCGCCTCCAGCAACTGGTCTTCGGGGCCGCCCAGGCCGCCCTGAATCAGGCCGGATGTCGACCCGGCGCTCATGTGATCTGATCAGGATGGGTCTGCGTTCCCGCAGGCGGTGCGTTGACTTCCTGATAGGCGTCCTCGGTCTCGAAGACGCCGAGGATGCTCTCGCCGGGTTCAAGCAGACCAGCGGCCGCGTCGCCGGCCTGAACGTCGTTTTTGGACGGAACCTTCACCTCACGGCTCGGTCCGCCTTCATCGCCGATCGAAACGCGATAGATCTTCATGGACATGGTCGGCCTCCTGAAACGGCGGGCGAAACCGCCTGTTTCAAGACTGCAAAGCGCATTACGGGCGCCGACCGTTCCTGTGTGTGCGTTGATGGACGCCCGCCCCCATCGCTCCCGGACGTCCCAGCCCGACCTCGGCGACCGCCCAGGTGGGCAGTGAAGCACTCGCTGCTGAACTGGTGCGGGCGGCCGGGGTCGAACCGGCATGGGCAATGCCCGACGGATTTTCGTACCACTTCGACTTTCGCCGCCGGCCCAAGTCGGACCGTTCGTGGTCTGGACTATCCCTTCGTCATAGCCCGAAGGCCTTAGACGCCGCCCGTCTAGTCTCTACACCTTCCCGTCCGGAGACGGGCTTGGCTCGGGATCGCCATCTGACAGGGTTCCCCGAATTTGAGCGGTTCTACGTCCGGGATTTCCCCCGGCGCACTCAATCCTCAGCTTAAGTCCGTTGCGTCTACCAGTTTCGCCACGCCCGCTTGCCACCTTAAGGCCACGTATCGGCAGGACCGCGTCGTGAGCCATAAAGTGACGCCCGTCTCCTACAGCACATGGCTGGCGGAGCCTACAGGCGCGCCTATTTTTCCGTCCGCTGCGTCACGAGTTTCGCAACGGCCGCGAGCGGCGTCAGTGGCCGGTCCAGGCGGGCGCGTTCGCCGGACGCATGGCGCGGAAGTCGACGTCGGAATCAGCGATCAGCCAGACCAGGCCAGCCCAGGCAGCGACGTTCTGGTTCAGCTGGGCCGGGTCGATCTTGTCCAGCGTGTCATTGGCGGTGTGGTGCAGGTCGAAATAGCGGGTTCCGTCCTGCGCCAGGCCAAAGAAGGGCACGCCAAAGGGCCCCATCGGCCCGATGTCGACGCCGCCGCTGGTTTCAACATCCTGCGAAGCCAACACGCCTATCGGATAGAGAACCCGGTTCGCCGCCTTCTGGAAATCGGACCCCTGCGCGCCGGCCGGCAGGCGCAGTGCATAGACGCGGTCCGCGCCGAAGTCGCTCTCGCCGGCGATGATGTGCTTGTCCAGCGCCGCGCCCTGGTTCCGGGCGTAGACGCCGCCGCCGTTGCCGGTCTCGCGCGTCGGCTGGGCCACCTCTTCCGAGCCGTAGAGGACGACCCGGACGGTGCGCGCCGCGCGCCGGCCGCTGTCGGCGATGGCCTTGGCCGCGGCCAGAGTGATGCCCCCGCCCGCCGCGTCATCGACCGCCCCGGTGCCCAGGTCCCAGCTGTCCATGTGGGAGCCCAGCACGATCACCTCGTCCGGTCGCTCCGCGCCCGGCAGGTCGCCGATCACGTTCTGGCTCCGGGTCTCAAAGGTCCGGGCCGTGGACTTCAGGCGCAGCCGCACGGGCTCGCCCATGGCGGTCAGCCGGCTGACCTGGTCGGCGTCGGGCGCTGACAGGGCGAAGGACGGTATGGTCGGCTTGCCGTCGACATACTGGGTGGTGCCGGTGTGCGGCAGGCGATTTTCGTCCGAACCGACCGAACGCAGGATAAAGGCGACCGCCCCCTTGGCCGCCGCCACGCCCGGTCCGGCGCCGCGCACCCGCGTTTGCGGCCCGTATCCCGAACCGTCCTGCATGGCGTGCATCTGACCGAAATCGACATAGGCGATCTTGCCGCGCAGCGCGCCGTCGGGTGCGGCCTGCAGCGCTTCCAGGGAGGTGAACCGGACGACCTCGCCCTCGACCCCGGCCCGTGGCGTCGCGGGCGAATGACCAAGCGCGGCGACGACCAGCTGCTGCGGGCGGTCGCCCAGGATTTCGCCGCTGTTCTCTCCCCGCTCCCATCCGACCAGGGGGAATTCCTCGATCCGGACGTTCTGGAAGCCATGCGCGCGCATGTAGTCGGCGGCCCACGCCGCGGCTTGTTGCTCGGCGCGCGAGCCGGCCGGACGCGCCCCGAAGCGCGTCGTGACCTGCGTGACATAGTCCAGGGCGATGTTGGACTTCATCGCCTGGTCACGGATGGCGATCGCCTGGGCCTCGGTCGCCGCGTCCTGCGCCGATGCGGGCATGGCGACGGCGAGAACCAGAGCGGCCGCGCTCATGGACAGGAGGCGAAGGGACATCGAAAGGCTCCGAAGACTCACGGTAAGGGCCCGGACCCTAGCGCCCCCGTCCGTGCGCCGAAAGGCTCAGCCGTTCTGGAAGTAGGGTTCGACCGGGCCCTGCAGCTTGACGGTCAGGGCCTTGCCCTTGCGATCGACGCGATTGCCCAGCGCCAGCCGGACCCAGCCCTCCGAGACGCAGTATTCCTCGACGTTGGTCTTCTCCTCGCCCTTGAACCGGACGCCCACGCCCCGCTGCAGGACCTCGGCGTCATGGTGGGGGCTGGCGGGATCGACGGACAGGCGATCGGGCGGCGTGTCGGACATATTGCGGCTCGGCGTTCTTGAAAGGCGGGGTGATAGCGCCCCGGCCGCCCGGCGCCAACCGATGTCAGCCCAGCAATCGCCAGGGCTGCACGAAGGCCAGGGCCAAACCCGCAGCCGGCAGGCCGACGAAAAGAACGCGCCGCACGCGGTGCGCGATGTACAGCACTTCCCCGATCATGACGCGCTTCCCCCTGCGTCCGCCGCTTCCGCGGCTGGGGGAAGTCTGCCTCAGAAAGGCTTCCGAGTCTCTAGGACGGGCGTACGGGCGATCCCTGATACGCAAGCCCGTCCTATTGCACCGTCTGCCGGGGCTGGGCGCTCGCGTCGCCGCCCGCCTGATAGGGCTGCGGGCCCGCCGATGCGGCAGGCGCGGGGGCCGGGCGGTTCGCGGCCGGACGTGCAGCCTGACGGGTCGGCTGACGCGCAGGCTGCTGGGCGGT
>NZ_JAYRPA010000005.1:0-39362 GCF_041911375.1 Brevundimonas sp. | reverse complement strand
CTGGCTGGCGCTGGCGCTGGCCTCGCTGCTGTCGCTGGAGCGTCTGTTCGAGCGCGATCTGGAGGACGGGGCGCTGGACCTGCTGGCCGTCGGGCACCTGCCGCTGGAGGCGGTGGTGCTGGCCAAGGCGGCCGCCCAGTGGATCGCCGTCGGCCTGCCGCTGGCGTTGACGGCGCCGATCGCCGCCCTGGCGCTGGGCCTGCCGACGTCGGCGGTCCCCCTGGTCGGCCTGGGGGCGCTGATCGGCGGACTGGGATTTGCGTTCACGGGCGCGCTGGGCGCAGCCCTGGCGCTGGGGGCGCGGCGCGGCGGCCTGCTGATCGCCGTGGTCGTCCTGCCGCTGTTCATCCCGCCGGTCGTCTTCGGCGCCGGCGCCCTGGAGCGGGCGGCGTCGGGCCAGTCGCCGGCCCCGGCCCTGGCCCTCTTGACCGCCTATGTGCTGTTCGCGGGCCTGATCGCGCCCTTCGCCGGCGCGGCGGCGGTGCGCAACGCCCAGGGATAGGCTCAAGGGTAGAGCGGGCTCAGGCCTTCTTGACGAACTCGGTGCGCAGGACCAGCCCGCGCACCTTTTCGACATTGGCCTCGATCTCGTCGGGGTCGCCGGTCAGGCGGATCTTGCGGACCATCGTCCCCCGCTTCAGCGTCACGCCGCCGGAACCCTTGACCTTCAGATCCTTGATCAGGGTCACGCTGTCGCCGTCGGCGAGGGGCGCGCCGTTGCTGTCCCTGACGATGTCTTCGCTCATGCCGCACGCCTAGACGGTGGCGGGCGCGACGTCGAGGGCGACTTGCCCGCCGCCGCGCCGCCGCGTAAGCGCTGCACCGATGTTCGGCCTGTCCAATCCGCAGCGCTTCATGGCCTTCACCGGGCCCCTGACGCCCGTCCTGTGGGCGGCGGCGGCGCTGCTGCTGGCGGTCGGGACCTGGCTCAGCTTCTCGGCGCCCGCCGACTACCAGCAGGGCGACACGGTGCGGATCATGTTCGTGCACGTGCCCGCCGCCTCGCTCGGCCTGGGGGCCTATGCGGCGCTGGGCGTCGCCAGCTTCTTCGCCCTGGTGTTCCGCCACGCCCTGGCCGACGCCGCCGCCCGCGCCGCCGCCCTGCCGGGCGCGGCCTTCACCGCCCTGGCGCTGATCACCGGCTCGCTGTGGGGCCAGCCGATGTGGGGGACGTGGTGGGTGTGGGACGCGCGCCTGACCAGCGTGCTGGTGCTGTTCCTGTTCTACCTTGGATACATGGCGCTGCGGGCCTCGATCGACGACGAGCAGAAGGCCGCGCGCGCCGCCGCCGTGCTGGGCCTGGTCGGGCTGATCAATCTGCCGATCGTCCGGTTTTCGGTCGACTGGTGGAACACCCTGCACCAGCCGGCCAGCTTCCTGGCCCCCGGCTCGTCCGGGCTGGATCCGGCCTATGTGCCGGCCTTCCTGACCATGCTGGCGGCCTATGGCGCGCTGTTCGGGGCGTTGTGGCTGACCGCGATCCGCACCGAAATCCGCCGCCGCCGGGTCGTCAGCCTGCGCGCGCGCCGCGCGCTGGAGGCCTGATGCCCGACCTCGACATGAGCCCCTACGCCGCCTTCGTCTGGCCCGCCTGGGGGATCAGCGCCATTGTGCTGGCCGCCCTGGTCGTCCGCGCCGCGGCCGCCTCGCGCCGCTGGAAACGGGAGCTGGCTCGGCTGGAGGGGCCAGCCGAAGGCCCTCAAGCAGCGCAAGGCGCGATAGGGCGCAAAGACGACCCTCAAGCCGCGCAAGGCGCGATGGGGTCGAAGAAATGAACCGCTGGATGGCGCTGTTGCCGCTGGCCGCGATCGCGGCCCTGACCGTGCTGTTCGTCGGCTGGTCGCTGAAGCGCGATCCGGCCTTCAAGCCCGACGCCATGGTCGGCCAGCCGATCCCCGAGACGGTGCTGCCGATGCTGAGCGGCGACCAGGCCGGGCCGGGCAATCTGGACCTGAAGACCGCCGGCGTCGGGCGGCCGATGATCGTCAACGTCTTCGCCTCCTGGTGCGCGCCGTGCCGGATCGAGCACCCCAAGCTGCTGGCGCTGAAGGCGCGCGGGATCGCCGTCGTCGGGATCGCCTACAAGGACGAGCCGGTCGCCACCCGCGCCTTCCTGGACGAACTGGGCGACCCCTTCGCCATGGTCCTGGTGGACCGCGAGGGGCGCGCGGGTCTGGACCTGGGGATCTCCGGCGTGCCGGAGACCTTCGCCGTGGACGCCATGGGCCGGATCACGGCCAAGCAGTCGGGCCCGCTGCTGGACGACGCCGACATCGAGCGGCTGGTCGCCTCCATGCAGGCCCCGCCGCGCCCCGCGCCGACCGCAAGGTCGCGTTAACCGTTTTTCGACGGATTGCGTTAACCCTCTTGTCATGAGCGCGATTCGTTCCGGCCCGCCCCTGCCCGCCTTGCCGCCCGGCCTGCCGCCCGCCGGTGAGGCCGGGCGCGCGCGTCAGGCCCAGTCGGCCTTTTTCCGCGCCGCCATGGATCAGGCCGCGCCCCCGGTGCGCAGCCAGCCGGCGATCGCGGCTGCCGCCGCCCCGGCCCCGGCTCCTGCCCAGGCCCCCGCCTTGCGTCCGTTGCAGACGAGCCAGGCCGCGCCGGAGCCGACCCGCCTGCTGCGGCCCGGCTCCCTGCTCGACATCCGAATCTGATCAGTTCCAGCCGCGGCTGGCGATGTACTGCTCCAGCATCTGGATGCGGGTGTCGTCCGACGGATGGGTCGAGGCGAACTGCGGCGTGGCCGTCTGCCGCTGCGCCGCCATCAGCCGCCACAGCGCCACCGCCTCCGAGGGCTTGAAGCCGGCCGAGGCCATGTAGTCGACGCCCAGGCGGTCGGCCTCCAGCTCGTCGCGGCGCGAATAGGGCAGCAGAACGCCGTACTGGGCGGCCAGACCGCCATAGGCCGAAACCGCGTCGCCGTAGCGCCCGGCCACGCCCTGGGCGGCGGCCAGGCCGACCGAGGCCAGGGACTGGTTCGACGCCCGTTCGGCGGCGTGGTTGGCCAGCACGTGGCCGATCTCGTGGCCGATGACGCTGGCCAGCTGGTCGTCGTTGCGCACCAGGTTCAGCAGGCCCGTGGTCACCCCGATCTGGCCCGACGGCAGGACGAAGGCGTTCGGGCTGGTCTCGGTGAAGACGGCGTAGTCCCACGCGCGGTCCCCCAGCCCGGCGGCGCCGACCAGACGCGTGCCGACGCGGCGGATGCGGTCGACCTGGGCCCCGGAGGTCAGGACGCCCGGCTTGCTGATCGCCGCCTGCCAGGCGGCGTTGGACTGCTGGGACAGCGCGGCGTTGTCGACCAGCAGCAGCTGATTGCGGCCCAGCGCCTCGTTATAGGCGCAGGCGCCCAGGGCGGAGGCGGCGATCAGGGCGGCGACGGCGGGAAGCCGGAGGCGGGAACGGGACATCTGTGGTCATCCGAAGCTGTGGCGTACGGGCGAAGAAATGGCCGTCGCGCGGGGCGGTTCCGGACCGCCGAAAAGCAAAACGGGCCTGACCGACCGGCCAGACCCGTTTTCAACTTGCGTCCCGACTGGAGCGGGCGAGGCGATTCGAACGCCCGACCCTCACCTTGGCAAGGTGATGCTCTACCCCTGAGCTACGCCCGCACTCCGTTGAGAGCGATGTGCGCTCCCCGTCGAGGAGGGGGCGTATAGCGGAGGGTCGCGGCAGGTCGCAAGCTCTTTTTTGGGCCTATCGCGCTTCGCGCTGCTTGAGGCCGTTCGAAAGCTCCGCCGTTCCCGCAGGAGCAGGCGTCCGCGTCAGCGCGGGGCCAGTCGGATGGCGCCGTCCAGGCGGATGCACTCGCCGTTGATATAGACGTTGCGGGCCAGCTCCAGCACCAGGGAGGCGTAGTCCGCCGGCGTGCCCAGGCGGCTGGGGAAGGGAATGGCGGCGGCCAGGGCGTCCTGGATCTTCTGGTCCATGCCGGCCATCATCGGCGTCCACATGATGCCGGGCAGGATGGTGTTGCAGCGCACCCCCTCCTGGGCCAGGTCGCGCGCGATCGGCAGGGTCATCGCATAGACGCCGCCCTTGGACGCCGAATAGGCCGCCTGGCCGATCTGGCCGTCCTGGGCCGCCACCGAGGCCGTATTGACGATCAGGCCGCGCTCGCCGTCCGCCATGGGCTCCAGGGTGACCATGCCCGCCGCCGACTGCGACAGGACGCGGAAGGTGCCGAACAGATTGACCCGCACCGTGCGCTCGAACTGGGCCATGTCGTGGGCCTTGATCTCGCCGGTGTCCTTCTTGCGCGAGACGGTCTTCATGCCGGTGGCGATGCCGGCGCAGTTGACGGTCAGCCGCTCCTGGCCGTGGGCGGCGCGGGCCTTTTCGAAGGCCGCGGCGACCGAGGCGTCGTCGGTGACGTCAACCTGGCAGAAGACGCCGCCGATCTCCTGGGCGATCGCCTCGCCGCGCTCCTGGTTCAGGTCGAACAGGGCGACCTTGGCGCCGGTGGCGGCGATGGCGCGGGCCGTGCCCTCGCCCAGGCCCGAGGCGCCTCCGGTGACGACGGCGGCGATGCTGCTGTCGAGTTTCATGCGTCCATTCCCTATATCTGGTGAACCTGAGTTTCGATTGAGGATTTAGCGGCCATGCCCGGCAAAGCCAAACCGATCTCGCCCGACGACGTCCTGGACCCCGAAAAGGCCCTGGTCCCGGCGGTGGTGAAGGTCAACGAGAGACGCGTCACGCGCGGCTTCTGGCCCAAGATCACGCGCACGGCGGCGCGCATCCCCTTCGCCGACCAGGCCCTGGCCGCCTGGTACGCCGCGCGCGACCCCGAGACGCCGATGGCGGCCAAGGGCATGATCTTCGCGGGCCTGGCCTATTTCGTCATGCCCATCGACGCCATTCCCGACCTCTTCGCGGGCATCGGCTTCACCGACGACGCGGCCGTCATCACCGCCCTGCTGGCCACCCTGGGGGCCAACATCAAGCGCCGCCACCGCGACCAGGCCCAGGACGCGGTTCAGCGCCTGAAGAGCAAGGAATCGTAGCGGATCGGGGGCGGATCCTCAGTCCTCGATCGTCACCACCACCTTGCCCAGCGCCTGACGGTCGCCCAGGGCCTTGATGGCGTCGGCGGCCTTCTCCAGCGGGAAGGTCTTGGACACGCGCGGCCGGATCTTGCCGTCGGCGTACATCTGCATCAGCTCGGCCATGTTGGCGGCGTGCGCCTTGGGATCGCGCATGACCGCCGCGCCCCAGAAGACGCCGATCACCGACACCGACTTCAGCAGCGTCAGGTTCAGCGGCAGCGACGGAATGCCGGCCGGGAAGCCGACCACCAGATAGCGGCCGTTCCAGTCCATGGCGCGCAGGGCGGGCTCGGCGTAGTCGCCGCCGACCGCGTCATAGACCACGTCGGCGCCGTCGCGGCCGGCGGCCAGCTTGAGCTCGCCGGACAGGGTCTTCTGCGCGTCCCGGTCCATCGGTCCGGACGGATAGATCAGGCCGTTGTCGGCGCCCAGCTCCAGCGCGAACTCGACCTTGTCGTTGGTCGAGGCGGCGGCGACCACCCGGGCCCCCATCGCCTTGCCCAGCTCGACGGCGGCGGCGCCCACGCCCCCGGCCGCGCCCAGCACCAGCAGGGTCTCGCCCGGCTGCAGCTTCGCCCGGTCCTTCAGGGCGTAATAGCTGGTGCCGTAGGTCATGATCAGGGCCGCGGCTTCCTGGAAGCTCATGGCCTCGGGAATGGGGATCAGGGTCTCGGCGCGCACCGCCAGCCGCTCGACCAGGCCGCCCCAGCCCGGCACGGCGATGACGCGGTCGCCCTTGAACACGCCCTTGACGCCCTCGCCCACCGCCTCGACCACGCCGGCGACCTCGGCCCCCGGCGCGAAGGGGCGCTCGGGCCGGAACTGGTACTTGTCCTCGATGATCAGGGTGTCGGGATAGTTGATCCCCACCGCCTTGACCTCGATCACCACCTCGCCGGCCCTGGGGGTGGGATCGAGGATGTCCTCGACCACCAGGGTGTCGGGTCCGCCGGGCGTTTTGGACAGAACGGCGCGCATCATTCCTCCTGGGCCTGTCGCGCTTTGGGCTGCGAGTGGCCGATTGCTTTGACCTGTCGCGCCATGGCGCGGCCTTGAAGGCGACGCTAAAGAGCGCCACGCCCGATTGAAAGAGGCGAACAGGGAGACCTCATGACCGCCCTCATCCTCCACGGCGGCGCCGGCGCGCGGCGCGAACGCAACTACGACGCCGAGGTCGTGCACATGCGCGCGGTCGTCGAGGCGATGAGGGCGCGGCTGGAGGCGGGGGACAGCGCCCTGGACGTGGCGACGGCGGCGGTGGTGATGCTGGAGGATTCCGGCCTCTATGTCGCCGGGCGCGGCGCCTCGCCCAACCTGGCCGGCGCCTATGAGCTGGACGCCTCCATCATGGACGGGGCGACCCGCCGGGCCGGGGCGGTGGCGGCGCTGCAGGGCTTTCGCAATCCGGTCGTCGCGGCCCGTGCGGTGATGGAGCGGACGCCGCACGTCATGCTGGCGGGCGAGGGCGCGGCCCTGTTCGCCCACGACCAGGGACTGGAGCCGATCGCCGACGAAGCCGCCTGGTTCACACACGCCGGCCAGGGCGAGGACAATCATCCGCCGGGAACGCTGAGCCACGGCACGGTCGGCTGCTGCGTGCTGGACGCCCAGGGGCGGCTGGCGGCGGCGACCTCGACCGCCGGGGTGTTCGGCAAGATGCCGGGGCGCGTCGGCGACACGCCGATCCCGGCGGCCGGAACCTGGGCCGACGGCCGGATCGCCGCCAGCGGCACCGGCCAGGGCGAGTATTTCATCCGCGTCGCGGCGACCGCTCAGGTCGGCTGGCGCGTCGAGGCGGGCCAGGGCCTGGCCGAGGCCACGCAGGCCGTGATCGACCAGATCGGCGCGATGGGCGGCGACGGCGGACTGATCGCCCTGGACGCCGAGGGGAACATCGCCTGCCCCTTCAACAGCCAGGGCATGAAGCGCGCCTGGCTGACGCCCGCCGGCGACATCGGCGTCGAGGTGTTCGGCCGCTGAGGCTCAGACGGCCAGGCAGACGACCTGGGCCACCCGCAGGTCGCGGCGCAGGCCTTCGGAGACCTTGCCGTAGCTGTCGACAGTGATCGGCTGGGCGGTCGCGGCCTCGTCGGCGCGCTGCTCGCCGCGGATCGCGGGTTCGAACGATTCCGGCGCGGTGGTGTAGATGCGGCCCCTGCGCGGCGCCTCGGCCAGGGTGACGCCGATCACCCGCCCGCGCGAATCCAGCGCCGGCGCGCCCGACAGGCCCGACAGCGTGCCTTCCAGCCCGTTGGTGCGGCCCACCTCGGCCCAGGCCAGAACCGGCTCGTCATGGGCGTCGCGGCCGAAGACCTTGAGCGTCTCGCGGCCCAGCAGACGGGTGGCCACCTCGCCGGGCCGTCCCTGCGGGAAACCGGGATGATAGGCGCGCTGGCCCTTTCTCAGCGGCGCGTCGGCCGCGACCGGCAGGGCGACGGGGCCGCCGTCGGTCAGCAGCAGCGCGACATCGGCGCGCGGGGCCAGGCGCACGTCGGCGGCGACGGCGCGCCCCCCGCCGATCACCAGCGCGGGACGGCGGCAACCCTCGACCACGTGCTTGGCCGTGACCCAGCGCCCCCGGCCGGCGATCGAGAAGGCGGTGCCGGCGGTCGGCCTGAACGGGCTTTCCGGCGCGTTCACCGTGACGGTGTCGTCGAAGGGGGTGATGGGGCCCAGCAGGGCGCCCTCGGCCTCTTCCGGCACGGTCGAGGGGACGTCGGCGTTCTCGCGCCGGCTCAGGGACACCGCCAGCAGCACGCCGACCACCGCCGCATAGATGGTCCAGTCCGGCAGGCGGGGAAACTGCATGGCGCGCCCGCCGTCAGCCGGTCAGGGCGGCGGACAACACCACGGCCGTCGCCAGCTTGGCCCCCACCAGCACGATGGCGGCGGACATCTGGCCGTCCTTGATACGCTGGGGCAGGCCGGTCAGCAGCAGGTCGACCACGCGGAAGGCCAGCAGCTGCAGCACCAGGGTCGCCACGCCCCAGATGGCGATGTCGCGCACCGAGGTGGACACCGACAGCGATATGGCCAGCGGGATCGCCAGGCCCAGCAGCACGCCCGCGAAGGCCAGCGCGGCCGCCGGATTGCCGTCGCGGATCAGCGCGACCTCCTTCCACGGCGTCATCAGCGCATAGACCGTCGCCCCCGCCGCGAGCAGCAGCAGGGTCACGACCAGGTGCATCACCATGACCGGGAACCCGGACGCGAAGGCCTGCACCTCGGCGCTGGTCAGGACGTTGGACAGGGACGGATCCATCGCCCCACGCCTTGCCCGATTGTCGCCCCAATCCGCAAGCGCGCGGCGGCCACACCTTGTGACGAAAGATTACAGCCGAAGGCTCACGCCGCCGCCTGCTCCGCCTTCCTGAGCGCCGAGGCCCGGATCTTTTCGCTTTCGGACTTCAGCTGGCCGCAGGCGGCCAGGATGTCGCGGCCGCGCGGGGTGCGGATGGGCGAGGCGTATCCGGCCTTGTTCAGAATGGCGGCGAAGCGTTCGATCGTCTTCCAGTCCGAGCACTGGTAGTCCGTGCCGGGCCAGGGGTTGAAGGGGATCAGGTTGACCTTGGCCGGGATGCCCTCGATCAGCTTCAGCAGGGCGCGGGCCTCCTCGGGGCTGTCGTTGACGCCCTTCAGCATGACGTATTCGAACGTCACGCGGCGGGCGTTGGACAGGCCGGGATAGGCGCGGATGGCGGCCATCAGCTGGTCCAGCGGATATTTCTTGTTCAGCGGCACCAGAACGTCGCGCAGTGGATCGTTGGTGGCGTGCAGGCTGATGGCCAGCATGGCCGCCGTGCGGTCGCCCAGCGCCTGAAGCTGCGGCACGACGCCGGACGTCGAGACGGTGATGCGGCGGCGCGACAGGGCGATGCCCTCGTTGTCCGAGATGATGTCGATGGCGTCGGCGACGTGGTCCAGATTGTAGAGCGGCTCGCCCATGCCCATGAAGACGATGTTGGACAGGCGGCGGTCTTCCTTGGGCGACGGCCATTCCTCCAAGTCGTCGCGCGCCACCTGGACCTGGGCCACGATCTCGGCGGCGGTCAGGTTGCGCACCAGCTTCTGGGTGCCGGTGTGGCAGAAGGTGCAGTTCAGGGTGCAGCCCACCTGGCTGGACACGCACAGGGCGCCGGCGCGGCCGACGTCGGGGATGTAGACGGTCTCGATCTCGATGCCCGGCGCGGTGCGGATCAGCCATTTGCGGGTGCCGTCCTTGGACACCTGGCGCTCGACGATCTCGGGGCGGGCCAGGGTGAAGTGCTCGGCCAGCTTGGCCTGCATGTCCTTGGCGACGTTGCTCATCGCGGCGAAGTCGGTGACGCCGTAGTGATGGATCCAGCCCCAGACCTGGCTGGCGCGCATCTTGGCCTTTTCGGGCGGGCAGACGCCGGCGTCGATCAGGGCCTGGCGCAGGCCATCGCGCGTCAGGCCGCTGAGGTTGACGAGCGCCTTTTCGGCGGGCGCGTTCGAGGCGCGAGAAAGGTCGAGCGTGATGCTCAAGGCGGCGATCCTGCTTGGGGCTGAGCCCGCCTATATAGCACGGATCCCGGCGATTGCATGGCCGGGGCGAGGGAGAGGGGCCGGGCTTAGGATTTCGGGGAACGGCGAGCGTCGACGCACCTAAGCCCTAAGCCCTAAGCCCTAAGCCCTAAGCCCTAAGCCCTAGTCCCTCCTACAGCCCCACGTCCCAAACGCCGGCGTCCCGCATGCGGCTTTCGCGGGCTTCCTCGGCGCGGCCGCCCATGTCGCGGGCCATGCCGCGGATGGCGTTGGAGACGGTCGACCTGTGCACGCCGGGGACCAGGGCGTGGAGAAAGGCGGCGCCGGCCAGGCCCAGCAGCCGCAGCCCGAACGCGGAAGAGGCGGCCATGTGCTGCACATAGGTCTCGCCGACCTCGCGCGGATGGTCGCGGAACAGCCGGCCGAAGGGCGTCGATCCCGAGCGGTCGCGGCCCAGGGTGGTCTGGCTCATCTGGCGCAATCTCCGAGGGTCGTCGCCGCATGGTCACGCCGGATCGCGCGGGGCGCAAGACCCCGGTGGCGACTTTCGCATTCTCATCGTCACGCCTCAATTCTCGCGCTAGGCTCGCGCTTCGAACAAGGGCCGGCCCCGCCAAGGCCCGGCCTGAAAGGGATCTCCATGCCGCTTCGCCTCAAGGCCGTGTCCTCCGCCGTTCTGGCCGCCGCGCTGCTGTCGGCGGCGGGTCTGGCCGCGGGTTCGGCCGCCGCCCAGCCGGGTCCGGGCTATCTGCCCTATGACGCCCGGCGCGGCGTCTTCAGCTTCGCGCCGGGCCTGGACGATTCGCTGCCCGCCGTGGTGCAGGTGACGACCCTGGGTCAGTCGCGCGGACCGACCTCGGAAGCCAGCGATCCCAAACCCTTCGCGTCGGGCTCGGGCGTCATCATCGACGCGGCCGAGGGCGTGCTGATCACCAACAACCACGTGGTCGAGGGCGGACGGAAGTTCACCGTGGACCTGACGGACGGCCGGCTGTTCGACGCCGTGCTGGTGGGGACGGACAAGGCCACCGACATCGCCGTGCTGAAGATCGTGCCGGACGGACGCCCGCTGAACCTGTCGCAGGTCCAGACGGTCGATTCCGACACCCTGCGCACCGGCGATCTGGCCTTTGCGGTGGGCTATCCGCTGGGGCTGGACCAGACCCTGACCATGGGGGTCATCTCGGGCCTGAACCGGTCGGGCCTGGGCGATGCGGTCGAGGACTACATCCAGACCGACGCGGCGGTGAACTCGGGCAATTCGGGCGGGCCGCTGCTGGACAGCCGCGGCCGGCTGATCGGCATCAACACCTCGATCCTTTCGGGCGGATTCGGCGGCGGCAACGACGGGATCGCCTTTGCGGTGCCGTCGCGCATCATGCTGTACGTGGCCGAGCAGCTGCGCAAGGACGGCGAGGTGAAGCGGGGCCAGACCGGGGCGATCTTCGCCTCGCTGACGGCCGAGCGGGCGCGCGAGCTGGGCCTGGGCATCGTGCGCGGCGCCGTCGTCGCCGACGTGGCCCCCGGATCGCCGGCGGAGCGCGCCGGCCTGCGCCACGACGACGTCATCACCCGCATCCAGGGCCGGCCGGTCGCCAACGCCGGATCGATCAACGCCACGGTCGGCATCGCCGCGCCCGACTCCAGCCTGAGCGTGGTCTATCTGCGCGGCGGAAGGGAGGCGACCACCGACCTGCCCGTCGAGACCCTGGTCGAGACGCCGGTGGTGGTGGGCGCGTTCGGCGCCCGGGCCTATGGCGCGGCGCTACGCGATTCCGACGGCGGGCCGCTGGTCACGGCGGTCGAGGCGGGCTCGCCGGCCGCCCAGGGCGAACTGACAGCCGGCGACGTCGTCACCGCGGTCGGCGGGGCCGCCACGGCCGATGCGCGCGCCGCCGCCGAAGCGCTGCGGGCGGCCTCGGGGTCGGTCGAACTGTCGGTGACGCGCAACGGCGAGGCCAGGACCCTGACCCTGACCCTGTGACGTGGTCCTCAGGGCGCGGGACGTAAGGGCGCGGGACGGAAGGGCGCGGGACGGAAGGGCGATGGCCCGGCCGGGGTCCAGACAGCGAAACGCCCGCCTTGCCAGGGAGGGGGAGGGGTTTGGCAGGACGGGCGCTCGCTTGGAGGAAGCATCGGCCGCCGGAGCCCTTTGATGGAAACATCCAGGGGGCTGGGGGGCTGTTCAGGATCCGGACGCTTCCGAACTCCGACGAGCCGATGATCGAGGTGTCGCGCCCCAAACGGGCGGGCGAAGGACCGAAACGGGGCCATTTCGTGTCGCGCGCGAAATCGTACTTTTAGGCCGTGATCCCCAGCCCAAGCGACGGGACCCGCGAGGGGCGGCCACTGGCGCCGCCGCCTGATCGGCCTAAGTTTAGGCCATGAGCCTGGACTCTCAGCCCGCCGCCCCGCCCCTGCCCGGCCCGGTCTTCTTCGACCGGCGCGAACTGGATCCGATCCTTCGGGTCTACGGGCGCATGGTCGCCCAGGGCGAGTGGCGCGACTATTCGGTGGTCGGCCACAAGGACTTCGCCGAGTTCGCCGTCTTCCGCCGCTCGGGCGACGCGCCCGCCTATCGCATCGAGAAGCGGCCCGCCCTGCAGCAGCGCCAGGGCCAGTGGGCGGTGATCGGCGAGGGCGGCCAGGTGCTGCGCCGCGGCCGCGACCTGGCCCAGGTGCTGCGGGTGTTCGACAGCCGGAAGTTTCAGGTGGTGGACTAGGCTTCAGCGCGCGGGCATGTCCATGTGGCGGATGCGCGCCCCCTCGACGGCCCAGACCTTCTGATCCGCCAAGACAAAGATCGGCACGCTATTCAGCAGGGACAGGAAGACGTGGACCTCCAGCGGTCGGGGCGCGACGATCACATTGGTCACCAGCCCCACCGACTGTCCGCCCTGCGTCGCCCGGTTTTTGTCCATGTCGAGACAGCTGCCGGACAACTGCTCCCGACGCTCGACCGTCCGGCCGTCCGCGCTGACATGATAGCGGTAATGGCCGCCCATCGGGACAATGTTGGCCTGGGTCGTCGAAGCCAGCAACCAGACCAGCCATCCCTCTCCATCCGGATCGTCCAGAACCACGGCATTGTAGCGGGCTGCGCAACGCAAGGGGCCGAAGTTCTGCGCCGCCGCATTGCGCGCAGCGAAGCGCGCAATCTGATCCTCGGGCAGCACCGGATCAGCGGGGTCCGTCACCTGCCCGGCCCGTAGACGAGCGTCCACGACCACATCTTTGAAGGCGCGCGGCTGCTCGGGCGAGCCAGACAGGAAGCGGACGCGCTGGCCTTCCCCCTCGTCCACCACGATCCAGCCGATCAGACCCTCGGGCGGGCGGCCGCCGGACTGGGCCAGCAAGGCATCCGTCGCGCGTGCGGCGGCGACGTCCTGTCGCCACATCGCCTGACCGATCCGCCCGGTCTTCTCAACGGTCCAGGACTCCACCTGAGCAGGCGGGGACTGTTGCTCGGCCAAGGCCGGCGGCGTCAGCAACAGGAAGGCGGCGGCGGCATATAGACAAGACAGACGCATGGAACCCTCGAGAAGCCGACCCCACGCTAGGGCACAACCCCACGGAGGTCGATACACGCGCAAAAAGAAAGGGCCCCTCGCGGGGCCCTTTCCGGTTCGGACTTCGCCGATCCTATTCGCGGTTGCCGCCCATGAAGGCCAGCAGGAACTGGAACAGGTTGATGAAGTTGATGAACAGGCTCAGCGCGCCGAAGCCGGTGGCCACGCCCATCGCGTTCTGGTCGCCGCCCAAGGCGTAGTAGGTCATCTTCAGACGCTGGGTGTCATAGGCGATCAGACCCGAGAAGATCAGCACGCCCAGGGCGCTGATGATCAGGTAGAAGGTCCCGGACTGCAGGAACATGTTCACGATCGAGGCGAGGATCAGGCCGATCACGCCCATGATCAGGAAGGTGCCCATGCCCGACAGGTCCTTCTTGGTGGTGTAGCCCACCAGCGACAGGCCGCCGAAGGCCGCCGCCGTGACCAGGAAGGTCGAAACCAGGCTGCCGCCCGTATAGCGAAGGAACAGGATGCCCAGGCCCGCGCCGATGGTGGCGACCACGGCCCAGTACAGCATGTTCACGCCGCGCGCGGTCGGGTTCTTCATGAAGAACATCGAGCCGAACAGCATGACCAGCGGCGAGAACTGGACGATCATGCCCAGCACCGTCAGGCCGATGCGGCCGTCCGGGCCCACGGCGAACAGCATTTGCTGCACGGCGGGCACATTGCCGGTGACATAGGCCAGGGCCGCGGCCACCAGCAGGCCCAGGGCCAGCTTGTTGTAGACGCCCAGCATGAAGCCGCGCAGGCCGGCGTCGACGGACATGTCGGCGGTCTGCGGCAGGGGGCGGGCGTAGCCGTTGTTGAAATCGCTCATGGCGACGAACTTTCTCCCATAGGCCGGGGAAGGCTTTCCCCGGTCGTATGTCGTGAATATCGGGACGCGGGGCGGTCCCTGCAAGGAAAACCGGACTTGGAGCCGGTCGTTCCGCCCGCTACCAACGGTCGCATGCTTCGTCTGTTCACCGCCCTGACCCTGCCGGACGACGTCGCCGAGACGCTGAAGCGGCGCCAGTCCGGCCTGCCCGGCGCGCGCTGGCGTCCGCTGGAGGCCCTGCACGTCACCCTGGCCTTCTATGGCGAGATGGACGAGCGCCGCGCCGACGACCTGGCCTCTGAGCTGTCGCGCGTCGGCGGCGGGCCGTTCGAGATCGCCCTGAGGGGCGTCGGCGCCTTCGGCGACGCGCACCGCAGCCAGACGCTGTGGGCGGGGGTCGAGACGCCCGACGACCGGCTGTCGGTGCTGGCCGGACGCTGCAAGGCCGCCGGACAGAGGGCCGGCGTCGCCATGGAGGCGCGCGACTATCGCCCGCACGTGACCCTGGCCTATCTGAAGCCGCAGGCGAACCCGGACCGGATCGGGGCCTGGATGGCCGGCCACAACCTGCTGCGCTCGCCGCCCATCCGCATCGACCGCTTCGGCCTGTACTCCAGCGTCCTGACCAGCGACGGAAGCCATTACGAACTGGAGCGGGAGTATCCGTTGTGACCGGCCCAATGACTGGCCCAGTGATCGGCCCAGTGATCGAGACCGAACGCCTGGTCCTGCGCCCGACGGCGATGGAGGACTTTCCGCGCTGGGCCGAGTTCCAGGCCGATCCGGAAGCGACCCGTTTCATCGGCGGCCCCAAGTCCCCGGCCGAAACCTGGCGGGTGATGATGAGCGTCGCGGGGGCCTGGGCGCTGACGGGGGTCGGCTTCTTTTCCCTGATCGAGAAGACGTCGAGCCTGTGGGTCGGGCGGATCGGGCCGTGGCGGCCGCACGGCTGGCCCGGGCCCGAGGTGGGCTGGAGCCTGCATCCCGACGCGGCGGGCAAGGGCTATGCCCATGAGGCGGCCGTCGCCAGCCTGGACTACGCCTTCGACGTGCTGGGCTGGGACGAGGTGATCCATACCATCGACCGGGAGAACGCCGCCTCCATCCGCCTGGCCGAGCGGCTGGGTTCGCGCCATCGCGGGCCGGGCCGGCTGCCCGAGCCCTTCGCCGACCTGCCGGTCCACGTCTGGGGCCAGACGCGCGAGGAATGGCGGGCGCGCAGCCGTTGAAGGCAACCAACAGGGCGGAAACGGCGTATGCGTCTGAAGACAGAACGAGGATACGCCTGATGCGCCGCGCCGCCGCGATCTCCGCCGCCCTGCTTTCGACCGCGCTCGTCGCCGCATTGCCCGCGGCCGCCGCGGCTCAGTCCAGCGACATCGACATGGACCGGTTCGACGGCCGCTGGTTCGAGATCGAGCGCAGTCATAACAACGTCCAGAAGGACTGCAGCCGCGCCCAGATCGACTTCACCCCGCAAGGCCGGCCGGACCGCTACGGACTGACCGTCAGCTGCACCCGCCGCCCCGGCGGCGAGGTCGAGACCCTGCGCGCCAACGCCCGCATCACCGACACCGCCACCAACGCCAAGTTCCGCTTCACCCTGACCGGCCTGCTCAGCATCGGCGGGCTGGCGGGGCAGAACTACTGGGTCTGGGATCACGATCCCGCCTACAACTGGGCCATCCTGGCGCTTCCGAACAAGTCCGACTGGTGGATCTGGCACCGCAACCAGGCGGCCGGTCCGGCCGAACGGGCGCGTCTTCTGGCCCGCGCCCGCGCCCTGGGCATGGACATGAGCCGGGTGGTCAGCACCGGCGGCTGACGGCACCGCTTGCGGGCGGAACGGAGCCGGAACAGAATGGCCCCATGACCGCCGCCGCCGTCCACCTCGAACTCGTCTTCAGCCGCCCCGAGACCACGCTGTCGGTCACGCGCGGGGCCGCGCGGCTGCTGATGGACATGGGCTACGCCCCCTTGCTGGAGGTCTGCCTGCCCAACGGGCGGCGCGCCGACGTCATGGCCGTGGGCCGCAAGGGCGACATCGTCATCTGCGAGGTGAAGTCGGGGATCGAGGATTATCGCGTCGATCGCAAATGGCCGGAGTATGCGCCGTTCTGCGACGCCTTCTTCTTCGCCGTGGCGCCGGAGTTTCCCCAGGACGTGCTGCCGGACGAACCGGGCCTGATCGTCGCCGACGGCTTCGGCGGCGCGGTGGTGCGCGAGGCGCCGGTCACGCCGCTGGCGCCCGCGCGACGCAAGGCGCTGACCCTGGCCTTCGCTCGCCTGGGAGCCCTACGGACGATGCGGGATTAGCCGCCCTCGGCCTCAAGCAGCGTGAAGCGCGGTAGGCCCAGCAAAAATGCGATAGGCGAAGCCTATCGCGGCGCGCGCTTGGCCAGGATTCGCTGCAGGGTCCGGCGGTGCATGCCCAGGCGGCGCGCGGTTTCCGAGACGTTGTGGTCGCACAGCTCATAGACCCGCTGGATATGCTCCCAGCGCACGCGGTCGGCGCTCATCGGGTTTTCCGGCGGCTCGGGCGCCTCGCCGGCGGCCAGCAGGGCCTTGACCACGTCGTCGGCGTCGGCGGGCTTGGACAGGTAGTCGACGGCCCCGGCCTTGACCGCCGCTACGGCGGTGGCGATGGCCCCGTAGCCGGTCAGCATGACGATGCGGGCGTCGGCGCGGCGGTCGCGCACGGCCTCGACCACCTTCAGGCCGTTGCCGTCCTCCAGCCGCATGTCCAGCACGGCGAAGGCGGGGGCGCGGTCGCGCAGCGCCGCCGTCGCCTCGGCCACCGACTCGGCGGTCGTCACCTCGAAACCGCGCGCCTCCAGCGCCCGGCCCATGCGGGTGCGCAGCGCCTGGTCGTCGTCGAGCAGCAGCAGCGACTTGTCGGGCAGGGCGGCGATACGGGCTTCAAGATCGGACATCGAACATTCTCTCCTGCCGCTTCAAGTCGGGACCGACAGCGCGCGGGTCAAGGCCAAGGTTCCCCCTGCGACGCTTCGACCCAAGACGGGCCGCGGGTCTCATTCCGCCACCTCCAGCGCCGGCCGCGCCCAGCGCACGGCCACGCGCGCGCCGCGCGGGGCGCCCTTCTGGTCGGACTGGGGCAGGCCCTGGCCCACGCTGACCTGGCCGCCGGTGCGCTCCAGCAGGGTGCGGGCGATGAAGAAGCCCAGGCCCATCCCGCCCTGGCTGGGCGCGATGGCGGGGGCGACGGGCGGGCGGCGACGCGCGGCGTCGGCGATCTGGGCGGCCAGGGCGCGGCGCGCCTTGCCCTGCGGTCGGCTGGTCACATAGGGCTCGCCCAGCCGGGGCAGGATGTCGCCGGGAAAGCCAGGCCCGTCGTCCAGGATCTCGACCTCGATCCAGCCCGCGTCCACCAGGGCCTGCACGCGCACGGTCGACCGGGCGAAGTCGGCGGCGTTCTCGACCAGAGTGGACAGGCCGTGCACCACCTCGGGCATGCGGCGCACGCGCGGGGCGGGCTGGCCCGGCGGCGTCTTGACCAGCACCTCGAACGCCAGGTCGAAGCCGCGGTGGGGCTCCACCACCTCCTCCAGCAGCGCCTTCAGGGCCACGTCGGCGTAAAGGGCGTCGTCGCCCTCGGGCTCGCTGGACAGCTGGGCCAGGATGCCGCGGCAGCGCTCGGCCTGCTGCAGGATCAGGTCGGCGTCCTCGGCCAGGGCGCCGCCGGGGGGCGCGGCGCGCTGCATCTCCTTGGCCACGACCTGGATGGTGGCCAGCGGCGTGCCCAGCTCGTGCGCCGCCGCCGCCGCCAGCCCGCCCAGCGCCGCCAGCCGCTGCTCGCGCTGCAGCACGTCCTGCGTCGTGGCCAGGGCCAGCTCCAGCTTCTCGGCGTCGGCGGCGACCCGCCAGGCGTAGCCGGCGGTGAAGACCACCCCGGTCACCAGCGCCAGCGCCATGCCGAAGCGATAGAGGGTCGGCAGGGCGAAATGCTCGTAGGGCCGCCATGGCAGGGGCTCGGACCAGAAGAACAGCACGGCCACGGCCACCAGCGCCAGCAGCCCCAGCAGCAGGGCCTGGCGCGCGGGCAGGGCGGCGGCGGCGATGGTCACGGGGGCCACGAGCAGCAGGCAGAAGGGATTCTCCAGGCCGCCGGTCAGGCCCAGCAGCACCCCCAGCTGGAAGATGTCGAAACCCAGGTGGATCGCCGTCAGCCGGCCGTCGGGCAGGCTGGCCTCCAGCCGGCGGACCCGGGCCATGGCGCCGACGTTGACCGCCGCGCTGATGGCGATGACCGTCAGACAGGGCCACAGCGGCAGGGGGAAGTGCAGCGCGACATAGGCGGTCAGGATCGCCGAGCTCTGACCCACGATGGTCAGCCAGCGCAGCACGATCAGGGTGCGCAGGGAGAATCCCCGCCCCCGGCGCGGGGCGTCGCGCCAGCCCTGCAGCATGTCGGAGGGCGCCTCCTGCGGCGCGATGCGGGGTTCTGTCGTGGTCACGCCTCTTCTATAGACCGCCGCAGTCCCTTCCGTGAGAGGCCTCCATGCCGCGTCGTTCCATCCTGCTGTTCGCGGGCGCCTGCATCGCCATCGCCGCCGCCCTGGCCATACTGACCGTCGTGGTGATCTCCGGCCGCGACGCGTCCGCGTCGCGCGAGATCGCCTCCACCGGCCAGCCCCTGGTCGGCGGCGACTTCCAGCTGGTGGACCAGGACGGCCGCGCGGTGGACCAGACGCTGCTGAACGGCAAGTGGAGCCTGGTCTTCTTCGGCTTCACCTACTGCCCCGAGTTCTGCCCCACGACCCTGGCCGAGCTGGCGGCGGTGAAGCAGCGGCTGGGGGACAAGGCCGACGACCTGCAGATCGTCTTCGTCAGCGTCGATCCCGAGCGCGACACGCCCCAGGCGCTGAAGGACTATCTGTCGTCCGACGGCTTCCCCCAGGGGACGATCGGCCTGACCGGATCGCCGGAGCAGATTGCCCAGGCGGCCAAGGTCTATCGCGCCTATTACGAGAAGGTCGGCGAGGGCGACGCCTATACGATGAACCACTCCCTGACCGTCTATCTGATGGGGCCGGACGGCCGGTTCCGCACCGCCGTCGCCTACGGCCTGGGCCCGGACAAGTCGGCCAAGATCATCGAGGACGCCATGGCGCGCGGCTAGGCCACGCCCCATAATCCTTTTGCAGGGTCGTGCGTTGTATGCTGCCCTGCACAAACGGCGGGCCGTCAGGATACATATGCTCTACGCGCTGCACGAACTGGCCTATCAGTCGGCCCTGCCCTGGCGGGTCGGCGCGCAGATGGCGCGCCGCTTCTGGAGTTCGCCGTTCAATCCGGCGGCGGACACGGCCGTCGGCCGCACGGCCTACGCCTCGGCCGAACTGTTCGAGAGCGTGACCCGGCGCTACGGCAAGCCCGACTGGCGGCTGGAGGTCGTCACTGTCGACGGCAAGCCGGTCCGCACCGTCGAACAGGTGATCTGGCAGAGCCCGTGGTGCCGCCTGGTCCGCTTCGCCCGCAACATCGGCGACCTCAAGCGCGCCGGCAAGCCCGCCTCGGGACCGGCCGTGCTGATCGTGGCGCCGCTGTCGGGCCACTACGCCACCCTGCTGCGCGGCACGGTCGAGGCCTTCCTTCAGGACCACGACGTCTATGTCACCGACTGGGTCAACGCCCGGCAGGTGCCGGTGCTGGAAGGCCGGTTCGACTTCTTCGACTACATCGACCATGTGCGCATGATGCTGGCCGAGATCGGCGGCCGGCCGCACGTCGTCGGCGTCTGCCAGCCGGGGCCGCCGGTGCTGGCGGCCGGGGCGATCATGGCCGAGGACGGCGATCCGAACCGGCCGGCCTCCATGACCTTCATGGGCTCGCCCATCGACGCGCGCCTGTCGCCCACCGTCACCAACCAGCTGGCGGAGGAGAAGCCCTTCACCTGGTTCCGATCGAACATGATCCACACCGTGCCCTGGCCCTATCCGGGCTTCGGGCGACAGGTCTATCCGGGCTTCGTGCAGCTCTACAGCTTCATGTCGATGAACGAGGAACGCCACCGCGACGCCCACTGGGACTATTTCAACAGCCTGATCGACGGCGACGGCGACGGGGTCGAGAAGCACGAGGAATTCTACGACGAGTATCTGTCGGTGCTGGACCTGACCGAGGAGTTCTATCTCCAGACCATCGACATCGTCTTCCAGCAGCACCTGCTGCCCCGGGGCCTGCTGGAGCATCGCGGGCGTAGGGTCGATCTGACGAAGATCGCCGACATCGGCCTGATGACGGTCGAGGGCGAGAAGGACGACATCTCCGGCGTCGGCCAGACCCAGGCCGCGCACGGCCTGTGCCCCAACGTGCCCGAGGACCGGCGCAGGCTCTACGTCCAGCCGGGCGTGGGCCACTACGGCGTGTTCAACGGGCGTCGCTTCCGCGACGAGATCTATCCCCGCGTGCGCGACTTCATCGCCAGCAACGAGGCGCTCAGTGGCGTACCGCAACGGTCAGCGGCTGCCGCTTGACGAAGGGGGCGGGCCCGGCCCCGTCCTGAGACTGTCGGTCAATCCGCGCGCCCGGCGCCTGTCGGTGCGGATCGACGCGCGCGCCGGCGAGGCGGTGGTCATCGCCCCGACCGAGCGCGGCCTGGCCCAGGCCGTGGCCTTCGCGCGATCGAAGGGCGTCTGGATCTCCGAACGGCTGGCGGTGCGGCCGCAGGGCCGGCCGCTGGAGCCCGGGCAGGTGATTTCCCTGAAGGGGCGGCCGGTGCGGCTGGAGGCGACGCCCGGCGCGGGCGCGGCGCGGCTGGTCGAGGACGGGACGGTGATCCGCTCGGGCGGCGAGGGCGAGGCCTTCGCCCGGCGCGTCGAGAACCTGCTCAAGCGGCTGGCGCGCGAGACGCTGCTGGAGCGGACCGAACACCATCTGCGCGCCTTGGGCCAGCGGCCGGTCAAGGTGTCGATCGCCGACACCCGGTCCCGCTGGGGATCATGCAGCCCGCACAACCGCACCATCCGCTATTCCTGGCGGGTGATCATGGCCCCGCCGCCGGTGATCGACTACCTGGCCGCGCACGAGGTGGGCCATCTGGTCCACGCCGACCACAGCCCGGCCTACTGGTCGGTGGTCCAGCAGCTGGTCGGCGACCACCGCCCGTTCCGCAAGTGGCTGCGCGACCACGGGGCGGCGCTGCACGCCGTGGGGCGCTGACCGGGCTGAGGTCAGTCCCCCTTCTGACCGTCCGGGGCGTCATTCCGGGGCTGAGCGAAGCGAAGAACCCTCTGGCCCCTAGCCCCCGATCCAGCCCATGTGTTCGGCCAGGATCAGCGCGCCGATGCCGATCAGGGCGACCCCGCCCAGCAGTTCGGCGGTCTTGCCGAACCGCGCGCCCACGGCCTTGCCGATCAGCATGCCGATGGTGGTCAGCACGAAGGTGGTGAAGCCGATGCTGGCGGCGATGATCCAGATGTTCACGCCGATGAAGGCCAGGCCCACGCCCACGGCGGCGGCGTCGATGCTGGTGCCGATCGCGGTGGCGACCAGGGCCCACGCCCCCGCGCGACGGGGCGCGGCGTCCTCGGCGGTCTCGGCGGGCTTGAGGCCTTCCCAGATCATGCGCGCCCCGACGGCGGCCAGAAGGGCGAAGGCGACCCAGTGATCGATCTTCTCGATCAGGCCGGCGGCGATCAGGCCCAGGCTCCAGCCGATCAGGGGCGTGATCGCCTCGATGACGCCGAACACCAGCCCGGCCCTCATGGCCTGGACCACGGCGGGTCGATGCGCGGCGCCCCGGCCGACGGCGGCGGCGAAGGCGTCGGCGGACATGCTGAGCGACAGGACGGCGATCGCGCCTGGGGTCATCGGGAAACACTCCGCCGGGCGACGAGACGCGCATCCCACGCCGCCCGGCGGGGCGGTGGGAAACGCTGGTCTCGCAAGGCGGACGACGGTCCGCTGGTCGCACCACGAAGACGTCGCAAACGACGGCCGCGAATGTGTTGATGCGACCCCGGCTTCAGGCGCCGGAAGCTACTCCCCAACAGGAGCGGGCCCTCTACAGCCGTTCCGCCGCCCGTGCAAGGCGGCCGCCCGCCTCAGTAGAACAGCGGCTCCTGGCGGCGTTCGGGCGCAAGGCGGCCGTCGGCCTGCTGGTCGGGCTGGCGCGGCTGGACGGGCTGGGGCGCGTTGGGACGCACGGCCGGCGGCTGGCCCGGAACCGGCTGCGGGCGGGGCGGACCGTCCTGCTCGACATAGGGCTGGCCCTGGGACGGATCGACCGGCTCCACCGGCTGACCCTGGCCGTCGCCCAGGTTGGACAGCAGGTCGCCGACGGGATCGGGGGCCTGCCACCCCTCCGGCATGGCCGGGCCGTCGGGAATGCGCGGCGCGTTCAGGCGCGGCAGAGCCGCCTCCATGAAGCCCCTCCAGATGGCGGCCGGGGACGACCCGCCCGTCACGCCGCGCATGGCCGTGTTGTCGTCCTTGCCGACCCAGACGGCGGTGACGAAGCCGCCGGTGTAGCCCACGAACCAGGCGTCTTTGTAGTCCGAGGTGGTGCCGGTCTTGCCCGCCAGGTCGCGCCCGGCGATGGCCGCGCCGCGACCGCTGCCCGAGGTTACCACCCCGCGCAGCATCTCGTTCAGATAGTAGAGCGGCGGATTGTTGATCGCCTGGCCCGTCTCCGGATTGGAGCGCTGGTAGATGACCCGGCCCTGGGGCGTGCGGATGCGGCTGACGCCATAGGGTTCGACCCGACGGCCGCCGTTGGCGAAGGCGTCGTACGCCCCGGCCATCTCCAGCGGCGACACCTCCACCGCCCCCAGCGCCATGGCGGGCTCCAGGCCGATGCGGCTCTCCACGCCCAGCCGGCGGGCGACGCGCGCCACGCTGTCGCGCCCGATCTGGTCGGCGATCGAGGCGGCCACGGTGTTGATCGACTGGGCCACGGCCTGGGACAGGCTCATGGGGCCCGAGAAGGTCCCGGAGTAGTTTCGCGGCGACCAGTTCCCGATGGTGATCGGCTCGTCCACCACCGGCGTCTGCGGGGTGTAGCCCGCCTCGAGCGCGGCCAGATAGACGAACGGCTTCCACGACGACCCGGCCTGGCGGCGCGCGTCGACGGCGCGGTTGAACTGGCTGTCGGCATAGGAGGCGCCGCCGATCATGGCGCGCACCCGGCCGTCGCCGTCCAGCGCCACCAGGGCGGCCTGCTCGACGCCGCGGCCCTCGTCCCGCTCCAGGATCCGGCGCACCGAGCGTTCGGCGGCGGTCTGCAGGGTCAGGTCGAGCGTGGTTTCGACGATGATGTCCTCGGTCGGCTCCCCGACCAGGCCGCGGATCGACTTGTCCAGCCAGTCGATGAAGTACTGGGCGTGCTGGGTGGCCAGGGTGCGCGAGACGATGACCGGCTGGGTCACGGCCTGTTCGCGCTGGGCGGCGGTGATGACGCCGGCCTCTTCCATCTCGTTCAGCACGACGGTGGCGCGGGTGGCGGCGCGCTCGCTCTCTGACAGCGGAGAATAGCGCGACGGCGCCTTCAGCAGCCCCGCCAGCAGCGCGGCCTCGCCGATGGTCAGCTCGCTGGCGGACTTGTCGAAATACCGCTGCGACGCGGCCTCGATGCCATAGGCGCCGGCGCCGAAATAGACCCGGTTCAGATAGAGGGCCAGGATCTCCTTTTTGGTGAACTTCATCTCCAGCCAGACGGCCAGCATCAGTTCCTGCACCTTGCGGCGCATGTTCTGGTCGGGCGTCAGGAACAGGTTCTTGGCCAGCTGCTGCGTCAGGGTCGAGCCGCCCTGCACCACCCGGCCGGCGCGCATGTTGGCGGCCGCGGCGCGCATCATGCCGACGGGATCGAAGCCCGGGTGGTTGTAGAAGCGCCGGTCCTCGATGGCGATGAAGGCGGCCGGCACATAGTCCGGCAGGGCGTCCAGGTCGGCCGGCGGCGCCATCTGCGTGCCGCGCGTGGCGATCAGCGCGCCGTTGCGGTCCAGATAGGTGATTGAGGGCTGGCGATCGACGTCGTACAGGCTGGAGGTGTCGGGCAGGCCGCGCGCGAAGACCGCGAAGAAGACGACCAGGAAGATCAGACCCCAGACGGCCAGCACCGCGCCCCAGTAGACCAGAAGCTGCAACGCCGAGCGCCTGGGCCTGCCCTCGCCCTGTCCTTGACCCGCCATTTTTATCCTCAGATGCCGCGCTCAGGCGGGATGTAGCTCCACGGGTATGTATCCCGTATGAACCGCCGCCGAAACGGCCCCGCCGACATCACGCGAGCGTGAGGCGCTATTCGGCCGAAAGAAAGGCGTCCAGTTCGGCGTGGAAGGCCTGGGGCTGGTCGAACATGATGAAGTGCGCGCTGTCGTCGATGCGCTTCAGCGTCGCCCCCGGCAGATTGGCGTAGGACATGCGGTAGATGGTGTCCGTCAGCTCGGGCGTCATGCGCGGATCGTTGAACTTGACGTACAGCACCTCGGTCGGCGCCGTGATCTTCGACAACTCGGGCCGCAGGTCGGTGACGACCAGTTCGCGATAGGCGGCGGCGGAGACCTTCTGGTCGCTCTCGCGCATGTCCTCCAGCGCCTCTTCGCGGCGGCCCTGGGTGTTGATCATGCCGGTGATGGCGGTCGTGGCCTGGGCGACATAGGCCTCGCGCGGGGTGTTCGCCTGGGCGGCCCAGATCTGGTCGGCGACGGGGGTCACGCTTTCGGCCGTGGCGCCCGGCGCGCCGAACATCGCGCCCATGAAGGGGATCATGTCCACGACCATCAGCCGGCCGACCAGGTCCGGATGGCGCGCGGCCAGCATCAAACCGATGGTTCCGCCCATCGAATGGCCGACGACGGCGGGGCGGGGCAGATCGTTCTCGCGGATGTAGCGGGCGATCTCCTCGGCCACCGGGGCGGCGACCAGGCCGGGCGCGTCTCCCGTCTGGGCGTTGCCCTGGGCCGGCGCACCGGCGAACCCCTGGACGTGGATGCGGTGGACGCGCCATCCGGCGCCGTCCTGCGCCGTCAGGTGATCCACCGTCTCCTGCCAGATTTCGGGCGAGGAGCTGAGGCCGGGAATCAGGATGATGTCGCGCCCGTCCATGTCGCCGTCCACCCGGACGTGGATCCGGTCGGAGGCGAAGTCGGCGTGATGATGACCGTGGGCGGCGGTCGCGTCCTGGGCCAGGACGGCGGCGGGCGCGGCGGCCAGCATCAGGGCGGCCAGAAGGGCGGCGCGGATCATGGTGTTACTCCCCTTTGAGGCCGCCTGTATGGCGCCTTCACTTTGTGATGTAAAGTACTCTGACATAGCCTGAGGACAGACGCCGCCCGCCTCTGTTAGACAGGCGTCATGAAGCCAGCCTCCGCCGATCCCGTCCAGTCCCCGCAAGCCGACGCCGCGCCGTCGAAGGTCGGCGCCGCCCCGTTCGGCAAGGGCTTCGTGACCGACGCCTGGTACTTCGTGGCCCTGGGCCGCGACGTCGCGCCCGGCGCGCTGAAACGTCACGGGATCATGGGCGAGCCGGTGCTGGTCGGCCGCACCCGGGCGGGCCAGGTCTACGCCATGCGCGACATCTGCCCGCACCGCGCCGCGCCGCTGTCGGCCGGCCGGCTGGTGGACAAGCCCGGCGAGGGCGAGACGATCGAATGCCCCTATCACGGCTGGCGCTTCCGCCCCGACGGCGTCTGCGCGGCCATCCCGTCCCTGGTCGAGGACCAGGCGTTCGAAGCGGATCGCATCCGCGTCCGGTCCTATCCGGTGCGCGAGAGCCAGGGGATCGTCTTCGTCTGGATGGCGTCCGACGCCCGCAATCCGATGGCGCCGGACCACGAGCCGCCGGTCTTCCCCGGCGTGGTCGGCGGCGAGGCCAAGCTGGTCGAAGGCATGGATTTCGACAGCCACATCGACCACGCCGTCGTCGGGCTGATGGACCCGGCCCACGGCCCCTATGTCCACCAGCAGTGGTGGTGGCGGTCCGAACATTCGATGCACGAGAAGGCCAAGGCGTTCGAACCGCGCGAGCACGGCTTCGCCATGGTCCGCCACGCCCCCTCGTCCAACAGCCGCCTCTACCGGATCCTGGGCGGCGCCCCCGCCACGGAGATCACCTTCCGCCTGCCGGGCTTCCGCTGGGAGCATATCCAGGTGGGCGAAAGGCAGGTCCTGGCCCTGACCTGCCTGACGCCGGTGACCGAGACCAGGACGCGGATCACCCAGATCTTCTGGTCCGACCACTGGGTGTTCGGCCTGGCCAAGCCCTTCCTGCGCATGGGGGTGGTCGCCTTCCTCAAGCAGGACGGCGGCATGGTGAACCTGCAGAACGAGGGGCTGCGCTACGATCCCGCGCTGATCTGGATCGACGACGCGGACAAGCAGGCGAAATGGTACCAGCAGCTGAAGCGCGAATGGGCCAGGAGCCGGGCCGAGGGCCGCGCCTTCGTCAATCCGGTGCGGCCCGCGACCCTGCGCTGGAAGAGCTGATCCCCCAGCGGCCGATCCGTCAGATGCGGGGCGGCGGCCCGAACTTTCCGGCCTGATAGTCCTGGATCGCCTGCACGATCTCGTCGCGGGTGTTCATCACGAACGGGCCGTGGCTGAAGACCGGCTCGCCGATCGGCCGGGCGTGGCCCAGCAGCACGACGGCGTCGGACGCGGCCGTGATCTCGACCGCCTCGCCGTCGCCCAGCGCCGCCAGGCTCCATTCCGGGACCGGCGTCCCGGCGACCGCGACCTGTCCCTTCACAACATAGAGGAAGACGTTGCGATCGGCGGCGACCGGCGTCTGGAACCGCGCGGCCGCGGGCAGGCGCACCACCGCCAGATGGATGTCGATCAGCGACTGGATCGGCGCGGCCACGCCCAGCCATGCGCCGGATACGGGCTCGACCGTCACCCCGCCTTCGGTGGTGAAGCTGGGAATGTCCGCCGCCTGCAGCCCGACATAGTTCGGGGCCGTCATCTTCAGCCGCGACGGCAGGTTGACCCACAGCTGAAGGATCTCCATCGGGCCCCCGTCGCGCTTGAACGACGCGGGCGACAGTTCGGCGTGGATCAGGCCCGATCCCGCGGTCATCCACTGGATCCCGCCGGCCCGGATGATGCTCTCGCCGCCGGCGGAATCGTTGTGCGCCAGCTCGCCGTCTAGGATGAAGGTGACCGTCTCGAACCCCCGGTGCGGATGCGGGCCGAACGGCAGGCCGCGGTTGCCGGGCGGATAGGTCTGCGGCCCGTGATGGTTCAGGAACAGAAACGGATCGACCTGCTCCACGCCCGGCCCCGGAACAGGGCGGCGCGTCACCAGGTCGCCGATGTCGTCGCGATGGGCCGGATGCAGCCGGACCACGGGGCGGGGTTTGAGGGCGTTGGTCATTCGTCACATATAGAGTGACGGATGGCGAATGGCGAGGGCTCAGCCGCCACGCGACAGGGTCACCGGCCGGCTGCGGCCGCCCTGGACCAGCACGCCGGTCCATCCGCCCGATGCGGCCCGAAGTCGCAGCTCGCCGCCCGCCGCCGGGATCACCTTCGTGTCTCCGTCCGTGCTGGCGGGGCCGGCCACGCCGACCTCCTTGGGGGCCGCTCCGGCCTCCAGGCGACGCCAGGCCCCCTCGATGGTCCGCCCGCCGCCCAGATCGGTCAGCGCCAGCGACAGGATCGGCCGCCCGTTGGCGTCGGCGACGCGCCAACGTCCGTCCAGGGACCCGGCGCGACGATCCATGTTGATCTCGGCCTGGGCCACGCCTTGATCATAGGCGGCCTCGGCGTCGGTGGGGCTGGTCTCGTAGCTGCCGACATAGGCGCCGACCACCACCGGCTGGGTCAGCTTGCGGCGATGCTGCGTCTCGGCGGCGTCGCCTTCGGCCTGTTCGCGACCAAAGTCGGAGGGCGGCTCGAACGGCCGGACGGCGGGGGGCTGATAGGTTTCCGGGGTCGCATCCAGCACGCCGTAGGGGGTTTGAAGCGTCAGGCCGGAACTCAGGATCGAGGCGAATGTGAACCAGATCATGGGCTTACCCTGCCAAAGCCGGAGTCCCTCCCGCAACCCCCCGGCGGCCCCGCGCACAAACGTGATCCCCCGTGATGGAACCGAGAGCGCCGGCTTGGCCGCCCCACTTGTTGCAGCCGTTTGTTGACACCCCCGCGCGCGGGTCACTAAAGCCTTCGCAACCGCACACGGCGATTGAATTCATTCGCTTTTGAGAACGATTCGCATGACTCATCCCAACCCGACGTCGGGGGATGCGCGCGACGACCAGACCGGCCGTTTCGTCACCCAGCCGAACGGTCACGTTCGACCCCTCTCGCCCCACATGAGCATCTGGCGCTGGCATGTGACCATGGCGGCCTCGATCCTGTTCCGGGCCACCATCATCGCCGCGACGGTCGGCGCCGTGATCGCGACCGCCTGGCTGGCGGCGCTGGCCTCCGGTCCCGACGCCTATGCGGCCGCCCTGGGCGTGGCCGGTTCGCCGCTGGGCCTGCTGGTCGGCTTCGGCCTGACCGTGGTGCTGTTCTCCTTCATCCTGAACGGCGCGCGCCACACCATCAACGACACGGGCAACGGCCTGACCCCCAAGTCGGCCACGCTTCTGTCGAACATCTCCGTCTGGGGACCGATCCCGCTGGCGGTGCTGTTCTGGGTCGTTCTGTTCGCTGTCGGGAGGGTCGGGCTGTGAGCGGTCCCGCAAGATTCAAGAATTGCGTCAAGATTTCCGAACGGCGCGGCGCGGGCGAATGGGCCGCCGAGCGCGTGGCCCTGGTCGTCCTGCTGCCGCTGGCGGTTTGGCTGGCCTCGACCGCCTTCACCCTGGCGGGCGCCGGCTATGAGCAGGTGATGGACTGGTTCGCCAGCCCGCTGAACGCCGGGCTGCTGGCGATCACCATGCTGGTCTTCCTCGGCTACGCCGGCCTGGCTTGGAAGGTGATCTTCGAGGACTACATCAACCGGGTCGGGAACCGGAAGCTGCTGCTGGCCGTGCTGAACCTGGTCTTCTTCGTGCTGGCCGCCGCCAGCGTCTTCTTCATCGTGCGTCTGGCGCTGGGCTCGGCGCCGCTGCCCGCCGGCTTCGGAGCCTGATCCCGACCATGGCTGCTTACGAATTCATCGATCACGAATACGACGTCGTCGTCGTCGGCGCGGGCGGCTCTGGCCTGCGCGCCGCGCTCGGCGCCGCCCAGCAGGGCCTGAAGGTCGCCTGCGTCACCAAGGTCTTCCCGACCCGCTCCCACACCGTCGCGGCCCAGGGCGGCATCTCCGCCTCGCTGGGCAACATGGGCGAGGACAGCTGGCAGTGGCACATGTACGACACCGTCAAGGGGTCGGACTGGCTGGGCGACCAGGACGCCATCGAATATCTGGTCCGGAACGCCCCCAAGGCGGTCTATGAGCTGGAACACTGGGGCGTGCCCTTCAGCCGCACCGAAGAAGGCAAGATCTATCAGCGCGCCTTCGGCGGCATGACCCGCAACTTCGGCGAGGGCCCGGTGCAGCGCACCTGCGCCGCCGCCGACCGCACCGGCCACGCCATCCTGCACACCCTGTACGGCCAGTCCGTGCGCCGCGAGGTGAAGTTCTTCATCGAGTATTTCGCGCTGGACCTGATCATGCAGGACGGCGCCTGCACCGGCGTCACCGCGCTGCAGCTCGACACCGGCCAGCTGCACCAGTTCCGCGCCAAGATGGTGGTGCTGGCCACCGGCGGCTACGGCCGCGCCTATTTCTCGGCGACCTCGGCCCACACCTGCACCGGCGACGGCAATGCGATGGTGCTGCGCGCCGGCCTGCCGCTGCAGGACATGGAGTTCGTGCAGTTCCACCCGACCGGCATCTACGGCGCCGGCTGCCTGATCACCGAGGGCGCCCGCGGCGAGGGCGGCTATCTGACCAACTCGGAAGGCGAGCGCTTCATGGAGCGCTATGCGCCGACCGTGAAGGACCTGGCCCCGCGCGACATGGTCAGCCGCTCCATGACCATCGAGATCCGCGAAGGCCGCGGCGTGGGCCCGAACAAGGACCACATCTTCCTGCACCTGGATCACCTGGATCCCAAGATCCTGCACCAGCGCCTGCCGGGCATCTCAGAATCGGCCAAGATCTTCGCCGGCGTCGACGTGACCAAGGAGCCGATCCCGGTCCTGCCGACCGTCCACTACAACATGGGCGGCATCCCCACGAACTATCACGGCGAAGTGCTGACGCTGCGCGACGGCAATCCCGACAGCGTGGTGCCCGGCCTAATGGCCGTGGGCGAGGCGGCCTGCGTCTCGGTGCACGGCGCCAACCGCCTGGGCTCCAACTCCCTGACCGACCTGGTGGTGTTCGGCCGCGCCGTCGGTCTGCGCTGCGGCGAGGTGGTGGACAAGGCTTCGGCCGTGCCGTCGGCCTCCAAGGCTCAGACCGACGCCCACCTGGCGCGTCTCGACCGCTTCCGCAACGCCAACGGCTCGACCCCGACGGCCGAGCTGCGCCTGTCGATGCAGCGCGCCATGCAGGCCGACGCCGCGGTGTTCCGCACCGGCGAGACGCTGCAGCAGGGCGTCGACAAGCTGCGCGCCATCGACGCGGCCGGCGCCGACATCAAGACGACCGATCGCGGCCTGATCTGGAACACGGACCTGGTGGAGACGCTGGAGTACGACAACCTGATCGCGCAGGCCCTGGTCACCATCGAGGGCGGCCTGAACCGGACGGAATCGCGCGGCGCCCACGCCCGCGAGGACTATCCGGACCGCGACGACGTCAACTGGATGAAGCACACCCTGGCCTGGAAGCGCCCGGGCGAGCAGGTCCAGATCGACTACCGTCCGGTGCACAACTACACCATGTCCGACGAAGTCTCGTACATCGAGCCCAAGGCGCGGGTTTACTAAGATGGTTCAGCTCACTCTCCCCAGAGGCTCCAAGCCGACCCAGGGCAAGGTCCACAAGGCCGCCCCGGGGGCCAAGGACGTCAAGACCTACAAGGTCTACCGCTACGATCCCGAGGTCGACGCCGACCCCCGCTGGGATGTCTATGAGGTGCCCGCCGGCGACCACGGCCCGATGCTGCTGGACGCCCTGATCCACATCAAGAACACCATCGACCCGACCCTGTCGTTCCGGCGGTCGTGCCGCGAGGGCATCTGCGGCTCGTGCTCGATGAACATCGACGGGCGCAACGCCCTGGCCTGCACCAAGGGCTGGGACGAATGCTCGTCGCACAACATCACCATCGCCCCCCTGCCCCACCAGCCGGTGGTCAAGGACCTGGTGACGGACCTGAGCCTGTTCTACGCCCAGTACGATTCCATCCAGCCCTACCTCCAGTCCGACGAGCCGGACCCGGAGAAGGAGCGGCTGCAGACGCCGGCCGAGCGCGAGAAGCTGGACGGCCTGTACGAGTGCATCCTGTGCGCCTGTTGCTCCACCTCCTGCCCCAGCTACTGGTGGAACCAGGAGGAGTACCTCGGCCCGGCGGCCCTGCTGCAATCCTATCGCTGGATCGCCGACAGCCGCGACGACGCCACGGACAAGCGCCTGGACGACCTCGAGGACCCGTTCAAGCTCTATCGCTGCCACACCATCATGAACTGCGCCCAGGTCTGCCCCAAGGGGCTGAACCCGGCCAAGGCCATCGCCGAGACCAAGAAGCTGATGGTCTCGCCGTCGCGCAAGAAACAGGCGGCCTGAGTCATCGCGCCGGAGGCTTGCCTCCGGCGCGGCCTCGGTTAAGAGCGGCGCATGGCGACCATCACCTACATCGAGCATGACGGCACCGAGCACGTCGTGGACGTGAAGCCGGGCCTTTCGGTCATGGAAGGCGCGATCCGCAACAATGTGCCGGGCATCGATGCCGACTGCGGCGGGGCCTGCGCCTGCGCCACCTGCCACGTCTATGTCGACGAAGCCTGGCGCGAAGCCACCGGCAAGCCCAGCGCCATGGAGGAGTCGATGCTCGACTTCGCCGAGGAGGTGGAGCCGAACTCGCGCCTGTCGTGCCAGATCCGCGTCTCGGACGCCCTGGACGGGCTGGTCGTTCGCCTGCCTGAAAACCAGCACTGACGTGAGCGGCGGCGCCATCGCCCGTCTGGCGCGTTAGTGGAGCCGTGAGCTTGTTCGGTTCGAAATTCGGGCGTCCCGCCGACCTTGCCGATCGGCGATCGGAGCCGCGCCGCATCGCCAATGCGCGGGGCGTCGTCTCCGCGCCGGCGCTTGAGATGGCCTGCCTGATCATGGACCTGTCCGCCGCGGGGATGCGGCTGCGGCTGGACCGCAGCGCCGCCCTGCCGCGCGAGGTGGTGGTGATCGACGTCGCCGAGGGGCTGGCCTATCCCGGCGTCGTCGCCTGGCAGAAGGGGCAGGAGGCCGGAATCAAACAGGCCGGCCCGACCTCGCTGAGAGGTCTGGTGCCGGCCCGGATGACCGCCGCGCGCGACGCATGGCTTCGCGCGGGCGGCCGTTAGGCTGGAAGACGGCTTAGGCCGCCTTCGCCGTCTTCTTCTCCGTCTTGCCGTCAACCTGGCCTTCGATCAGCGGCGTGCCGGCGCCGATCTCGATGCGGCGGGGCTTCAGCGCCTCGGGCAGTTCACGCTTCAGCGCGATCGACAGCAGGCCGTTGACCAGATTGGCCTCGGTCACGACCACATAGTCGGCCAGCTGGAACCGGCGTTCGAAATCGCGTTCGGCCAGGCCGCGGTGCAGATAGGTCTTCTGCGTCGCATCGTCGTTGGCGGTCTTGCGGCCGGTGACGGTGAGCAGGTTCTCCTTCACCTCGATGTTCAGCTCGTCGGGGGTGAAGCCCGCGACGGCGATCTCGATGCGATAGGCGTTCTCGCCCGTGGTCTCGATGTTGTAGGGCGGATAGCCGCTTTCAGAGCTGGTGCGCGCGGCGCTCTCCAGCAGGTTGGCCAGACGGTCGAAGCCGACAGCCGAACGGTACAGGGGGGTGAAATCATAGGTACGCATCAGCATCCTCCTGAGGATCAGCAAGGTTGAGCCGTCCGGCGTTTTGGCCCGGACGGATGGGGATCAGTCCTGTCGGCCCGAAATCGGCGCCGGCCGGTCTGGAGAACCCGGGATCGGCGTTCTCGAGGCCTGAGATGGGAAGGCGGCTTTCGCCGTCAAGGCGCCCGCGCGTCATTTCGTCTGGCCGGGCGATCCGGCATTGGCCCGGGCCGCCGGGCTGCTAAGGGAGAAGGAACACCTCCGGAGGATCCCATGCGTCTCGCCCTCTTCGGCCTCGCGGCCGCCCTCGCCGTCACCGGCGCCGCGCCGACCGCCGCCCAGACCCCGGCCCGCTCCGCCTTGTCGACGACCATGCCGGACCTGCAGGACGACGCCGCGCTGCGGGCGGCGGTCGATTCGCCCACGCGTCCCGCTGCGGACCGGGCGCGCGACGCCTGGCGGCGCCCTTATGAGGCGCTGACCTTCTGGGGCCTGACGCCGGGGATGACCGTCGTCGAGATCGAGCCGGGCGGCGCCAGCTGGTGGCGTCATATCCTCGAGCCCTACGCCGCCGCGACCGGCGGCCGCTACGTCGCCGTCAACCGGCCGCTGGAGAGCATGGGGGTCGAGCCCGGCTCGGCCGATTTCATCCTGGTCGCGCGCGCCTTCCACAACTGGTCCCGCAGCGGCCGCACCGAGCCCTATCTGGCCGCCTTCTTCCAGGCGCTGAAGCCGAGCGGCGTGCTGGCGGTCGAACAGCACCGCAGTGCCGAGGGGCTGAACGTCGCCGATGTGGCCGGAACCGGCTACGTCCCCGAAAGCTACGTCATCAAGGCGGCGCAGGACGCCGGCTTCGTGCTGGACGCCCGCAGCGAGCTGAACGCCAATCCCCAGGACGACCACGACCACCCCTTCGGCGTCTGGACCCTGCCGCCGGTTCGCCGCAGCGCCGACGACCAGGGCCGCACCCTCAGCGCTGAGGAACGCGCCGCCTTCGACGCGATCGGCGAAAGCGACCGGATGACCCTGCGCCTGCGCAAGCCGGAATAGGCTCCCCCCGCCCGACTGCGGACTTTGACCCCGGCCCCGAACCTGATTAAGCCCGTGAGCGCCGAAGTTTGTCGGGCGCCGGGGCCGACGCTCTGCGGGGATGTTTGATGGCGTATCTTCCAGCGATCCAGAGCCGCGTGTCGCGTCGCACGATGCTGACGGGCGCGGCGGCGCTGACGCTGGTCGGCTGCGGGCGCGGCGAGGATCGCAAGTCCGAGGCGCCCCCCGCCCCCCAGGGTCCGCCGGAAGGTTCGCTGGAATGGGCCATCGCCGGCGCCTGGCGCTCCGCCCAGGACAAGGCCCGCGACCCGTGGCGCCATCCCATGGAGACGCTGCGCTTCTTCGGCCTTCAGCCGCGGATGACGGCGGTGGAGTTCTGGCCCGGCAGCGGCTGGTACACCGAAATCCTGGCCCCCTATCTGGCCAAGGGCGCGGGGGCCTATGTCGCGGCCCTGTTCCCCGAAGGTCCCACCGCCGACCCCGCCCAGGCCGCGCTGAACGCCGCCTTCCGGGCCCGATTCTCGTCCGATCGCCGGCTCTATGGCGAACCGCAGTTCTCGACCTTCGGCGCGACCAGCGGGCCCGTGGCCGCCGCCGGCACGGCGGACATGGTCCTGTTCATGCGCACCCTGCACGGCTGGATGGCCGCCGGGATCGCCGAAAAGGCCTTCGCCGACGCCTATGCCGCGCTCAAGCCCGGCGGCGTGCTGGGCGTCGAACAGCACCGCCTGGGTCCGGAGGAGGATCAGGATCCGGTTGCCGCGAACGGCTATGTCCAGGAGGCGTTCGTCAGGCAGCTGGCGGCCGAGGCCGGCTTCGTGTTCGTCGCCGCCTCCGAGGTCAACGCCAATGCGGAGGACACCAAGGACCATCCGTTCGGCGTGGACACCCTGCCGCCCATGCGCCTGACGGCGCCGCGCGGCGAACCCGCCGACCCGACCTTCGACCGCGCGCCGTATGACAAGATCGGCGAAAGCGATCGCATGACCTTGAAGTTCAGGAAGCCCGTGTGAACCGCGCCCAAGCCTTCGCCGCCAATGCGCCCCTGATGAGCGTGCCGGGCGCCGCCCCGCCCCCCGGCGGCGAGGGCGACTGGTTCCGCGGCGCCGGGGGCATGCGCCTGCGCGCGGCCCTGTGGACGCCCTCGCCCCTGGTCGCCAAGACGCCGCGCGGCACGGTGGTGCTGAGCGCGGGCCGCACCGAGCCGATCGAGAAATACTACGAGTTCATCGGCAATCTGCTGGCGCGCGGCTGGTGCGTCCTGGCCCACGACTGGCGCGGCCAGGGCCTGTCCGCCCGCCTGCTGCCCGACCGGCTGAAGGGCCACGCCCGCGCGGTCGAGGAATTCCTGGACGACTACGGCCGCCTGCTGGAGACCTATCAGGCGCGCCTGCCCCAGCCGTGGATCATGGTCGGCCATTCGATGGGCGCCTGCCTGAACCTGCTGACGCTGGAGAACGGCGAGGACCGGTTCGCCGGCGCCGTGCTGTCAAGCCCCATGCTGCGGGTCAAGACGGGCAAGCGGTCGATGTGGTCGGTCAAGCTGGCGCTGCGCTGGAACATCCGCCACGGCAAGGCCGGCGACTATGTGCTGGACGACGCCGACGATCCCTTTGATCAAGAGTTCGAGGGCAACAGCCTGACCTCGGACGCCGCCCGCTACGACCTGTGGCGCCAGCAGCTTTACGCCTGTCCGCACCTGGCCGTGGGCGCCCCCACCTACGGCTGGCTGGCCTTCGCGGTCGACGCGGGCGAGCGGGCGCTCAAGCCCCGGGCGCTGAAGGCGGTGAAGGTCCCCGTGACCATCGTCCAGGCCGATCGCGACGAGCTCGTCTGGAAGCAGACCAGCCGCTGGGCCGCCAAGCGGCTGGAGCGCGGCCGCTATGTCGAGGTCCCCGGCGCCCGCCACGAGGTCATCATGGAGGCCGACGAGATGCGCGCGGTCTTCCTGCAGGAGTTCGACGCCCTGGCCGACGCCGTCGCCCCGGTGCTGGAGACGGCGGGCGGGTCGTCGCCGGCGCGGCAACGCTCCTAATTTCGCGAGGAATTCCTCGAAAGATCAGCCCTCAAGGGGCGGGCCTGACCCTTCGACCCAGCGCGGCTTCCCGCTGGGTTATGATGCGCGCCTCATTCGACTGAAGAAGGACGATTCACACCATTCACACTGTGTTTTTTACGCGCGCAGTGTGAAATCGACCCGGGGCTGCGGTTCGACCGTCTCTTCTACAAGGCCGCGCGACGCAGCGTGACCAGGGCCTGGTCGATCAGGCGGGCGTCGCCGACCGCCAGGATCTGTCCGCCGTCGTCCGGGGTCTGGCCGCGCCAGTTGACGACCTGGCCGCCCGCCGCCTCGATCACCGGGATCAGGGCCGACCAGTCCCAGGGCTTCAGCCCGGCCTCGGCCACCAGATCGATGCGCCCGGCCGCCAGCATGGCGTAGGCGTAGGCGTCGCAGCCCAGCCGGGCCAGGCGCGCGGCCGCCCGCACCTGGGTCCAGGCGCCCAGCTCCGAGCCGGTGAAAATGTCGGGGTCGGTCGTGGCGATGATGGCGTCGTTCAGCCGTTCGCAGGGCCGCACCGCCAGCGGCGTCTCCCCCGCCCCGCGCAGCAGGCGCGCGCCCGACGGGCCGCCGACGAAGATCTCGTCGAGATAGGGCTGGGCGATGACGCCGACCGTCGGACGCGCTTCGGTCCGCAGGGCGATCAGGGTCGTCCACAGCGGCAGGCCGGCGATGAAGGCGCGGGTTCCGTCGATCGGGTCCAGCACCCAGACGTGCTCGGCCTCGGGCCGGTCCGCGCCGTATTCCTCGCCGATCACGCCGTGGTCGGGATAGCGTTCGGCGATCCGGCGGCGGATCGCCGCCTCGGCCTGCCGGTCGGCCTCGGTCACGGGATCGAAGCCGGCCGCGCCGCCCTTGTCCTCGTGGCCCAGGTCCGAGCGGAAGAAGGGCAGGGTCACGCGCGCGGCTTCGTGCGCCAGTTCGATGGCGAAGGCTTCGAGTTCGGTCATGCGGCGCTCATAGCCCGCTTCGCCCGGCTTGGGCGCCCCGCACCGTCGCGTCTTTGTCAGGTCGCAGGCGCGTTCAGCGACTTGGCCAGATCCAGCAGGCGCCGGCGGGGATGTTCTTCCAGCTGATAATAGGCCTGGATCAGGTCCAGCGTCTCCTTGCGCGAGAAGACCTCGCCGCCGCTGGCCGCGGGGGTCTTGCGCTCCAGCGCGTCGGCCAGGCCTTCGTAGAAGTAGGCGATCGGCGTCTCCAGCGCCTCGGCCAGCTGCCACAGGCGGGCGGCCGAGATGCGGTTCGCGCCGCATTCGTACTTCTGGATCTGCTGGAAGCGGATGCCGACCTGCAACGCCAGTTGCTGCTGCGTCAGGCCCAGGAGGCGTCGCCGGCGGCGAAGGCGGCGGCCCAGATGAAGATCGATGTCGGTGGCCATGCGCCGGTCCTCGTCTGTCGACCGTCCCGAAACGGAACGGCTCGCCCCGCACGCGGCAAGCGCCGTGCCGGATCGCGCGCCAGGCGAATGTCGATCGTCAGGCAACCCGGCGACGCGACGCGCATTTAGGTGACAGCTTGGCTTTGAAACGGAAGGAACCATCTCATGGGCATTATCGCCTGGATCATCATCGGCATCATCGCGGGTTGGCTCGCGGAACAAATCATGGGCCGCAACCACGGCCTGCTGACCAACCTGGTCGTCGGCGTCATCGGCGCCCTGATCGGCGGCTTCATCGCCAATGCGCTGGGCTTCGCCTGGGGCGGCTGGATCGGCTCCACCATCGTGGCCACCATCGGCGCGGTCATCCTGCTGTTCCTGCTGGGCCTGATCAAGCGTCGCGCCTGATCTCAGACAGGTGCAAAAAAGAGGGGCGGCTCATCGAGCCGCCCCTTTTTCCGTGCCCTGACCCTTAGGCCTGAGGTTCGGTCGAACCGGTCGGCGGCGCCATGGGATCGGCGGTGGTCGCCGGGTCGGCCGGATCGGTCATGGTCGAGGACGGATCGGCCGTCGTCGGATCCGCGACCGGGTCGCTCGACGGAGCGGGCGCCGGCGTCGCGGCCGGAGCGGGCGATGCGCCGGCGATCGGCGCGGCGGCGTCATACTCGGTCTTGGTGTAGGCCACGACGACGTCCGAGCCTTCCTGGCGGATGCCGGCCAGCGGCACGGCGCGCAGTTGGCCATCGGCGCCGCGCACGGTCAGTTCCTGGCCGCCTTCGGCATTGGCCTGAACGCCTTCCAGCGTCCCCAGCGCGCCGTCAGGGCCGCGCACCGCAGCGCCCGGAGTCAGTTGGAGGCTTTGTTGAGCCGGCGCAGCGGCGGCCGGGTCCTGGGCCGGCGCGGCGGCTTCCTGCGCCAGGGCCGGCGCGGCCATCAGAAGTGCGCCGAAGGAACCGGCCAGAAGAGCGTTCTTGAAAGTCATGGGATCATACCCCAGTTGCGCGGGCCCGACGCCCGCAGAGAGGTAATCCGCCATGTTTCGGATTGTTTCAGGCGCCGCGAAATGACCCCGGGCGCGCCCCAGTTGGCCGATTCCTGGTCTATCATGGGGCGGACCTGACGAATCGGAGATCGGCTTGCCCCGCCGCCCCCAACACGCCCTGCGGCTGACCCGCCGCCTGCTCGGCCTGGGCTATGAGCTGACGCCCCAGCTGTTCGCCGTGCTGGCCTTCGCCGCCGGGGCGCTGATGCTGACGTCGGCCGTGACGCCCGAGCTGGACGAGCGGCTGCGCCGGCTGACCGGCGTGGTGTCGCCGCTGCTGATCGACCTGTCTCACCTGGTGGCCAGCATCGCCGGCTTCCTGCTGCTGCTGCTGTCGGCGGGCCTGTGGCGGCGTCGGCGCGGGGCCTATTGGGCGGCGCTGACGGTGCTGGCGGTGGGGGCGGTGTTCTCGCTGTTGAAGGGGCTGGACTGGAGCGAGTCGCTGGACCTGGTGCTGGTGGCGGCCCTGCTGGCGCCGTGCCGCACCGCCTTCAACCGGCGTTCGCGGCTCAGCGAGCCGCTGCGGCCCAGCTGGCTGCTGCTGCTGATCGCCGTGGTCGGCGCCATGCTGTGGCTGGGCTTCTTCGCCTATCGCGACGTGGCCTATTCGGACGAGCTGTGGTGGCGCTTCATCGGCGACCGCCAGGCGTCGGGCTTCCTGCGGGCGGGACTGGCGCTGGCGGTCCTGACGCTGGTGGTGGCCGGTCGATCGCTGCTGAGTTCGCCCGGCGCCCACGATCACGGCCCGGCCGGCCCGGAGGAGATCGCGCGGGCGCGCGCGGCGCTGGAGGCGGCTGCCCACGCCACGCCGGAGGCCTGGCTGGCCATGCTGGGCGACAAGGCGCTGCTGTTCAGCCCGTCGGGCCGCAGCTTCCTGGCCTATCGGGTGCGCGGGCGGCGATGGATCGTGATGGGCGAACCGGCCGGCCCGCTGGAGGAGCGGCAGGACCTCCTGTGGGCCTTCGCCGAATTGGCCGACAGCTACGGCGGCGCGCCCG
>NZ_JAYRPA010000004.1:0-30404 GCF_041911375.1 Brevundimonas sp. | reverse complement strand
CTCCGGCTCGGCCGCCTACAACATCGGCCTGTCCAACCGTCGCGCCCGCACCGTGGCCGACTCCCTGGTCGCCCAGGGCGTCAACGGCGGCGTCATCGCGCTGGACGGCAAGGGTGAAACCGCGCTCGCCAAGGCTACCGCTGACGGCGTCCGCGAGCCCCTCAACCGTCGCGCCACCATCGACATCAACTTCTAAGACCGTGACGGCCGCGATCCCCCAGGGATCGCGGCCAGACCGGACGAAAAAGTCGTCGATGACAAAAGATGAAGCCGCCGCCCCTCACGGGGCGGCGGCCGTCTCTCTTGTCGGGCGTGATGCGCATCACTCTGAAATAACAGCACTTTCATATTGCGGGTTGATCCGTCGAGCGGCAAAAGCCAAAAGGATCGGATGGCGGATTCAATGGCGCCCGCCCGTAAACCGCCAGATCTCATCGATCGTTTTCCCGGGTGCGGACTGAGGCATGGTTGATCTCCGAGCATCGAGGGCCCTGTCCGGTCGGCGTCGCCGTAGGCACCGGCTGCGAACCACCTCCGACACCCGGATATCGTCTGACCTGAGGACCGCCTCGCCCCGCGCCAGGGAAGCCGCCGTAGCGGCGTCGCCGACCGTGCTGTTTCCCAAGGCTGCTGCGAGCGGGCTTCACGGGCGGCGGTTCCTGATCGTCAGCGCCCCGTTCGGCGGCTTCGGCATGGCGCTGGGCGAGGTGCTGGAGGCCAAGGGCGCGGAGGTCCGGCGCATGATCTTCAACGCCGGCGACGCCCTGAACTGGCGTCGACCCGGCGGCGTCGTCTTCAAGGCCTCGGCGGAAGACTGGCGCGCTCAGGCGGAAGGCGTGCTGGCCGACTACACCGACGTTGTGCTGTTCGGCGAAGGCGGGCCCTACAACCGCGCCGTGCTGGGTCAAGCGGAGACGCTCTCGACACGGATTTGGGTGCTGGAGAACGGCTACTTTCGGCCAGACTGGGTCACCGTGGAACGCAACGGCGTCAATGCGTCCAGCGGACTGCCGCGCTTTCGCGAGGGATACCCTGCGCCGGCGCCGGAGGCGCCCGACGTTCGCCCGGTGGGTAAGATCCTGCCCCACCACGTCGCCAACATAAGCCTGTACCACATTGCGCAGGGCCTGGGCTCCGCGGCCTTCCCGAAGCATGCGAACCACTACACGGCCTCGCCCTGGCGCCAGTGCGTCGGCCATATCAGACGATATGTCGGCCTGACGTTCCGAGGGACGGCGGAGGCGACGATCGACCGGATCGCCGCACGCGGCCCGTTCTTTATCGCCTGCCTGCAACGGGAGGGCGACGCCCAGCTGCTGCGCTATTCCCGCTACGCCGACAACACGGCCTTCCTCGCCGCGGTGGTGCGCAGTTTCGCCGCTTCCGCGCCGGCGGGCTGCCGTCTGCTGGTGAAGAACCATCCGCTGGACCCCGGACTGGTCGATCTGGAACGCGTCACGCGCCGCCTCGCGGTGGAGGGCGGCGTGCAGGACCGGGTGGACTTCATAGACGGCGGCAATCTGGCGCGCCTGTGCCGCGCGTCACGCGGCATGATCGTCAACAATTCGAGCGCCGCGCTGTCGGCGCTGGGCTTCCAGACGCCGGTGAAGGTGCTGGGCGACGCCTTCTTCGATTTCGAGGGGCTGACGCACCAAGGCGACCTGGACGACTTCTGGAACCGGCCCGAAGCGCCCGATCCCGCCCTGTTCGCGCGCTTCCGCGCCCACGTGATCGCGCAGACCCAGGTGAACGGAAACTTCCATGAGCCCAAGGCCATGAAGGCGACAGCCCGTGGCGTCGCGGCCGTCTTCGAACGCGGCGTCGACTGACGCAACTGTGGCGCCCGCGTCACCCTAGGGCGCTGTCATATCACTGTCATATAACTGTCGCCCAGCGTTCTGAGATGGGGCTTAGAGGGGGCCGCATTCCGGCGGGCGACCCCGCCCGCCGCCTTGGGCCGACGCCCGCATCTGGGGATAGATGACATGATCAACCGCAAACGCCTGTTCTGGGCGACCACCGCCCTCGCCGGCGCGCTTGCCGTCGCGAACGGCGCTGCCGCGCAATCGACCGGCACCGAGGCCACCGAAGTCCAGGAAGTCGTCGTCACCGGCACGCGCGGCCCCCGCACGACCGACGGTTCGATCATCGCCGAAACCGTCGCCAAGACGCGCTCCTCGGTCACCCAGGAATTCATCGCCCGTCAAGCCGCCGGTCAGACCATCCTGCAGACGCTGAACCTGACGCCGGGCCTGAACTTCACCAACGCCGACCCGTACGGTTCGTCGGGCGGCAACATCCGCCTGCGCGGCTTCGACGGCAACCGCGTGTCGCTGACCTTCGACGGCATTCCGCTGAACGACACCGGCAACTATGCCACCTACACCAACCAGCAGCTGGACCCGGAACTGATCGAGCGCGCCTCGGTCAACACCGGCACGACCGACGTCGACAGCCCCACCGCCTCGGCCACCGGCGGCACCATCAACTACACGACGCGTCGCCCCGCCGCCGACTTCGGCGGCTGGGTCCAGGCTTCGGGCGGCACCTTCAACTATCGCCGCTTCATGGGCCTGATCGACACCGGCGAGATCGGCCCGTGGGGCACCTCGGCCTGGTTCGCCGTCTCGGATCAGACCTATGACAAGTTCAAGGGCCTGGGCGAGCTGAACAAGACCCAGTACAACTTCCGCATCTATCAGCCGCTGCGTGACAACGGCGACTTCGTCGCTTTGTCGGGTCACTATAACGAGAACCGCAACAACTCGTACCTCGGCCCGAACCTGGGCACCACGACCGGCTTCTGCGATGTCGCCCAGACCCAGGTCTGCCAGGATCAGCCCTTCGACACCGACTTCGTCAACACCTACAACCCCGTGCCGGTTCGTCCGGGCGTGGCTGACGTCGACCCGTCGTCGAACAACAACTACTACGGCCTGCGCATCAACCCGTCGAACACGGGCAATGTGCGCCTGAACTCGCGCTTCACCCTGGCCGAAGGCCTGATCTTCACCTTCGACCCGTCGTTCCAGTACACCCTGGCCAACGGCGGCACCCAGAACACCGTGCTGGCCGAGAACAGCGCGCTGCTGCGCGGCACCCGGACGACCGGCGGCGTCGACCTGAACGGCGACGGCGACATCCTGGACCAGGTGCGGGTCATGAACCCGTCGAACACCAACACCCACCGCTACGGCATCAACAGCTCGCTGATCTGGAACATCAATGACGATCACCAGATCCGCGGCGCCTATACGCTGGACTGGGGCCGTCACCGTCAGACCGGTGACTACGGCTACATCGACTTCTCGAATCCGAGCTCGCCGCGTTACGTCGACGAGTTCGGCGGCCGCAACGAGGACGACAACCAGATCGTCAATCTGGACGGCTTCGCCCTGCAGAACCGCGATCGTCTGTCCTACGCCTCGCTGAACCAGTTCGCGCTGGAATATCGCGGCAACTTCCTGAACGACGCCCTGACCCTGAACCTCGGTGTTCGTGCGCCGTTCTTCGAGCGTGAACTGAACCAGTTCTGCTATTCGCAGAACGCCTCGTCCAACGTGCTCTGCACCTCGCAGGTCCCGAACGCGACGCTGGCCAACGGCAACGTCACCTTCGCCGGCAGCTCGACCCAGTACATCGCGCCTTACGAAGCCACGAAGAAGTTCGACGACGTCCTGCCGAACGTGGGCGCCGTCTATCGCTTCGGTGAGGGCCAGTCGGTCTACGCCTCTTACGCCGAAAGCCTGTCGGCGCCGCGTACGGACAGCCTGTACACGGTCGCCCGCCTCGCGGACGGCTCGATCGGCAACCCCACCGTTCAACCGGAAACCAGCCAGAACTTCGAGCTGGGCTACCGGTTCAACGCGCCGGGCCTGATCGTTCAGGCCTCCGCCTACAGCAACAGCTTCGACAACCGCATCGTCAACACCTACGACGAAGACCTGGGCACCTTCGTCGACCGTAACGTCGGCTCGGTGGAAAGCATCGGCTTCGACGCCTCGGTGGGCTGGGAGCCGATCCAGAGCCTGAGCCTGTACGCTTCGGCGTCGTTCCTCGACAGCGAACTCCAGGACGACTACGTCCTGAACTCGTCGGGCCTGATCGCGGCGACCGAGGGCAAGGAACTGGTGGAGACCCCGGGCGAGTCCTTCGCTCTGCGCGCCTCCTACGACTTCAACGACGTGTTCTCGGCCGGCATCCAGGGCAAGTACGTCGGAGAGCGTTGGGTCACCGACGTGAACGACCTGAAGGTGGACGCCTACACCGTCGTCGATCTGGACGCCCGGTTCGACTTCGCGCCGCTGGGCTTCGAAGGCACCTATCTGCAGTTCAACGTCACGAACCTGTTCGACGAGGAGTACTTCGTGAACCTGGGCACCCGCACCTCGGCGACCCCGGGCCAGCCGGGCTACAGCCGCCCGTTCGCCGGTTCGGCTCCGCCCCGCACGGTGATGGCGACCCTGCGCTACGCCTTCTAAGGCAGACCGCAGTTCAGGAAATGAGGAAGGGCGGCCCGGCGACGGGCCGCCCTTTTCTTTTGGCCAGACGAGGACACGCGGCTGGTGGCCCCTCAAAGCGGGCGGACATTGAAGTCCGGGGCGCTTGGGGCCATATGGCGCGGCTCCGCGTTTACGCCCCCTGACAGGACGCCTTCGCATGACCGCACCCATCCCCGCCGAATGGTCCCCGCACCGCGCCATGTGGGTCGGCTGGCCTAGCCACGGCGATCTTTGGGAAGACAACCTCGCGCCCGCCCAGGCCGAGGTCGAGGCGCTGGTGCGCGCCCTGGCGGGGCCGGGGCGGGAGCAGGTGAAGCTTCTGGTCGGCAATGACGAGGCGCTGGCGGATGCTCGGGCGCGTTTCGAGGGCGTCGACGGGGTGACGGTGATCGCCGGTCGATTCGGCGACATCTGGCTGCGCGACACCGGCCCGATCTTCGGCGCAGGTTCACGCACGGCCAACGCCTTCCGCTTCAACGGATGGGGCGGCAAGTACGACCTTCCGCACGACGACAAGGTGGCCGACCAGATCGGCGAGGCGTCCGGCGCGGCGCTGTCGCGTCACGACTTCGTCCTCGAAGGCGGCGCGCTGGACCATGACGGCGCGGGCACGATCCTGACCACCCGTCAGTGCCTGCTGAACCCCAACCGCAATCCGGATTGGACGGCCGCCGCGGCCGAGACGGCCCTGACCGAAGCCCTGGGCGCGCGCCGGGTCGTTTGGCTGGGCGACGGCCTTCTGAACGATCATACCGACGGGCACGTCGACAATCTGTCGCGCTTCGTCGCGCCCGGCGTCGTGGCCTGCCCCGTGGCCTGGGGCCGCAACGATCCCAACGCCGAGGTCTATGACGCCACGGCGCGGGACCTGCACGCCGCCGTCGATGCGGAAGGCCGCGCCCTGAAGGTGCTGCGGATACCGTCGCCCGGCCTGGTGCTGGACGAGGACGAGCGCCCGATCCCCGCCAGCCACATGAACTTCCTGATCGCCGACGGCGCCGTGATCGTGCCGACCTACGGCGACGACCGCGCCGCCGGGATGGCCTGCGAGGCGCTGAAGACGGTGTTCCCGGACCGCGAGGTCATTCCGCTGCCGTCGCTGGCCATCCTGTCCGGCGGCGGCTCGTTCCACTGCATCTCCCAGCAGGAGCCCGCCTGATGCCCCGCACCATCTCCGTCGCCGCGCTCCAGACCGCCTATGGCGAAGACCTGCAGGCGAACATCGACAAGACCATCGGCTTGGTGCGCGAGGCGGCCGCCAGGGGCGCGCAGGTGATCCTACCGTCGGAGCTGTTCCAGGGGCCCTATTTCTGCGTGTCGCAGGAGGAGCGCTGGTTCGGCCACGCCTACGAATGGCGCGAGCATCCGTGCGTGACGCAGCTGGCGCCGGTGGCCCGCGAACTGGGCGTGGCCATCCCCGTCTCGATCTTCGAGCGCGAAGGGCCGCAATACTACAACTCTCTGGTGATGCTGGACGCGGACGGCGAGGCGCTGGGCGTCTATCGCAAGAGCCACATCCCCGACGGCCCGGGCTACCAGGAGAAGTACTATTTCCGGCCCGGCGACACCGGCTTCAAGGTCTGGAAGACGCGCTTCGGCCGGGTCGGCGTCGGCATCTGCTGGGACCAGTGGTACCCGGAGACGGCGCGAGCGATGATGCTGCAGGGTGCGGAAGTGCTGATGTACCCCACCGCCATCGGCACCGAACCGCACGACGACACCCTGGACACGGCCGAGCCCTGGCGGCGCGCCATGCAGGGGCATGCGGTCTCCAACGTCGTGCCGGTCGTGGGCGCCAATCGCATCGGCCATGAACAGGTCACCGAGGCGGGCCAGACCTTCTACGGCCACTCCTTCATCGCCGACCATCGCGGCGATCTGGTCGAAAGCCTGGGCAAGGACGAGGAAGGCGTGCTGGTGCACGAGTTCGACCTCGACTTCCTGGATCGGCACCGGGCGGCGTGGGGCTTCTTCCGTGATCGTCGCACCGACCTGTACGGGTCCTTGCTGGGACCACGCTGAGGCGACGGCTCAGGCGGCGCGGACGCCCCCCGCCGCCTGCCGCCGGCCGGCCTGCTCCAGCGCGGCGTTGATCGCCTCGTAAAGGCGCGCCTGGGTGACCGGCTTGGCCAGGTGACCGTCCATGCCCGCGGCCAGGCACCGCGCGGCGTCCTCGGGCATGGCGTCGGCCGTCACGGCCAGGATCGGCGTATCCCGCGCCGGCGCCTCGAGGGCGCGGATCGCGCGGGTCGCCGCCAGGCCGTCCATGCCCGGCATCCGCACGTCCATCAGCACCAGATCGAAGGCGCCGACGGCTACGGCGTCCACGGCCTCGCGCCCGTCGCGGGCCTCAAGCGTGTCGCAGTCCGCGGCCTGCACCATGATGCGCAGCAGGTCGCGGTTCACGGGATGGTCGTCGACGATCAGCACCTGCATGCGCCGCTCTTCCCGGGGCGTGTCGCGGCCCGTCTCGGTCTCGGCGACGACGGGCGCGGGGATTTCCACGGTGAAGATCGACCCCTCGCCCTGGGCGCTCCGGACCGAGATCGACCCGCCCAGCCTGTCGACATGGTTCTTGGCCAGGGCCAGACCCACGCCGGCGCCTTCGTGGGCGCGGCTGGTCGATGCGTCCGCCTGCTCGAACAGGCGGAACAGGCCCGCCAAAGTCTCGGGAGACATGCCGCACCCGGTGTCGGTCACGGTCAGGCGCAGGCGGTCGCCCAGGCGATCGACCGCGACGCCAATCGAGCCGCGGCTGGTGAATTTGGCGGCGTTCAGCGCCAGATGGTGCACGATCTGGCGCAGGCGGCGCGGATCGGTCGAGACCACGCCATCCGCCTCGGGCGAGATCGTCAGGCTGTGATCCAGGCCGCGCACATCGGCCCATTCGAAGGCCGGGGCGGCGGCGGTGGCCACCAGTTCACGCACCGCGACGGGCGCGGTCGCCACCTCGTCCCCGCCTCGCGAGACTTCTAGAAGATCCTCGACCAGCCGCAGCATGGCCTCGCCGCACTGGCGCACCGTCTCGACCTGCCGCCGCCCTTCGGCGTCCAGAGACGGCCGGCGCGACAGGAGATCGGCATAGCCCGTCACGCCGGTCAGAGGCGTGCGCATCTCATGGCTCATCAGCGCCAGGAAGCGCGATTTCGCGGCGTCGGCCTGCTCGGCGCGCTGGCGGGCCTGGATGGCGCCGCGCGTGCGGGCTTGCAGCCTGGCGACCAGGCGCCGACGCTCGGTGGACAGGGTGGTGATGGGCAGGGCCGTGCCCACGACGGCCAGCAGGAACAGGTGAAAAACGTTCAACTGCCGCATGATCGGCGGGATGGCCGCCAGGGTCGGGTCCTCGGCCAGACGGGTCAGCGCCACCGGGCCGTGCCCCGTCAGGGTGGATACGCCGCCGATCAGCGCGACCATCATCGTGGACCCGGCGGTCCACGGCGGCGAGACGCGGAACGCCAGCAGGATCAGCGGCGGAAAGACGACGAAAAGGATCGGGGCCGAGCTCTGGCCAAACGCCCAGAAGCAGGTGGCGGCAAGAAGCGCGGTCAGGGCCGCGACCTCGGTCCAGGGGGCCTGGGCGTCGTCACGGAACCGGTGCGCCCGCGCCAGCAGCAGGAGAGCGGGCGTGACGATGACGATCGCCAGCAGCTCCATGTCGAACAGGTGATGAAGACGGAAGCTGAGGGTGCCCGGCGGAATTCGCCCGAGCCCGACCGCCGCCGCCCCCGCCAGCAGGGTGCTGACGGTCACCGCAGGCACGACAGCCAGAAAGGCGAAGCGGAGCAGGCGTCTCGGGCGGCGCATATCCAGCGCCGCGCCGCAGAACCGCCGCGCAAGAACGGTGGCGGCCAGGACCTGGATCAGGTTGAGCCCCGCATTGATCCCGACGAATATCGCCGGATCGCCTCTGAGAATATTGGCGACGAGATTGATGCCCACACAGGCGATCATCACCCCGACGGCCGGGCGGCGATGCAGTTGCAGCAGGGCCGCCACCAGGACGGCGTTGGCCAGCCACAGCACCGTGGCGCCGAATGTGTGCATGCTCCACTGGCCGACCAGCTGAGCAAGAACGTAGAGCAGCACGTACGCCAGGGCCGGCGGACCCGCCGCTCGGCCGGCGTCGTGGCGGAACAGCCGCCAGCGCCCGTGTCTGAAGTTCAACCGCCCCAGGCCCATGCCCCAAGACTTTCAGCCAGGTCTTAAGAATCCGGTTAGCTGTGAAGTACGTAGATTTGCGGAACCTGCGATATGGCCACGCCGTTTCCAGACCCTCGCCTAGGAGGGGCGTGATCCATGTCCGACGTCATCGCCGAACCGACCTTCGAGCCGCCCGCGGACGCGCTGGCCTTCTATGAGGAAAGCCTGAAGCTGCTCAAGGAATCGGGCATTCCCTTCCTGCTGTCGGGCACCTATGCGGTCACGGCCTATACGGGCATCCGCCGGCCGACCAAGGATCTGGACGTCTTCTGCAAGCCCGGCGACTACCCCCGGATTCTGGCCTTCTTCCAGAAGCGCGGCTACCGCACCGATGTCGAGGATGAACGCTGGATCGCCAAGGTCTGGAAGGACGAGAAGCACTTCTTCGACGTCATCTTCGCCATGTCCAACGGCACCATCGCCGTGTCCGACAGCTGGTTCAGCGAGGACACCATCACCGTCTATGGACACGAGGTGCAGATCACGCCGCCCACGGCGCTGATCCTGTCCAAGGTCTTCATTCAGGACCGCTACCGCTACGACGGCGCGGACGTGAACCACGTCATCCTGAAACAGTCGGGCGCGATCGACTGGAAGAGCCTTCTGGACCAGATGGACCTCTATTGGGAGGTGCTGGCGTCCCATCTGCTCAACTTCCGCTTCGCCTATCCCACCGAGCGCGACCGGGTGCCGCGCTGGTTGATGGAGGAACTGACGGAGCGGCTTCAAGCCCAGATCGACCTGCCGGCGCCGCGCGTGAAAGTCTGTCGCGGTCGTCTGTTCAGCCCCCGCGACTATGTCGCCGACGTCGCCGAGTGGGGCTTCGGCGACGTGGTCGGCAAGGGGCTGGAGGAGCGCCACGACCCGGTGAACTGAGCGCCCGGCGAACGAAACCCCCGGCGAACTGAACCAAAGGAGCGACCACCATGGCCGATGCGCCAACGCCCCACCCGCAAACGCCGCAACCGGGTCTCGAGCCCGGTCCTGCGCGGCGGATGCGTGTCGCCGCCGTCGGCGACCTGCACGTCGGCGAGACCTCTGAGCGGGCCCACCGTGAACTGTTCGAGCGGGTGTCGGACGACGCGGACGTGCTGTGTCTGTGCGGCGACCTGACCAACTACGGCAAGACCGGCGAGGTCGAGCGGCTGCTGGAGGATCTGAAGCTCTGCAAGATTCCCATGGTCGGGGTGCTGGGCAACCACGAGCACGAGTGCGGCCAGCCCGACCATGTGACCAAGATGCTGTGCGACGCCGGGGTGAAGATGCTGACCGGCCAGGCCTATGAGATCGACGGCGTCGGCTTCGCCGGCGGCAAGGGCTTCGTCGGCGGCTTCGGGCGCTACATGCTCAGCTCTTTCGGCGAGGATTCGATCAAGCGGTTCGTCCAGGAGGCGGTCGAGGACGCCAATGCGATCGAGAACTCGATCCGAATGCTGCGCACGGAACGCTCGGTCGTGCTGCTGCACTATGCGCCCGTGGTCGACACCGTGATCGGGGAACCGCCCGAGATTCACGCCTTTCTCGGCTCCTCGCGCCTGGCCGAGACGATCGACCGCTACGACAACGTCTCGCTGGTGGTGCACGGCCATGCCCACCGCGGCGCCGCCGAAGGGCGAACCAACAAGGGCGTACCTGTCTACAACGTCGCCCTGCCGGTGCTGCGCAGCCTGGGGGGCGCGCCCTATCGGGTGTTCGAGGTCTGACGCGACTTGGCGCGAGCCGTCGGCGGCTCGTCCTGTCCATTTGAGCGCAAGCGCTACGCCGCTGTCTCGCCCAGCAGCACCGCGGGATTGTTGACCCGCACCCTGCCCCGGGTCGGGATGTCGTTCAGATCGCGCCGTCTTCGGATGGAGCTTCCGCGCTCCCGGCCAACGGCGCCTCGTCCACAGGCGAAGGCGCGTCCTGAAGCGGCGCGGCGCGTGCTTTCTGGAATCGCGCCACCGCATAGGCGACCAGCCACAGCGCCATCGCCCAGGCGGCGCCCACGGCCCAGCCGGCGAAGACGTCGCTTGCCCAGTGCGCGCCCAGATAGATCCGGGTCAGCCCCACCAGGATCGCCAGGACGATCCCGACCCCCAGCACGAACATCTTGAACCGGCGCCGCGGAAAGGCTCGGGTCAGCATCACGCCGATGCTGAGGTAGAAGACCGTGGCCAGCAGCGCGTGGCCGGAAGGGAAGCTGGCGTTGATCGTCTCGACCGCCTGCGCCACCGCCGGGGGCCTCTCGCGCTCGAACACGGCCTTCAGGCCCTCGCTGAGCAGGACGCCGCCGACCAGGCCAAGCGTCAGCAACAGGGAGGAAAGCCACTTCCTCTGGCTGAGCAGGAACAGGACCACGATGGTCGCGAACAGCCCCAGCACCGAAATGCCGCCCAACGAAGTGATGTCGGCGGCCGCCTCCTCCAGCCACCAGGGCCCCCAGGGTCGCCCCGGATCGTCGGCATAGGGTCGCAGCAGCGCCAGGACCTGATGGTCCAGGGCCTGGCCGTCGGCCTCGGTCATGTCGTCGGCGACCTCGATGAAGGTCATGACGCCGACCGCCGCGACCAGAAGGGCGGTCAGGGCGGCGAACTCCGCGCGAGCCAGCGTCAGGGCGCGGGTAAAGAATTGTTTTGTGGAGGCAAACCGCATCCGCTGCGAACGGCCAAGCTGGACGCCCGTTCCTTCGGCGTCGCTATCACGCGTTCGTGATCATGCCCGAGAGAAGGGGGCTGCTGGCTTGCAAAGGGGGTTTTCCCCAGGCCGCCAAAGGTTGTCCGACCGATTCGCTCACAAAGTGATCGTCAAGCCCGTTGACGGGTCGTTAGCCATCTGCGCCCCATATGTGGGTTGGGAACGCGCTCCGGCCACTAGATGATGTGGTCAGAGCGCGGGTGGCACCACTCGGTTTTTTGTTCAGGGCAATGACGGTCATGGCTGGCGGCGAGGCATTGAAGACGGCGGAATTCCAAGGCGTTGCGGTGACGCCGACGTCCGAGAAGCCGCACCTGACCGTGGTCCGCTCGGTCCAGGTGGATCAGTCGCGCGACGACTTGCTGACCGACTTCGGCAAGAAGACCCTGGAAGACCGCTACCTGCTGCCGGGCGAAAGCTATCAGGACATGTTCGCCCGCGTCTCGACCGCCTTCTCGGACGACGCCGAGCACGCCCAGCGCCTGTATGACTATATGAGCCGCCTGTGGTTCATGCCCGCCACCCCGGTGCTGTCGAACGGCGGCGCTGATCGCGGCCTGCCGATCTCCTGCTTCCTGAACGCGGTGGGCGACAGCCTGGACGGCATCCAGAGCGTCTGGAACGAGAACGTGGCCCTGGCCTCGAACGGCGGCGGCATCGGCACCTACTGGGGCGGCGTCCGCTCCATCGGCGAAAAGGTCAAGGGCGCGGGCAAGACCTCGGGCATCATCCCCTTCATCCGCGTGATGGACTCGCTGACTCTGGCGATCAGCCAGGGCTCGCTGCGTCGCGGCTCGGCGGCCGTTTACCTCGACATCCACCATCCCGAGATCGAGGAGTTCCTCGAGATCCGCAAGCCGTCGGGCGACTTCAACCGCAAGTCCCTGAACCTGCACCACGGCATCAACATCACCGACGAGTTCATGGAGGCGGTCAAGGTCGGCGCCACCTTCGATCTGAAGTCGCCCAAGGACGGCGCGGTCATGAAGACCGTCGACGCCCGTTCGTTGTGGACCAAGCTGCTCGACATCCGGATGCAGACCGGCGAGCCCTATCTGATCTTCTCCGACACGGTGAACCGCCAGATGGCGCCGCACCAGCGCGACCTGGGCCTGAAGGTCAAACAGTCGAACCTGTGCGCCGAGATCATGCTGCACACCGGCAAGGACCACCTGGGCGTGGACCGGACCGCCGTCTGCTGCCTGTCGTCGGTCAACGCCGAGAAGTTCCTGGAGTGGCGCGAGGAGCCGCGCTTCGTCGAGGACCTGATGCGCTTCCTGGACAATGTGCTTCAGGACTTCATCGACCGCGCGCCGTCGTCGATGGCCGCCGCCGTCTATTCGGCCAAGCGCGAACGCTCGGTAGGCCTGGGCCTGATGGGCTTCCACTCCTTCCTGCAGTCGCAGGGCGTGGCCTTCGAAAGCGCCATGGCCAAGTCGTGGAACATGCGCCTGTTCAAGCACCTGCGCCGCGAGGCGGACAAGGCCAGCCGCCTGCTGGCCGAGGAGAAGGGGCCGTGCCTGGACGCCGAGGAGCGCGGCGTGATGGAGCGGTTCAGCCACAAGATGGCCATCGCGCCCACGGCCTCCATCTCCATCATCTGCGGCGGCACCTCCGCCGGCATCGAGCCGATCCCGGCCAACATCTACACCCACAAGACCCTGTCGGGCTCTTTCGCGGTCAAGAACCCCTATCTGGAGCGCCTGCTCGACGAGAAGGGCATCAACACCGAGGCCGTCTGGAGCTCGATCCTCGAGCACGAGGGCTCGGTCCAGCACATCGACGCCCTGAACGAGGACGAGAAGGGCGTGTTCAAGACCGCCTTCGAACTGGACCAGCGCTGGGTGGTGGAACTGGCCGCCGACCGCGCGCCTGAGATCTGTCAGGCCCAGTCGCTGAACCTGTTCATTCCCGGCGACGTCAACAAGTGGGACCTGCACATGCTGCACTGGTCGGCGTGGGAGCGGGGCGTGAAGTCGCTCTACTACCTGCGCTCCAAGTCGGTGCAGCGCGCCGCCTTCGCCGGCGCTGAGGACAAGGCCGAGGCCGAGATCGATCCGAACCAGCCCGATCTCTTCTCGGTGCCCAAGACCGACTACGACGAATGCCTGGCCTGCCAGTAAGGCGGCCTTGAGAAGACCCGGAGGGGCCTCGCGAAAGCGGGGCCCTTTTTCCGTTTCGGAACCCCGGCGCGGCGGGCGACGTTGGAAAGCGTCAGGATGATGTCTTGAAAATGGCCGTTGGACTCGCCGCTCGTTAACGGGTTAGGCTGATCCCAGCGGACGGACTGGGGAGACCGAATGCGTGCAACGGCGTGGATCGTCGGGTTGGGGAGCGTGCTGGCGGCGGCCGGCGCGGCGGATGCGCGCCAGGTGTGGGCGCCCCAGGCCTTTGACGAAGCGCCCGCCGATGTCGCCCAGCTCAGCCACCAGGGATTCCGGGTCGCGACGACCGACGCCAGCTTCGGCGCGCCGATCGACCTGCCCAGCGCCTTTCAACCCGAGGACCGCTCCGGCCTGATCGCCAGCACGCGCCGCGATGTGTGGATCGACCGGGGCGGCGCCGACGATCGCCTGACGCTGGAGACCGCCGGGCGCCTGCGCCGGGCCGACGGCGCGCCGCTGCCCGTGACGCCTGTCGACGTCGCCGAGATGGACCCCGAGGCCTACGACCTGCGCTATGTGCGCGGCTTCTCGGGCGCGCGGGGCCGCACGGCCTCGGGCCTGGAAGTCAGCCTGACGCCCCACGCCGGCATCGGCGTCGGCAGCGGCGGCGGCTCGGCCGAGGCCGGCGCTACGCTGAAGATCGGCGAGGGGCTGGAGCGGCTCGCCCCCGACGGCCACGCCCGCTTCGGCGAGCGCCCCCGCTGGTACCTGTACGCCGCCGGTTCGGGCCGCGCGGTGGGCTACAACTTCGCCCGCACCCGCGACGGCGACTACGCCCGCTCGGGCTACACCAACGATCGGGGCTCCTTCCTGGGCGACGCCTCGGTCGGCGTGGCCTATCGCCGGGGCGACATGCAGACCTCGCTGGGCGTGGTCTATCGCGAGATCGACGCCGGCAAGGGCCTGCGCGGCATGAGCGGGCTGGACACCGACGTGGACGAGGGCCTGATCGCCTTCCAGCTGTCGATCAAGCCGCGCCGCTAGGGCCTCAGGGCGCCGCCGAAACCGCCACCCCCTCGCGCCGCGGGTCGGCCCCGCCGTCCCAGCGCCCGTCGCGCCAGATCGCCCCGTGCAGGCCCGAGGTCTCGGTCGCATTGGGCCGCACCGCCATGCCCGCCTGAGCCAGGGCCGCGCGGATGTCCGGCGACAGGGCCTGGGCGTCGGCCCCCACCATCTCGCCGCGCACCACCAGATTGGGCAGGGCGATCGCCTCCTGCATCGGCAGGCCCCAGTCGATCACCCCCACCAGCGCCTTGGCCACATAGGCCAGGATGCTGGAGCCGCCGGGCGACCCGATGGCCCCGACCAGCCGGCCCTGGCGGTCCAGGATCAGCGTCGGCGTCATCGACGAGCGCGGCCGCTTGCCCGCCGCCACGGCGTTGGCCGCCGCATGGCCGCCCTCGGTCGGGGTGAAGGAGAAGTCGGTCAGCTGGTTGTTCAGGAAGAAGCCCCCGGCCATGCGGCCCGAGCCGAAGATGCTTTCGACCGTGGTGGTCATGCTGACCGCGTTCCCCCCGGCGTCGACCACCACCATGTGCGAGGTGCCGCCGGGCTCGGCCGTGGCGTCGGCGCCGACGGGGGGCGCGCCGGTGGGTCGGCCGGCCTCGACCGGGCCGTTGACCTGGGGCGCCAGGGCCGCGCGGCCGGCGACATAGTCGGGATCCAGCAGGCCCGCGACGGGCACGCCGACGAAGTCCGCATCGCCGACATAGCGGTCGCGGTCGGCGTACATCAGCCGCTGCAGGCGGCCGAAGGCGACCCAGGCTTCGGGGCTGTCGGCGCCCTTGTCGAGGTCGGGCGTCCGCTCGGCCATGGCCAGGAACTGCAGCACCGCCACCCCGCTGGACGGCGGCGGCGGCACGCAGACGACATAGACCCGATAGGGCCGGCACAGGGCGTCGCGGCGCAGGGGGCGATAGGCGGCGATGTCGGCCTGGGTCAGACCGCCGGGACGCGGCCCCTCGGCCACGGTCGCGGCCACCGCCTGGCCGATCGGCCCGCCGTAGAGGGCGCCCGGCCCCTGGTCGGCCAGCCGGCGCACGGTGTCGGCGTAGGCGGGGTTCCGCAGCGTGTCGCCGGCCTGATAGCGGGCGCCGTCCGGCTTGGTGAAATAGGCGCTCGCCCAGCGCGTCCGGGCCTGGGGCGCGGCCCCGTTGATCATGCCCGCCAAGCGCGGACTGACGGTGAAGCCGTCGCGGGCCAGGCGCTCGGCGTCGCCGAACAGGTCGCGCCAAGCCAGGCGGCCGTGATCCTTCTGCGCCATGGCCAGCATGGCGACCGCCCCGGGCGCCCCGGTCGACCGGCCCGACAGCACCGCATCGCCGAAGGCCAGCGGCCGGCCGTCCTCATAGAACAGCTCGGGCGTGGCCGAGGCCGGGGCCGTCTCGCGCCCGTCATAGGCCGTCACCCGCCCCGTCGCGGCGTCGTAGTGCATCAGGAAGGCCCCGCCCCCCAGGCCCGACGACTGGGGCTCCACCAGGCCCAGAACGGCCTGGATCGCCACGGCCGCGTCGACCGCCGATCCGCCCCGGCGCAGCACCGCCATCCCCGCCTCGACCGCCAGCGGATTGGCGGCGGCGACGAAGGGCCCGCGCGCCGGCGCCGACGGCGCCGTGGACGCCGGGACCGCCACGCCCGGCCCCTCGCCCCCTGGCCCCGGCGCCGTCTGGCAGGCCGCCAGGACCAGGGACAACAGGGGCGCGGCGAGGCGTTTCAGGGAAGGGCGCATGGAACGGACGGACCTGGGACGGAGGGCGGCGACGGGAGGAGCCCGACCGACCTAGGGCGTTGCGGCGAACGCGCCAAGGGCGGGACGGATAAAACTGTCGTCCAGCCGCTTGCGTCCCCCCGCGCGAGCGGCTAAAGACGCCGCCTCGCCGACAGGCGGGTGCGCACCCGTAGCTCAGCTGGATAGAGCATCAGACTACGAATCTGAGGGTCGGGCGTTCGAATCGCTCCGGGTGCGCCATTCTCTCCCTCGTCATCGCCGCCGCGTGTCGCCCCGTTCGGGACGGGCGGTCGCCTGCGCGCGATTTCAGACTCGGGCGGGAAAAAACACCGTCTGAATAGTGTGAAATGTCCGAAACACCGCCCTTCCCCGCCCCGCGCCCCGTCGCGCGGCCGATGGCGCCAGCATCGCACGGTTTTCGGGGGCGCCAGGTCGAAGGCGGCGAGATTTTCGTAAAGCCTTGAAATCCCACAAGCGGGACCAGCGTCATTGCGCGGGTCGGGGCGGCGCCGGCCGGCGACCGCCGTCGGGATGACCGGAGCTTCCCGTCAAGACGGGGGCTCAGTCGTCTTCAGGCGGCGGGGTCCAGTTCGGATCGTCGACAGGGTACCAATCGGCGGCGAGGTCGCGCCATTCAGGGTTCGCATCCTCGATCAGCTTCAGCTTCCAGTCGCGCAGCCACTTCTTCAGCCGCTTCTCGCGCCGGATCGCATCGACGACCCACTGATGCCGTTCGTACCAGACCAGACGGGTGACGGCGTTGTCGTCGGTGAAACCGGGGAAGGTGTGAGCCTTGTGCCTCCACACCCGCGCGTGGAGGTTGGAGGTCATGCCGACATAAAGCGTGCCGTTCCTCTGGCTGGCCATGATGTAGGTCGCGATGAAGGTGCGATGCGTCCCCATCCCCACAACCTATGCGCACTCCCCTCTCTCGTCATCCTCCGGCGAGCGCAGCGAGACCGGGGGGACCCAGCGGCGCCGAAGGCGACCCGTTCAAGGGCGTCGTGAAAGAGCCGGACGGCCGCGAAGGCAAGAACGCGTAAGCGGCCCCGACCGCGAGCCGACCCTCCCTTTCGTCATCCTCCGGGCCGCGAAGCGGAACCGGGGGACCCAGCGGCGCGCGCGAGCGCGAACCTGTCGCGGAGGAGGCGGTTCGGGATCGTGCGGCGGAGAGATTTCGCCTGACGGCGCCGCTGGGTCCCCCGGTCTGCGCCGCGAAGGCGCGGCTTGCCGGAGGATGACGAAAGTGGGGGCGTGGAAGCCTTCGCGGTGACGGGAAGCCGCCAGAGGCAGCTTCCTGATCACCCGCACGATCAAGCGGGAAGACGGCCCCGACGCCTAGAAGATGTTCCAGGAAAAGAACGACGGCTGCATCAAGGTCGCTCTCAACCCCTGGTCGCGATGCGCGACGGCGAGGAGACCGGAGTCTACCGTGGCGACGCGGGGCCTCTTACCTGTTCGGGGCGTCATGGCGCGGAGGGAATGCTCGGACCGCTCACAACCTTCCCTTGAGAAAAAAAGATGCTAGTCCTGCTGCGGGTTGGGCGAGTTAGAAATGAAGATCACGGGATTTCACGCATCTTCGGGCAAGATACGCTACGTCACTCTGGACGGGACCAAAAAGGCTCCCGCCCTCATCGACCATGGCGAACGCCCGCTCCAGTTGGATTCTAGCAGGTCGGCGTTTGCGCAGGCTTGCCGAAACCTGTTTGTTGCGATTCTGGCCGACCAATCTCCGAGTTGCGTAGCCTACGTACTTTCCATGGACGCGAAGTCTCGCGACCAAGTGGCGGGTTTGATCCTGCCTTTCGGTGTCCTGAGCATCGTGGCACTTGACCAAGGGAAGCCGGTTGAAGAGTTTATTCCAGCAAATTTCAGCAAGTCGAAGCTAAGTCCCTTTCTGAGTCCGTTTACGGACAAGTACGCTTTTGTCGACCAAGTCGTCGGCCAACCCACAAGGAAGTGGTCTAATCAGCATCGATTGGCTGCACTGGCTGCTTGGATGGCTCTTCCTTGAGCCGCGCCGACCTATCTGGATCGGGAGTCGGTTCGAGCTTCGCTCTGACAAAGCGTATAGGGACCGGCCATTTCGGTGACGTTTACCTCTGCAAGCAGGTTTTTTTGAATCGTGATTCAGCTCTTAAAGTCGTACCGACCACGAGCGCTGATTTCCTCTCGAACGTGCTTGAACCCGAACTCCAGCACTTGGTAGCTCACCCTCAAATCGTCCGCGTCGAGTCTGCGGAGGTTTGGATGGATACGGCCGGCACGCCGCACATCCTCATCGAAATGGAGATAATGGGTGGTGGGTCTCTCCAGGAAGCTATCCAGAACGATATTAGCCTGCGCGGCGCTGTAGCCGCTTTGAAGGACACATTGTTCGCTCTCCACCACGCGCACTCTTTCGGAATTATTCATCGAGACGTGAAGCCAGGCAACATTCTATTTGGTAAGAACGGCGCAAAGCTTTCCGACTTCGGGATTGCAATGGCCGTCTCCCGGAGAACGCGTGTAAGCAACTTTTTTTACAACGCTAACTTGGCGCCAGAATCCATTAAAGATCCAATTTTTACAGAACAATCAGATGTTTATGCCGCAGGACTAGCGCTTTTTCGGGCTGTGAACAGTATCAAGAACTGGCGATCGACCCGAGGTACTCTGAAGGATTGGAAGGCGAGCTTCTTAGCCGGAACAGTCGTCAAGGACTTGGGATTCCAAGCCCATGTCCCAGCGAAACTGCAGCGAATTATCAAAAAGGCGTGTCACGCTGATCCGGCAAAAAGATACTCCTCAAGTGCGGCATTTAGAGACGCCCTGGAGCGGTTAATTTTCGAGCGAGATTGGCACCGGACCAGCAACGGGTGGACGTGCAAGCACTCTGGCAAAACGGAGCAAATTTGCGTCAGTCAAAGCCGAGGCTTGTGGTCCGTAGATTATATTCGGGGTCAGAAGAGAAAGCGCTCCGTTTGCAAGGCCGGGATGACGGAATCGGAAGCCACAGCCTACGCTGCAACCATAGTGGCAGAAACGACTTTGGCCTGACGCAGCGTGCCTAGCCTACCGTCCTCAATGCACCCGCGCCTTCCCGATCTCCAGCCCGTCCGCGCCCGCTGACACGGCGATCACGCCGCCGTCCTCGATCTCGCCCGCCAGCAACTTGCGCGCGATGGGGTCGACCAGCTCCTTCTGGATGACGCGCTTCAGCGGCCGGGCGCCATACACCGGGTCGTAGCCGCGGTCGGCCAGCCAGGTCAGGGCGGCGTCGTCCAGGTCCAGCGCCAGGCGGCGGTCGGCCAGCAGCTTTTCGAAGCGCGACAGCTGGATGCGGACGATGCCGCCCATCTGGTCGCGGCCCAGGCGGTGGAACAGGATGATCTCGTCGATCCGGTTCAGGAACTCGGGCCGGAAGTGGGCGCGTACGGCGTCCATGACGAAGGGGCGCACGGCCTCCACGTCCTCGCCCTCGCCCTGATCGGCCAGGAACTGCGACCCCAGGTTCGAGGTCATGATGATCAGGGTGTTGCGGAAGTCGATGGTGCGACCTTGGCCGTCGGTCAGGCGGCCGTCGTCCAGCACCTGCAGCAGGACGTTGAAGACGTCGGGGTGGGCCTTTTCGACCTCGTCGAACAGCACGACCTGATAGGGGCGGCGACGCACGGCCTCGGTCAGGGCGCCGCCCTCGTCATAGCCGACATAGCCGGGAGGGGCGCCGATCAGGCGGCTGACCGAGTGCTTCTCCATGTATTCGCTCATGTCCAGGCGGGTGATGGCCGCCTCGTCATCGAACAGGAACTCGGCCAGGGCCTTGGTCAGCTCGGTCTTGCCCACGCCCGTCGGGCCCAGGAACAGGAAGCTGCCCAGCGGACGGTTGGGGTCGTTCAGGCCGGCGCGGGCGCGACGCACCGCATCGGAGACGGCGGCCAGGGCCTCGTCCTGGCCCACCACGCGGGCGCCCAGGGCGTCCTCCATCTTGAGCAGCTTCTCGCGCTCGCCCTCCAGCATCTTGTCGACGGGCACGCCGGTCCAGCGGCTGACGACGGCGGCGATCTGTTCGGCGTCGACGACCTCAGGCGTCAGGGGGCCGGACTTGTCAGCCTCGTTGGCCTCGGCCTCGGCCAGCTGTTTTTCGATCTGCGGGATCTGGCCGTAGGCGATCTCGGACGCGCGGGCCAGGTCGCCGGCGCGCTGGGCGTTGGTCAGCTCCAGCCGCAGGCGGTCCAGGGTTTCGCGCAGCTGGGCGCCCTGGCCGACCTTTTCCTTCTCGGCCTTCCACTGGGCGGTCAGGTCCTCGGACTGGCCCTCCAGGTCGGCGATCTCGTCCTCCAGCTTCTCCAGCCGGGTCTTGGAGGCCTGGTCGGTCTCCTTCTTCAGGGCCTCGCGCTCGATCTTCAGCTGGACCAGGCGGCGGTCGATCTCGTCCAGGGCCTCAGGCTTGGAGTCCACGGCCATGCGCACGCGGCTGGCGGCCTCGTCGATCAGGTCGATGGCCTTGTCCGGCAGGAAGCGGTCGGTGATGTAGCGGTTCGACAGGGTGGCCGCGGCGACGATGGCGCTGTCGGAGATGCGCACCCCGTGGTGGACCTCGTACTTCTCCTTCAGGCCGCGCAGGATGGAGACGGTGTCCTCCACCGTCGGCTCCTCGACCATGACGGGCTGGAAGCGGCGGGCCAGTGCGGCGTCCTTCTCGACGTGCTTTCTGTACTCGTCCAGGGTGGTGGCGCCGACGCAGTGCAGCTCGCCGCGCGCCAGGGCGGGCTTCAGCAGGTTGGAGGCGTCCATGGCGCCGTCGCCCTTTCCGGCGCCGACCAGGGTGTGCATCTCGTCGATGAACAGGACGATCCCGCCCTCGGCGGCGGACATCTCGGCCAGGACGGCCTTCAGCCGCTCCTCGAACTCGCCGCGGTATTTCGCGCCGGCGATCAGGCTGCCCATGTCCAGGGCCATGACGGTCTTGTCACGCAGGGATTCGGGCACGTCGCCGTTGACGATGCGCAGGGCCAGGCCCTCGACGATGGCGGTCTTGCCGACGCCCGGCTCGCCGATCAGGACGGGGTTGTTCTTGGTGCGCCTAGCCAGGACCTGGATCGTGCGGCGGATCTCCTCGTCGCGGCCGATGACCGGGTCGATCTTTCCGTCGCGGGCGGCCAGGGTCAGGTCGCGGGCGTAGCGCTTCAGGGCGTCATAGGCGTCTTCGGCGCCGGCGCTGTCGGCGGTCTTGCCCTTGCGGACGTCGGCGATGGCGGTCTCCAGCTTGTCGGCGGTGACGCCGGCGCCCTTCAGCACCTCGGCGGCGACCCCGCCCTCGCGGGCGAGCGCCGCCAGCAGGCGTTCGGTGGTGACGAAGGCGTCGCCGGCCTTCTTGGAGGCCTCCTCGGCGGCGGCGAAGACGCGGGCGGTGTCGCCGTCCAGATAGAGCTGGCCCGAGCCGCCGGTGACCTGGGCGCGCTTCTTCAGCGCGGTCTCGACGTCGGCCTCGGCGCGACGGGGGTCGCCGCCGGCGGCGGTGATCAGGTTGCGGGCCAGGCCGTCGCGCTCCTCCAGCAACACCTTGAGCAGGTGTTCGGGCGCGAACTGCTGGTGACGGCGGGCGAGCGCCAGCGACTGGGCCGACTGGACGGCCTGTTTGGCGCGGTCGGAGTAGAGATCGAGATTCATCGTGCGATGTCCCCTCAAGAGGCGGATGTCGTCTCAATGCGCCCTTTCAGGAAGCGACGCCTTGAGCTGTCGCAAACGAGATGGTGGCGCCGATTTGGCGCACAAGGGGCCCGACGGGAGGGGAGACGAGATTCGGCGACGGGAACCCAAAGCTTCGCCATACGCTTTCAGCCGATGCTGACCACCAAGATGAACCCCCGCGTCTTCTGGGGGGCGAGCCTGATCATCGGGCTGTTGCTCGTTCTGGCCGTCGCCGCGCCCGGACAGTCCGACCGCGTGTTCCAGACCCTGCAGGCCTGGGTGATCGACACCTTCGGCTGGTTCTACATCGCCGCCGTGGCGGGCTTCCTGGGACTGGTGCTGGTGCTGGCCCTGGGGCCGACCGGCGCGCTGAAGCTGGGGCCGGACGACGCGGAGCCGGACTTTCCGTATCTGTCGTGGCTGGCGATGCTGTTCGCGGCGGGCATGGGCATAGGCCTGATGTATTTCGGGGTGGCCGAGCCGATCCAGCATTTCGTCAGCCCGCCGGAGGGCGAGCCGCGCACCTTCGCCGCCGCACGCGAGGCCATGGGCATCACCTTCTTTCACTATGGGGCGCACGCCTGGGCCATCTACGCCCTGGTGGGGCTGAGCCTGGCCTTCTTCGCCTATCGCAAGGGATTGCCGCTGACGCTGCGGTCCGGCCTGTCGCCGCTGTTGGGGCGGCGGATCAACGGCCCGATCGGCGATGCGGTCGACATCTTCGCCATCTGGGGCACGGCCTTCGGCATCGCCACATCGCTAGGCTTCGGCGTGTCGCAGATGAACAGCGGCCTGAGCTATCTGCTGGGCATCCCGAACAACGCCTGGGTCCAGGTCGGACTGATCGCCCTGGTCATGGCGGCGGCGACGACCTCGGTGATGAGCGGCGTGGGCAAGGGGGTGCGGCGGCTGTCGGAGCTGAACCTGACGCTGGCGGTCCTGCTGATGGTCTTCGTGCTTGTGGTCGGCCCCACCGGCTTCCTGTTCAAGGCGCTGGTCCAGAATTTCGGCTTCTATGTGAGCCACTTCTTCGAGCGGACCTTCACCCTCTACGCCTATGAACCGCGGGCCTGGATGGCGGACTGGACGCTGTTCTACTGGGCCTGGTGGATCGCCTGGTCGCCGTTCGTCGGCATGTTCATCGCCCGCATCTCGCGCGGGCGGACGGTGCGCGAGTTTATCCTGAACGTGCTGCTGGTCCCGGCGGGCTTCACCTTCCTGTGGATGACGGTCTTCGGCAATACGGCCATCAGCCTGGACATGGGCCAGGCGCAGGGGGCGATCTCGGCCGCCGTCTCGGCCGACCTGTCGACGGCCCTGTTCCATTTCCTGGAGGAACTGCCGGGCGCGGCCATCACCTCGACCCTGGCGATCCTGCTGGTGGCGGCCTTCTTCATCACCTCGGCCGATTCCGGGGCGCTGGTCATCGACACCATCGCGTCCGGCGGGGCGGACGACACGCCGCGCTGGCAGCGGGTGTACTGGTGCCTGCTGCTGGGCCTGATCGCCGCCCTGCTGCTGCTGGCGGGCGGACTGGGCGCGCTGCAGGCCGCCACCCTGGGCGCGGCCCTGCCGTTCGTGGTCATCATGATCCTGCTGTCGATCGGCCTCGCGCGGCAGATGACCGCCGACGTGGCCGGCCGGGTGGTGGAGACCGAGGGGCCGCCGCTGGCCGAGCAGCTGAAGCGCATCCTGGCGCCCGCCAGCCGCCGGGACATCGAACGCCAGATCGAGCGCAACGGCCTGCCCGCGCTGGAGACGGTGCGAGAGGGGCTGGCGGCCGAGGGTCTGGGCGCGGAGGTGACGCGCGACGACGCCGGCCTGTCGCTGACGGCGCCGGTCGCCGGGGGACGCGACTTCCACTATCGCCTGACCGCGCGCGAGCGGCCCCGCCCGGCCATGACCGCGCTGGACGCCCCCGAGCGGCGCCGGGCGATGGAATGGCGGCTGTCGGCGCGATCCGACGACGTGACCCGGCCGCGCGACGTGACCGGCTTCACCCGCGATCAGCTGGTCGCCGACGTGCTGGAACACCTGCATCGCTGGCGCGCGGGGTGAGACTGGATCGACGCGCCTGACAGGCTAAGGTGGGCATGAGTTCCCCATCGAGGTCGCGCATGTCCCTTCGTCTTTCCCGCCGTTCCGCCCTGTTCGTTTCGGGAGGCGCGGCGGCGCTGGCGGCGCGGCCGTCGTGGGCCCGACAGGCGGCCAACGACGATGCGGCCCTGGCCGGGGCGGTCGACGCCTATGTGAAGAAGGCGATGGCGGCGTGGCCGGATCAGCCGGCGCTGGGCGTGGCGGTGGTGAACGACGGCGAAACCGTCCTGGCGCGCGGCTATGGCGTCAAGGCGCAGGACCGGCCCGGCGCGGCCGATGAACACACCCTGTTCGCCATCGCCTCCAACACCAAGAACGTCACCGCCGCGGCCCTGGCCATCCTGGTCGACGAGGGCAAGGTGAAGTGGGACGCGCCGGTGAAGACCAATCTGCCGGACTTCCGGCTGGTCGATCCCTACATCACCGACCACGTCACCGTGCGCGATACGCTGAGCCACCGGGCGGGCTTCGGCCTGGGCGCCGGGGACCTGCTGTTCTGGCCCAACAGCGACCGGACCTGCGCCGAGGTGCTGGCCCAGGCCGCCTTCGTGCCGATCGAGGACGGGTTCCGGGCCCGCTATCACTACTGCAACCTGATGTTCGTGGTCGCCGGGGCCGTGATCGAGGCGGTGTCGGGCCAGTCGTGGGAGGACTTCGTCCAGACCCGCATCCTGGACCGCGTGGGGATGAGCGAGACGGTCCCGCTGGCGCGCCTGGCCGAGCCGGCCCGGTCGGCCCTGCCGCACGGCCGGGTGGGGCCGCCGCTGCGCTATCAGGGCGAGATGACGCGCATCGCCCAGTCGATCGTGGAGGTGTGGAACTGGGATTCGGCGGCGGCGGCGGGCGGCATCTGCACCACCCCGGCCGACTGGGCCAAATGGATGGCGGTGCGGCTGAACGAGGGGGTCCTGCCCGACGGGTCGCGCCTGTTCTCGGAGGAGGCCGCGCGGGAGATGTGGCGGCCCAACATCATCGTCGGCTCCTCGGCCGGGCCGACGGCGGAACTGCCCAACCGGGCCATCGCCTCGACCTACGCCATGGGCTTCCAGGTGCAGGACTATCGCGGCGAGCGGCTGATCAGCCACGGCGGCGGCTCGCCCGGCGGCATCTCGGCGACGGTGCTGATCCCCGGGCGCAAGACCGGCTTCTGCATCTTCTCCAATGCGGAAGAGAGCTTCCTGCTGCGCGCGCTGCGCTCCGGGATCGCCGACATCGTGATGGGCAAGGTCGACGTCGACTGGATCGCCGATTCCAAGCGGCTGGAGGCCGAAGGGATCGAGAAGTCCCTGGCCGCCGCCGTCGAAATCGACGCCAAGCAGCGCGCCGGCGCGCCCCCGGCCATGCCGCTGGACGCCTATGTGGGGACCTGGCGCGATCCCTGGTACGGCGACATCGTGATCTCAAAGCGCGGCGACGGCCTGTGGCTGGACTTCACCCACACGCCGGCGCTGAAGGGGCCGCTGGAGCCCTATGACGGCGAGACCTTCCGCACCCGCTTCCCCGACAAGCGCGAGGAGGACGCCTTCATCACCTTCGCCATCCAGACGGCCAAGCCCGCGACGGCCACGCTGAAGGGCGTCTCGCCGGACATCGACTTCAGCTACGACTACCAGGACCTCAGACTGACGCGGAGCGAATGAGGATCGCGGTCACGCTGGCGCGGGTCGGCGCACGGGCGAAGGCGGCGAGGGACGGCGGCTAGACCGGATCGGTCGGCTTGGGCTCGACCGGCCGGGGTTCGGGCTGGGCCAGGGCGGGCTCTTCCGGCAGGGGGATGAACTCCAGGTCGTCCTCGCTGGGCAGCTTCATGCGGCCGGCCTTCCAGTCGGCCTTGGCCTGGTCGATCCGCGCCTGGCTGGAGGCGACGAAGTTCCACCAGATCAGGCGCTGGCCCACCGGCTCTCCGCCCAGCACCATGACGCTGGACAGCTCCAGCGCCTTGACGGTCGGCTCGGCCGTCGGCTCCAGCACGATCATCTGGCCTTCGTGGAAGGTGCGGTCGCCGACCTCGATCGACCCCTTGGCGACGTACAGCGCCCGCTCGCTCATGCCGCCGGCGCCCCGGCCCGGCGGCGGCGCGGTCTTCACGCCCGGCTGCAGCTCCCAGTGCACATAGAACAGCGGCGACGACACGGGCACGGCGGCCTTGGCGCCATAGGCCTCGCCCGCCACCAGCCGCGCGAACAGGCCGCCGTTCTCATAGGTGGGCTGGGCGTCCTCGACCAGGTGATGGAAGGCGGGATCGGTCTCCTCGGCCTCGTCGGGCAGGGCGACCCAGGCCTGCATGCCGTGCATCGGCCCGCCGCGGCTCCGCTTCAAGGGGTCGGTGCGCTCGGAGTGGACGATGCCCTTGCCGGCGGTCATCCAGTTCACCTCGCCGGGACGGATCGGCTGGGCGTAGCCCAGATTGTCCCGGTGCATGATCTCGCCCTCGAACAGATAGGTCAGGGTCGACAGGCCGATGTGCGGATGCGGCCGCACATTGATCGCCTCCGCGCCCGGCGCGAACTCGGCCGGGCCCATCTGGTCCAGAAAGATGAAGGGCCCGACCATTCGCCGCGAATGGAAGGGCAGCACGCGGCCCACCTCGAACCCGCCCAGGTCCTTGCGGCGCGCGTCGATCACCAGTTCGATCATCATCGGTCTCCCGGCGGACCCCGCCGCCGAGGCGCGTTATCCGACGTGGGGCGTGATTATGCCAAGAGGCAGGGCGGTCACATTCTTGACGCCGCGCGTGACGATGTGGCTCTCGCAGTCTGACACGATGCCCAGGGCCAGCAGCTTCTCGCGCAGGAACTTGTCGAAGGCGTGCATGTCGGAGGTGATGATCCGAAGCACATAGTCCTCGCGGCCGGTGATGGTGGCGCACTGGACCACTTCCGGCCATTTGGCGACGGCGGCCTCGAAGATGTCGAGGTTCTCGGCCGACGGCAGGCTGAGCTTGACGATGGCGTAGACTTCGAAGTCCAGCCCCAGCAGCTGGGCGTTCAGCAGGGTGACCCGCTTGGTGATCAGGCCGGAATCCTCCAGCCGCTTGATCCGGCGCCAGCACGGCGAGGCGGACAGACCGACGCGATCGGCCACTTCGGCGACCGAGAGGCCGGCGTCCTGCTGAAGGATGTCGAGGATCCGGGCGTCGATGGGATCGAGTTCGTCCGCCAAGGCGTTTCTCCGATTATGATTATGGCGAAATAAAAAACCCGAAATCGGGATTTAGCAAGGTCAGATTGAGCGAGCGCCTTCCTAGGGGCCGTGTTATCAGTCGTCCAGAGGAAACACGGACGGACAGCGGACGCCCGCATGAATGACAAAATCATGAAGAAGAACAGCCCGCCCCTGTCGCTGCGGGTGCCGGAACCGTCAGGTCGACCGGGCGATGCGCCTGACTTCAGCCATCTGCAGCTGGACCCCGCCGGCGCCGTTGATCGGCCGGAAACGGACGCCACCCCCTATGCGATGCGCGACCATGCGTTCCGACTGATTCGGGTGCTGGACGACGCCGGGAACGCGGTCGGCCCGTGGAACCCGCGCCTGGATCCGGAGACGCTGCGGCGCGGCCTGAAGGCCATGATCCTGACCCGCGCCTTCGACGACCGGATGCACCGCGCCCACCGCCAGGGCAAGACCAGCTTCTACATGAAGTGCACCGGCGAGGAGGCCATCGCCGTCGCCCAAGGCATGCTGCTGAGCCGCGAGGACATGGGCTTTCCGACCTATCGCCAGCAGGGGCTTCTGATCGCGCGCGGCTATCCGCTGACGGCGATGATGAACCAGATCTATTCGAACGCGGCGGACCCGATCAAAGGCCGCCAGCTGCCGATCATGTATTCGGCCAAGGACTATGGCTTCTTCACCATCTCGGGCAACCTGGGCACCCAGGTGCCGCAGGCGGTCGGCTGGGCCATGGCCAGCGCCTACAAGGGCGACGACAAGATCGCCATCAGCTGGATCGGCGACGGCGCCACGGCGGAAGGCGACTTCCACAACGCCCTGACCTTCGCCAGCGTCTATCGCGCCCCGGTCATCCTGAACGTCGTCAACAACCAGTGGGCCATCAGCTCCTTCCAGGGCATCGCCGGGGGGCTGGAGACCACCTTCGCCTCCAAGGCCATCGGCTACGGCCTGCCGGCGCTGCGGGTGGACGGCAACGACTTCCTGGCGGTCTGGGCCGCGACCCAGTGGGCCGAGGAGCGCGCCCGTTCGAACCAGGGCGCCACGGTGATCGAGCTGTTCACCTATCGCGGCGCCCCGCACTCGACCTCCGACGACCCCAGCCGCTACCGCCCCGGCGACGAGCACGAGAAGTGGCCGCTGGGCGATCCGCTGGAGCGGCTGCGCCAGCACCTGACGGTCATCGGCGAATGGGACGACGAACAGCACGCGGCGGCCCTGCGCGAGGCGGTCGAACAGGTCCGCGCCGCCGGCAAGGAATCCGAGGCCATCGGCACCCTGGGCCAGTCGCGTCCCAGCGTGAAGACGATGTTCGAGGAGGTCTATGCGACCGAGGACTGGCGTCTGGTCGAACAGCGCCGCGAGGTGGGGGTCTGACCATGGCTGAGCAAACCACCTTCACCGACGCCGACCGCAACGACGGCGTCGAGCCGGACATGGTCGACCAGAACGCCGCGCCGGCCTCGGAGGCGACCGGGTCGGGCGTCCAGCCGATGAACATGATCCAGGCCCTGAACTCGGCCATCGACGGCAAGATGGCCGAGGATCCGAACGTGCTGTCGTTCGGCGAGGACGCGGGCTATTTCGGCGGCGTCTTCCGCGTCACCGACAAGCTGCAGCAGAAGCACGGCCTGACCCGCAGCTTCGACGCCCCGATCAGCGAATGCGGCATCGTCGCCGCCGCCATCGGCATGGGCGCCTACGGCCTGCGGCCCGTGGTCGAGATCCAGTTCGCCGACTACATCTATCCGGCCTACGACCAGATCGTGTCCGAGGCGGCCAAGCTGCGCTACCGCTCGGGTGGCCAGTTCACCGCCCCCATCGTGGTGCGTTCGCCCTATGGCGGCGGCATCTTCGGCGGCCAGACGCACAGCCAGTCGCCCGAAAGCCTGTTCACCCACATCGCCGGGCTGAAGGTCGTCATCCCGTCCAACCCCTATGACGCCAAGGGCCTGCTGACGGCGGCGATCGAGGACGACGATCCGGTCATCTTCTTCGAGCCGAAACGCCTCTACAACGGCCCCTTCGACGGCTGGCACGAGAAGCCGGTCAGCCCGTGGAAGGCGCAGGAACTGGCCCAGGTGCCCACGGGAAACTATGTCGAGCCGATCGGCAAGGCGCGCGTCATGCGCGAGGGGAACGACGTCACCATCCTGGCCTATGGCACCATGGTCTGGGTCGCCCTGGCCGGCGCCGAACACGCGGGCGTGGACGCCGAGGTCATCGACCTGCGCACCCTGGTCCCGCTGGACATCGAGACCATCGAGGCCAGCGTCAAGAAGACCGGCCGCTGCGTCATCGTGCACGAGGCGCCCAAGACCTCGGGCTTCGGCGGCGAAATGTCGGCCCTGGTGCAGGAGCGCTGCTTCTATCACCTGGAGGCGCCGATCGCGCGCGTGACGGGCTGGGACACCCCCTATCCGCACGCCTTCGAATGGGAATATTTCCCCGGACCGCAACGGGTCGCGGACGCCCTGAAGAGCGTCATGACCGGAGGACGTTGAGATGGGTCGTTTCGTCTTCAAACTGCCCGACGTGGGCGAAGGCACCGCCGAGGCCGAACTGGTCGGCTGGCACGTCAAGGTCGGCGACACGGTCGCCGAGGACCAGATCGTCGCCGACGTCATGACCGACAAGGCCACCGTCGAGATCACCGCCCCGGTGTCGGGCAAGGTGACGGCCCTGCACGGCGAGCCCGGCGCCATGGTGCCGGTGCGCGGCCCCCTGGTGGAGTTCGAGGTCGAGGGGGCGGGAAATGCGGAGGACGCCCCGGCGCCGGCCGTCGCCAAGCCCGAGCCTGAGCCTGCCCCGGCGGTCGCCGAGGCGCCCAAGGTCGAGGCCGCGCCGGCCGCCCCCGCCGACGCGCCGACGTCGGGCAACTACGTCTTCAAGCTGCCGGACGTGGGCGAAGGCACGGCCGAGGCCGAGCTGGTCGGCTGGCACGTCAAGATCGGGGATGCGGTCGAGGAAGACCAGATCATCGCCGACATCATGACCGACAAGGCCACGGTCGAGATCACCTCGCCGGTCGCCGGCACCGTCGTCACCCTGTATGGCGAGGCGGGCAAGTCCGTGCCGGTGGGCGGCCCGCTGGTGGCGTTCGACGTCGAAGGCCAGGGCAATGTCGCGGCGCCGGCCCCAGCCCCCGCCGCCCCCTCCGGCGCTGCCGCCCCCAAGGCGGGAGGATCGACG
>NZ_JAYRPA010000003.1:0-3959 GCF_041911375.1 Brevundimonas sp. | reverse complement strand
GGTCTGGTTCAGCGGCCGGGACCTATGCCGCCTCTTCCCCGCGTGGTTGACCCGGGACGTCTGGACCTGGGCGGCGGCGATGAAGTGCGACGATTGCCCCAGCCGGCGCCAAACCTTCTTCTCCAAGGGAGATCCCGGCGCCGATGGCTTCAACCGCGGCCCGAACGACCCTGTCGACGCGCACCGGCTCAGGCGGCTGTCGGCGTGGCTGGCCGAAGGCGGCCTGCGCCTCGACGATATCGCCTATCTGATCCAGGCCGACGGGACCAAGCTGCGCGGCGCCGGTTTCGACCAGGACACGATCCTGCTGTTCGCCTCGCCCTACAGCTCGGATCACTACCGCCCGAGCCGTCCGACGGGCGGAACGAAATCCGCTGATCGACGCTGAGTCCGCCGCCCTCAGAAGGAGGCGGGCGACATGGCGCAGAAGAAGACCCTCGTTGCATCAAAGGCCGGCGTACGGCTGGAGCGGATCGAAGACCTAGCCGAGCGCCAGCGGGGCAAAATCACCTTCAAGCTGTCGACCTACCGGCCGCCGCAGCCGCGCTACATCGCCGACGAGTTGGAAGCCGAAGAAGCCTTCGCCCGCGAAGTCACCGCCTCGCTTCGAGACCCGGTGATTGCGGCGCTGATGGAGCGCGGGTCGATCTAGCGCTGGACCGCGAACCGATGTTCCGAAGTTCTGCAGGGGGGGTGGAAACCGGACACTATTGGATGAGGCGTGAGCCGCCGTTCCGGGGACCGACGCCGGCGGGAACCGGTACATCCGAGACTTCGTAGTTGGCGTTGATGAACAGTGACGGCGAACCCTTCAGCTGGATGCCTTCCGCGACGATCACGGTCCAGGCGCTGTCACGCGCCACATCGACCTTGCCTTCGACAATCATCTTCGCCGAGGGCACGTAGATCACGCCCAACAGGCTCTCGACGTGGTCGGCGGAGATGATGAAGTCCTGGGTATTGTCGCGGGTTCCGCCCATCACCATCCCGGCGTATGGCCCGGTCTTGCGGCCATCAAGGCTGACCATGGCGCGATCCTTGAACTCGAACTTCGACGCCTTGTCGAAGAACAGGACCACGTCGGCGCCTTCCAGCCGCGCGTCCTCCTTCACCACCAGGTGGCCGCCCAGGAAGAAGTGATCGCCGGGATCCAGACGGATTCGCGCCGTTCCGCTCGCGTCAATGCCGCCGCAGTGCTTTCCGGCTGAAACATAGTGGGTGCCGGACGACACCTTGAGGGGCTTCTCCCGCTCCGCCTTGGTGCAGTTCTGCTTCTTCGAAAAATCCAGATCGAGCTTCTCAAACGGGTCGGCGATCGCGGCGGCGCCGGTGCCTGCTGCTGGACTGATGGAGCCGCGTGCCGACGTCACCACCTGGACTGCCGCCGCGGTAATGCTGCCGCCCTCGACATCGATGTCCCTGTTCGAGTGGACCATGCAGGCCGGCGCTTTGATCCGGCTGCTGTCCTTGACGTTCAGGAGCTTCGAGCCCGACGAACCCGTCACGAGCACGCACAGCGGCACCATCCCCATAGTAGTGGCGGTCGATTCCACGCGAAAGTTCCAGCCGCCGGGCGGCAGGAGGTTCGCGAAGAAGGAAGGGCGGTTGGCGTCGAGCGTGACCCGGATGGCGCGCTGCCCCCCGACATCGACGATCTCGTAACTCTCCTCGACGGCTGGCCGTTGCGCCCACTCAGCCAAATGAATTTGCACGTAGGCCCGGGCCTGCTCCGTCGCGTTCGAGCCATCAGTTGCCAAGCCAAGCTTGCTCGCAGAGGCCAGCGCGGTGCTGTCGGCGATATCCTGTAGCCGAGCTTTCGTCGCCTGAACGTGCGTCAAATCCAACGCCCCGGCGCACAACGTGACAAGGCAGGGCAGTATCAGCGCGGTCTTCAGCGCGATGCTGCCCACCTCTGAAGCGGCGAACCGGCGTGCCAGCCCCGGGAGGGCGCGATGGAACCTAAACGAAAACAAGACGCACACTCCCAGCTACCAGGAGCATCGCCGATCGGTCCTAAGACATTGTTTCACGCACTGTCGGATCGGTTTGACATTCGGTCCGCGCACGGCCAGCCTTGGCGTGTGATCGCTCATCGTGTCAGCCAGGCTCGACGCCTCTCCCACGCAGGACGCCTCGTCGCAGGCGGCTGACCCGGAACGGCTGCGCGCTTTCGCCCCGTTCCGGGCGCCCTCGACCCCAACATTTCATTCCTGCGACGCCGCCGGTTACGCCGGCGCTCGCCACCCTGTGAGATCACCATGTCCAAGATCGCCCAGCGCGCGACAGCGCCCGCACGCCCCGAAATCTTCCTCAGCGCTGAGGACCATCAGACCCTGACTCGCCTTGTTGGCGACATGCCCGCCGAGGGGGTGGCGGGCCTGCTGCAGGAGGAACTGGAGCGGGCCGTGATCTGCGATATCCGCGACCGGCCGAAGGGCGCCGCGCCGCTCCACCGCTGGCTGCACTACGTGGACAACCGCATGTTCGAACTGCGTCGCATCCAGATCGTGCTCCCTCACGAGGCGGATATCGACGAGGGCAAGGTCTCTGTCCTGTCGCACGTCGGCGCCGGCCTCATCGGCCTTGAGGAAGGGCATGCCATCACCTGGACCGATCCGTCTGGCGGTGAGCGCAGTCTCACCGTCGTGATGGTGGAAGATCCGGAGGGCATGGCGCAATGACGAAAAGGCCGCCGCCCCGAAGGACGGCGGCCTCGATGCGGAGCCGGGGCTCGACGCTCAATGACCCTCGGCCAGACCGAGGTGGGTGGGAAATCCCATGGACCTAGCCCGGCCTTGGCGGTGCGGCGGGCGGCGGACAGTCGAGCCCCTTCATCCCCATCTCGTCGAAGAACCTGCACAGGCGCCCGATCTGCGCCCAGCCTGCTTCGCCCCAGGCCTCAACCGCATTGTCGTACTGTTCGCCAGCGATCCGGGAGGTCAGGATTTCCTCGGTCGGAACCGGCTTCGGCTGGACAGCGAGGTCAGCCGCAGGCGGCAGGCTCGATCCCGTTGTCCCGCAGCTGGCGACACCGACGCTGCAGCTCGCGAGCATCAGGCACGCTATCAGGGAGGGCTTCCGCAGCATCGTCTCGTTCCTTCTGTCGGTCTTGGATGGTGAGGGTGTCGTTCAGGCGCTCGTCCGCTGCCGTTTCCCGCGCGCTGGCGGCCTTCACTTCGATCTTGGCTTGCTCGGCCGCCTGATGGTCCCGCTCGCCCTCAGCGGCCCTGTGGGCGCAGTAGGCTCCGAACAGCAGGAAGGCGGCGAGGACGGCGACGGCGAGCCAGCCCTTGGGGCTCAGCATGCCGGGGATGCGACGGACGAAGGCGAGGGCAGCGATCATCGCGCCCATTCCCCCGTCTTGCCGTGCAGCCAAGTCAGGAACTGGCCCGCAGTCTTGCCCCTCAGGATCGACGGGTTGGCGTCCGTTGCAGCCTCGCCAGCGATCAGGTCCGCTCGGGCGTTCACGTCAGCGCCGATCACCTTGGCGGCCATGCCAGCGCCGAAGAAGTGGGCCGCGTAGAGCGAGGCCTTGTTGATCGGGATGCCCTTCGCCTTCAGCACCGCTGCGTTCTTGGCGGTGAACGTCTTGGCGCGAGCCAACTGTTCCTCGACAGAGGGCTTAAGGCCGCCGAACGCCGGCCGCAGGGTCGGTCCCCAGGCGCCGCCTTCGCCGATCCAGGTCGAGCGGATGAACTGATAGAGGCCGGAAGCACTGGACGACTTCGCCTGGACGTAGGGCTGGTTGGCGCTCTCGATCTTCGAAAGCATCGGCCAATAGTCGGCGGGGATTTCGCTGGAGGGGACCGCCGGCATGCTGACGCCCGCCAGCGCCGCCAACTCCCGGAGCTTGGTCTCGGTGTCGGTCCCAGCCCAGCCGTCTTCCTTCAGCCCGAAGGTGCGTTGGAATAGGCGAACGAAGTCGTCATCGCTGAGAACAGCCATGGTCAGTCTCCATG
>NZ_JAYRPA010000002.1:0-18682 GCF_041911375.1 Brevundimonas sp. | reverse complement strand
CGGCGCGGGGGGCGGCGGCGTCGGGTCCGGCGCCGGCGGCGTCGGCTCCTCAGGCGCGCTGACCGGGGCGGTCGCGGCGTCGTCGGGCGAAGGCTCCGGCTGAGGATTGTCGGCCGGCGCGGCCGCGATCTCGATGTCCGACACGATCGAAACCGGCACCGAACTGACCAGCGGCTTGGGCTCGTCCCGCTCGCGCGGCCACGACACGAAGGCGAGCGCGACCACCCCGGCGTGCAGGGCGATGGAACCGAGGATCGCGGGGCTCGGACGACGCAAGGTCAGCCTCCGGCCGCCGAGGTGAAGCTGGGGGCCGCCGTGGGCGCCGTGTCGGTGATCAGGTTCAGCTTGGTGAAGCCCGAGGCGCTCAGCCGCGCCATCACCCGCGCCACCGCCTGATAGGGCGCCCGGCCGTCGGCGCGCACGAAGACCGGACGCTGCGTCGCCTGTTCGGATCCGCCCGCCTCGGTCAGCAGCCGCGTGGCCAGGTCGTCGAACGAGGTCTCGCCCTCGCCGATGAAGATCGCCCCCTGCTGGTCGACCGAGACCGTCAGCGGCTCATTGTCCGTCTCGACCGCGCTGGCGTCCGTCTGCGGCAGCTCCAGCGGCACGCCCACTGTCAGCAAGGGCGCCGAGATCATGAAGATGATCAGCAGCACCAGCATCACGTCGACCAGCGGCGTGACGTTGATCTCGGTCAGGGGGGCCTTGCGCCCGCGTCTGCCGCGACGGCCGTGTCCTGCGCCGCCGCCTCCGCCCAGCGCCATGGCCTAGAGGCTCCGGTTCAGGTTGAGGCCCGACGACGGGACCGGCGGCGGAGGCGGCGCCGAGGGGCCGCCCAGCCGGCGCGCCACGGCCGCCTGCAGATCGTCGGCGAAGCTTTCCAGCCGTCCGGTGAACTTGCCCGCGTCGATCGAGAACTTGTTGTAGGCGATATAAGCCGGGATCGCCGCGCCCAGGCCGATGGCGGTGGCGAACAGGGCCTCGGCGATGGCCGGCGCCACGGTGGTCAGGTTGGTGTTGCCCGCCGCGGCGATGCGGTCGAAGGCGTTCATGATCCCCCACACCGTGCCGAACAGGCCGATGAAGGGCGAGGCGGTGGCCACGATCGACAGGACGCCAAGGCCGCTTTCGATCCGCTGGCCCTCGCGCGCGACCAGGCTGTCCATGGCCCGGTCGATGCGGGTCATCAGCAGTTCGCCCTGGTGCTCGTTCAATGCGCCGCGCTGGCGCGCCTCGCGCCAGTCGGACAGGGCGATCACCAGCATGCGCGGCAGGGCGTGCTCGGGATTGGGCCCGGCCTGGGCGGCCACGTCCTCCAGCGAGCGGCCGGATTGCACCGCCTTTTCAAAGTCGTCGGCCTGGCGGTTCAGACGCGTGAAGCGCACGGCCTTGTCGATGATGATCGTCCAGGACCACAGCGAGGCCAGCGCCAGGCCGATCATGACGCTCTTCACCACCCAGTCGGCGGTCAGAAACAGTTCGACCGGATTGAGCATGGAGGCGTCGGCGGGCGGGGTCATTCAGGCGCTCCGGCAGGAATCGGGATCAGTCGCGCCCTATCCAGCGAGCGGGCGTGACCTTTGTGTGGCGGGGTCTAGCGGCGCGCGCGGGCCCCGTCATCTGACAGGGGCGTCATCACGGTTAAGGAAAGCTTACCGGGACGCCGACGGGCTGTCGGGATCCGCTTCGGCCGAGGTTCGCGCGCCGGCCAGCCAGGGCGTGACCTTCTCCACCAGCCCCCGCGTCGGACGGCGCGGCCGCCCGTCCAGATGGATGCAGACGGCGGTGACGTCGGCGCGGCACAGCACCTCTCCGGCGCGTTCGACCGACTGTCGGATGATCAGCCGCACCCCCTTCACCGCCTCATAGACGGTGCGCACCACCAGGGCGTCGTCGATGCGCGCCGGCTTCAGGTAGCGAAGGTTCAGTTCCGACACGACGAAGGCCAGCGGCTGGTCCTCCTCCAGCAGGTCGGCGTGGCCGACGCCGATGGCGCGCAGGAAGTCCGACCGCCCGCGCTCGAAATAGCGGACATAGTTGGCGTGATAGACCAGGCCGGTGAAGTCGGTGTCCTCGTAATAGACGCGCACGGGCAACAGGTGATCGCGCCCGTCGAAGCGGCCGGCGGTGGGGAGGTCGTCGGTCATGGCGCCAGTCTAGCGCGCCGGCGGCGCGGTCAGGAAGCCGGGGCAGTACCGCTGACGCATCTCGGCGAATTCGGTCGGCAGCGGATCGTCGCTGAACAGGATGCGGTTGGGCGTCGAGACGAAGCCGACGGCCGGCCCCCCGCGCGTCCGGCCCACATAGCCGCACACGGCGCGGCGCTGGCCCGCCTCGGCGTAGCGCAGCTCGGCGCCGGCCCCCGCCTGGTCGCGGATCTGGCGCGCCATGCGGTCCTGCGGCGATTCGGGCTGGGGCAGGCGGGTTTGGTGCGACCACGTCCAGGCGCCGATCGCGACCAGAAGCGCCAGCACGCCGCCCAGCATCAGGGTCAGCGGTCGGGGTCGAAAGACCAGGCGACGGGGCGTTGGCGTCTCCATCGGGCGATGATGCACCGAATGCGACGCCCCGCAAACCTCACCGGTCGTCGAACAGGTCCCCGGGCCCAGGGGCGGGCGCAGGGCCGGGCGGCGGCGTCAGGCCCAGATGGGCGTAGGCCTTGGCGCAGGCCATTCGTCCACGCGGCGTGCGCATGATGAACCCCTGCTGCAGCAGATAGGGCTCGATCACGTCCTCGACCGCGTCCCGCGCCTCGGCGATGGCCGCCGCCAGCGTTTCCATCCCCACCGGCCCGCCGCCATAGTTCTCGATCAGCGCCTTGAGGAACCGCCGGTCCAGGCTGTCCAGCCCCGCCTCGTCCACCTCAAGCCGCGCCAGCGCCCGCGCCGCAACCAGCTTGGAGATCGTCTCGGCGCCCTCGGCTGAGGCGAAGTCCCGCACCCGCCGCAGCAGCCGCCCGGCGATCCGGGGCGTGCCGCGCGCCCGCGAGGCGATCTCGCGCGCGCCGTCCTCGTCTATGCCGGCGCCCATCTTTCGCGCCGTGCCGCGCACCACCGCCGTCAGCTCGTCGGGCGTGTAGAACTCCAGCCGCAGCGGAATGCCGAACCGGTCCCTGAGCGGCGTGGCCAGCAGCCCCGCCCGCGTGGTCGCCCCCACCAGGGTGAAGGGCGCCAGGTCGATCCGCACCGAGCGCGCCGACGGCCCCTCGCCGATGATCAGATCCAGCACATGGTCCTCCATCGCCGGATAAAGGATCTCCTCGACCTGGGGGTTCAGCCGGTGGATCTCGTCGATAAACAGGACGTCGCGCGGCTCCAGATTGGTCAGGATCGCGGCAAGGTCGCCCGCCTTGGCCAGGATCGGCCCCGAGGTGGCCCGAAAACCCACGCCCAGCTCGCGCGCCACGATCTGCGCCAGCGTCGTCTTGCCCAGCCCCGGCGGTCCGAACAGCAGCACATGGTCCAGCGCCTCGGCCCGCCCGCGCGCCGCGTCGATGAAGACCTTCAGATTGCCCTTGGCCTGCGACTGGCCGACGAACTCCGACAACGTCTGCGGCCGCAGCGCCCGATCGTATGTTTCGCCGGTCTCGGCTTCCGGAGAGATGACGCGGGTCATTCGACGCCTCCAGCCCTTCTCCCCTCGGAGGAGACGGCACCTCGCGGAACGAGACGGATGAGGGAGCCGCCGGAAACGTGCAGGCGCTCAGGGTCGACAAACGAACGAACCCCCCTCACCGCCCCAGCTCCTGCAGGGCCGCGCGGATCACCGCCGACAGCTCCGCCTCTTCGCCCAGGCGGATCAGGGCCTGATCCACCGCCCGGCGCGCATTCACCTCGGCCACGCCCAGGCCCAGCAGGGCCGAAACCGCCTCGCCGGCCAGGGACGGCGGCGGCGGCGCGGCCTCGACGTGCACGCCCGGCGCGGACGGCGTGAAGCTGACCTCGCCCAGAGGCTTGCCCTTCAGTTCGGTGACGATGCGCAGCGCCAGTTTCGGCCCCACGCCGTTGGCGCGCGCCACCGCGGCCTTGTCCTCGCGCGCCACGGCCCCGGCCAGTTCGCCCGGCGGCAGCACGTCCAGCACCGCCAGCGCCGCCTTGGGCCCCACGCCCTGAATGGCCAGCAGCGTCGTGAACGCCCGCCGCTCGTCGCGCGTCAGAAAGCCGTAGAGGCGCGGACCCGCATCCTCGCTCCACTGCGAATGCACATGCACCGTCGCCTCGTCGCCCGGCGCCGGCAGCCGGCCCAGCGTCCGTGCGCCGCAGGACACGACATAACCGACCCCGGCGCAGTCGATCAGACAGTGGTCCAGATCGACCTCCGCCAGCACGCCCCGCAAGCGGCCGATCACGCCGCCCCCCGATGCATCGCTTCCAGCAAGGACCGCTTCCTCAGTTGCGCATGGGTGATCGCCACGGCCAGCGCATCCGCCGCGTCCGCCTTCACCTCCCCGGCGGTCGGCAGCAGCCGCCTCACCATGAAGGCGATCTGGCTCTTGTCCGCGTGGCCGGCCCCGACCACCGCCTTCTTGATCAGGTTCGGCGAATATTCCGCGACCGGCAGGCCGGCGCGCGCCGGCGCCAGCATGACCGCCGCCCGCGCATGGCCCAGCTTCAGGGTCGAGGACGGGTTCACGTTCACGAACACCTCCTCCACCGCCGCCTCGTCGCAGCCGTGCTCGGCGCAGACCGCGCCCACCTGTTCGAGCAGGTGCAGCAGACGTTCGGCGAACGGCGCGGTCTCCGACGGCGTCACCACCCCGTGGGCGACCCAGCGCAGCCGCGCGCCCTCGGCCACGATCACGCCCCAGCCGGTGCGCCGCAGGCCGGGGTCCAGCCCGATGATTCTGACAGGTTCGTTCGCCATCCGTTCCCCTCATGCCGCAAAGAGGGTTATCGGGCAATGAATCCTTCAGTCGTCGCGCGGATCGAGGCGATAGGCGATCACCCCCGGGGTCGCGGCCAGGCGTTCGGCCAGATCTTTCAGCTGGGGCTCGGTGGCCGCCTTCAGCCGCCACGTCCGTCGCATCCGGCCGCCGTCCATCAGCTCGAAACGGTCGTGCCGGGCTTGCGGATCAACGGCCTTCAGCGCGGCCTCGACCGCCGGCTCGGGCGAGGCGGCGCTGCGGACCCAGCAGATTTCGGCGTCGACGACGGTCCGCGCGGGCAGGCGGGCCGAAATCAGCCTCAGGCCAACCAGGATCAGCGCCGTCACGACCGTGCCCGTCGCCCCCAGGCCATACAGCCCGGCGCCGAACAGAAGGCCGATCGCCGAGGTGATCCACAGCGAGGCCGCCGTGGTCAGGCCGTGGATCGAAAAGCCCGTCCTGAAGATCACCCCTGCGCACAGGAAGCCGATCCCGGTCAGGACACCGTGCGCCATCCGCGTCGGATCGGTGACGATGTTCTCGTCCGGCAGGGCGCGGAAGGCCCAGTCCGCCTGGGACATGGCCGCCAGCATCAGCAGCGCCGACGCCAGGCTGACCAGGATGTGGGTGCGGAAGCCCGCCGCCCGACCGCGCCATTCGCGCTCGAAGCCGATCACCCCGCCGGCGATGACCGCGCCCAGGATCGGCAGGACGGCGCCTTCGAGACTAGTCGGATTCATGCGCCTTCAACGAAGCGGCGCAGCCGGATGTTCCGTGATCGGAGCATCAGCCGTTCTTCTCGATATAGGTCTCCGGGTCCTTGTTGACCGGCTTGACCCCGGTGATGTGCTCGGCCTCGAAGGCGGCGAACTTCACCGCAAGCGCATGGCGCGTCTCCACGTCGGCGTTCATGCGGAAGTCGGTCAGGCCCTGCCGCTCTTCTTCGCCCATGTGCTTGGAGTTGACGACGTTCGCCTCGCCCACGGCGTCGAACCAGGCCTTGGTCCCGACGGCGTGCCGCTCGACCGCCTTGACCGCGTCGCGCAGCTTGTTGTGGTCCTCGATGGCGTCCTCGGTCTCGCCCTCGACCGTGCCGTCCTCGGCGTCGTTGGCGCCCTCGCCCTGTTTGAGTAGTTCGGGGTAGAAGAACCGCTCCTCGGCTTCGGCGTGCACGTCCAGGAACGCCGACAATCTCAGCCACACCGCACTCAGCGCATCCACGTCTTGGGGATCGATCTGTTCGATGATCGCGAACAGCCGGCGCTGTTCGGCATGGTCGTCGAGGATCAGCTGGGTGATGTCCATGGAAAGGGCTCCGGGTCGTGACGGTGACGCTCGGTTACGCCCCGGCATCCGACCGGTTCCCTGCAAACGACTCGCTTGCGCCGCGTGACCCGCTCCTCAGTCGATACGGAAGCGCATCGTAAACCGGAACGTCGCATCAGACGGCTCGCCGTCCACGATCTGGGGCGACAGGCGGGCGCCCGACATGGCGGCCAGGGCCGCCGCGCCGAATCCATGACCGGACGGCTCTTCGGACAGGATGCGGCAGTCCGACGCCCGGCCGGTCGTCAGGGCCGTGCACTCCAGCGCCACCGAGGCTTCCTCGACATCGGCGCGTATCCCCTCGGCCGGAAAGTCGGGCCGGGGCGGACGAATCCAGGACACCGCCGTCACCGGCACGCCGTCGTCATCGACCGGCGGGGGCGCATAGCTTTCCGGCGGGGTCACGGGCTCGGTGCGCACGGTGGTGACCCGAACCAGATCGTCGTCGGGGTTCGCCCGCAGGGCCTCCTGGACCGAAGCGAACAACCGATCGGCGCCTCGCCCAGCCCCCTGGAGCGCGCGGTCGATCAGCACGCTGGCCAGGTAGGCGACAAGAAGGATCACGCCGATGGCGCCGGCCCAGGCGCCGATCTTGATCCATAGCCAACGCGCGCCCTCGAGGGGCGGCGTGGTCGATCCCGGAAGGTCCGGCCTGTCGCTGTCGCCTGGGCTTTTGTCCGGGCTCATGTAGACCCCGTCCTTGATCAGCCCGCGTACTTGGCCGCGTCCTCTTCCGAGATGTCCTCGTTCGAATAGACGTTCTGCACGTCGTCCTCGGCGTCCAGCGCGTCCAGCAGCTTGAACAGGGTGCCGACGGCGTCGCCGGTGACCGGCACTTCCGACTGGGGCTTCCAGACGATGGCGGTGGACTTCGGATCGCCCAGCACCTTGGACATGGCCTCGGCGACGTCGTTCAGGTCCTCAAAGGCGGTCCAGATCGTGTGGCCCGGCGCGTCCTCGTAGATGTCGGGCTTGACCAGGTCGCTCTCGACGTCCTGCGCGCCGGCCTCGATGGCGGCCTCCATGACGGCGTCCTCGCTGCCGGCCTCCGCGGCGTAGGTGATCTTGCCGACCTTGTCCCACATGAAGGCGACCGAGTTCATCTCGCCCAGCGCCCCGCCGTTCTTGGAGAAGGCGGCGCGGATGTTGGAGCCCGCGCGATTGCGGTTGTCGGTCAGGGCCTCGACGATGATGCCCACGCCGCCGGGACCGCGGCCCTCGTAGCGGATTTCCTCCATCGTGTCGGCGTCGCCCGACGTCGCCTTGTTGATGGCGCGCTGGATCACGTCCTTGGGCAGGCTTTCCGCCTTGGCGTTGTTCACCGCCAGGCGCAGGCGCGGGTTCATGGCCGGGTCCGGCAGGCCCGACTTGGCCGCCACGGTGATGTCCCGCGACAGCTTGGAGAACAGCTTGGAGCGCGCGGCGTCGGCGCGCCCCTTGCGGTGCATGATGTTCTTGAACTTGGAATGGCCGGCCATGGGATCGTCTTCGAGTCTGAACCTGAGCCGCGCCTCCTAGCGGATGGGCGGCATCGTGTCACGACCGGGCGCTTGCGCGGGAACCGTCGCCGTGCGCACGGATTGAACCGGCACGAAATACGGAGCACGCCCATGACCGCCCCCGACGTCATCATCGAGGATCACGAGGACGAGGCCTTCGACGACGCCGACATCGTCGAATGGTACGAGGCTCGCCCGATCACCCTGTCGACCGCCGCCGTCACCGGCGCCGTGGTCACCGCCTTCGCCCTGGGGGCCCTGACCGCCGTCGGCGCCCTGTTCCTGATCGGCCGGTTCGACGACTGAGACCCGGCGATCGGCGCGCCGATCGTCAGATCGGCATCGCCATGATTTCCTTGTAGGCCGAGATCACCTGGTCGCGCACCGAGATCACCGTCTCCAGCGACGCCTCGGCCGAGCTCAGCGCGGTCACGACGTCGATCAGATTGCCCTGGCCCGCGATGGCCTGGGTCATCTGCGTCTCGGCGGCCCGCGACTGCTGCGACATGTCGGTCATGGCGTTCTTGACCAGATCGGCGAAGCCCCCGTCGCCCGCCTGGGGCGCCGGCGTGGCCGTCGGCATGGCGCCGCCCTGGACGGCGGCGTAGGCGCGGGCGGCCATCATCGGATTCATGGCTCAGGCCCTCAGCGCTTGATGATGTCGAGGGTGCGCATGTCCATCGACCGCGCCGTCTCGATGACGTTCAGATTGGCCTCATAGGCGCGTTGCGCCTCGCGCATGTCCATGGCCTCGACCAGGGTGTCCACATTGGGCCGCATCACATACCCCTGCGCGTTCGCGGCCGGGTGCGACGGATCGTACTCCATCTTGAAATCGCTCTCGTCGGGCCGCACCTCGGCCAGGGCCACGCCGGTCGCGCCCGCCACCTCGCGCGGCTGGAACACCGGCGTCTGGCGGCGATAGGGCTCGCCGCCCGGCGTCCGCGCGGTCGACTGGGCGTTGGCGATGTTCTCGGCGATGATCCGCATGCGCGACTGCTGCGCCTTCAGGGCGGAGGCGGCCACGGCCATGGCGGAGTTGGACGGCGGGATCGGATCCGGCATCGGTCAGCGCTTCCTTATCCCTGGCCCGGCTTCTTGGCGGCCAGGCGGATCATCGACATGGACTTCTGGTAAAAGCCGATGGCGGCGTCATAGGCCATGCGGCTCTCGGCCATCTTCAGCATCTGCTCCTCGACCACCACCGAATTGCCGTCCAGCGTGGTCTCCGAATCCGGCGCCTTGGTCGGGTCGAACCGCACGGGCGATCCGGCCGGCGCAATATGGGCCGCATTGGTGCGCGTCATCGTCAGGCGGCGGTCGCGCAGGGCGGCGGCGAAATCGGTCGGCTGGCGCAGGTCGCGACCGACGTAGCCGGGCGTGTCGGCGTTGGCGACGTTCGAGGCGATGACCCGCTGGCGCTCGTCCAGCCAGCCCAGGCGGCCCTTGATCTGGCCCAGCAGCGGTATGTCGGCGACGCCCATGGCGGTCTCCCGGCGCCCCCGTCGGGCGCGATGGGCAGAAAATGCCGCGCCCATGGTTAATAGGCCGTTATCTCAACCGCTCGTTAACCCTGCCGGTTAAGACTTGCCCCAGCGCGCCGCACGACTTGGGGTTTGGGCGCGGGGCCGTCCTGATGAATTTCCTCGACCTTCTTCGCGCCGTCTTCGGCCTGGCCTTCACCTTGGGCCTGATCGGCCTGGCCGCCTGGGCGGTTCGCCGCTACGCGCCCCAGCTGATGGCCCGCCTTCAGGCCCCGCGCGGCGAGCGTCGTCTGCAGGTGGTCGAGACCCTGGTGCTGGATCCCGCCCGCCGCCTGATCCTGGTCCGCGTCGACGACGAGGAGCGGCTGATCCTTCTGGGCGAGGGTCGCGAACTGATCGAGCCCCGCCAGCCGGGGGGCGGCAAGTGAGCGGCTCAGACATTCTCCCTCCCCCCGCGGGGGAGGGTGGCCGAGCGATGCGAGGTCGGGTGGGGGCGGCAAGGCGATCCATCGCGGACCTGTTCGGCGTCGGCTCGCGTGATGTCGCCGGGCCGCCCCCACCCGGTCGCTCCGCGACCACCCTCCCCCGCCGGGGGAGGGAGACGATCTTCTCGAGCCCCACCGCCGCCGAGCTGAAGCGCGCGGCCCTGCTGTCGCTGTTCACCACCCTGGTCTGCCTGGCCTGGCCGATCGCGGCCCTGGCCCAGGAGGCGGCCCAGTCCGGCTCGGCGATCAACATCGACCTGGGTTCGGGCGCCGGCCTGACGCAGCGCGTCGTGCAGCTGATCGGCCTGATGACGGTGCTGTCGCTGGCGCCGTCCATCGTCATCATGACCACCAGCTTCGTGCGGATCGTGGTCGTGCTGTCGCTGCTGCGCACGGCGCTGGGCCTGCAGCAGTCGCCGCCCAACGCGGTTCTGGTCTCCCTGGCCCTGTTCCTGAGCGCCATCGTCATGGCCCCGACCTGGCAGGACGCCTATGATTCGGGGGTGCGGCCGCTGCTGGATCAGCAGATGGAGCTGCCCCAGGCGTTCGACGCGGCCTCCGAACCTGTGAAAACTTTCATGCTGTCCCAGGTGGACCAGTCGGACCTGGCGCTGTTCACCCGCCTGAGCCGCCTCGACACCCCCCAGAACCTTCAGGACCTGCCGCTGCGCGTGGTCACGCCCGCCTTCATGATCAGCGAGCTGAAGACCGCCTTCGAGATCGGATTTCTTCTTTTCGTTCCGTTTCTTGTGATCGATCTGGTGGTGGCCAGCGTGCTGATGTCCATGGGCATGATGATGCTGCCGCCGGTGGTGGTGTCCCTGCCCTTCAAGCTGATCTTCTTCGTGCTGGTGGACGGCTGGCGGCTGGTCGCCGGAAGCCTGGTCGAGAGCTTCCAGCGGGGCGCCGGAGGGGGATAATCCCCCGCCCCGCAAGGCTTTGCGCGTTTTCGGCGCTTGCAAAGCTGTCGGAAATCCGCGTTGATCCGCCCGTCCTCGCCCTGAATTGGGCGACTAACACTGGAAACGCTTCTCATGACCACTCAAGCCGAACTGATCGCCGCCGTCGCCAAGGACGCCGGTGTTTCGCAGGCCGACGCCGGCAAGGTGCTGACCGCCATCGTCGAGAACATCCACAAGTCCCTGAAGTCGGGCGGCGACGTCCGCATCTCGAACCTGGGCGTCTTCGACACCGCCGCCCGCGCCGAGCGCGAAGGCCGCAACCCGGCCACTGGCGCGACCATCAAGATCGCCGCCTCCAAGGCCGTGCGCTTCCGCGTCTCCAAGCCGCTGAAGGACGCCGTCAACGGCTAAGGCTTCGGTGGTCCCGTCTTCGGGATCGAAGAAAGCTTACGAACGGGCGGGGGTCGCGGCGCGATCTCCGCCCGTTTCCGTTCTGAAGTCCGCCTTGGCCTTCTCGACCCAGCCGACGAAGGTGTCGGCGCCGGTCGACAGGGCGGCGAAGTCGGCGGCCCCGGCCACGCCCGACAGGCTGTCGTCCAGCGACACCCGGATCGCATTGGCCGACCGCGCCCGGTCCAGGAACGGCCGGTACTGGCTGTTCAGCCGTTGCAGCGCCGCCCGGTCGCCCGCCAGCGAATAGCCGACCCCGGCCCGCACCAGCCAGCTTTCCTCGGCCTGCGACAGCGCCGCGCCCGTGTCGCGATACCGGGTCCCCAGCCGCGCCTCGTAGATCGCGGCCGCCTCGGGCCACTTCTGCTGTTTCCACAGGATGTCGCCCCGCACCTCGCGCGCGGGGTCGGACTGGTCGCGGTCCAGCACCTCCAGCGCATGGTCGAACCGGCCCAGGTCCATCAGCGCCCGCGCCTCCAGCGCCCGGCGCTCGGCGTTCATGGCCGTCGGCAACAGGGTGGTGCGCGAGCTCCAGATGGCCTGCAGCGCCTTCTCCGGCTGACGGTCCATCAGATAGACGGTGGCCAGGTTGGTGGCGACCTGGGCCTTGGCCACGCCGTCCAGCCGTTCGTCGACCTGGTGCTTCAGCAGCTCGGCGGCCTGATCCAGCAGGTCCACGTCGACCAGACGCCGCGCCAGCCGGCGCACCATCTCGTCGCCGTCGGCCCCGATCGGGGTCAGCTCGCGGAAGTCGTAGAACAGGGCCAGCGCCTGAACCGGCTGCAGGCCGTCGGCGGCGCCGTCCAGGAACAGGGCGCGGAAGGCGCTCGACTGGTCCGCCATCAACTCGGTCGCGCCCGGCACGCGGGCCATGCGCTTGCCGGCGCCGCGCAGCGCGTCCAGCGCCTCGCGATAGCGGCCGCGCTGCAGATAGATGTTCGACAGCTTGCGGATGACCGCCAGCTCGATGCCGTCGCCGCGCCAGCGCCATTTCAGCTGCTCCAGCTGCTGGGCGGCCTGATCCGGCGTGATCACGCCCTTTTCCATCTCCAGCCCGACGGCGCCCAGCCGCGCGGGGGTGGCGACGGCTTCCAGCGGCGCGCGCGCGACGGCCTTGTAGACCGCCAGCGCCCGGTCCTTGTCGCCGGTCAGATCGAACAGCCGGGCCTGAACCAGGCGGGCGGTCAGCTGATCCGCCGCCGCGGCGTCCTGGCTGAAGACATAGGCCAGCAGCTGGCGCGCGGCGGGCAGGTCGTTGGTCTCGATCGCCGCCATGGCGTGGGCCGCGCCGAAGCGGGCCCGCCACTCCTTGGGAAAGTCGTCGATCACCGAGGCCGCGTCCGCGAAGGCGCGCCGCGCCCCCTCCCAGTCGCCCTGTTCGGCGGCGATATAACCCTGCCAGGCCTTGGTCGCGGGATCCCTCGCCAGGGCCGCGCCGGCGAAATCGGCCTGCGCCTCCTCCAGCCGCCCGACGCCGATGCGGGCGACCCCGCGCAGGCCGCGAACCTCCGGCTCGCCCAGCATGTTGGGCGCCTTGGCGACCAGGGCGTTCAGCAGGCCGATGGCCTCGAAATTCAGCCCCGATCCCACCAGGAACCGCGCCAGCGCCAGGCGCGCGGCGATGGGCGCGCGCGGGTCGCCGTCTGCGGCGATGGTCTCCAGCCCGGCGGCGTCCTGCAGCCGGCGATAGCGGTCGGAGAAGCCGGCCTCGCCGACCGCGGCCCAGTCGCTCAGGATCAGGGCGGGATGATCGGCCTTGCGCGGAGCGTCGGCCCCCGGGTCGGCCGCCTCCAGCAGGGCCGACGGCGGGGACAGGGTCAGGCCCCTGGGCCGGCTGAGGGTGACCAGGTCGCCCGCGGCCTCGATCTGCAGGTCGTCGGTCGGCGTCTCGACCGCCAGCCCCTGCGCGGTCGGCAGCAGGACCAGGTCGACCGTGCGGCGTTTCTCGGCGAACCCCTTGCCCGGCGCCAGGGCGGTGACGGCGGCGAAGCGCTCGCCGACCAGCGGATCCGTCAGCCAGACCGTCCGGGTCGCCCCGGCCATCCGCGCCGTCAGCACCGGCGCGCCGTCCTCGGACCGGTCGATCTCGACCCCGCGCGCGCCGGCGGGCGGTCCCCCCAGGGTCACGGTCCAGGTCCCGCCCTGGCCTTCGGCAGACAGGGCCAGCCCCTCGGGCGCGGTCAGACGCACGACCGTATAGTCCGGCCCGGCGGCCCAGCGGGCGTCGCGCGCGGGCCCCAGCGCGCGGGCCCCGGTCAGGTCCATCCGCGCGGCGGTGTCGAATACGATCCAGACGGCCTCGCCCCGCCGGAAGACCGCGGCGGCGACCGGCGCGGCCCACTCGAAGGTCAGGACCGTCTTGTCCTCGCTGGCCACGGCGCGCACCGGCACGACCGACCCGGCGGCCGCGGCCCGCTCCTCCGGCGTCGGCTCGGGCGCCTTGCCCGGCGCATAGAGGTTCAGCCAGACGCGGCCGTCGGCGACGCCGGAGCGCGCCTCGGCCCCCTCGGCCAGGGTGATGATCAGGTCGGTTCCGCCGCGCGCGCTGCGCGTCTCGACGGCCTTCACGCTCTCGGGCGGATCGACCTTCAGCCGCGAGACGTCGGGCGCCGCCGTGACGCCCATGCGGACCACGACCCGGTCGCCGTCGCGCCGCACCTGGCTGCGCACGCCGATGACCCCGCCGAACTCCAGCCGCGTGAAGGCGCTGGACTGGCCGATGTCGATCGAGAAGGGCGGGCCGGCGCGCGTCGATTCCTGCGCCAGCGGCGCCAGGGGCGCGAACGCGACGGCGCCGGCCGCGGCGGCGGCCACGGTCGTGTTCAGTATGCGTTTGCTGGCCAGGACCCCGGACATGTCCGTCCAGTCCATGGCGGAAAGCCCTTTAATCGCGGTTAACCGCCGTTCACCGGAGAGTTACGGATAGGACCGTTCGTCCTAGCGACATCCTCGGCGCGAGGGCGCAGGATGACCGGATGGAATTTCCCCGCCTCAGCACCCTGAAAACCGGCCTGGCCTGCCGCTGCCCGCGCTGCGGCAAGGGTCCGCTGTTCAAGGGCTATCTGTCGCTGCGCCCGTCCTGCCCGGTCTGCGGCCTGGACTATGGTTTCGCCGATCCGGCGGACGGCCCGGCCTTCTTCGTCATGTCCGGCGCGGGCCTGATCGGCATGGTCTTCATGATGGTCTTCGAGTTCACCGTCCATCCGCCGGTCTGGGTCCACGCGATCGTCACCCTGCCGCTGCTGGTCGCCCTGTGCCTGGGATCGCTGCGCCCATTCAAGAGCTGGTTGATCGCCGAACAGTACGTCCACAAGGCCGCCGAGCCGACCTTCGAGAGCGTGGGCAAGCACGGCGACTGAACCGGCCCTGAGTTGACACGGGCGACCAAACCCTGTGTCAGGCGCGCTCTCAGTCCCGCGTCGTCGCGGAACGCCCTGTGCTGATCCCGTGTCCGAACCCGAAAACCCGCATCTCGACCGTCCCTTGCGGTCCTTCGGCCGCATCAAGGCCCGTCCGATCAAGCCGCGCCAGGCCGCGCTGATGGACACCCTGCTGCCCGCCATCGCCGTCCCCGACCCCAAGGCGGGCCCGCTGGACCCGGCGGCGATGATGCCGGGCGCGACCGAGACGTGGCTGGAGATCGGCTTCGGCGGCGGCGAGCACATGGCCGCCCAGGCCGCCCGCCGTCCGGACGCCCTGGTCATCGGCTGCGAACCGTTCCTGAACGGCGTGGCCTCGGCCCTGCGTCACGTGGACGAGATGGGGCTGAAGAACGTCCGTCTTCACGCCGACGACGCCCGCGACGTGGTCGACGCCCTGCCGGACGCCTCGGTCGACCGGGTGCTGATCCTGTTTCCCGATCCCTGGCACAAGGCGCGCCACAACAAGCGCCGCCTGCTGCAGGACGAGACCGCCCAGGCCTTCGCCCGCATCCTGAAGCCGGGCGGCACGCTGCGCTTCGTCACCGACTGGCTGGACTACGCCGAATGGGCGCTCGAGCGGCTGGAGCGAACGCCGGGCCTCAGCCGGATCGGCGCCGCCGACCAGGACTGGTTCGTCCCCCCGGCTGACCACGTCGTCACCCGCTACGAGGAAAAGAAGCTGGGCGACACGATCCCGATCTTCCTTGAATTCCGGCGCGACGCCAAAGAGGGCTGACAAGCGATCGTGAAGCGCCTATATCGCCTCTCACATCGTTAGACCGGCGTCCAACGGCGTCGTTCCAAGCGGCGGCCCGGATGGACCGCCGCTTTTGTTTTGGACTGATCTCTTTGCGCGCAAAGACCGCACAGGACCGCCAGCTGCTGGAGCTGATCGACCCCGTGGCCGAAAGCCTCGGCCTTGAGGTCGTGCGCGTGCGGCTGATGTCGGGCTCCAGGCGACAACGCCTTCAGGTCATGGCCGAGCGGCCCAGCGACCACGACATCTCGGTCGAGCAGTGCGCCAAGCTGAGCCGCGCGATTTCTGAAATCTTCGACGCCGCCGATCCGATCGCCGGCGAATATCTGCTGGAAGTCTCCTCGCCCGGCATCGACCGTCCGCTGACCCGTCCCATCGACTTCGAGCTGTTCGAGGGCGAGGAGGCGCGGCTCGAGACCGACCGGATGATCGAGGGGCGCAAGCGGTTCAAGGGCGTTCTGGCCGGCTTCGAGGACGGCGACGTCCTGATCGACCTGGACGGCGAGGAAGACACCGCCCTGATCCCCTTCGACTGGCTGAGCGACGCCAAGCTGGTCCTGACCGACGCCCTGATGAAACGGGGCGCCGCCATCCGCGCCGCGCGCGGCGAACCCGAAGACGACGGCCTTCCCGAAGGCGAGGCCGGCGAAACCCCAACCGACACCAAGACCCCTTCTGAGGACAACGCCTGATGGCCGTCACCGGTATTTCCGCCAACCGCCAGGAACTTCTGCAGATCGCCGACGCGGTCGCCCGCGAGAAGAACATCGAGCGCGAGATCGTCATCGAGGCGATCGAAGAGGCGATCCAGAAGGGCGCCAAGTCGCGTTACGGCGCCCACCACGACATCCGCGCCAAGATCGACCACAGGACCGGCGAACTGGCCCTGACCCGTCACGTCACCATCGTCGAGGACGACTGGCAGCCGGAAGACGAGCTGGAGGAGTTCAACGACAGCGCCATGGTGCGCCTGAAGGACGCGCTGAAGCGCGATCCCGAGGCGGTGGTCGGCAAGGAATATGTCGAGACCCTGCCGCCGTTCGAGTTCGGCCGCGTCCAGACCCAGATGGCCCGCCAGGTCGTGACCGGAAAGGTCCGCGAGGCCGAGCGCGCCAACCAGTACGAAGAGTTCAAGGATCGCGTCGGCGAGATCGTCAACGGCACGGTCAAGCGCGTCGAATACGGCAACACCATCGTCGATCTGGGCCGGGGCGAGGGCGTCATGCGCCGCGACCAGTCCATCCCGCGCGAAGTGTTCAACATCGGCGACCGCATCCGCACCTACATCTACGACGTCCGGCCCGAGGCCAAGGGCCCGCAGGTCATGCTGTCGCGCGCCCACCCCGGCTTCATGGCCAAGCTGTTCGCCCAGGAAGTGCCCGAGGTCTATGACGGCGTGATCGAGATCCGCGCCGCCGCCCGCGACTCGGGCTCGCGCGCCAAGATGGCGGTCCTGTCGAACGACAGCTCCATCGATCCGGTCGGCGCCTGCGTCGGCATGCGCGGCTCGCGCGTTCAGGCGGTCGTCGCCGAACTTCAGGGCGAGAAGATCGACATCATCCAGTGGAACCCGGACGAGCCGACCTTCATCGTCAACGCCCTGGCTCCCGCCGAAGTCTCCAAGGTGGTGCTGGACGAAGAAGCCGGCCGCGTGGAAGTCGTGGTGCCCGACGAGCAGCTGTCGCTGGCCATCGGCCGTCGCGGCCAGAACGTCCGCCTGGCCTCGCAACTGACCGGCTGGCAGATCGACATCATCACCGAGGCCCAGGACTCCGAGCGTCGCCAGCGCGAGTTCACCGAGCGCACCGCCCTGTTCCAGGAAGCCCTGGACGTCGACGAGGTCATCGCCCAGCTGCTGGTCACCGAAGGCTTCGCCACGGTCGAGGATCTGGCCTTCGTGGAGGCCTATGAGGTCGCCGAGATCGAAGGCTTCGACGAGGACACCGCCGAGGAGCTGCAGGCCCGCGCCCGCGAATTCCTGGACAAGAAGGCCGCCGAGCTGGACGCCAGGCGCACCGAATTGGGCGTCGAGGACGCCGTGCTGGACGTGCCGGGCGTGACCCTGGCCATCGCCGTCGCCCTGGGCGAAGGCGGCGTCAAGACGGTCGACGACCTGGCCGACCTGGCCACCGACGAGATCCGCGGCGGCTATGAGGTCCGCAACGGCGAGCGCGTGAAGGTCCCCGGCGTGCTGGAGAGCTTCAACCTGGCCCAGGAGGACGCCGAGCTGCTGATCCTGCAGGCCCGCGTGGCCGCCGGCTGGATCGACGCTTCGGAACTGCCCCAGCCCGAGCCGGAAGCGTTCGCGGAAGAGGGCGAATACGCCGAGGGCGAATACGATCCGGACCAGGTGTTCGGCGACGCCCCCGCGGACGACGCCTCCGACACGGAGGTCCTCGGCGAGGACTCCTCCGAACCGTCGAACGCGTGATGGGAGACCTGGCCGTCCATGAGCTTGCGCGACGCAACGATCGATAGGGAACGCCGTGACCTGGTCAGCCACCAGGTCATGGATGAATCTCGTCTGATCCGTTTCGTCGCCGGGCCCGATGGCCAGGTGGTTCCCGACCTGGGCAGGAAACTGCCCGGGCGCGGCCTGTGGGTCGAGGCCAGCCGCGCCTCGGTCGAGGCGGCCGTGAAGAAGAACGGCTTCACCCGTTCGGCGAAAACCAAACTGACCGCGCCGGCCGACCTGGCCGATGTCGTCGAGCGGCTGCTGGTCCGGCGCTGTCTCGACCAGCTGGGTCTTGCCCGACGCGAAGGCGTGCTTATCTCAGGCTTCGAGAAGTCCGCCGCGAGCCTCCGCTCTGGCAAGGCCGCCTGGGTCATCGAGGCCGCCGACGGGGCCGCCGACGGGCGTGGAAAAATCCTCGCCCTGGCCCGCCACCAGACCGCCAAGGTGTGCGGCGCGTTCAGTGCGGACGATTTGAGTTTGGCCCTTGGGCTGGAAAATGCGATACACGCCGTCCTGCTTGCGGGCGGACGGGCCGATCGCTGGACCACAGAGGTCGAACGACTGGCTGGATTTCGGCCGCTTCGCCCCCCTCACTGGGAGACTTCCGGTGACGAGGACGGATCGGCGGGAGCGCTCCCCACAGGGGCGAACTGAGGATTTTGGCGGGCGCGGGCCTGTCTCCAGGGACGGAGACGGGCTCATGGCCGTTCATGTGCATTGAGACGACGGCGGGCTTTTCCGCCCCAAGTAAAGCGACCGGATGAGCGACGAAAACGACAAGACCAACCAGGGCCAGGGTTCGGGCCAGGGCAATCAGGGCGGCGCGCCGTCCCAGACGGGGCCGCGCGCCCCGCTGAGCCTGAAGCCGCGCGCCGCGGGATCGGTTTCGACCGGCACCGTGAAGCAGAGCTTCAGCCATGGCCGTTCCAAGACGGTGGTGGTCGAGACCAAGCGCCGCGTCGGCTCCGGCGGTCCGCAACGGCCGCAGGGCTTCGACGTCGCGCGTCCGCGCGGCGACCAGCCGCAGCAGGCCCCGCG
>NZ_JAYRPA010000001.1:0-79731 GCF_041911375.1 Brevundimonas sp. | reverse complement strand
GGGGCGCCGGCGGTGCGCGTCGCCGAGGCCGAGCGGGAGGCGGCCGAGCGGCGGATCGCCGTCGAGCGCGTGCGCGCGCGGCCCGACGTCAGCGCCAGCGTCGGCGTCAGGCGCTACGAAGCCGAGGACGCCACGGCCTTGACCTTCGGCATCAGCATGCCGCTGCCCCTGTTCGACCGGAACCGCGGCAATATCGATGCGGCCCAGGCGGAGTTCCGCGCTGCGGACGCCCGTCTGACGGGCGCGCGGCAGGAGGCGGAGGCCGACCGGCTAGCGGCCGGCGCCCGCCTCAACGCCTCCGTGAGCCGCGTCGCGGCGGCCGACGCCGGCGTCACCTCGTCCGAGGAAGCCTATCGCCTGTCCCGGATCGGCTTCGAGGCCGGCCGCATCTCTCAACTGGAGCTGCGTGGAACCCGCGCCGCCCTGATCACCGCCCGCAACGCCGCCGTCGACGCCCGCCTGGCGCGCGTCCGCGCCGAAATCGATCTCGCGCGCCTGCAAGGCCGCGCGCCCTTTGGAGGGGCCCAATAATGCGCAAGCCGCAAACCAACAAAACGCTGCTCATCGGCGGCGCCGCCGCTGTCGTCCTGCTCGGAGGCGGTGGGCTGTTCCTGGCCCTCAACCGCTCTGACGCGCCGCCGGCGGAGGGCGAGACCGCTCAGGCGGAAGAAGAGGGACAGGCGGAAGGCGAGGGCGCCGAGGCCCCCGCAGGCGTCGTGCCGCTCACTGCCGAGCAGATCCGCGCCGCCGGCATCGGCGTCGTCAGCGTCGGCGGCGGCGGCGGATCCGAGACGCGGCTGGCCGGACGCGTCGAGCCCATGGTCGACGCGCGCGCCGCTGTGGCCGCTTCGGTGGGCGGCCGGGTCGAACGCGTGCTGGTCGCGCCCGGGCAGTCCGTGCGCGGCGGTCAGGCCCTCGCCACCTTGGTCAGCGGCGACGCCGCGACCTTCCGCGCCGATGCGGACGCGGCGGCGGCGCAGGCCGAGGCCGCGCGGCAGGCCTATCAGCGCGATCGCAACCTGGCCGACCAGGGCGTGGTGGCCCGGCAGGAGGTGGAGACCTCCCGAGCCCAGTCGCTCAGCGCCGAGGCGTCGGCGCGCGCCGCCCGCGCCAGGGCTTCGGCGGCCGGATCGCCAAACGCTTCGGGACGGCTGAGCGTGACCAGCCCGATTTCGGGCGTCGTCACCTCGGTGCAGGTCGGCCCCGGAGGCTTTGTCCCCCAGGGCGGCGTCGTCGCCGAGGTCACCAACCCCGCGCGGATTGAACTGGTCTTCAACGCGCCGCCGGCTCTGGCCGCCCAGGTCCGCGCCGGATCGCGCCTGAGGGCGACCGGGCCCAACGGGGAATTCGAAGCCGTCGTCACCGGCGTGGCGCCCGGCGCCGGCGCCGAGAGCGGCGCGACGATCATTCGCGCCCGGCCGTCGGGCGTGTCGCTGCCGCCGACGGGATCCGCCGTCACCGGCGCCATCGTTACGGGCGATGCCGTCCCCGGCGGCCTGACGGTCCCCAGCGAAGCCGTGCAGACCATCGAAGGCGCGACGGTCGTGTTCGTTCAGGTCCAGGGCGGCTTCCGGGCCGTCCCGGTGCTGGCCGGTCGTCAGGCGGGAGGGCGCACGGAGATCCTGCGCGGCCTCGACGAGGGTGAACGCATCGCCGCCGCCAACGCCTTTCTCTTGAAAGCCGAACTCGCCAAGGGCGAGGCCGGCGATGACGACTGAGGCGCGGCATGTTCAAATCCATCATTGAAGCCTCGGTGCGCTTCCGCTGGTTCGTTGTGTTGGCGACCGCGCTGGTCGCCGCGCTCGGTCTGTTCGAACTGACCAAGCTGCCGATCGACGCCGTTCCGGACATCACCAACCGGCAGGTCCAGATCACCACCGTCGCCCCGGCGCTCGCGCCGGAACAGATCGAGCGGCAGGTCACCTATCCGCTCGAGACGGCCATGGCCGGCATTCCCGGACTGACCAGCACTCGCTCGTTGAGCCGCAACGGCTTCAGCCAGATCACGGTCATCTTCACCGACCAGACGGACATCTATTTCGCGCGCCAGCAGGTGGCCGAACGCCTCGCCCAGGCGCGCGAAAGCATGCCCGAGGGCGTGGAGCCGGCATTGGCGCCGATCACCACCGGCCTCGGCGAGGTCCTGATGTGGACCGTGGACTATCTGCCGTTCAACAGCCGCAACCTCGCCCGGCCGGGACAACCCGGCTGGCAGCCAGGCGGCGTCTACCTGACCCCCGAGGGGGAGCGGTTGACCACGCCCGAGGCGCGCGCCACCTACCTGCGCACTGTTCAGGACTGGATCGTCGCGCCGCAGATGCGGACGACGCCCGGGCTCGCCGGCGTCGACACCATCGGCGGCTATGTGAAGGAATACGCCGTCCGCCCCGACGCCGCCCGCCTGTCAGCGTATGGGCTGGGGCTGGGCGACCTCGTCACGGCCCTGGAGCGGGCCAACACCCAGGCCGGAGCCGGCTACGTCCAGCGCGGCGGCGAGGCGCTGACCGTCCGGACCGACGCCCTGGCCTCCACCGTCGAGGATCTTGCCCAGGCCCCGGTCGTCAACCGGGGCGGCCTGGTGGTGCGCGTCGCCGATGTGGCGACGGTCGAGGTCGGGCAAGCTCCGCGGCTGGGCGGCGCGAGCCGCGATGGCCACGAGTCGGTGCTCGGCACGGCCTTGATGATCGCCGGCGGCAACAGCCGCACCGTGGCCCAGGCCGCCGGAGAGCGCCTCGAGGAGGTGCGCGAGACCCTGCCCCCCGGGATCGAGGCGGTGACCGTGCTCGACCGAAGCGCCCTGGTGAACTCCACCATCGGCACGGTGGCGCGCAATCTGACCGAAGGCGCCCTGCTGGTGATCCTGGTGCTGTTCCTGCTCTTGGGGAACCTGCGGGCGGCGAGCATCACCGCCCTTATGATCCCGATCAGCTTCCTGTTCGCCGTCATCGGCATGAACCGCTTCGGCATCAGCGGAAACCTGATGAGCCTTGGCGCCCTCGACTTCGGCCTGATGGTCGACGGCGCGGTCGTGGTGGTGGAGAACACCCTGCTGATGATGACCCAGCGCCGCGCCCAGCTGGGCCGAATGCTCAGCCGTCACGAACGGCTGGACGTCGCCATGGCGGCGGCCCGCCAGATGGTGAAGCCGGCCGCCTTCGGTCAGCTGATCATCCTGCTGGTGTTCACGCCGCTGCTGATGTTGGAAGGCGTCGAAGGCAAGACCTTCATCCCCATGGGCGCGACGGTCATGCTCGCCCTGGTCGGCGCCTTTATCTTCTCCTTCACCTTCGTGCCGGCCATGACCGCCCTGCTGGTGCGCGACCCCAAGAGCGTTCACGTCGATGCGGACGGCGAAGTGAAGGAGCATGAGACCCGCGTCCTCCGCTTCGCCCGCCGCTGGATCCAGCCGGCGATACGCGCCGCCGTAGACAGGCCCAGGGTCGTGCTCATCTCGGCCGTGGGCGCCTTGGTCATCGGCGGCCTGGCCTTCGCCACTCTGGGTCGGGAGTTCATTCCCACCCTGGACGAGGGCGACATCGCCATGCAGGCCCTGAGGGTGCCGTCCGCGTCGCTAGATCAGTCGCTCGCCATGCAGATGGCGCTCGAACGGGTCATCAAGGCGCAGCCCGAGGTTGAGACGGTGTTCTCGCGAACCGGTACGGCCGAGGCGGCCGTCGACCCCATGCCTCGCAACATCTCGGACAGCGTAATCATCCTCAAGGATCGCGGCGACTGGCCGGATCCGGGCCTCGAGAAGGAAGCGCTCATCGAGCGCATCGAGGAGGAGGCGGGTCAGCAGATCGGCAACAATTTCGAGTTCAGCCAGCCGATCGAACTGCGCTTCAACGAACTGATCTCCGGCGTCCGGACCGATTTGGCGGTACTCGTCTACGGCGATGACTTCGACACCCTGCAGCGCGTGGGCGACCAGGTCGCTCGCGCTCTGGAGGGGACACCCGGGTCCGCCGACGTTCGGGTCGAACAGGCGTCGGGGCTGCCGACGCTGACCGTCAGCGTCGACCGCTTCGCAGCCGCAAACTACGGCCTGTCGGCGGCCGACGTCTCGGAGGCGGTCTCAACGGCCGTCGGGGGCACGGAAGCGGGCCGCATCTTCGAGGGCGATAGGCGCTATGACGTCGTCGTCCGCCTGCCCGAAGCGGCCCGCAACGATCCGGCCAGCCTCGCGGCGTTGCCGATCGTCTCCTCGACCGGCGTGGTGGTGCCCCTGTCCTCTGTGGCGCGCATCCAAACCGCCGAGGGCCCGAACCAGATCAGCCGGGACAATGGCAGCCGGCGAATGGTGGTGCAGGCCAACGTCCGTGGGAGGGACCTAGGCGGCTTCGTCACCGATGCGCAAACACGGGTGGACCGGATCGACCTCCCGCCCGGCGTCCGCCTCGACTGGGGCGGTCAGTTCGAGAATCTCAAGCGCGCGGAGCAGCGCCTAGGCCTCGTGGTTCCGATCGTCTTCATCCTCATCGGCGTGCTGCTGTTCATGGCCCTCGGGTCGTTCGCCGAAGCCGGTCTGGTGTTCGCCTGCGTCCCGCTCGCTCTGGTGGGCGGCGCCCTGGCGCTGCTGTTGCGCGGCATGCCCTTCTCGGTCTCGGCGGCGGTCGGCTTCATCGCTGTCTCGGGGGTGGCGACGCTGAATGGGCTGGTGCTTATGCAGGCGATCCGGGAGCGGTTGACAGCGGGCCTGGCGCCGCGCGAGGCGGCCATCGAAGGGGCCTCCAGCCGCCTGCGGGCGGTGCTGACCACCGCCCTGGTGGCCATCGTCGGCTTTATTCCCATGGCCATCGCCCACGGGGCCGGGGCCGAGGTCCAGAAACCATTGGCCACAGTGGTCATCGGGGGCCTTTTGACGGCGACTGCGTTGACACTGCTGGTGTTGCCCACCTTCGCCGCCAAGGCGGTGAAGCATCGCAAGGCGGAAGGGATCGAGGATTGATGAGCGAACGAGACGAGACGGAAGGCGTCCAGCGCCGCACCCTGCTGGTGGTGTTGATCCTCAACGCCGCCCTGTTTGTAGGGCTCGGGATCGGCGGCTTGCTCGCCGATTCCAGCGCTCTGCTGGCCAATGCCCTGGACAATGCGTCTGACTCCGCCGTCTACCTCATCAGCTTTCTGGCGGTGGGCCGCGCCCTGATCTGGAAGACCCGCGCCGCCCGGGCCTCCGGAATCCTGCTGCTGATCTTCGCTGCGGGCGTCCTGCTGGACGTGCTGAGACGAACGCTGATGGGGACGGAGCCCATAGGCTGGACGATGATGGGCATGGCGGTGGTCGCCGCCATCGTGAACCTGGTGTGCCTGGAACTGATCCGGCGCCAACGCAGCGAGGATGTGAACATGAAGGCCGCCGAGACCTTCAGCTTCAACGATTTCGCCTCCAACGGCGGCATCCTGGTGGCGGGCGTTCTTGTGCTGTGGTTGAACCAGTCCTGGCCGGATCTGGTCGTGGGCGTGATCGTGGCCGGGATCGCTGTGAAGGGCGGCGTCGACATCCTCCGCGACGCCCGGAGCGAAACGACGGCGGGAGAGGAAGCCTGAGTGGCGGCCGATTCCCGCGATGACGGGCATGCCCACGACCACACGGCCGGCGCCAATACGCGCCAGCTGACGATCGCCCTGGGCCTCACCGGGACCTTCCTCGTCGCCGAGATCGCCGGCGGCCTCTATTTCAACAGCCTGGCGCTGCTGTCCGACGCCGCGCACATGTTCACCGACGCGGCCGCCCTGGCCATCGCCCTGCTGGCCATCAGGATCGGGCAGCGGGCGGCGGACGACAAACGCACCTTCGGCTACCGCCGCTTCGAGATTCTGGCGGCGGCCTTCAATGCGGTGCTGCTGTTCCTCGTCGCCGGCTATGTTCTCTACGAGGGGATCAAGCGGATCTTCGATCCGGAGCCCGTCGGCTCGATCGGCATGCTCATCGTCGCCGGCATCGGCCTGGGGGTGAACCTGATCGCCATGCGCGTCCTGGCGGCGGGCAAGGACAAGAGCCTCAACATCAAGGGGGCCTATCTTGAGGTCTGGGCCGACATGCTCGGCTCGCTGGGCGTCATCGTCGCCGCCATCGTCATCACCCTGACCGACTGGCGCTGGGTCGATCCCGTCGTCGCCATCGGCATCGGCCTATGGGTTCTGCCGCGCACCTGGATCCTGCTGCGCGACACCATACACATCCTGCTGGAGGGCGCGCCGCGCGGCGTGGTCCTGGCGGAGGTGCGCGTCGCGATCGAGGCGATCGACGGCGTCGACAGCCTGCACGACCTTCACATCTGGGTTTCCGGCGCCGACCAGCCGAGCGGCACGGTTCACCTGGTGGTCAGCGACGGCGCCGAACCGGAGACGGTTCGCCGAGCCGTGGCGGAGCTTCTGGAGGCGCGTTTCGGGCTTCACCACAGCACCATCCAGACGGAAGGCGAGGCCTGCGATGACGCCGGGGCGCTGCACCGGTGACCCACAGCCGATCAGGATCTCGCGTCAGGGGAGGCCGGTTGTGAACCGTCGGCGTTGGGTCACGCTGATCGCCTTGGGTCTCCCCATGGCCGCCTTCGGCTTCGGCGCCCTGGCGCGGCGGAGTGCGATCGACCGGGACCCGCCCGCCGTCGCCCCCACTGATCGCTGACGGACCGATGGGCAAGCCGTCACGCATCGTCAGCCGCAGCCCGCGCTGGAAGCCCCGCGCCTATAGCAAGCGGCGCACGCGGGTTGTTCGGGCGCCGCGCAAGCCTCGCCCGCTGCTGGACGCGGGGATCGCCGGTGCGACCGTCCTGATCGCCGTCGGCTTCGCCTTCCTTTTCGCCTTCGTGCTGTTCAGCCGGTTGCAGCTCCCGCTCTTCGTGGGCTTCCCCGCGACGACCGTTCTGCTGGGAACAGGGGTGCTGTTCAGCGGGCGACGGGTGATTCACCGCCGCGCCATGACGGCCGGCCTCCTCGCCGTGAGTGTTGTCGGCGCGGTGCTGTTGTACCAGAGCCGCGACGACTTCGCCCCTGGCCCTCACCAGCCTTCGGCCCCGGCGGGCCGCGAAGAGACCCGTCCTCGCTGATAACCTTTTCTTGCCCGCTCGCGGGCCAGGGTGCGCGCATGGTCCGTAGCGACGCCGCGCCGACGACACCCCTCCCGCCGCGCATCGCCCGCGGCGGCTGGCTGGACGCGCTCCGTTTCATCGTCGGGGCGCTGATCATCCTCTACCATTTCCGCGACGCCGCGCCGGTCCCGCTGCCGCAGCTGCATCCGGTGTTCGATCGCGGCTATCTGCTCACCGACTTCTTCATCATCGACTCCGGCTACGTTCTCGCCCGGATCTACGGCGACAGACTCGCCTCCGGGCAGGCCTCGCTGCGCGCCTATGCGCGCCAGCGGCTGCTGCGGGTCATTCCGGCCCACCTGGCGGTCAGCCTCGTCCTGGTGTTGCTGGTCGGCGGCGCCGCCCTGGCCGGGATCGTGCCCAGCAATCCGCGCTGGTTCGACTGGTCGCAGCTGCCGGCCCAGGTCCTGCTGATCCAGGCTTACGGCGTGCCGGGCGGGCAGGGGTGGAACGCCCCGACCTGGACCCTCTCGGCCCTGATCGGCTGCTACCTGCTGCTGCCCTGGATCTGCCGCGCCGTTTGGCGTTGGCCGCCGGTCGCGGTGGTGGTCGGCGCGACGCTCCTGGTCGTCGCCGCCGACGTCGCGGCCACGCTGTGGCTCGGGGATCCGATCTACCGCCTGCCGATGCGTTACGGCATCCTGCGCGCCCTGCCGCTGTTCCTGCTCGGGGTCGCGGCGGCCTTCTACGGCGCGCGGGTCTATGTCGCGCCGCGCCGGGCCGGGGCGATCTGCCTCGGTGCCGTCGTCGCGCTCGTGGGGCTGCAGGCCTTCGGCGCCTTCAGCCTGCTGTCCCTGGGTCTGATGACCGTGATCATCTGGGCCGCCGGCGCCGTGCCGGTGCTCCGGCCGTCACGCCTGGTCGAACACCTCGCCCTGATGTCGTTCTCGATGTTCCTGACCAATGAGGTGAGCCGCATCGTCTGGTTCGGTCTGCTCGACGCCCTGGGGCAGGACGCCCTGTCGTCCAACATCCGCTGGGCCCTGTGGTCGATCGGCTTCGCGGGCACCTTCGTGGCGGCGGCGGTGTTCCGCTACGGCTTCGACCGTCCCGTCCAGACCTGGCTCAATCCGTCCCGACGGGCGGGGTCGACCCGAAGGCCGGCCGACGCCACGGAACGGGCCGTGGAACTGGGGGCGGGCCCCGGCCTCCCTGCGCCCGGGCGCCCGGGCCAGGCCGTCCTCGACCCGCCGCGGGCTTGATCAGGCGCGCGGCTCAGTCCTTGCGAGCCCGGACCCCGCGGCCGCCTCCGGCTCTGTCTGGAGGGCCGGATCCCGGGCCGCGCCCGGGCGCGGCGGGCGGCAGGCCGAACACAGACCCTGGCCTTCGAGCGTGATCCGTTCGATCTCGTAGCCCGCCGCTGTCGCGGCCGCGCCCAGCGACGCCATGCCGGGCGAAGGAATCTGGCGACAGGAGCCGCAACAGTCGCACAGAAGAAAAACCGCTGGCGAACCGAGGCGTTCAGGATCGCAGGCCACATAGGCCTTGAGCGTGGACAGGCGATGAACCAGGCCCCGGGTCTCGAGGAACTGCAGCGCCCGATAGACCGTCGCCGGCTTCGCGACACGGGCATCCAAGTGATACGTCGCCACGAGATCATAGGCCTTGGCCGGAGCGCCCGCGAGTAGCAGGAGCTCCAGCACCCTGAGCCGGGGGCGCGTCAGCCTGTCCCCGGCGGCGGCCACGCTGGCGGCGGCTGCGTCCAGGGCGCGTTCCACCTGTGCGGCCGTCGGCGGCGCGGTCTCCCGGTCGTGCGGACAAGGCGAGGTCATCAAGGGGCTGGGCCCGCCTCCAGGGTTCGTCGGACGGCGCCCTTCACTCCGACCGAACGGCGCGCTCATTTTTTAGCTTGCATCTACAGTCGCTGGAGGAGGTAGCCTTGCCCTGTAGAGATCACAAGGAACAGACATGACGGCGCAAACCCTCGAAAGCCGATACCGGGTCACCGGGATGGATTGCGCCAGCTGCGGCCGCAAGATCGACACGGCGATCCGCAGGCTGCCGGGCGTCGAGGACGTCTCGGTGGCGGTGCAGACCGGCGTGCTCAAGATCCGGCATGGCGGAGACCTCGCCGACGAGGCGGTCCTGCAGCAACTGCGCAACCTCGGCTACAGCGGAGAAGCGGCCGCGCCGACGTCTGGAGCCGTCGCTGCGGCGGCGGGCCCACCTCCGGCGGCCGCCCGGGCCGGGGGCGCCCCGTGGTGGTGGACCGGCAAGGCCCGCCTCACCGCGCTCTGCGGCCTGGCGCTGTTGTCCGCCTATGGACTGGGCACGCTGTTCCCCTCCCTGGAACGATACGCCTTCCTCGCCGCCCTGGCCGTGGGGCTCATTCCGATCGCGTCGCGCGCTTTTTCGGCGGCGCGCCACGGCACGCCCTTCTCCATCGAAATGCTGATGACCATCGCCGCCGTCGGCGCCGTCTTCATCGGAGCCGCGGAAGAGGCCGCCGCCGTCGTTTTGCTGTTCCTCGTCGGCGAGATGCTCGAAGGGGTGGCGGCTGGTCGCGCGCGCAAGAGCATCCAGGGGCTCGCCGCCCTCGTGCCCAAGACCGCCTTCGTCGAGGTGGACGGCGTGACCACGGAGGTCGCCGCCGAGACCGTGGCGGTGGGCGCGATCATCCTCGTCCGGCCCGGAGACCGCGTTCCGGCGGACGGCGAGATCATCGAGGGCGCGGGAGACCTCGACGAGGCCCCGGTGACGGGCGAGAGCGTGCCCAAGCGCAAGGTCGTGGGCGATCCTGTGTTCGCCGGCACGATTAACGGCGGCAGCGTCCTGCGGGTGCGCGTGACGGCCTCGGCCTCGGACAACACCATCGCCCGGGTGGTGCGTCTCGTCGAGGAGGCGCAGGAATCGAAATCGCCGACCGAACGCTTCATCGACCGCTTCTCGAAAATCTACTCGCCGGGCGTGCTCGTGTTCGCCGCCCTCGTCGCGGTCACGCCGCCGCTGCTGTTCGGCGGGACGTGGAGCGAATGGATCTACAAGGGTCTCGCCGTGCTGCTGATCGGCTGCCCCTGCGCCCTCGTCATCTCCACCCCGGCCGCCATCGCCGCCGGCCTGTCGGCGGGCGCCCGGCGCGGCCTGCTCATGAAGGGCGGGGCCGTGCTGGAAACGCTGGGCAAGATCACGGCGATCGCCTTCGACAAGACGGGGACCCTGACCGCCGGCAAGCCCGTCGTCACCGACGTCGTCGCCGGAACGCGGGACGCCTCCCTCCTGCTGACGCTGGCGGCCGCGCTGGAAACGGGATCGAGCCATCCGCTCGCCCTCGCCATCCTCGCCCGAGCCGAGGCGGATAAGATCACGGCGCCACCGTCGTCGGCCACCCAGGCCATTGCGGGGGAGGGCGTAGAAGGCGAGGTCGGCGGCGAACGCATCTTCCTCGGCTCGCCGCTGGCCGCGGCCCGACGCGCGCCGATCACGCCGGCGCAGGACGCGACCATCGCCGCTCTGAACGCCGAGGGCAAGACGGTTTCCGTCCTTGTCGTCGAGGAGGGCGTCGCCGGCTTCCTCGCCATGCGCGACGAGGCGCGGCCCGACGCGGTTCAGGGGCTGGCTGACCTCAAGGGGCGGGGCATCCGCACCGTCATGCTGACGGGCGACAACCGCCGCACGGCGGAGGCGGTCGCAGCCGCGCTGGGCCTCGAGCCCCGGGCCGAGCTGCTGCCGCAGGACAAGCTGGTGATCGTCAAGGCGCTTCAGGCCGAGGGTCTGGTGGTCGCCAAGGTTGGGGACGGCATCAACGACGCCCCGGCCCTGGCCCAGGCGGATGTCGGCATCGCCATGGGCGGCGGCGCCGACGTGGCCCTGGAGACGGCGGACGCCGCCGTCCTGCACGGCCGGGTCAGGGACATTCCCGACATGATCGCCTTGTCCCGCGGAGTGATGGGCAATATCCGGCAGAACATCACCATCGCCTTGGGCTTGAAGGCGGTGTTCCTGGTCACCACCGTGATCGGGGTGACGGGCCTGTGGCCCGCCATCCTCGCTGACACCGGAGCCACGGTCCTGGTCACCGCCAACGCCATGCGCCTGCTGCGCTGGACGCCGCGTCGTCAACCGTCGTGACTGCCGGCGGTGCGCCTTCTCAGGCCCCGTTGTGGCGACCGAACACGCGGGTCGAACCGTCGTTGAGGATCAGGACGGTCGCATAGGGTTCGCGCCCGGCGGCCTCCATGCCCGGCGAGCCCGCCGGCATGCCGGGCGCGCTTAGTGCGCGGGCGGCGGGGCGTTCGCCGAGCAGCCGCTCGACATCGCTCGACGGAACATGGCCCTCGATGGCGTAGGCGCCGACCACCGCTGTGTGGCACGAGGCGAGGCGGTCCGGAATGCCATGCCGGGCCCGGATCGGGGCGAGATCCTCGCGCTCGACGACCTCGACGTTCCAGCCCGCCTGGCGCATGTGGGCGATCCAGCCGCCGCAGCAGCCGCACCATGGCGTCTTGTAGGCGATCATCCGTTTCGGGGGCGCGGCGAGGGCCGGGCCGGCCACGGCGACCAGGGGCAGGCCGAACACGAGGGTCCGGCGGGACAAGCGCGGGCGAGTTTGAACCAAAGTGAGCGCTCCTTGGGAGTCCAAATCCCACCATGGCGGGCGCGGGCCGGTTTGGCGACGGGCGCAGTTGTCGCGCCCTGACCTGACGTCGCCCAGGCGTTGAGCGCCGGCTAAGTCCGCCCATATCGCAGCGGAACCTCTGGTAGAAGGCCCGCACCCGCCCGGGCAGGACACAGCCCCCTGCTCGGCCGGCCCGGCCAAGCGAATCCGTTCGCCTGAGGCGCCCGGGGTCTCGCAACCATGCCTTCGCTGACGTATCGCGACCGTACGAGGCCGGTCACGCAAGCGCTGATCCCCGTGGAATGGTCATGGGCGACGGGATTGAGGAGCCGGCGGAAGCCGGAGGCGAAGCGTCCGCTGCGGCGAACCGTGGCGTCGAGAGCTAGCCCGCCGACGCTTGCGGGGCCCCGAAGGCGCCAAAAACTGCATGTGAGCGGCAACGGCCTCCGCCCGGCCGTATAAGGCGCAACACGGCGCGCGCGACCAACAGGCTGACTTTTCGCGCGGGCCCGCTCGCGAAGACGAGCCTTCGGCCCTCGAGGGCAGCGAGGACGAGGCCGGCCCGGCGCGCCCGGGCCGACGCATTACGTCCCTGGCTCAAGACCAGCGCCTCTCTGTTCCGGAGCCCGCCGACCCCACAATCTCGGTTGCGCCGCCGATTGTAGATGAACTCGCGGGCAAGTGCGGAGATCCAAATCGCAAGCGGTTCAGTGATCCGTGGTCGAATGCATGTGAGCTTGAGGTCGCCGGCCGGCCCCTGATGTCCGGTCCACCGCATTTCCACATGATCTCGGCTCGGCGAAGTACGGGTTTGACGAGGTCGGGAGGCGTCGCCGTTCGGAACATCGTCCCGGCGCCGGGGTTGGATCCCGATCACCCGAGGGAGCCTCCGATGCAAATCCAACCAATGATCAGCACCCACCCCGACGTACGCGGCAGCGTGAACGACAGCCTCATTCGCGCGATCGAAGCGGGCTACGGCTGCGCCGCCGTATGCCGCATTTGCGCTGACGCCTGCCTGGCCGAGGAGATGGTCAGGGACCTGACCCAGTGCATCCGGCTCGATCTCGACTGCGCCGATGTCTGTCTGGCTACGGCCGGGCTCGCCGTGCGGCGCGCCGGCAGCAACGAGGCCTTGATCAAGCGCATGCTCGAGACCTGCGCCGAGGCTTGCGCCGACTGCGCCATCGAGTGCGAGAAGCACGCCGAGATGCACGAGCATTGCCGTATCTGCGCCGAAGAATGCCGGCGTTGCGAAGATGCTTGCCGCGAGGCGGCCGCGTCGATCAGGCCTTCACGGCACTGAGGCTGACCGCTGTCATCGGCACAGGGTCGTATCTTCGACGCTAGCTCGAGCCCAGCTCATCAATCACCGGGCACCTAACCCGTCCGCCTTCACTGCAGTCGGCCACAGCCTGCCTCAGCACTTTCCGTAGCCTCTGCAGATCCTCGATCTTGGCGTCCACGCTGGCGATGTGGTCTTGGGCCATGTCGCGGACTTCGCAGCACGCCTGAACGCCCGGCTCGCTCAGCGCGATCAGGCGCCGAATGGCGTCGATGCCGAAGCCCAGTTCGCGCGACCGGCGGATGAAGCGCAGACGCTGGGCGTGTTCCGGCTCATAGCTGCGGTGGCCGCCCTCGGTCCGGGCCGGCGCGGGCATCAGCCCGATACGTTCGTAGTAGCGCACCGTTTCCAGGTTCACCCCGGCGCTGTCAGCGAGGCGCCCGATCGTCAAACTTCGTGCGGACATGGCTCTTGATCCCGTAGCGGCTACGGGTTGTAGCCTGTAGCAGAAATCGAACGGGAGGTCCCATGGCCATCGATTACGACCGGCCCCGCATGCCCGAGGTCGCCGTCAGCGCCTCGGCCGCCCTCGGCGGTGTCGCCTCGGTGTTCGCCTGGGCCGCGTGCTGTGTGTTGCCTCTGGCTCTGTCCGTGGCGGGCGTATCCTTCGCCGGCGCCGCGGTCATCGCGGGTGCGCGGAACTGGCTGACGCTTCTGGCCGCCGTCATCCTGGCCGCGGGCTGGCTGCTGCATTGGCGTCGCCTGCGGATGTGTCGGAAAGACGGGGCCTGCCGCCACCCTTCGCGGCTCGCCTTCTGGCTGCTGGTGATCGCCAGTCTGCTGATCGTCCTGTCCATGGCCTGGCAGCCGTACATCGAGCCGTGGGCCATGACGCGACTGGCGGCCATGCGATGACCCGGGCCATCGTTCTAGACTCGACGCTGACCTGCCCGGATTGCGGTCATGTCGCGACGGAGACCATGCCCACCGACGCCTGCATCTGGTTTTACGATTGTCTCGGCTGCGGCGTGAAGCTGAAGCCCCTACCCGGCGACTGCTGCGTGTTCTGCTCCTATGCCGACGTGCCGTGTCCGCCGATCCAGGTAGATGGCAAGGGGTGTTGCAGCTAGGCTACGGCGGCATTGCTGCATTCCCGGAGTTCGCCGTGACCGACCACGCCACGCCCAACCTACCGTCGCGGGATTTCGAAGTTACGTCCCAGTTCTACACTCGACTGGGCTTCGAACAGGACTGGCGCGACAAAGGCTGGATGATCCTGAAAAGGGGCGGTTTGACGCTGGAGTTCTTCCCGCATCCGGACGTGGATCCGCTGACCAGCAACTTCAGCTGCTGCCTGCGGCTGGACGACCTGGACGGGTTTTACGCAGAGTGCGTCGTTTCAGGATTGCCGAAAACCTGCTGGGGCCACCCTCGCCTGCACGCGCCGAAGCTTGAGGAGTCGGGACTGCGGATCGGCGCGCTCATCGACCCGGACGGAAACTTGATCCGCCTTATCCAGAACTGAGGCGTCCGGCGGCTCCCCCACGGGAAACCGCCGGAAACCATCGATGCGACGATCAGTTGTGGTCGGCGTGGCCCTGAGGCGCGGGCGTATCCGACGGCGCCGGGGCGGGCGGCGTCGGCTCGGGCGGGGCGGGCTCGGTCTTCATCTCGTCGCAGCAGCTCATGGCGGCGTCCGCGGCCATGTCCTTGCAGCACTCGCAACCTTCGGCGGCGAGGGCCGCGCCGGCGCTCAGGGTTAGGATCGCGCCGGCGGCGGCCAGCAGGTTGGAAACTTTCATCGTCGTTCTCCTAGTGAACCATAAAGCTGACCGAGCCGGACATCTTGTGGCCGTCCGGGCCCTCGGCGGTCCAGGCGGCAGTGTAGGTTCCTGGGGCCAGACGCGGAAGAGCCACGCCGACGGTCGCGGCGGCGGGCGCTGCGGGGACACTCACTTCGACCGGGGCCTGACCTTCGGCGGTGAGCGTGACCGTCTTGAGGACCATCGTATGCGGGAAGGTGACGCTGAAGCGTTCCGGCGAGCCCTGGGTCATCGCCCCGTTCGCGGGAGCCGTCGTGACTCCCGACTGGGTCGCGGCGGCCTGCGCCGGCATGCTGTGGCCGGCGTGCGGATCCTGGGCGGAGGCGGCGCCGGCGAAAGCCAGGGCCGCCGTGAGGGTGAGAATGCGGATCAAGGGGTGGTCTCCTTCGGTTAGAACCAGGCCTTGAGGCCGACGATGAACCGGATGTCCTCGGCCTCGCCGCCGCGGGCTTCGATGTAGCCGGCTGTGTCTCCGAGCGCGCGGCTCCACTCGACGCCGACATAGGGGGCGAACTCCTTGCGGAACTCGTAGCGCAGTCGCAGGCCCGCCTCGACCGAGGACACGCCCGAGCCAATCTCCAGTTCCGGAATGTCGCTGGCCGAAGCGTCGATTTCGAGGCGGGGCTGAAGGATCAGGCGCTGGGTGATGCGCAGGTCGTATTCGGCCTCGACGCGGGCGGTCAGGTCGCCGTCGGTCGACAGGAAGGCGGCGGCGTCGACTTCCCACCAATGGGGCGCCAGGCCCTGCAGGCCGAGGACCAGATGCGTCGTATCTTCGCCGTCGGGCCGGAAGTCCTGTCGCACGCCGGCCTGGAGGTCCCAGAAGGGCGTCACGGCGCGGCTGTAGAGAGCCTGGACTTCGGCGTCCTCGAGCGCGCCGTTGAAATCGCCTTCGCCCTCGGATTTCCACCAGAAGCGGTTGATGTCGCCGCCCGTCCAGCCCTGGACGTCCCAGAGGTAGGTCTCGCCGCCGTCGCCGAAGCCGGCTTCGAGGCGATCGAGAATGACGGCCGTGGTGCGGACGTCGCCGTTTTCGTGAATCAGGGTCCGGCGAGAGGCGGCCATGGCCTCGGCGCCGAAGACGAGATCGGCAGCGTGGACAGGGCCGGCCAGGGCGGCGGGCGGGAGCGGGTCCTCCGGAGGACGGCCGGGGTTGTCGGCGCTGGTCGCCACATTGGGCGGCCCCATGCTCATGGTCGACATGTCATGCCCGGCGTGAGGGTCGGTCTGCGCGGGTGACATGGCCGACATGTCGTGGCCCGCGTGTGGATCAGCCTGGCCGGGCGTCGCCGCCGGCATCTGGTGTCCCGCCTGCGGGTCTACGGGCGCGGGCTGCGCCGGCATCCGGTGGCCTGCATGCGGATCCGCGGCGGGCGGCGTCTGCGCGGGCGGCATGACGTGACCGGCGTGCGGATCCTGCGCCGGTCGGGCCGGCGCCGCGGTCGCCGGCATAGTGTGGCCCGTGTGAGTGTCCTGGGCCTGGGCGCTGAAGGCGCTGACGGCGAGCACCAGCGGGGCGAGGGCGACGGCGAGGCGGCTCATGACGCGGCTCCGTCCATGGGCCGCACCGTCACAACATTGAACATGCCGGCGTGCATGTGCATCAGCATGTGGCAGTGGAAGGCCCAGTCGCCGGGCGCGTCGGCGGTCAGATCGAAGGTCACCTTGCCGCCGGGCGCGACGTTGACCGTATGCTTGAGGGGCTGGTGACCGGTGGGTCCGCCGGTCACCAGTTCAAAGAAATGACCATGCAGATGGATCGGGTGGGCCATCATGGTGTCGTTGACCAGGGTCACCCGCACCCGCTCGTTGCGCTCGAAGCGGATCGGTTCGACCAGTTCGCTGAACTTTCGGCCGTCGAAGCCCCACATGAACCGCTCCATGTTGCCTGTCAGGTGGATCTCCATCGTCCGAGACGGGGGGCGCGGGTCCTTGTTCGGCTGGAGCGACACCAGGTCGGTGTAGACGAGGACGCGATGATCGACTGTAGTGAGACCGATCGGACGCTCACCCAGACGGTTGGCGGGATCCATGGCGATCGCATCGACGCCGACGCCCACCGCCATGTCGGGCGGAGCGTTCTCGGGATCGCGCATGTTCATGCCCGACATGGACATCCCGGCCATCTCGCCGGCCGCGGGCGCGTTCTGGGCCGGAGCCGCGTGGTCCATGCCGGCCATCGCGCCATGATCCATACCGGACATGTCGGCCATCGCGCCGTGATCCATTCCGCCCATGCCCATGTCGCGCATGGTGAGGTTCGGGACCTCTCGCAGGGGAGGGACCTCGGCGGTCATGCCCAGGCGCGGCGCCAGGGTCGCCCGGCCCATGCCGGACCGGTCGATGGCTTCGGAGACGATGGTGTAGGCGCGGTCCTCGGTCGGCTGGACGATGACGTCGTAGGTCTCGGCGACCGAAATCTGGAACTCGTCCGTCTCGACCGGGCGCACGTTCTCGCCGTCGGCCTGCACCACGGTCATCGGCAAGCCCGGGATGCGAACGTTGAAGATGGACATGGCCGACGCGTTGATGATGCGCAGCCGCACCCGCTCGCCGGGCCGGAACAGGCCGGTCCAGTTCTCCTGCGGTCCATGGCCGTTGATCAGATAGGTGTAGGTCGACCCGCTGACGTCGAGGATGTCGCGCGGGTCCATCCGCATCTGGCCCCACATGCGCCGTTCCTCCAGGCTCATGCGGTCGCTGCCGTCCATGAGCCCCGCCAGCGTGGTGCGCTGCTGGTTGAAGTAACCCGGGCTCTTCTTCAGCTTGGCCAGGATTTCGTGCGGATGCATGAAACTCCAGTCCGACAGGACCAGCACATGCTCGCGGTCGTAGGCGACCGGATCGGCGCCCGCCGGGTCGATCACGATTGGGCCGTAGTGACCCATCGCCTCCTGTAGGCCAGAGTGACTGTGATACCAGAAGGTGCCCGACTGCTTGATCGGGAACTCGTAGACGAAGGTCTCACGGGCCTTGATGCCGGGGAAGCTGATGCCAGGAACACCATCCATCTGGAACGGGACGAGCAGGCCGTGCCAGTGGATTGAGGTGTCCTCGTCCAGCGTATTGGTCACCGCTAGCCGGACGTTCTGGCCTTCTCTAAGGCGTAGCAGCGGCGCCGGCAGAACGCCGTTGATGGTCACCGCATGGCCGGTGCGGCCGCCCACGGTGAAGGGCGTGTGTCCGACGGTCAGGTCGATGTTCGGTCCCGTCAGCGTCGGAAGATCCGCCCGCAGTCCCGCCGATCCGGTTTGCGCCCAGGCGGGGAGCAGACCCTGCAGGCCCAGCAGCCCGCCGCCGGCGGCTGCGCCACGGAGAAGCGTTCGGCGATCGAGGCGGGGCGTGGACATAGGCGAGAAATTCCTTGGTCGGGCTATTCAGCCGTTCGTTCAGATACGCGGCCGGGCGGCGTATCCCTCGCGTCAGGATGCCGCAGACGTCGGGATTGCAGCTTGTGCATATTCCCATCAGGGCAAGGTCAAGCGTTTCCGCCGGAAGCTTGGGCCAAAGCCGCCGTCAAGGTCTTGCGGGCGCGGGCGACGCGGGTCTCGACCGCCTTGGGCGTAATACCGAGGATCGAGGCGATCTCGGCGTGAGACCGTCCCTCGAGCGTGGCGAGCAGAAGCGGCCCCTTCAGGGCGTCGGGAAGGTCCCGCAAGGCGCGTTGCAGAGCTTCGGCCCTGCGCTGATCGTCCAGCCGTGTCTCGGGTGACGGCGCATCGTCGCCCACCGCCGCCGCCTCGGGCGCCTCCAGGCCCATGACGCCGCGCACAACCCGGCGGACCGCGCGCCGCCGGCCCCAGTCTCGACATTTGTTGAGGGCGATGGAGCGAAGCCAGACGTCGAACGGCCGCGCCGGATCATACCGCCGCAGGGCGAGCCAGGCGGACGCATAGCTTTCCTGAAGCACGTCATGCGCTTCGGACTCGTCGCCGACATAGCGGCGCACGAACCGGTAGAGATCGGCCTTTGTGGCGGCCATCAAGGCGGTGAAGGCGGCCCGGTCTCCGGTCGCCGCACGGGCCTCGATGCTCTGCTCAGCACACACGCGCGCCGCTTAGCCGGCGTCGTCGTGCAGGGCCTCGACGACCGCGGCGTCGAACACCTCGGCCTGCGCCGGGGTCAGGACGGATCGCATCTCGAACACATGGGTGATTGTCGCCTTCTGCAGATCGCCCATGGCGGCGTGGAAATGATCGACCGCGGCCTGGACCTGGGGCGTGTCGCCGTCACTGGCGGCGATGGCGGCCGCCAGTTCGCGATTGGCCGCGCGCACTTCCGCTTCGAGCGCCGGCCGCAGAGCGGCGAACCGGGCTTCGACCACGTCGAGCCGTCGATCCTGCTCAGGGCTCAGGTCGAGTTTCTCATGGACGACGCTGTGCAGGCTTGGCGGCTGCCGCTCCCGCATGACCCAGGTCGCGCTCGCCCAGGTCGCCGCGCCGCTGGCCAGCGCGGCCAGGATGGCCGTGATGACGATCGACTTCCAGGAGGCTCTCATCCCCGAACGTCCAGGCCGGAGAGAGGCGACAAGCCCGCCGAGACGGTGAAAATCCGCATCTCGGACGGCTCCGGCCGTGGAGCCATGAGCATCAGCCCTCCGTTCGCGACGCCGATCACCAGAGCGAGCGCAACGGCGGCGACCCGGACCTGACCCATGCGGGCGCGCTCCCTGCGTTCGCCGATCCGCACCCAGACCGCGTCTTCCATGCCGACCAGCCGGCCGGCGTCGCCCGGCCCGACCGCTGCGATCAGTTCATTCATGTCGTCAGTCATTGCGCACCTGCGTCACGCCCCATCTGCCATACGCGCCAGCCTTCCGGTCCCCTCACGAGGGGACGAGCCGTCGCCCGCGTAGATACCAGAGAACGACCGGGACGCGCCCTGTCGTCCGGGGAAAAGACGTGAGCGACAGATCAGGGCCCACGCGGGTTCCATTCCCCGACGTGCTCGATCAACTCACGGGCGTGAGGTTCTTTCTCGCCCTCGGCGTCGTGCTGTTTCACTTCCAGCTCTACTGGACGCTCCCGGCGGAGAGCGCGGGCTTGCTGAACCGCGCGCGCCTGGGCGTGGATGTCTTCTTCATCCTGTCGGGCTTCATCCTGACCCACGTCTACCTGCAGGGAGACCGGGCCCCGAACTACGGTCGATTCCTGGCGGCGCGCCTCGCCCGGATATATCCGGCTCACCTGTTCATCCTCCTGGCCATGCTTGGGCTGGTGCTGATCGCGCCTGTGTTCGGTGTCGGGCTGGAGCCTGGCCGGTTCAATCCCGTCGACTTCGCGGGCACCCTTCTGCTCGTCCAGGCGTGGTTCCCGCGAGAGAGCATGGCGCTCTGGAACGGACCGGCCTGGTCGCTGTCGGCGGAGTGGTTCGCCTATCTGGCCTTCCCCGCCTATGCCGCCCTCGCGCTCCGGCTGCGGGCCAGGCCGTGGGTCCTGATCGCCCTCGCCATGCTGTTGTTCGTTGCCCTTGACGCCTTCTACCGCGCCTGGTTCGGCCGGATGTTGCCTCGGGCTGAGGACAGCCTCGGGATCCTGCGCATCATTCCCGAATTCCTCTACGGCATTGGCCTCTACTATCTCGGTCAGCGCTGGACGCCTTCGCCGCGAATGTCCCTCATGGGCGCCCTGGTCGCCACGACCTTGCCGCTGGCGCTCATGCAGATCGGCGCCGACGACCGGGTCATCGTGGCGGCGGCCGGTCCCTTTATCCTGTCGCTCGCCCTGTTAGCCAAGGCTCCGGTCCGGACCATCCTGTCTCACCCCGTGCTTCTGTTCGCCGGCGAAGCCTCGTTCGCCCTTTATCTCGTCCACATCCCCATCCTGATGGTGTGGCGCAATGCGGCGCAGGCGTTCGCCGGCTGGGGTGCGGACTATCGAATGGGCCTGGTCGAACTGGCCGCCATGCTTGTGTTGACGCTCGCCGCCGCGGCGGCCATCCATGTCTTCGTCGAGCAGCCCGGCCGACGGTGGCTACGCAAACGAACGGCGCCGCAGGGCGCCGACCCCGTCGAAGCCAGACGATCCGTACACAGCGATCAGGGAGAACCCTTTTGAACCCCGCCAGCCTGAACCGCCGCCTGCTGCTCGGCGCGGCCGCCTTCATCGGCATCAGCGGAACCGCCTGCGCCCAGACGCGGCCGTCAAGAAGCCTCACGGTCTTCAAGACGCCGACCTGCGCCTGCTGCGATGCTTGGATCGCGCACATGTGCGAGGCGGGCTTCACCACAACCATCACCGTCCTTCCGAGCCTTGAATCGGTCCGGAGCAGCCGCGGCATGCCGGACGCGCTCGCTTCCTGTCATACCGGTCTGATCGATGGTTATCTGGTCGAGGGTCATGTGCCGGCCCCGGACGTCATCCGACTGCTGGCCGAGAGACCGGCGGCGGTGGGTGTCGCGGTCCCGGGCATGCCGCTCGGTTCGCCCGGCATGGAGACGCCGCAGGGGCACAAGGAGCCCTACGACACCCTGCTGGTGCTTCGCTCGGGCGCGACCCGCGTGTTCGCCCGCCACAACCCGCGGGCCTGACGCCGATCGCGCTCAGTCCGTTCAGATCACCCACAAACCGGAGTTCGCCATGTCCCGCACCTCTCTCGAACTCGTCCTGTCGCTCGCCGTGCTTTCGGCGACACCCGCCTTCGCCCAGGACCACGCCCACGGGCATGCCCGGGCCGCCGGCTCGGTCGCCGCGGAAGATGCGGACGCGGCGGCGGCCGTCGATGCCTTTCACGTCGCTCTCAAGGCCGGCGACACGGCCGTCGCCCTGGCCCTGATGGCACCGGATGTGATGATCTTCGAGGAGGGTGGCGCGGAGCGATCGCGCGACGAGTATGCGTCCCATCACCTGGGCTCGGACGCCGCCTTCGCCGCCGCCTCTGAAGCGACGGTGACGCGCAGATCGGGATGGGCCGATGGGGACATCGCCTGGATCGCCAGCGAAGGCCGCACGACGGGCCAATTCAACGGCCGTGCCGTGGACCGCCTGACGACCGAAACCATGGTCCTCAAACGCCATGCCGACGGCTGGCGCATCCACCACATTCACTGGTCGTCGCGCGCGCCCGGCTGACGCTCAGGCCCGCGCCAGCGGGTCGCCGGCCCTGCGACGTCGGTGAGGAACATCGAGAAGACGCCCGCCCTCGCGGGCGGGCGTCCCCGATCATACGATCAGCAGCAGGTGCAGGCTTCCGCGCAGGCTGCGATAGCGTCGCAGCAAGCGCATACGGCCTGCGCCACGGCGTCCGGCGCGGCCGCGAAGGCGGCTGAACCGGAAGCCAGCAGCACCAGGGCTGCGAGGGTGAGAGTGCGTTTCATGGTTTTGATCTCTGTTTGATTGAATGAGTTCGGTCATCTTCAACAGGATCAGCGTCGTGGGGGCGGGTCGTCCGCCTCCACGGTGAAATCGGCATGCCGCGCATCAAGGGATGGATAGAGGACAGACGCATAGACCCGTGCGGGGGTGGATTCACCGCCCTGGGGGACAAGGCCCTGGCAGATGGCCAGACACGCCTTATGGCATGAGATCCTGACGGTCTTCGGCTCGCACGGGACGCCGTCGCCGCTCATCGACATGGACGCCATATCCGGATCGACCGGAGCTTCGCAGGCGATCGAAGCGGTGGACACGAACAGCATGGCAAACGCCGCGAGCAGCGCGGTCGTCAGTCGGACGAGGTCATGACGCAGGAACGGCATTGTCTGATCATACTTCAACGGTCGGCGGAGCGACGATCTCATTTTGATCATTGCAATCGAGCCTACAGAGACGCCGGGGGCGGCAGGGTTCCCATGACCGCCACGACGCCGATCAGGGCGAGTCCCAGACCCGTTTCGATCAACAGGCTGCGCCGGAGCGCGCTCATGGCGGCGACGGAGGGTTGGCCCGTCTCCAGCGCAGAGCCCAGTGTCGGCGTCAGCCGGAACCGGTTGCTCGCCGCCAGCGCAAGCATCAAACCGAAGAGGACGAGCTTGGCGACCAGAAGCTGGCCGTAGAGGTTGCCCGCGATCGACGCCACGCGCTCGGGACCGATCAGGAACCAGCTGTTCACGAGACCGGTCAGCACCAGCAACAGGACCGCGAGCGTTCCAAGGCCGGCGAAGCCATGCAGGGCGCGATGGATTGCAAGGTCGTCCGGACCGGCTCGGCGCAGAAGCAGGGCCGTCAACGCCGCCAGGGCGCCCAGCCACAAGGCCGCTGCCACCGCGTGAATGATGTTGGCGACAAGATGGAGGGGCCCGCCAGGGCCCTCGGTGGCCGCGCCGTGACCCGTCCACGCGAAGCTGGCGGCCACCATCAGACCCAAGGCGGCCGTCACGCTCCAGAGCGCGCGACCGGGTTTCAGGGCGACCAAGGCGACGAGCCCAAGCAAGGCGGCGGCGGCCCGCACGACCATCGCCATGCCCAGGGCCGTGCCGGTGACCATGAAGGACAGGGACGCGGGTTTGACGGCTTCGCCCAGCGACCCCGCCATGACGGCCGTCTGTGCCACCAGGGCGGCGAGCGAGCCGAGCGCGACGATGATCGCGGCGAGGCGCAATGTCGGTCGCGACCATTCCAGGTTCGGCGCGTCGGCGTCTTTGAAGCTGTAGAGAAGGAACAGCGGCGCGCCGAGAAGGACGACGCCGCCGCCGTATTGAAGCCAGCGAAGCGCGATGACCGCGACTTCCAGCACGGCGTCAGCGCACCGTGAAGGCGTAGGATCCCGTCATGCGGTGGCCGTCGCTCGACGCGATACGCCAGTCGACACGGTAGGCGCCGGCGGCCAGCGGGCGAGCCAGCGCGCCCGTGAGGGTCCTGCCGTCCTCGGCCACCGAGGTGCGGATCGCGATCTTCTCCCCCGCCGCATTGACGACGTCGAAGCCGGAAAAGGCGGGAACGCTGCGTTCGCTGAAGGTCAGGGTCAGCGTCCGGGTCGCGGCCACGGTGGAGTCGGGCGCCGGGGTGGCGCTGACCAGGCGAGCGTGGGCCGCCGCCGGTCCGGCGGCGAAGGCCACGACCGCCGCGACGGCGATGAAGGGCGCGGGGTGGAAGTAACGCATACTCAGTCTCCAGACGTTTGGCCGGTCCCGGCCTTCTGCTTCTCTACGCGCCACACGACCGCGTCCCTCATGAAGAGGAAGCGGGCGGCGGCTGAGGCCTTCCCCCGCACGCCGGGGTCAGCGGCGACGCTTCTCGAGGAGCGCCTGCATCTGGGCGATCTCCGCCTGTTGACCACGCACGATGCCGTCGCACAAAGCGATGATCTCCGGATCTGTCAGGGAGGCTTGCTCGCACATCAACACGGCCCCGGAATGGTGCGGGATCATCGATCGCAGGAATTCGTCGTCGCCAACGAACGCCTGGGTGCGCATGCCGATGAAGCTGCCGACGAAGATCACGGCCGCGACCGCGCCAATGGCCAGGTTTGTTTTGCGCGACGGGTACATGGACCGCATGAAGACGAGCATGAGGACCGCCATCGGCGCGACCATCATCAGGGTCATGTAGACGTTGTTCAGGTTGAGATAGAAGTGACCGAGCGTGGCGATCATCGTGTACATGACCAGGTACATGATGACGAAGTCGAGCGCCAACTCCAGGTACAGGCTTCGGTAAGGGCCAAGTCCACGAGCGTTGCCTTGACCGCCGTGGTCCATCTGTTGATGAGACATCGTCCGTATCCTCTTCAGAAATTTCAGTTCGTCATCGCCTGCCGCTGCGAATGCTTGGAGACTGCGGTCAGCGTCTAAATCAATCCGGCCCGTCACAGCCGGTTCCTCCCTTAGGTGGGTGGGCGGACTGTTGATTGCCTATCTTGGCTAAAGCCTCACCGCGCGCAGTCTCAGCGCATTGCCGATGACGCTGACCGAGGAGAGCGCCATTGCGAGCGCCGCAAGGGCAGGCGAGAGAAGCCAGCCGAAGACGGGATAAAGCAGGCCAGCCGCCACGGGGATGCCAAGGGCGTTGTAGCCGAAGGCGAAAACGAGGTTCTGGCGGATGTTGCCCATCACCGCACGGGACAGATGCCGTGCGCGCACGATGCCTTGCAGATCACCGCCCAGCAGCGTGACGCCGGCGCTCTCGATGGCGACGTCCGAACCCGCCCCCATGGCGACGCCGACATCGGCTGCGGCGAGGGCAGGGGCATCGTTGACGCCATCCCCCGCCATGGCGACGATCCGACCCTGCGAACGAAGCTGTTGAACGACAGACGCCTTGTCCTGCGGCAGAACCTCCGCCTGGACTTCGTCGATGCCGAGGCGACGCGCGACCGCTTCGGCCGTCGTCCGGTTGTCCCCGGTCATCATCACCAGCCGCAGACCGGCCGCTTTCAGCGCGAGGATCGCAGCCGGCGTGGTGGCCTTGATGGGATCGGCGATGCCGATGACCCCGGCCGCCTTTCCGTCGATCGCCACGAATATGGCGGTGGCGCCGTCGTGGCGAAGGGCCTCCGCCTTCGGCTCCAGCGCGGAGACGTCGATCGAAAGCTCGCCGAGAAAACGGGTGTTGCCCAGGGCGACCTGGCGGCCCTCAATCGTCCCGCGAACGCCGCGACCGACCGGGCTGTCGAAGTCCACGGCCTCGGTAAGGGGGATGTCCCGGTCCTTGGCTGCCCGGACAATCGCGTCGGCCAACGGATGTTCGCTGCCCCGCTCGAGGCTGGCCGAAAGACGCAAGATGTCGGCTTCAACGAAGCCGAGGGCGGGCAGGATCGCCGTTACCGACGGACGGCCCTCCGTCAGGGTGCCGGTCTTGTCCAGAACGAGAGTGTCGACCTTCTCGAAGCGTTCGAGCGCCTCGGCGTTTTTGATCAGGACGCCGGCGTGGGCGCCACGTCCCACCCCGACCATGATCGAGATCGGCGTCGCCAGACCCAACGCACAGGGACAGGCGATGATGAGCACCGAAACGGCGGCGACCAGGGCGTAGGACAAACGGGGCTCGGGACCGACCAGGCCCCAGACGACGGCGGCGAGCAGGGCGATCGCGATCACCGTGGGAACGAACCATCCGGAGACCGTATCGGCCAGCCGCTGGATCGGGGCGCGACTGCGCTGGGCCTGGGCCACCATCTGGACGATCTGCGACAGCAGGGTGTCGGCGCCCACCTTGTCGGCGCGCATGATGAAGGATCCGGTCTTGTTGAGCGCGCCGGCCACGACGCGGTCGCCGACATCCTTGGTCACCGGCATGGACTCGCCGGTCACCATGGATTCGTCGACAGCGACCCGACCCTCCAGGAGTTCGCCATCGACCGGGATCTTCTCTCCGGGCCTTACCCGCAGGCGGTCGCCGACGGCGATCTGGTCAAGCGAGACATCTTCATCGACGCCGTCCGCCCGGATTCGGCGCGCGGTCTTGGGCGTGAGGTCCAGCAGGGCTCGGATCGCGCCCGACGTCTGTTCGCGGGCGCGCAGTTCCAGAATCTGCCCGACGAGGACCAGCACGGTGATGACCGCCGCCGCCTCGAAATACACCGGCGCGCTTCCGTCGGCCTTCAGGAAGGCGGGCGGGAACAGGGTTGGCGCGACGACGGCCACGACGCTGTAAAGCCATGCCACGCCGACCCCCATGGCGATCAGGGTGAACATATTCAGCCGCCGGGTGCGCAGCGATGTCCAGCCGCGCTCGAAGAAGGGCCAGCCGCACCAGAGAACCACGGGGGTCGCCAAAGCGAACTGGATCCAGTTCGACATCTGGCCCGGGATGAACATGTGGAGATTGGCCAGGTGTCCGCCCATTTCCAGGGCGAAGACCGGCAGGGTCAGGACCAGACCAACCCAAAAGCGTCTGGTGAAGTCGATCAGCTCGTGGTTGGGCGGGGCTTCCGCCGTGACCGTCTCCGGCTCAAGCGCCATGCCGCAGATCGGGCAGGAGCCTGGGCCTTCCTGCCGGATCTCGGGGTGCATCGGGCAGGTGTAGATGGCGCCGGGAACGGCCGGCTCGGCCTCCACGCGAGGGTTCAGGTAACGCATCGGATCGCCGATGAATTTGGTCCGGCACCCCGCCGAGCAGAAGAAATAGTCCTGACCGCCATGACTGGCTCGGTGAGCGGTAGTCGTGAGATCGACCGACTTGCCGCAGACGGGATCCTTGACCGTAGCCGCGCCATCCAAGGCCTTCGCCCCGCAGCAGGCGTGACCCGAGGCATGATTGTGAGGATGCGTGGACATGTCGCTCTCTCCGGCTGACCGAAGGGCTCACATATACCCATGGGGGGTATATCGCAAGATACCCGTCTGGGGTATATGGGGGCGCTCAGGAGGACAGGCCGCATGCAAACCGACACGAAACCCAAAGTCCTCAACAGGCTCAGCCGGATCGAAGGCCAGGTGCGGGGAATCTCCCGCATGGTTGAAGATGACCGGTATTGCGTCGACTTGCTGACCCAACTTCAGGCCGTTCGAGCCGCGCTCCATCGCGTGGAGACCGAAGTGCTACGGGATCACCTCGACCACTGCGTCATGGGCGCCATGACCGGCGACGATCCCGAGGATCGCAAGGCCAAGGCCGGCGAGCTGATCGAGCTCTTGGCGCGGGCCGGACGGTAGAGTTGGCGGAACGAATGGGCCCTCCTGGTCGCTAACGTCGGATCCCAAGGAGCCGTCATGAAACGCATCAGCCTCGTCCTCGCCGCCTGCGCCTTGGCTACGGCCTGTTCCCCGCAAGCCGAAGAGCCCGCCGTAGCCGCGCCTGAGGCCGCCGCAGCGGCGGACGCCCATGGCGGAATGGAGGGCGGCATGGCTGCGCCTGCGCCCGGCGACTCCGTCGCCACCCAAGGCTACAAGGCATCGATGAACACGATGATGGAGGCGATGCCTCCCTTCACCGGGGACGCGGACATCGACTTCATGACGCAGATGCGAGGTCACCACGTCGCAGCCGTCTCGATGGCCCGTGTGGAGCTCGCGCAAGGCAAGGACGCCCAAGCGCGGAACCTGGCCCAGGCGGTGATCTCGGCTCAGGAGCGCGAAATCACCCTGATCGACGCCTGGCTCGCCCAGAAGGGAGCGTCAGCGACTCCCGCCGCCTGATCGCGAGATCAGGGCACCGCGTCCGAGGACCAACGGATGTGCGTAATCCGCCATCTGTCGTCCTCGTGGCGAAAGACCGATCGGCCAGTCCCGCCGTCGTCGAAAATCAGGACGCCGTCGGCCGCAAAGCCAGTGCGGCGTTTGCATTCCGGTCGTCGAGCGCGGCATGACAGGCATCGACGACGCTTGTCGCTATCGCCATACGATCGAGCCGGTAAGCTCGACGACGAACATGCGCATGAGATACAGTGTACGTCCGAGTGATGGTGCAAAGTGGCAAGGCGAATCGAACTCGTTGCATTGCATCTCGGTGCTCAGAAAGTCCGATAGACCGCAAAAGATGACGAATTCACGCAAATGTTATTGCTTAGAATTTTCTGAATGTTTTCAGAATACTTCCCGTTTGTCGGTTATTCAATCGGTCCGGCGACCGATATGCGAGAAAAAACCCCAAGCCGATCAGCGGCTTGGGGTAATTTGTGTAATCGAGTGGGAGTGAGGCGGCGAGGTCCGCGGCGCTCGGCCAAGTGGTCGGGTCGCATTTCCGACACAGAGAACGTCGGCAGGCGTGGCGGATTGGTGAAGCGCGCATGTCGCGCGGGACCAGGAATATCGCCAATGAAACGTCTGATGATCAGCATCGCCGCCGCCGCCCTGGCGTCGGCCTGCGCCGCCGGGCCCACCGGTGAGGCCGTCACCGTAGCCCAGTCCGCCATGGACCAACCCGCGCCGACCGCCATGGACTTCGTCCGCATGGCGGGCGCTAGCGATCTCTACGAGATCCAGTCCAGTCAGCTTGTCATGCAAGACGGCGGCGATCCGGACCTGCGCCGCTTCGCCGAGATGATGATCGAGCATCACACGATGACCACCCGCACGGTGATGGACGCGGCCCGGGCCGCCGGCATGACGCCCCCGCCGCCGGCCCTGGACGCGCCGAAGGCCGAGATGATCCGGCAGCTGCAGTCCGCGCGCGGTGAGGCGCGACAGGCCCTGTATGTGGAGCAACAGGTGATGGCGCACCGGGAGGCGCTGATGCTCCACACCCGCTATTCCCGGAACGGCGACACGCCGCAACTGAAGCAGGCCGCGGCCGCGGCGGTCCCCATCGTCTCGCGCCACTACAACGAGATCGTGGCGATGCAGCGCGGGATGGGCGGCGCGGACCACGCCGGCCACGAAGGCGGCGGTTCCCGCTGAGGCAGGCGGCGCAGCGCTGGCGGAAGCCTCTCGAACGCCAGCGCTTCCAACCCGTGCGCAAGCGCCTGCGCCCGATCCCGGCCGGGGATCGTGATTTCGGCGGAATGGCGGGAGTCGGATTTTGGCGCTGCCGAAGGCATCGGAGCGAACCGGCGTCCTGAGAGTTCGGCTCTTTCCCCCATCCGTTCCAGGAGACCGCATGCGCGATTATCCCAAGCCCCCGTTCGATACGCCGGAGCAGCCCGTCCCAGGCCGAACCGACGCGATGAACCCGCGTCCCGACCACGGCGAAGAGTCCTACAAGGGCTCCGGGCGTCTTGAAGGCAAGGTCGCCGTGATCACCGGCGCCGATTCCGGGATCGGGCGGGCCGTCGCCCTGGCCTATGCGCGCGAGGGCGCCGACGTGGTCGTGGGTTATCTCAGCGAAACCCAGGACGCAGAAGAGACCGGACGCCTGGTCGAGGCGAGCGGGCGGTCGTGCCTGCTGTTCGCGGGCGACCTGGCGGACCCGCAGACCTGTCGCCGGATCGTTCAGGAGGCCGTCGATCGGTTCGGCCGGATCGACGTGCTGGTGAACAACGCAGCCCACCAGATGACGTTCGAGGCGATCGAAGACATCCCGGACGAGGAATGGGAGCGCACCTTCGCCGTCAACATCTCCGCCATGTTCTACATCACCAAGGCGGCGGTCCCGCACATGAAGCCGGGGGCGGCGATCATCAACACGGCCTCGATCAATTCGGACAAGCCCAATCCGACGCTTCTGGCCTACGCCACCACCAAGGGCGCCATCCAGAACTTCACCGCAGGCCTGGCGCAGCTGCTGGGCCCGAAGGGAATCCGCGCCAACGCCGTGGCCCCCGGCCCGATCTGGACGCCGCTCATCCCCTCGACGATGCCGGCGGACAAGGTCGAAAGCTTTGGCGCAAGCACGCCGATGGGCCGCCCCGGCCAGCCGGCGGAGCTGGCGCCCGTCTATGTCCTGCTGGCCTCCGACGAGGCCAGCTACGTCTCCGGCGCGACTGTGGCGGTCACCGGCGGCACGCCCATCATCTGAACAGCCCAAGGGGAACGAGAGGACCGCATGATGTCGAGGGACGCCAGGGTGCGGTCGCGCGCCAAGACACTCGACCTTGAGGGCGCCGTCGTCGTGATCACGGGCGCTTCCAGCGGGATCGGCGAGGCCGCCGCCGAGGCCTTTGCGCGTGAAGGCGCCCGCCTGGTCCTGGCCGCGCGCGATCCTGCGGCGCTGGACGCGGTGGCGGCGCGGTGCCGTGCTCTGGGCGTGGACGCCGTCGCGGTCGAAACGGACGTGACCGACGCCCAGGCCGTGCGCGCCCTGGCGGAGCAGGCCGTCGCCTTCGGCGGTCGGATCGACGTCTGGTTCTCCAATGTCGGGGTGGGGGCGGTCGGTCTGTTCCACGAAACGCCCATGACGGCGCATGAGCAGGTGATACGCGCCAATCTGATCGGCCATATGAACGACGCCCACGCCGTGCTGCCCATCTTTCTGAGGCAGGGCAGGGGCGTCTTCATCAACATGATCTCCTTGGGCGGTTTCGCCGCCGCGCCCTGGGCCGCCGCCTACAGCGCCAGCAAGTTCGGCCTGCGCGGGTTTTCCGAAGCGCTCCGCGGCGAGCTGACGGCGCACCGCGACATCCATGTGTGCGACGTCTATCCCGCCTTTGTGGACACGCCGGGTCTGAGGCACGGCGCCAACTATACGGGCGGCCAGGTATCCGCGCCGCCGCCGGTGCTGGATCCGCGACGTGTGGCGCGGGCGGTCGTGCGGCTGGCGCAACGTCCGCGTCCGGGCGTCACCATCGGCGCCCCGGCTTTCGCCGTCCAGGCGGCGCATGCGCTGGCGCCGAAGACTTTGGCGGCGGGTATGGATGTCTTCATGCGCGCCTACTTCCGCAGAGCGCGTCGCGCGCCTCGCTCAGACGGCAATCTGTTCGGCCCGCCCGCCGATCCGGGCGGCGTGGAGGGCGGATTCAAGCCGGTCAACGTCAAGGCCGCGCTGGTCGCGGGAGCCGGGGCGTTGCTGGTCGGCGGCCTGATCCTCGGCATGAGGCGTCGCCCCGCCTCGGAATGACCGGCGCCGGCGGATGAGCGGCCGAGCGGACGTCGCCGTTCGGCGCGACGGACCTGGGCCGTCGTCAGCCCGAGCAGGCGAGGCTCGGGCCTGCGTCCGTTTCCCGACATGCGGAAACCTCGGCCCCCCGCTCCGTTAGCCCTGCATCCCAATCGAAGGAGCGGATGCATGGCAGTGATGAACGACGATGTCTGGCGCGAGGTGTTCGTGACCGGGCTGAAGAACGCCCACGGCGTCGAGCATCAGGCCTTGGCCCTGATGGATCGCCAGATCGAACGCGCCAAGAACTTCACCGAAGTGGCGGATCAGCTGCGGGCGCACCGAGCCGAGACCGAACAGCAGATCACGCGCCTGGAGGAGGTGCTGGGGCAGTTCGAGGAGAACCCCTCCGGCCTGAAGGACGCGGCCCTGTCCATGGGCGGGTCCATGGCGGCGATGGGACATATGTTCGCCGAGGATGAGATCCTGAAGAACGCCTTCGCCAACTTCGCTTTCGAGAACTACGAGGCGGCCGTCTACAAGGGACTGATCCTCCTGGCGCGCCACGGCGACTTCTCACCAGCCCTCGATCCGCTGAATGAGACCCTGGAAGAGGAGCAGCGGATGGCCCGCTGGGTCGACGAAAGCCTGCCCGCCCTGACCGAGAAATACCTGCGCCTGAAGCGCGACGGCGAAAACCCCAGCCGTTGATCGGCGATCCAAATAAGGACTGACCCATGTTCATGCACAACAAGAAGCTGATGTACACGGTGCGGGTGGCGGAGCCGAACCCCGGCCTGGCCACCCTGATGCTGGAACAGTTCGGCGGGCCTCAGGGCGAACTGGCGGCGGCGATGCGCTATTTCACCCAGGGGCTGGCCGACGAGGACGTCAATCGGCGCGACCTGCTGATGGACATCGCGACGGAGGAACTGAGCCACCTGGAAGTGATCGGCTCGATCGTCGCCATGCTGAACCGCGGCGCCAAGGGCAAGCTGGCCGAGGCGGCGGAGGAAGAGGCGGATCTGTACGCCAGCATGACCTCAAAGGGCGACAGCCACACCATGTCCATCCTGTACGGCGGGGGCACGGCCCTGGTGAACTCGTCCGGCGTGCCGTGGACCGCGGCCTATATCGACTCCATCGGCGATCCGGCGTGCGACCTGCGCTCCAACATCGCCGCCGAGGCCCGCGCCAAGATCGTCTATGAGCGGCTGATCAATGTCACCGACGATGCAGGCATCAAGGACGCCCTGTCCTTCCTGATGACCCGCGAGGTGGCGCACCAGAAGTCGTTCGAGAAGGCGCTGTACGCTATCCCCGCCAACTTCCCGCCCGGCAAGATCCCGGGTCGTCCCGAGTTCGCCGACAAGTACTACAACATGTCTCAGGGCGAGGGCGACGCTACGGGCCCTTGGAACGAAGGCGAGCAGTGGGAGGTCGTCTCCGATCGCGAGACCCAGATGGCGGTGGACGGCGGCGACGGCCACGCCACGGTCAGTCTGCCGGCCAAGGAGCAGAAGGCGGTTGACGCCTTCATGACCCGGACCATGTCCGACCCCTCTTCGGCGCCGCTGACCGGCGCGGATTTGGGCGCGGGCCCCGGAGCCGGGCGGACCACCCCGTACAATCCGCAGACGGAGTGACAGCGTCCGAAGGGGCGTGAGCCTGTCTGAGCTACGACGACGCCCGGGCGCGACTGCGCGCCGGGCGTTTTCGTGGGGCGACCAGCGCAGCGGACACCTTGAAGCGCTCTCTTGGGTCACCGGCGGCGGCTGTCGCGCCCTTTGGCGGCGCCTTACCGCCTGCACGCCCCCACGCCTTGAGGGGCCATGAAAGGGCAAGGCCGGCTGGCGAGCGGCGCGGTGACGATTGCCGTCAGAAAGGCGGGGGTTGGGTGCGGAAGAAGGCTGTCGCGCCCACGCCGATATAGAGAAGGGCGAAGGCGATCAGAAGCAGGACTATCAGTCGGGCGAGCTTGCGACGGTTGCGAAGAACGGGCGGCTTGCGAGGATCAGAACCGGCCATGACGATCAGCGCCTGCGTGGCGCGGACGGGGCGCCGACTTCGGCGCGAGGCCCATCCGTCTTCATGGCGGCCAGGAAGGGCGGGGTTCGCCAGACGGCTGATACGTCGACGAGGTTCAGGATTCTCATGGCGCTCTCCTCCATCACGGACATCAATCCTGCAGGGTTTCATCTGACAGCGCGAAAGCCCGCGTGCGCGTTCCTGTGTCTGAAAGCAGACCTAGGTCGGGCAGCGAAAAAGGATCGTCTTTTCATGGAGATCGCGTCGCGCCTCGGCGGGGCAGGAACCGTGGCGGCGAGGGCGAGGTTGGCTGGAAGAATCCAGAGGAGCTCACCTTGTCGAACCCCGATCCCGAACGCGCGCCTCTACCGTCTTCGCCTCCGCGCTTTTTGGGGCGTTGCGCCATCGTGACCGGCGCGGCGCGCGGGATCGGCCGAGCCGTCGCCGTCGCCTTGGCTCGCGAAGGTTGTGACCTCGTTCTGGGCGACGTCCTCGCCGATCTGCCCGACGGCACGCCCTATCCCAAGGCGACCGCCGATGACCTTCAGGCCACCGTGGACGCCGTTCAGGCGGAGGGTGTCCGCTGCATCGCGCTCAAGGTCGATGTGGCGAGACATGATGAGGCGGCGATCCTGGTTCGGCGCGCCGAGGAAGGCTTCGGCCGTCTGGACTTCCTGGTGGCCAACGCAGGCCTGTCGATCGAGGGGCCGATCGCCGAGATGCGGCCCGACACCTTCGACACGGTGATGCGAGCGAACCTGAACGGCGTGTTCCATGTCTTGTCGCCAGCGTTGAAGCTGATGTTGGCTGCAAAGCGCGGGCGGGTCGTGGCCATCGGCAGCGGCCTCAGCAAACATGGGGAAAAGGAAGCCGCCCCCTATGTCGCCTCGAAGTTCGCCCTCGTCGGACTGTGCAAGACGGCGGCGTTGGAAGCGGCCAAGAGCGGCGTGACGGTCAATGTCGTCCTGCCTGGTCCCGTCGATACGCCGATGATGTCCAGCCAGGAGCGGTTCCAGCAGGCCGTGCCCGACAAGTCGGATCCGACGCGGGACGACTATCTTGAGGCCAACAAGGACGCCACGCCCATGGGCCTGGCTTGGGTGACGCCTGAAGACATCGCCTCGGCCGTGCTGTTCCTGCTGAGCGACGAGGCGCGCTTCATCAGCGGCGAGACGCTGGGAGTGGATGCGGCGGATTCCGCCAACTGGTCCTGATCGTTGCCGCCTCCGGTCACCACCTGGCCTGGACCGGACGGCGATCCGCCGGCGGGGAGCGGCGGTTCGCCTTGCAAAGCCGGCGCCGGACCGCTCGCGCCCCTGATGGTCGTGGCCGCGGTTGGGCTTTTCGCCTGCGCCGACCTGTTCGCCAAACCGCTGAGCGCGAGCTTGCCGGCCGCCCAGATCGCCTGGATGCGCTATGCCGTCCTGCTGGCCGTCGCCGTTTGGATCGTACGACGACGCGGCCGGCGGGGGGGGGCGAGCCGGCCGGAGCTCCAGCTTCTGCGCGGTATCGCGCTGCTGGGTTCGGGCCTGCTGTTCATCCGCGGTCTTCGCGATCTCGGCGTCGCGGAGGCGACGGCGATTTCGTTCGTCACCCCAGCCTTCGTGACCCTGTTGTCGATCGTCGTTCTGGGCGAGAGCGTCCACGTGCGGCGCTGGGCGGCGCTTCTCATCGGCCTGGCCGGAGTGCTGGTCATCCTGCGGCCGGGGGGCGAGGCTCTGCAGCCTGCGGCCCTGTTTCCGCTCGCCTCCGCGGCGTGCGGGGCGGCCATGGTCGTCACCACACGCAGGATCGGCGACAGCGATGCGGTGGAGACGATCCTGTTGTGGTCTTCAGGCGTGGGCTTTTTGGCGCTGACGGCGTCATGGCCGACGTTCGCCGTGGCGATGACGCCGTTGCAGGTCGCCCAGGCCGTGACGATGGGCGGTCTCTATGCGCTGGGGCAGTATCTGCTGATCGTCGGTTATACGCGGGGTGAGGCGTCGCTGCTGGCGCCCTTCTCCTACGCCCAGGTTCTGTTCGCGGTTGGGCTTTCCGCCCTCGTCTTCGGCGTGGTCCCCGATCGGACGACGCTGGCGGGCATCGGGCTGATCCTTCTGGGCGGGGCCTATACGCTGCATCGCGAAAGGGCGCTCTCGCGGCTCAGGCTGAGAGGCATGTCACCTCAGCGCGCGCGTCGCCGCGCCACGCTCTGATCCGGGCCTGACACCCGCGAAGCCGGGCCCGCCCGATCTCGACAGCCAGGCCGCGGCCCCCGGGTCATGCCGCATTAGCGGGCGTAGGGCGGATCGACGTGGATGGAAGCATGGCCGCCACGCCGTTCGTGGCGCTGGTCGATCTGCGCGATCAGGGCCAGACCGCGTTCCTTGCCGACCAGCTCAAGCAGCGCATCCAGCTTGGCCTCGGTCCGGTCGTCGTTCTCCTTGGACGACGGCGAGCCGACGTAGAGGAAGTAGGCCAGGCCGACGACCTGCCACAGCAGTTGCAGGAACTCCGACTGCCAGTTCTCGAAAGTGTCCCGCGCCATCTCGACCAGATAGGGGGTGAGCTGCGCGGCCTGGCCGTGCTCTCGCGCCTCGTCCACGAAGGCGAACCAGCCGAACAGCCAGTGCAGGATTATGGAGACGGAAAAGAAGGCCAGGGTGATCCAGGCGTAGCCATAACGCTTCAGCATAGGAGCCTCTCCCTTGGCGGCGAGGACGCCGCGCGATCGGTTGGAAAAACACGGGCGCCGTCCATTGGCATCAGTCCATGTCCGGCGATTGCAGCGCCGGCTGCATCCGGTCGTTCACCGGCGCGCCATGCCCATGGGCGCCGATCGATCTGCGACAGGCCGGGCGGCCGAGCGAAACGTAGTCCAGGCCCGCATCCACGACGGCATCGGGTGCAAAGAGGTTGCGGAAGTCGATCACGCGATGGCCCCGCATAACCCGTCGTATCCGCTCGAGATCAAGGCTCGCATAGGCCGGCCATTCGGTCAGCACGACCAGGACGTCCGCGCCCTGCGCCGCGGCATATGCGTCTCGGAAGAAGGCGGCGCCGGGCATCGTCGTCCGCGCGGCGTCGATAGCCTCAGGGTCGCTGGCGCGCACGATGGCGCCGCGCGCCTGGAGGCCGGGTATCAAGTCGAGAGCGGCGGCTTCGCGCATGTCGTCGGTGCCTGCCTTGAAGGCGAGGCCCAGCACAGCCACGACCTTGTCGGTCAGGTCGCCCGTCGCATCAGCGACACGCGCCGCGAGATTGCGTTTGCGGCGCCGGTTCGCGGTCTCTGCGGCCGCGACCACGGACAGGGTCGTATCGGCCCGTCGCGCCGTGGCGAGCAGGGCCTGAGTGTCCTTGGGAAAACAGGAACCGCCATAGCCGGGACCGGGCTGAAGGAACCGCGCGCCGATGCGCGCGTCCAGTCCCATGCCCTCGGCGACGCAGAGGGCGTCAGCGCCGATATTCTCGCACAGGTCGGCGATCTCGTTGATGTAGCTGATCTTGACCGCCAGGAACGCGTTGGAGGCGTATTTGATCAGCTCCGCCGTGCGGCGATCGCAGGCGAGCAGGGGGTGGCCTCGTGCGGTCAGCGGACGATAGACGGCCTCCATCATCGCCCTTGCGCGGGATGTTTCGGCGCCGACCACGATCCGATCGGGTTTCAGAAAGTCGCCGATGGCGCACCCTTCGCGCAGGAACTCCGGGTTGGACACCACGGCCGTTTCGACGTCCGGGGCATGGGCGGCCAGGATCGCTTCCACATCGTCGCCGGTCCCGACGGGAACGGTCGACTTGGTCGCCACCAGCGTGAAGCCACGCAGATGGCCGGCGATGTCGCGCGCGGCGGCGTGAACGAAGCTGAGGTCGGCCTCGCCGTCAGCGCCGGGCGGGGTGCCGACGGCGATGAAGACGACGTCGCTGGAGGTCACGCCGTCGGCCGTATTGCTGGAGAAGCTGAGACGACCCGCCATCCGGTTGCGCGCGATCAGGGCCGGCAGGTCCGGCTCATAGATGGGGCAGTCGCCGGCCAGCAGACGATCGACCTTGGCGCGGTCGTTGTCGATGCAGCAGACCTCATGCCCCAGTTCGGCAAGGCAGGCGCCGGTGACGAGGCCGACATAGCCGGTTCCGATGACGCCGATCCTCATGCCGCGCTCGCCTTGATCCGTTGCGGCGTGACGACCGGCGCGCGGGCCGGCGCATAGCGGGCGGTCATTTCGGCGCAGAACGCCGCGAACTCCTCCGGCGCCTGGGGCGGACTGGTGTGGTGGGCCTCCAGCCCGCGATGTTCGGGCGTGAAGCAGAAGGTGACGGTGACGTCGAAGTCGGACAGCGCCTGCATCTGGCGGTCGAACCAGTCCAGCGCGCCTTCGCGGTATCGGTCGGCCCAGGACAGTCCGGTGCGCAGCTGGCGGACGCCCAGATCCTTCAGCCAGCGCACGGCGTCGTCCAGGCGATGGTCCTGGAAGTGGAACCACTGACACACGCCCATGTCCGACGCATAAGGCCGGAAGGCCTCCACGGCGGGCTTGGGCGAGCCGTCCTCGCGCAGCAGGCCCATGTGGAAATGCCGGTAATAGGACGAGCCTTCGGCCTCGCGATGGCGCGTGGTCGCCTCCCATGTCCGCGGCAGGTCATAGAGGCTGTACCAATGGATGCGCGGCGCCTTGCCGATCAGCAGTTCGGCGGTCTTGCGCACGCCCCAGGCCTGGACCTCTTCGGAGCCGAAGGCGGAGACGCCGACCTCCGTCACCCAGACGGGCTTGTCCGTGACCGCCTTGATCTCCTCGATCCGGGCCGGCCATTCGTCGATGGGCCACAGGTTCCAGTCCAGCGGAAACCCATGGACGGCGATCACATCGACGGCGTCCATGACCCCTTGCGCCTCCAGCCTGCGGACGAAGGACGGGTCGATGGGCGACATTCCGCCAAGCACCCGCGTGAGCGCAGGATTTTCCGCACGGATGGCCGCCCCCGCCAGCCGCGTCATTTCGGAGAAGCGCTCCCATTCGGGGTCGAGCAGCGGATCCCAATGCGACTTGTTGTTGGGTTCGTTCCAGATCTTGACCGCTTCGATCATCGGCGTGTGTCCTTGGTCATGTCATGGCCGTTGGCGGCCCCACGGGCGGGATAGACGGGGCCGGCGTCGGTGGGCCGGTCCACGCGGCGGCACAGGAAGACTTCCTCCTCCGGCCGGTCGAGGACGTGGAACCCCGCACTGCGCAGCATGGCCGCGCTGGCCGAGGCGTTGGGCGCCCACCAATTGGTCCAGTCCCCGGCGTAGCGGTGCTCGATGAAGTGCAGCTTCGGATAGTCGGCGCGGTCGAAATGGGCCGTCTGGCTGAAGTCGTAGTCGATTTCGGGTTCGAAGATGTCTTGCGCGCCGCGTTGCATCGATTGGAACAGCAGCAGGTCGTCGGCCACGTGCTCGTGGATCAGGTCCAGCGCCAGCAGCGGGTGGCGCAGGTGGTAGAGAACGCCCATGAAGATGACGAGATCGAACCGTTCGCCGAGCTTGGCCAGGTCGTAGACGGACAGTTTGCGGAACTCGATGTCCGCGCCTTCGACCTCGGCGGCGAGCCGCGCCTGGTCGAGGTAGCGGTCGTCGAAGTCGACGCCCAGGACCCGGTTCGCCCCCCGCCGCTTCATCTCCAGCGAGTAGAAGCCGGCGTTGCAGCCGATGTCGAGGACGCTGCGGCCGCTCAGGTCTTCGGGCACCACATGGGCGAAGCGAGAGAATTTGTTGGCCGGATAGTCGTGCAGGAAGTGATCCGGCGCGGTGCGCACCCCCTTCAGCTCCATGTTGTGAAACCAGGGGCCCAGTTCGGAGACCCGGGCGCGGACCTGTGCAGGCGTGAGTTCAGCCATGAGGAACCTCGTTCAGGCGAAGAAGAGTGAGGGCGTCCGGCGTCGCGGACACGGTGGTGACCGATCCCGGCGCGACCTCGAACCGGTCGTGGTTTCGCAGCGACAGGCCCAGGGCCAGGGCGACGACTGATTTGACGACATCGGCGTGGCTGACCGCGGCCACTGTGCCTGCATCCGCCTTGGCCAGGGTTTCCAGCCAGCGCGCCAGGCGGCCCTGCACCTCCAGCATCGACTCGCCGTTCGGCGGTCGCGCCTGGTCACGTTCGGCGTTCCACCGCCGCCATTCCGCCAGGGGGTCGAGCTGGGCGAAGTCTTGGCCGGTCCAGTCTCCGAAATCGATCTCGTTCAAGGCGGCTTCCTCCTCCAGGGGACGGTCGTGGGCGGCGGCGATGACGGCGGCCGTTTCACGCGCCCGTTGCAGCGGGCTGGTGAGCACCCGGTCGGGCCGGGGGAGGGTGCGCGACACGGCCTGGGCCTGACGTCGGCCGGCCTCGCCTATCCCCACGCCCCCAGCGCGTCCGCAGAGCCGTCGGGAGACAAGATCGTGGGCGCCGTGCCGGATCAGGTGGATGATCGTCACGAAACCAGGCGGGCGGCGCGAACGGCGGGGGCGGGGGCGACCTCGTCCCCGCGGATGAAGCGCAGCGTCCGTTGGCGCGCCTCGTCGTCGGTGAACTGCTCGGGCGGGGATTTCATGAACCAGCTGGACGGTCCGACCAGAGGGCCCGAGACGCCGCGATCCATCGCCACCTTGGCGCAGCGCACCGCGTCGATGACCACGCCGGCGCTGTTGGGGCTGTCCCACACCTCCAGCTTGACCTCCATGCTGATCGGCACGTCGCCGAAGGTGGTGCCCTCCAGCCGGATGTGCGCCCATTTGCGATCGGTCAGCCACGGGACGAAATCGCTGGGGCCGACATGGACATCGTCATCGGCCAGGGGCGTCTCGAACTGGCTGGTGACCGCCTGGGTCTTGGAGATCTTCTTTGAAGTCAGCCGCTCGCGCTCCAGCATGTTCTTGAAGTCGGCGTTGCCGCCGAAGTTGAGCTGATAGGTGCGGTCCACCCGGACGCCCCGCTCGCGCATCAGATTGGCCAGAACCCGGTGGACGATGGTGGCGCCAACCTGGCTCTTGATGTCGTCGCCGACGATCGGCAGGCCGGCCTGACTGAAACGCTTCGCCCAGGCCGGGTCGGAGGCGATGAAGACCGGGATGCAGTTGACGAAGGCGCAGCCGGCCTGGAGCGCCTGCTCCGCATAATATTCGCTCGCCCGCTGCGACCCGACGGGCAGATAGGAGACCAGCACCTCGGTCCCGCTGTCGCGCAGAGCTTGCGCCACGTCGACGGCCGGGGCGGGGCTCTCTTCCAGGTCGTCGACCATATATTGGCCGATCCCGTCCAGCGTCGGCCCACGCTGGACGACTACGCCCGACGGTTGGGGCGAGGCGAAGCGGAAGGTGTTGTTCGGCGGGGCGAAGATGGCGTCCGACAGGTCGCGGCCCACCTTGGCCGCATGGATGTCGAAGGCGCTGACGACCTCCATGTCCCCGACACGATAGCCGCCGAGCTCCACGTTCATCAGGCCGGGCGGCGGGGCGTTGCCGGTCGCCCCCGCATAGTGGGCGAGGCCCTGTACGAAGGACGATGCGCAATTTCCGACGCCCACGACGCCGATCCGTACGGAGTTTCGCTGCATTGGCGGTCCCCTTGCCGTGAGGCGACCCAATCGGCCGCTGCAGGAGGAAGGATCTACAAAGCTGCCGGTTCCGCGAAACGGTCAAGTATCCATCAGATCAAAGAAGGAAGCGCGATCCAAGCGTCGATGTGTCGGGTTTTGAACACTGATTAAGTGCTGTATTCGCTCGCGATCCGGAAATATGTTCATAATTGAACACTTCGAAAATCGGAACGGATCGGTAGAAGAAGCTGTTGCTCAGGTGAACCCACCGGAGCCGCACCATGTCCGAAGCGAACCCCCTGACGAGCCACGACGATATCCGCGCCTGGGCTGAGGCGAGGGGCGCTCGGCCTTCTCGCGTGAAGAGCACGGCCGACGCCGACGGCGGCGGGGTGCTGCGGTTCGACTTCGGCGACAAGGAGGAGGCGCTGGAGGAGATCTCCTGGGACGACTTCTTCCGCATCTTCGATGAAAGCGATCTCGCCCTGCTCGCGCAGGAGGAGACCAGCGGCGGTCAAATGAGCCGCTTCTCGAAATTCGTGCAGCGCTGAGCCGGAGAAACATCATGACGGACACCGTCCTGATCACCGGCGGCGCGGGCTTCGTCGGTCGCCATCTGGCCCGTGCGCTTCTGGAGCAGGGGCACAGGGTGCGAGCGCTCGACAGCCTGATCGACCAGGTTCACCCCACTGGCGCGCGGCCCGACGAACTGGACCCCGAGGTTGAGCTGGTCGTCGGCGACATTCGCGACGAGGACCGGGTCCGGGCCGCGCTTCAGGGGGTGGACAAGGTCTTCCACCTGGCGGCGGAGGTCGGTGTCGGCCAGAGCATGTATGCGATCGACCGCTACACCTCGGTCAACGATTACGGAACGGCGGTCCTGTTCCAGCAACTGATCGACCAGCCGGTGAAGCGGGTGGTCGTGGCCTCCTCGATGAGCATCTACGGCGAGGGGCTTTACCGCACGGCGGACGGCGATCTGCGCCAGGAGGTGGTGCGGGGAGTGCGGAATCCCGACGGCTCCTGGGATCCGACGGATGAGCTGGGACGGCCGCTGGTCCCCGTGCCGACGCCTGAGACCAAGTCCCCGGCGCTGAAAAGCGTCTATGCGATCAACAAGTTCGTCCAGGAGCGGCTGACCCTGACCCTGACGGCGCAATACGGCATGGAAAGCTGCGCGCTGCGGCTCTGGAACATCTACGGGCCGGGGCAGGCGCTTTCCAATCCCTATACCGGCGTCCTGGCCATCTTCGCTTCACGTATCGCCAACGGCCAGGCGCCGATGGTGTTCGAGGATGGTCGGCAGCGGCGTGACTTCGTGCACGTCTCGGACGTGGCGCGCGCCTTCCTGCTTGCGTTGGAGAAGCCCGAGGCGAACGGCGAAGTCTTCAACATCGGCTCCGGAGAAGACAGGACCGTCGAGGATGTGGCGCGGCTGCAGGCGGCCTCGATGGGGCGGCCGGACATCGCGCCCCAGATCACCAACAAGGCGCGGGCGGGGGACATCCGTCACAATATTCCCGATCTGACCAAGGCGCGCGACGTGCTGGGTTACGAGGCGCGTCAGGACTTCGCCGAGGGTCTTGAGGAACTGGCCGAATGGGTGGCGCGTCAGGAGGCCCAGGACCGGGTCGACCAGGCGCGCAGCGAGCTGGAGCTCCGGGGTCTGGTGGCATGAGCCGGGTCCTGATCACGGGCGGCGCGGGCTTCATCGGCTCGAACCTCGCTGACCGTCTCGCGGGCGAGGGGCATGAGGTCGTGGTGATGGACACCCTGGCCCGCCCCGGGGTGGAGACGAACCTGAAGTGGCTGCTCCTGCGTCACGGCGCGGCGGTCAGACATGTCAGGGCCGATCTGCGCCAGGCCGACGCCGTCGAGACGGCGGTCGCACAGGCCGACGTGGTGTTTCATCTCGCGGCCCAGGTGGCGGTCACGACCAGCCTGGCCGATCCGCGCACCGACTTCGACGTCAATCTGATCGGGACGCTGAATGTGCTGGAGGCGGCGCGTCGCCGCCGGACGCCAGTCATCTTCGCCAGCACGAACAAGGTCTATGGCGATCTGGCCGATATCGAACTGGCCATCCAGAACGAGGCCTGGCAGCCGACCGAGCCGGCCCTTCGCGTGCGCGGCGTGGACGAGCATCGGCCGCTTGATTTCCACACGCCCTACGGCTGCTCCAAGGGCGCCGCCGACCAGTATGTGCTGGACTATGCGCGCAGTTACGACGTGCCGACCTGCGTGCTGCGCATGAGCTGCATCTACGGCCCCCGCCAGATGGGGACGGAGGACCAGGGCTGGGTCGCGCACTTCCTGATCCGGGCCCTGGAAGGCGCGCCGATCACGCTTTACGGCGACGGGCGTCAGGTGCGCGACATCCTGAACGTCGCCGACGCGGTCGACGCCTATGTCGCCGCCTGGGAGCGTATCGAAGCCGTGTCGGGCAGGGCGTTCAACCTGGGGGGCGGACCGGAGAATGCGGTCAGTCTGAAGGGCCTGATCAGCCATATCGATCAACTCATCGGCCGGCCGACGGATCTGCGGTTCGAGGACTGGCGGGCCGGGGACCAGCGCTATTTCGTGGCCGACGCCTCCGCGGCCCACCGCGCCCTTGGGCTCGGGGCGCCCAAGCCGTGGCGCTCTGGCGTGTCGGAGCTGGCGGACTGGCTGCGGGTGGAGCGGCGTCTGGACGCCCGCGCCGGATCGGCGGCGGCATGAGCCTGCGCCCGCGTCATGTGCTGATGACCGCCGACGCCGTGGGCGGCGTATGGACATACGCGCTGGACCTGGCCGAAGCGCTCCTGGCGCGGGGCGTGCGGGTCAGCCTGGCCGTCCTCGGCCCGGCGCCCGGGGGCGTCCAGCGGCGCGCGGCGCAACGCATCAACGGCCTGAGACTGATCGAAGCCGGCGGAACGCTGGATTGGCTGGCGGAGGGGCCCTCCCAACTGGACCGGACCGCCAGGGCCTTGCGGGGGCTGGCGGTGCAGACCGGGGCGGATCTGGTGCATCTGAACGCCCCGGCGCTGCGCGGCGACGACGACTGGGGCGCACCCGTGGTGGGGGGATGTCACTCCTGCGTCGCGACCTGGTGGGACGCGGTGCGCGGGACCGATCTGCCGCAGGATTTTCAATGGCGGACGGAACGCCTGGCGCAGGGCTATCGCCGGTGCGACCGCCTCGTTGCGCCCAGTTTCGCCTTCATGCAGGCGACGGCGGCCCGCTACGGCGTCCTGCCCGCGACGGTTCGCAACGGCCGCCGTCCCGCTGAGGCCGGCCCGGAGACGCGACGGCGTGGGGTGCTGACTTCGGGCCGTCTGTGGGACGAGGGCAAGAACATCGCGACGCTGGAACGGGCGGCGCGGCGGATGCGCGGCCGGGTCGAAGCCGCTGGCGCGGTCGAGGGGCCGAACGGCCAGGCCGTCGCCCTGGATCGGGTTCACGCTCTGGGGCGACTAAGCGCGTCAGATCTCCAGCAGCAGTTGCGGCAGGCGTCGGTGTTCTGCGCGCCGGCGCTTTACGAACCCTTCGGCCTGGGCGTGCTGGAGGCGGCCCAGGCGGGGTGTGCGCTGGTTCTGGCCGATATCCCGACCTTCCGGGAGCTGTGGGAGGGCGCCGCTCTCTTTGTCCCGCCGCGGGATGACGGGGCGCTGGCGGCGGTGCTGGACGACCTGCTGGACGACGCCGACCGGGCGCGCCGGCTGGGACGACTGGCGTCCGCCCGCGCCCGCCAGTTCAGCATCGACGCCATGGTCGAGGGCACGCTGGCCGTCTATGCCGAGGCTCTGGCCCAGCGCGCCCCGTTCGGGGAGGCGGCGGCGTGAAGATCGTCTATTTCACCCATTCGCTGGAGTCGTGCTGGAACCACGGCAACGCCCATTTCCTGCGCGGCGTGCTGCGCGAACTGATCGCGCGCGGGCATCAGGTTGAGGCGTGGGAGCCGCACGACGCCTGGAGCCGGGCCAATCTGGTCGCTGACCATGGCGAAGGCGGACTGAGCCCGTACCGTCAGGCCTATCCCGAGCTGGTCAGCAGACGTTTCCATCCGCCGCTGGACGTCGACCGGGCCTTGGACGGCGCGGATCTGGTCATTGTTCACGAGTGGAACGATCCGGCGTTGGTCGCCGCGATCGGCCAGGCCCGCACGCGCGCCCGCTTCACCCTGCTGTTCCATGACACCCATCACCGGGCGGTCAGCGAGCCGGACGCCATGCAGGCCTTCGACCTGTCGCCCTACGATGGCGTCCTCGCCTTCGGCGAGACCCTGGCGGCGGTCTATCGCCGATGGGGCTGGGGCGATCGCGTCTTCGTCTGGCACGAGGCGGCGGACGTTCGCCTGTTTCATCCGCCGCTTGAGCCGCAGCCGCGCGACGGCCTGGTCTGGGTCGGCAACTGGGGCGACGGCGAACGCACCGCTGAACTTGAGCGTTTTCTGTTCGCCCCGGCGGCGGCGAGCGCGCTCACCCTCGATCTCTACGGCGTCCGCTATCCCGATGCGGCCCGGCGCCTGCTTGCGCGCTACGACGTGCGTTATCACGGCTGGCTGGCCAATGCGGCGGCGCCGGGAGTGTTCGCCCGTCACCTGGCGACGGTTCACGTCCCGCGTCGTTTCTACGTCGAGACGCTGCCGGGCATTCCCACCATCCGCGTGTTCGAGGCCCTGGCGTGCGGCGTCCCCCTGGTCAGCGCGCCGTGGACGGACAGCGAGGGCTTGTTCGACGTCGGCCGCGACTTCCTGATGGTCCGGTCCGGCAGCGAAATGGCGTCGGCGCTTCGGGCCGTGAAGTCGGATCCCGAACTGCGCGCCGATCTGGCTGCGCATGGGCTGGCCACGATCCGCGCCCGCCACACCTGCTCACACCGTGTCGATGAACTGATGGCGGTTCTGGCGCGGCTCGGCGCGTCTGGCGCTGAGCCCGTCCAGGCCCGCGCCCCCGTTATGGAGATTGCGGAATGAAGATCGCCTTCTACGGCTCCAGCCTGCTGTCGTCCTATTGGAACGGCGCGGCCACCTATTATCGCGGCCTCCTGGGCGCCCTGGCGGAGCGGGGATGGGAGATCCTGTTCCTGGAGCCGGACGCCTTCGACCGGCAGCAGCATCGCGACATCGATCCGCCGGACTGGGCGGAGGTCGTGGTGTGGGACAACACCGTCGAAGGCTGCACCGCAGCCATGGCCCGCGCGGCGGAGGCGGACGTCGTGGTCAAGGCGTCCGGCGTCGGGGTCTTCGACGATGTCCTGCTGGGCGTGTTCGACAAGGCGCGGCCTGACGCCCTGACCGTCTATTGGGATGTGGACGCCCCGGCGACTTTGGCGGAGGTGAAGGCCGCGCCCGATCACCCGCTGCGCCGTGTCCTGCCGCAGATCGATCACGTCCTGACCTATGGCGGCGGGGATCCGGTGGTCCAGGCCTTCCACGCGCTAGGCGCGCGCGACTGTCGCCCCATCTACAATGCGCTCGATCCCGCCACCCATCACCCGGTCGCGCCGGACGCCCGCTTTTCCGCCGACCTCGCCTTGCTGGCCAATCGTCTGCCGGATCGCGAGCGCCGTATCGAACAGTTCTTCCTCGAACCCGCGGCGTCCCTGCCGCAGCGGCGCTTCCTGCTGGGGGGCAACGGCTGGGGCGACAAGGCCATGCCCGCGAATGTTCGCGCCCTGGGTCACGTGGGAACGGCCCAGCACAACGCCTTCAACTGCACGCCCCTGGCGGTGCTGAACGTGGCCCGCGACAGCATGGCCGAGGTCGGCTTTTCGCCGGCCACACGGGTGTTCGAGGCCACCGGCGCCGGGGCCTGCCTGATCACCGACTACTGGGAAGGCGTCGAACAGTTCCTGACGCCGGACGTCGAGGTGCTGGTCGCGCGGGACGGCCAGGACGTGGCCGCGCATCTGGCCGCCCTGACGCCGGAACGGGCGGAGGCCATCGGCCATGCGGCGCGCGCCCGGGTGCTGGCCGACCATACCTATGCTCAGCGGGCCGAGACGGTGGACGCCCTGTTCCGCAGCCGGCTGTCGGCGCGACGCGAGAGGAGCGCCGCATGAAGCTGGTGGTGCTGGGGCTCAGCCTGTCGTCCGCCTGGGGCAACGGGCACGCCGTGACCTTCCGCGCGCTGCTGTCCGCCTTCGCCGAGCGCGGGCACGAGGTGGTGTTCCTGGAGCGCGAAACGCCCTGGTACGCCGCGCACCGGGACCTGTCGGACCCCGACTACTGCCGCCTGGCCTTCTATTCGGACCTGAAGGATCTGGAGCGTTTCGAAGGCGAGGTGCGGACCGCCGACGCCGTTCTGGTCGGTTCCTATGTGCCTGAGGGGATCGAGGTCGGCCGGTGGGCGCGGCGCACCGCGAACGGCGTGGTCGCCTTCTACGACATCGATACGCCCGTGACCCTGGCGCGGCTGGCGCGGGGCGACTGCGACTATCTGCAGGCTGACCAAATCCCGCGCTACGACGTCTATTTCTCCTTCACCGGAGGGGACACGCTGAAACGTCTGGAGCGTGACTATGGCGCGCCGGCCGCGCGGGCCCTCTACTGTTCGGCCGACCCCGACATCTACCGTCCGCACGCCGTCGGCGCGCGGTGGGATCTGTCCTACCTCGGCACCTATAGCCCCGACCGCCAGCCGACGCTGGAGCGGCTGCTCCTGGAGCCGGCCCGCCGCATGCCTGACCGTCGCTTCGTGGTGGCTGGGCCCCAGTATCCTGACGACATCGACTGGCCCGCGAACGTCGAGCGGATCGACCATCTGCCGCCGGCCGAGCATTCCGCCTTCTACGCCGCCAGCCGCTTCACCCTGAACGTCACCCGCGACGACATGAGGGCGGCCGGACACAGCCCGTCGATCCGGCTGTTCGAGGCCGCCTCTTGCGGCTGCCCGATCATCTCGGACGCCTGGCCGGGGATCGAGACCCTGTTCACGCCCGGCGACGAGATCATCCTGGCGGAGGCCGCCGAAACGGTGATCGAGGCGCTGTCCGCGCCTGCGGGCCAGGCCCGGGCGATGGGCGAGGCCGCCCGTCGCCGCATCCTTTCCGAACATACCCCCTCCCACCGCGCCCAGACCCTGGAGCGTGAGTTGATCGCGGCCCGACGCGCCAAGACGAAGGACCGACCCATGAAGTCCATTTCCGACACCCCCGCTGTCCTGGTCGCCGGCGGCGCCGGTTTCCTCGGTTCGCACCTGTGCGACCGGCTTCTGGCGGAGGGCTGCCACGTCGTCTGCCTCGACAATCTGCAGACGGGCGACCTGAGCAACCTGAAAGCCGCGATGAAACAGCCCCGTTTCGAGTTCGTGCGACATGACGTCGTCGAGCCCCTGCCGGAACGGATCACCGAACGCCGCTTCGACCGCATCTACGACCTGGCCTGCGCCGCCTCGCCGCCGCAGTACCAGCAGGATCCTGAGCACACGATGCTGACCTGCATCCTGGGCGTCCGCCATATGCTGCAACTGGCGGAGAAGACCGGCGCCCGCCTGCTGCTGACCTCCACCAGCGAGGTCTACGGCGATCCGGAAGTGCATCCCCAGCCGGAGACCTATCGCGGCAACGTCAATCCGATCGGGCCGCGCGCCTGTTACGACGAAGGCAAGCGCGCGGCCGAGACCCTGGTGTTCGACTATGACCGGGCCGGGCGGTCCGATGTGCGTGTGGCGCGCATCTTCAACACCTATGGGCCGCGCCTGTCCGCCGCAGACGGTCGGGTGGTGTCCAACCTGATCACCCAGGCGCTCGCGGACCAGCCGATCACCATCTACGGCGACGGCAGCCAGAGCCGGTCGTTCTGCTATGTGGACGACATGATCGGCGGCCTGATCGCGCTGATGGAGCACGAGGGGCCGCAGCCCGGCCCGATCAACCTCGGCAACCCCGTGGAACTGACGGTGTCCGAACTGGTCGAAGTCATCGTCGATCTGACCGGATCGGGCTCGGAGATCGTGTACCGGCCGCTGCCGATCGATGACCCCCGTCGCCGTCGCCCGGATATCGCCAAGGCGGACGCGGTCCTGCAATGGCGCCCTTCCACGGCCCTGCAGGATGGATTGCGGCGTACGATCGACTGGTTCGACGCAGATCGCTCGCCGGCGCTCGGCGATCGTCCGGCCCTCAGCGCCTGAGGTGCGGCGTGACGGGGACATGGCGGAGGTTCTGCGGCGCAACATCGAGGTCATGCGCACGCAGCGGCGAGAGGCGGCCGAGGCGGAGCCTTGGCCGAAACGGCTGGCGCAGCGCATCACCGACTTCGCCGGAAGCCTGGGGTTCGTGCTGCTGCACCTGCTGATCTTCGGCGGCTGGATCATCTCGAACCTGTGGGGACCGGAGCCCTGGCGGTTCGATCCGACCTTGGTGATCCTGGCCATGGCGGCGTCGGTGGAGGCGATCTTCCTGTCGACCTTCGTGCTGATCAGCCAGAACCGGATGGCGGCGGCGGAGCACGAGCGGGCGGAACTGGACCTGCAGATCAATCTGCTGGCGGAGCACGAAATCACCCGACTGATCGATCTTGTCGGCCGCCTGGCCGCGCACGCGGGTCTGGCGCCTGACGATCCGGACCTGGACGACCTGCGCCGCGACGTCGCCCCCGAGGTCGTTCTCGAACACATCAGCCAATCCAACGAGGAAGACCATGACCGAGGTTCTTGACCAGACGCGCACCATGCGCGCCGCCGTCGTCACCGGGCCGGGCCGGATGGAGGTGCGCCGCGTGCCTCGACCCGAGCCGGGCGCCGGTCAGGTCCGCATCAGGCTGGAAGGCTGCGGCGTCTGCGCCTCCAATCTGACGCCCTGGGCAGGCCCTGAGTGGATGACCTTCCCCACCCCGCCCGGGGGGCTGGGCCACGAAGGCTGGGGCGTCGTCGACGCGGTCGGACCGGGTGTTTCCAGCGTCGCCGTCGGCGACCGGGTCGCCGCCCTCTCGCACAGCAGTTTCGCGGAATACGATGTGGCGGACCAGGACGCCGTCGTACCCCTGCCGCCCGCACTCGATGGTCTTCCGTTCGCGGGCGAGCCTCTGGGCTGCGCCATGAACATCTTCCGGCGCAGCGGGATCGAGGCCGGCCAGACCGTGGCCATCGTCGGCATCGGCTTTCTGGGCGCGGTGCTGACGCGACTTGCGACGGACGCCGGAGCGCGGGTCATCGCCCTGTCGCGACGGCCCTATTCGCTGGAGGTGGCGCGTCGGATGGGCGCGGCCGACACCCTGACGCTCGACGATCACTACGCCCTGATCGCCAAGGTGTCGGAGCTGACGGACGGGCGGTTCTGCGATGTGGTGATCGAGGCCGTCGGCAAGGCCTGGCCGCTGGACCTGGCGGCCGAGCTGACGCGAGAGCGCGGGCGGCTGGTGATCGCCGGCTATCATCAGGACGGGCCACGGCAGATCAATATGCAGCTGTGGAACTGGCGCGGGCTGGACGTGGTCAATGCGCACGAGCGCGATCCCGCCGTCTACGCCCAGGGCGTGCGCGAGGCCGTCGAGGCGGTGGGCGCCGGGCAACTGAACCTGCGCGACCTGGTGACCCACGCCTATCCGCTGGAACAGCTGGATCAGGCGCTGGACGCCACCCGGGATCGGCCGGACGGCTTCCTCAAGGCCGTGGTGACGATGTGATGACCGACGTCCTTCTGAAACCCGCGCCGGCGTCCGCCCTGCGTCGGCCCCGCGTCGGCTTCCTGGGCGTCGGCTGGATCGGTCGACATCGGATGGCGGCGATGTTGGACGGCGGGCGGATCGAGGCGGTCGCACTCGCTGATCCGAACCCCGACATGGCCCGCGAAGCCCTTGGTCTCGCGCCTGGGGCCGCGGCTTGCGCCGATCTCGACGACCTCTTGGCCCAAGGGCTGGACGGGCTGGTCATCGCCACCCCCAGCGCCCTCCACGCCGAACAGGCCCAGCGGGCCCTGGATGCGGGCGTCGCCGTCTTCTGCCAGAAGCCGCTTGGGCGCAATGAGGCGGAAACCCAGGCCGCCATCGCGGCGGCGAAACGCGCTGACCGGCTGCTGGCGGTGGACCTCAGCTACCGCCACACGGCGGCGGTGCAGGCCCTGAAGGCGCAGATCGGGACGGGGGCGCTGGGCCGGGTTCACGCCGTCGATCTGACCTTCCACAACGCCTATGGCCCGGACAAGCCGTGGTTCTACGATGCTGCGCTTTCCGGCGGTGGATGCGTCATGGACCTGGGCGTCCACCTCGTGGACCTGTGTCTGTGGCTGCTGGACGAAGAGGTCGCCGGCGTCGAGGCGCATCTTCTGCGCCAAGGGCGGCCGCTGAAGGCACGGAGCGAGGCGGAGGATTATGCGGTCGCGACCCTGGTGCTGGGTTCGGGCGTCGTGGTGCGGCTGGCCTGCTCGTGGCGATTGCCTGCGGGCCAGGACGCGGTGATCGAAGCGGCCTTTTACGGACACGGCGGCGGCGCCGCGATGCGGAACGTCGGCGGCTCCTTCTACGATTTCGAGGCGACGGCGTTTGAAGGCGTCACGCCCCGCCGGCTGACGTCGCCTCCCGATGACTGGGGCGGCCGTGCGGCCCAGGCCTGGGCTCAGGCTCTGGCGGAAGGCGGGCGGTACGATCCGGCCGTCGAAGACTTGTTGCGGGTCGCGCGCACCCTGGACCGGATCTACGCCGCTGCGACGTGAACCTCATAGAGGCGACCGCCGCCCGCATTGAACAGGACGAGATCCACCCGGGCTCCGTACACGCCGCGGATAGCCTGATCCCGCAGCATGTCGCCCATGGTCAGCAACGCCTGGCGGCGCGCCGCGTTGTCATCCTCAGCCGTCAGTTCGAGGCGCTCATCCACCCCCGCAACGCCAAGCTCGAGTCGGTATCCGCTCATGACGTCGACTACGCGCAAGTTGGAAAACTGGATCACTCCGGGGCGGCTTTGTTCAATGCTGGACATTCTGGCCTGCAAGTTTGAACGCCGGGACGACATCTCCAGCGCGCAACGCGACGCCATTCTCGCGCTGCCCGTCGAACCCCGACGCTTCCGGCCAGGCGATCTGATCGCCACGGAAGGGGAGCGCCAGACGGACAGCCTGCTTCTGGTGTCCGGATTCGCGGGCCGATTTGCGCTGTTGAGCAATGGGGGGCGACAGTTCACCGAACTGGGTCTGCCCGGCGACTTCATGGACCTGCACGGCCTGGTCACGAAGCGGCTTGATCACAGCGTCATGGCGATCTCGGCCTGTGAACTGGCCGCTGTCCCCCACGACGCCCTGCGACGCCTGATGGCCGAGGATCCCCATCTTGCGCGTCTGTTCTGGCTGGAAACCGTCGTGGACGCCGCCGTCCACCGCGTATGGCTGGTCGGGTTGGGGCGCCAGGACGCGCAGGCCCGGATGGCCCATTTGTTCTGCGAAACCCAGGTCCGATTGGAGGCCGTGGGGCTGGCCGACGAGGACGGCTTCGATTTTCCGCTCAACCAGATCGAACTGGCGGATGTGCTTGGCCTGTCCTCGGTGCACGTCAACCGCACCTTGATGGCGTTACGGAGCGGGGGGCTGCTGGACTGGAAAGAGGGTCGGGTGACCATCAATGACTGGACCCGCCTGGTCCGTCTCGCGGAGTTCGACCCGCTCTATCTGCGGTTCTGGAAAGAGCCCGTCTGACACGTCGACGGTCAGACCCGCCACTGCCATCTACGCGAAGAGGTTTCGCGGGCCGCCGCCATGGCCGCCTGCGCCCTTCGCCCATTCCGGCGGCGAGATCGACGCCCCTGATCCGATCCGCCGCCGCCTGCCCCTGCCACAGGGGCGAGGGGTCAGCAGCCGCAGGCGAAACGCTCGAGCCGCGCAGGGTCGGTGACGATCAGCCGGCCCCGCGACAGTCGCACCGCGCCGTCACGCTCCAGCGCCTTGACCGCGGCGTTCACGCTGGTGCGCTGCACGCCCATGGCCTGCGCGAGGATCGCCTGTGTGGTGCGCAATTCGGGGCCCGCGACCTGGTACAGGCGAAGAACCCAGTTGGCGGTGCGATGCGGCACCTGATGCACGGCGTTGCAGGCGGCTTCGGCCTGGACACGCGCCAGCCGATCCAGGGCATGGCGCGCGAAGACGTGCTCGACCCAGGCCTGACCCATGAGATCCGCAAGGTCCTCGGCCGGCGCCTCGATCCATCGGGTGTCCAGCATCGGCAGAAATCGCACGGGGACGAAGGCGGACGCCAGGGAGGTTTCCCAGCCGAACATCGAACCCCGCCCATGCAGGCCCACGCAGGCGATGTTCTTGCGATCAAAGGCGCCGAGCGCGCCCTCGAGGACAAAACCAATGGCGGCGCGACCGGCGGCGCATTCGCCGGCCTGCAGGCTGCGCGACTGACCTCGGTCACGGATCAGATCCTGGACCTCGTCCGGCATCAGCCGCAGGACAGGATGATCCAGAACCGCCTGGGCGCGGTCGTCGATCCGAACAGGCTGGGCGAGGGGCGCGCTCGCAGGAGAGGAGGCGTCGAACATCCGCCGACACTGACCCAGTGTGAAAGGTGAAGGCATTCACATGAGTTAGTCCCTTGCTCTGGCGCGGCGGTTTTTTCGCGCCTGATAGGATTGGAATCGACCTGTCAGGGACGGCGGCGCGCCTCTCGGGTTGTAGAAAAGGCGACGCCGGCGTGCGGACTGACTCGCGTCCGCATTTGATGTCGGACAATATGGCGAACCGTCTCGGCTGAGGGCGGGATGACTAGACCGGATGTGACGCCATGGTCCTGACCACCCGCCGCCGAACCCTACTGGGCATGGGAGGAGCCTGCTCGCTGGGGCTGCTCGGAACGTCGGCGGAAGCGTTGGCGGCGCAGGAGAACGGGCGCAAGCTCGGCTATGCGATCGTGGGGCTAGGGACCTACGCCGACGTCATTCTGCCGCGCTTCGCCGAATGCCGGCATTCGCGCGTGACGGCCCTGGTCAGCGGCTCGCCGGAGAAGGCGCGCCGATATGCGGCGCAGTACGGCGTGCCGGACAGCGGCCTCTACAGCTACGACACCTTCGACACGATCCGGGACAATCCGGACGTGGACATCGTCTATGTGATCCTGCCCAACGGCATGCACCACGAATACACCCTCAGGGCCGCGGCGGCGGGCAAGCACGTCATGTGCGAAAAGCCGATGGCCAATACGGCGGCCCAGGCCGAGGAGATGATCGCCGCCTGTCGCGCCGCGGGGCGCAAGCTGATGATCCGCTATCGCAGCCACTTCGAGGCGAACAACCGCGAGGCCATGCGCCTGGCCCGCAGCGGCGAGCTGGGGACGCTCAGGATCGTTACGGCCGAGCACGGCTTCAACATCGGCGACCCCACCCAGTGGCGTCTGAACCGCGCCCTGGCCGGCGGCGGATCGTTGATGGACATCGGCATCTACAGCCTGCAGGCTGCCCGCTACCTGACGGGCGAGGAGCCGATCTCGGTCTCGGCGGTCGAGTCCACCGACCGATCGGATGTCCGGTTTCGAGAGGTGGAGGACACCATCAACTTCCAGCTGGTCTTCCCGTCGGGCGTGGTGGCCGACTGCGTCTCGACCTATGGATCGCATCACAATCGCTATCGCGTCGTCGGCACGCAGGGCTGGTTGGACGCCGAGCCTGCGACGGCCTACGAGGGCAATCGCCTGCGCCTGCGTCGGGAATGGCGCACCGCCGACCATCCGGCGCCCGAACTGGCGCTCAACCAGTTTTCGGGCCAGCTCGACCACCTGTCGCAGTGCGTCATGACCGACAGCGATCCCATCGTTCCGGGCGAGGAAGGCTTGCGCGACATGAGGATCATCGAGGCGATCTATCGATCGGCGCGCGAGGGCCGGACCGTCGCGCTTTGAGGTCGTGGGTGATCGCCGAGGCCCGGCGCCACGCTCCCGGATTTGCTGCGGCCGGCGCCCGGCCCTAGGAATGACTGCCACATCGCCCACCCTGTCAGGGACGCCGCCATGCTTCTGCGAACGCTCCGTATCGCCCTGGCCCTGAGTCTGGTTGGGCTATGTCTGTCCAGTCCGGGCGTCGCCGTCGGCCAGCCGGTCGAGGCGGCTTCCCCGCGCGTGCGCGACCTGCTCGAGCGCATGACCGTGGACGAGAAGATCGGCCAGCTGAACCAGACGCCGGGCGGGCGCCAGCGCGCCCTGAACTCGCGCCTGGACGCCGCGGCCCTGGAGCGGGTGCGGCGCGGGGAGATCGGCTCGTTCCTTCATGTCGCCGGCGCCGCCGAAATCCGCGAGCTGCAGCGGGTGGCGGTGGAGGAGTCCCGGCTCGGCGTGCCGCTGCTGTTCGGCATGGATGTGGTGCATGGCTATCGCACCCTGTTTCCCGTGCCCCTGGCCCTGGCGTCCAGCTGGGATCCGGAGCTGATGGAGCGGACGGCGCGGGTGGCGGCGGTCGAGGCCACGGCGGCCGGCCTGAACTGGACCTTTTCGCCCATGATCGACATCGCCCGCGATCCCCGGTGGGGCCGGGTGGTCGAGGGACCGGGCGAGGACCCCTATCTGGCCTCGATCCTGACCACGGCCCAGGTGCGCGGCTATCAGGGGACGTCCCTGGCCGACGACACCGCCATCCTGGCCACGGCCAAGCATTTCGTCGGCTATGGCGCGGCCCAGGGCGGACGCGACTACGACAGCGCCGACATCTCGGAGCGCACCCTGCACGAGGTCTATCTGCCGCCCTTCCATGCGGCGGCCAAGGCCGGGGCCGGGTCGATGATGACCGCCTTCAACGACATCGCCGGCGTGCCCCTGACGGCTCATCCCGAGCTGGTGCGCGGGGTGCTGCGCGAACGCTGGGGCTATGACGGCCTGATCGTCAGCGACTGGAACGCCATTCCCGAACTGCTGAACCACGCCGTCGCCGCGACCCCCGAGGAGGCCGGCGCCCTGGCGCTGCGCGGGGGTGTCGACATGGACATGGCGGGGAACCTGTATTCCACCCGTCTGAAGGCGGCGGTCGAGGCCGATCCGGGGCTGCTGCCGCTTCTGGACCAGGCGGTCACGGCGGTGCTGACGGCCAAGGAGCGGCTGGGCCTGTTCGACGATCCTTACGGCCGCGCCGATCCGGCGCGAGAGGCCCAGGCCATGCTGACGCCCGAGCATCGCGCGGTCGCGCGCGAGGCGGCGCGCCGGTCGATGGTGCTGCTGAAGAACGACGGCGACATCCTGCCGCTGGCGTCGAGCGCCCGCCGCATCGCCGTCATCGGCGCCCTGGCCGAGGACGCCAATTCGTCGCTGGGCAGCTGGCGCGCGCAAGGGCGGGTCGAGGATGTGCGGCCGCTGATCCCCGCCCTGCGCGAGGCCCTGCCGCAGGCCCGCATCACCTATGCGCCCGGCTATCGGCCCGAAGCGGCCCAGGCGATCGCCGTCACCGCGGCGGGGGAGGGCGCCCAGGGCGTGGACGAGGTGTCGGACGCTCAGGCTCTGGCGCAAGCCGTCGAGACCGCGCGGGCGGCCGATCTGGTGCTGCTGGTGGTGGGCGAGCATTTCGACCGGTCCGGCGAGGCCCGCAGCTATACCGACATCGGCCTCAGCGCCGCGCAGGAAGCCCTGGCCGCCGCCGTGCTCGACACCGGCAAGCCGGTCGTGGTCATCCTCATGAACGGTCGGCCCCTGGCCCTAGCCGAGCTGGCCCGGCGCGCGCCGGCGATCCTGGAGACCTGGTTCCTGGGCGTGGAGTCCGGGCCGGCCATCGCCGAGGTCCTGACCGGCCGCGTCTCGCCCGGCGGCCGCCTGCCCGTCAGCTTTCCGCGCGCCAGCGGCGCGGCGCCGCTGACCTATGCGCACCTGCCGACCGGCCGCCCAGCGGCGGAGGATTTGACCCGGGATACGGCGCGCTACCGCGACCAGCCGATCACGCCGCTGTTCGCCTTCGGCCACGGGCTCAGCTATGGCCGGTTCGACTATGGGCCGCTGGAGATCAGCGAGGCCGAGATCGACGCCCAGGGCCGGGTCGAGGTCAGCGTCGTCGTGCGCAACACCGCCGACGTCGCCGCCGACGAGGTGATCCAGCTCTATGTCCGCGATCCGGTCGCCGCCGTTTCCCGGCCGGTGCAGGAGCTGCGCGGCTTTCGGCGCGTGGCCTTCGCGCCGGGGGAGGCCAAGCGCGTCCGCTTCACCCTGACCCCGGCGCAGCTCGCCTTCTGGGACGCCGACCGCTGGCGCATCCAGTCCGGCGCGGTCCAGGTGATGATCGGGGCCTCGTCCGCCGACATCCGCGCGCGGGGCCAGTTCACCATCACATCGGACGCCGTGGGAGACATCCCCGCGGCGGCGATACCGACCCCATCCGTCGAGGAGCCCTTGTCTTGACCCTGTCCCGTCGCGCGATCCTGGCCGGCGCCGCCGCCCTTTCGACCGCCGCCTGCGCCTCCGTCGCCCCGGCCGTTCGCCATCCGACCGTCGGCCGCATCGTCCGCGAGGACCCCGCGCTGGATCGCCTGATCGCGCCCGACGCCGTGATCGAGCGCCTGGCCGAGGGCTTCACCTGGTCCGAAGGCCCGGTGTGGATCGCCGACGGCGGCTATCTGCTGTTCAGCGACGTGCCGCAGAACCGGATCCACCGCTGGTCCGCGCGCGACGGAGCCTCGGTCTTCATGTCGCCGTCCGGCTACGATGGACCGGACGCATCGGGCTTCCGCGAGCCCGGATCGAACGGGCTGATCGCCGGGCCGGCCGGGTCGATCTTGATGGCCGACCATGGCAATCGCGCCATCGCGCGGGTCGATCTGGCGACGAAGGCCAAGACCCTGCTGGCGACGCATTACCAGGGCAAGCGATTCAACTCGCCGAACGACCTGGTTCAGGCGGCCGACGGCGCGATCTTCTTCACCGATCCGCCCTACGGCCTGAAGGACATGGCGCAGTCTCCGCTGAAGGAACTGCCCTACAGCGGCGTCTATCGGCTGGCCCCCGATGGCGAGGTGACCCTGCTGGAGGACAGCCTGACCTTCCCCAACGGCGTCGCCCTGTCGCCCGACCAGCGCACCCTTTACGTCACCGTGTCCGACCCGGCGCGGGCGGTGATCATGGCCTATGATCTGGACCGCGCCGGCCGAACGTCCGGCGGCCGGGTTCTCAGGGACTTCACCGCGATGGTCGGAGCCTCCGCGCCGGGCCTGCCCGACGGCCTGGCCGTCGACGCCCAGGGCCACCTGTTCGTCACGGGTCCGGGCGGCGTCCATGTCCTGACGCCCGAGGGCCGTTCACTGGGACGGATCGACACCGGCGCAGCGGCGGCCAACTGCGCCTTCGGCGAGGACGGCCGGACCTTGTTCATCACCTCCGGCGCGTTTCTCGTCAGGGTGCGGACGCTGACGCGCGGCTGACGGCCCGCCGGCGCCGCCCGCCATCCGCCAGAGACCGTCCCGGCGCGACTGAGACGATCAGTGGCCCGCGTGTTCGGCGCCGGCGCCGGCGACCGGCGGCTGGGCGACCCGGGCGCGGACCTGCACCGGTTGCGCGTGTTCGAAGGTGAAGGCGAGGGGGACCTTTTGCCCGGCCGTCAGGGGCTGGGTCAGGCCCATCAGCATGATGTGGTCGCCGCCCGGCTGAAGCGAGACCGCTTCTCCGGCCGGCAGGGCCAGGCCGTCCTTGAGTTCGGCCATCTTCATCATGCCGTCCTCGATCTTCATCTCGTGCACCTGGGCCGTCGCGGCCAGCGGGGCGGCGACCGAAACCAGGCGGTCGTCGCGACTGGCGGTCAGCGTCACGTAGCAGCCGGTCACATCGCGGCCGTTGAGCGTGGGACGGCAGGTCGCATCGACCACGGCGACCGAGGCCAGGGCGTCGGGGTCCGCCGCCGGGCTGCAGCCGGCGAGAGCGAGAAGCGCGACGGGAATGAGAAGGCGGGTCATGAGAAATCTTCCAGGGCTCAGGCGAACAGGCGACGACGGAGGGCCAGCACGACCCGCTCGCCCAGCAGGGCGGCGAGCAGGCTGAGGCCGGTCAGAGGATAGAGGATGGACAGCGGCAGGACGATGCCGATCACCGCGGCGCGAACGCGCGGTCCCGGCGGCGCCTCCGGGGCGCCGATGCGCCCCCTGGCCAGGTCGGGCGGGCGCCGCTTCCACCACATCACGAGGCCGCTGATCGCCAGCAGCCATACGGCGATGCAGCCGCCCAGCATCAGGAACTGGTTCAGCCGGCCGTACTGCGTGCCCTGGTGGACGGCCACGCCCCATTCGAAGGCTTTGGCGCCGACGCCGAACTGGTCGTAGCGGATGTCGGCCTTCACCTGACCGGTGACCCCGTCGATGTAGAGCGAACGGGCGTCCTCGACGCGGCGGTTCTCTCGCGCCGCGGTGAAGGCCAGCGCGGGATCGGAGGGAATGGAGACGACGTAGGGCCGCGCCAGGCCCTGAGCGTCGGCGGCGGCGACGACGGTCGAGAGGCGCGCGGTTTCGTCATGGACGTGAGGGGCGGAAAGGACGGCGCCCTCCATCGTCCATCCCACGCCCGCCGGGTGGTCCTTGTGCGCGGCATGGGCCCAGGGGCTGGCGGCCGGCGGCGCCTTGGGACGGCCGATGCCGCTCTCGCGGACCACATTCGCGTACTGGGCGCCCCAGAAGGCCGACCAGGGCATGCCGGTCACCGCCAGGAAGGCGATAATCGCCCCCGCATAAAGGCCCGTGACGGCGTGCAGGTCGCGCCAGAAGGGGCGGCGGCGGATGTCGGTCGCCCGGACCGCGGCGACGCCCACGTCCCGCTTGCGCGGCCACCACAGGAAGACGCCCGTGGCGACCAGGATGACGGCCCAGCCGGCGACGATCTCAACCAGATAGTTGGCCCATGGGCCGACGATCGACAGGCTGTGCAGCTGTTTGACCGTCTCCATGACGCCGCCGAACGGGGTGACGCCGATCAATTGCGCATCATGGGGATCGACGAAGGCGGTGCGCTTGCCGCCGTCGGGCAGATCGAGGTTCAGCCGAACGGCCTCGTCCGGCCGTGCCGGCAGGCGCACGCTGGAGACCGTGCCGCCGGTCCCCGCCTGGGCCGCCGCGACCCAGCGATCCGGCGACGCCGTCACGGCGCGCGCCTCGACGCGGGCCATGGGGCGATAGACGGCGGCGTCGATGCCGTCCTTGAACAGATAGAGGCCGCCGGTGAGCGCCATCAGGCACAAGAAGGGCAGGACCAGCAGGCCCGCATAGAAGTGCCAGCGCCAGACGGCGCGATAGGCGCCCGAGATCGGGCGGGCCTGGGCGGGGGCGCGTCGTGTGTCGGTCATCGAGCGCTCCGTTGCCGCGACCCCAGTCCGCGCCCTTCGTGGCGCGGTGGGGCGGCGAACATCGCGAGCAGCAGCGCGCAGGGCGCGACCGTGGTCTTGAGAGACATGGATGGGTGTCCTGAACAGGGAAGGGCGGCGCGGACCGGCGGTCAGCGCGCGGAGCGTCGTCTGTTCAGGCGAGCGGCGGGGCGGTCGAGGGCGGGCGCAGGCCGGCGCGGACCTGGGTGGACGGCAGGCTGGCCCAGACCGCCCGGGGTTGGACGGCCGCGATGCGCGGCGGCGCGACCGGATGGATCGGCGGCGGCGGCGGCAGGGCGGTGAAGTTCGCCAGGACGCAGGACGCGCACTTCAGGCTGTCGAGCGGCGACGGCTTGCGCTGTTTCGACAGGCCGTCGGCGTCCTGCACCACCAGGATCTGGTTGCCGGAGCACAGGACGATGGGCGAGCCGGTCGCCGTCGAGGCCGCGACCGCCGACGGCAGCATCGCGCCGAACACGATGGCGAAGGTCGCGGCGAGGAACGCCAGCGATCGGAACAGCGACCAGTGCTCGGTTGAGGATGCACGCACGCCGCGGCCATACTTCGCCGGGCGCGTCAGGGGAAGGGCGTCGCGCATGACGGAATGTCTGACGGCGGGCCGCGGCGGCGCCCGCATCAGGCCTCTTCGGCCTCGTCCGGGCCGTTGACGATCCGCGTGGCCGCCAGGTCGGCGGTGACGTTGCCGACCGTGCGGAAGATGTCCGGGATGACCTCCACCGCCAGCAGCAGGGGCAGCACCCCCAGCGGCAGCCCCATGGCCAGGCAGATGGGGCCGACGGAAGCGAAGAAGCTGACCTGGCCGGGCAGGCCGACCGAGGCGATCGAGACGGCGATGGCGGTCAGGCCGCCGGCGATCAGCGCCGGCAGTCCCAGCTCCACCCCCGACAGCTGGGCGACATAGAGGCAGACCGCCAGATTGGCGACCGGGCTGGTCAGCCGGAACACCGCCACGGCCAGCGGCAGCACCAGGCCGGCCGAGGCCTGGGGCACGCCCAGCCCCTCGCGGGCGCGCTCGATCATCACCGGCAGGCTGGCCAGCGACGATTGGGTCGAGACGGCGACGACCTGGGCGGGGGCCACGGCGCGGGCGAACCGACCCAGCGGTATCCGCCCCCAGACCACGGCCACGATGTAGGTCAGCAGGATGAGGCCGATCTGGCTCAGGCAGACGATGGCGACGTAATGGCCCAGCGTGCCCGCGACGCCCAGGCCCGCGCGCAGGCCGACGCCCAGCGCCAGGGCGAAGACCCCGAACGGCGCGGCCAGCAGCACCCAATGCACGATGACGACCATGGCCTCGGCCACGGCCTCGAAGAAGGTCGCCAGCGGGCGGCGAAGGTCCTGCCGCACCTGGGTGGCGGCGAAGCCGAAGGCGATGGCGAAGACGACCACCGCCAGCACGCCGTCGTCGGCGGCGGCGCGGATCAGATTGGCCGGGGCCAGACTCGCCAGGAAGGCTTGGAAACCGTCGGTGTGGGCCGCCACGCCCACCGTCTGCGCGGCGTCGGCGGGCACGCCGGCCAGAAGCGCGGCCCCGGCCTGCGGGTCGATGGGCCAGATCTGCAGCAGCCCCAGGCCGGCCAGGATGGCGTACACCGTCGCCCCCACCAGCAGGATGGCGAACACCATCAGGGCCCGCCCGGCCATTCGGCCCGTGGCGGCCGCGTCGGCGATGGACACGATGCCGGTGACCAGCAGGCTGAAGACCAGGGGGATGACCGTCATGCGAAGCGCATTGAGCCAGACCTGGCCCAGCGCCTCGATCATGCCGAGGCCGGAGGTCACCAGGGGTGCGTCCGCATCCTGCGCAAGGGCGCCGACCACGACGCCCGCGACCAGGGCGGCCACGACGAAAAAGCTCAGCGAGGAGAAGAAGGCGGCGACGCGGGAACGATTCATGACGCACCGCTAGCACTGCTTTGCGACTCGCGCCTGTGAATCCTGCTTCCCGCGGCCTGCAGCAGAGGCGCCGGCTGCGGTCCAATCATCGCGGCGTCGAACAGGGCGGGCGTTCAGGCGTTCAGCGCGTTTGAAGGAGAACCGGACATGATTCGTATGCACAAGCTCGTCCCGCTGGTCGGCGGTCTGCTGTTGTCGAAGGGCGGGCGGCGCATGGCGGGACGTCACGCGGGCAAGCTGGCCCTGGCGACCCTGGCCTATGAGGTCTGGCGCAGCCGGCGCGAGAAGCAGGCCCCGCCGGCCCAGCCGTCGCGCGCGCGCTGGAGCGGCCGCAGGCCGCGATAAGGACTGTGGCGGCGTCCGCCGCTCGTCTATAGGGGCAGGCTCACGGAGCGCCGCCATGATCATCGTTCACCACCTCGCCGACAGCCGGTCCCAGCGCGTGCTCTGGCTGCTGGAGGAACTGGGCCTCGACTACGAGGTGAAGCGTTACGAGCGCGATCCCCGCACCCGCCTGGCCCCGCCCGAACTGAAGGCCGTCCACCCGCTCGGCAAGTCGCCGGTGCTGCAGGACGGCGACGTCACGGTGGCCGAGACCGGCGCCGTGGTCGACTATCTGCTCGAAACCTATGGCCAGGGGCGGCTGCGGCCGGCCGCCGGAACCGAGGCGGGGCGACGCTTCACCTACTGGCTGCACTACGCCGAAGGCTCGGCCATGCCGCCGCTGTTGCTCAAGCTGGTGTTCACGATGCTGCCCCGCCGCAGCCCGGCCTTGCTCCGCCCGCTGGTGAAGGGCGTCGCCGCCAAGGCGCTTGCGTCCTTCGTCGATCCCCAGACCCGCACGCACGTGGACTATTGGGAAAGCGAACTGGGACGGTCCGCCTGGTTCGCCGGCGACGACTTCTCGGCCGCCGACATCATGATGAGCTTCCCGGTGGAGGCCGGGGCGGACCGCGCCTACGACATCGAGGACAAGCCCAGGCTGAGGGCTTTCCTTGAACGCATTCACGCCCGTCCCGCCTATCAGCGGGCGCTCGAGCGGGGCGGCGCCTACACCTACGCGTGATCCGCGCGGGGCAACCCCCAGGCCGCGGGGGCGTTAAGCCGGTATGAAACTGCATACTGTCCAGATCGTCGCCGGCCTGTTCGCGGCTGTCGCCTTCATTCTCGCCTTCATGGCGGCGGGCGCGGCCCTGGCGTCCGCGCTCTTCATGGGGCTGGGTCTCGCCGCCCTGGGCTGGCTGGCCTACAGCCTGATAAAGCGCGTCGGACGGCGCGCCTCCAACCCTCGCGCCAAGGCTTGAGCGCCCTGATGCGGGCGGAGGCCCTTGAGTTTCCGCCCTTGGCGCCCTAGTATATCTGCCCGGCCGCGCCCGCCCCGCGGCCTTTTCTATTGTCGCGTACCCATTCCCTGTCTCCGGGCGAAACCAGAAAAATCACGACACCAATGGAAAAAGTGCCGATGACGGCCGAGGGCTACCGTGTCCTCGACGATCAACTGAAGCAATTGAAGTCGGTCGAACGGCCGAGCGTGATCTCGGCCATTTCGGAGGCGCGCGAGCACGGCGACCTGTCCGAAAACGCCGAATATCATGCCGCCAAGGAGCGCCAGGGCTGGATCGAAGGCCAGATCGCCGAGATCGAGGACAAGCTGAGCCGCGCCCAGGTGATCGACGTCTCCAAACTGTCCGGCTCCCAGGTCAAGTTCGGCGCCACCGTGACCGTGGTGGACGAGGACACCGAGGAAGAGAGCCGCTACCAGATCGTCGGCGAGCACGAAGCCGACGTGAAGCAGGGCAAGGTCTCCATCGCTTCGCCCATCGCACGCGCGCTGATCTCCAAGGAGGTCGGCGACGTGGTCGAGGTCAACACGCCCGGGGGCGTGAAGGCCTACGAAATCCTCAAGGTCGAGTGGAAGTAACTGCGGTGGGGACGGTTTCTCGTCCCCATTCGCCCGACGGCCTGCGCATCTGGGTCGTCTCCGACGGCCGCGCCGGCATCGAAAACCAGGCTCTGGGGCTGGCCGAGGCCGTCCAGCGCCTGACGCCCGCCCGGATCGACGTCAAGCGCATCCGCTGGCGGCCTATGTTCGACCGTCTGCCGTCGGCGTTGAAGACGCCGGCGATGCTGGACCCGACCTCCGACACCCTGACATCGCCATGGCCCGATCTGTGGATCGCCGCTGGCCGCGCGACCCTGCCGCTCTCCGTGCGCGCCAAGAGGTTGAGCGGCGGGCGGACCTTCGTGGTCCAGACCCAGGATCCGCGCTGGGCGACCGATCGTTTCGACATGGTGGTGGCGCCGGCGCACGACGGCCTGTCCGGCGACAACGTCCTTGAGATCACCGGCTCGCCGCACCGCATCACGCCCGCGCGCCTGCTCCAGGCGGCGCCGGCTTTCGCGGACCGGCTGGCGGGGCTGCCGCATCCCCGCGTCGCCGTGCTGGTCGGCGGACGATCGAAGGCCTTCGACCTGACGGAAACCCACGCCGCCACCCTGGCCGAGACGATCGCGGGGGCGATCCAGGCCGCGGGCGGTTCGCTGCTGCTGACCTTCTCGCGCCGCACGCCCCCGGCGGCCAAGGCGGCGATGACGGCGCGCCTGGCGTCCCTGCCGGGCTGGATCTGGGACGGGCAGGGCGACAATCCCCTGTTCGCCTTCCTGGACGCCGCCGATCACGTGCTGGTCACCGAAGACAGCGCCAACATGGCCGCCGAAGCGGCTTCCACCGGCAAGCCGGTCCACATCCTGCCGATGGTCCCCCTGAAGCCTCCCGGCAAGTTCGCCCGCCTGCACGCCGAGCTGGAGGCCCGTGGCGCGGCGCGGCCGTTCGACGGGACGCTGGAGCCCTGGACCTATGAGCCGCTAGCCGAGACGGACCGCGCGGCGCGCGCGGTCCTCCAAGCCATGAAGGCGGCTCAGGCGTAGGCCTGGATCGCCTTCACATCCAGATCGCCGGCCTTGATCGCGCCGATGGCCTGGGCCGCCGCCAGGGCGCCGGCGGTGGTGGTGTAATAGGGGATCTTCATCATCAGGGCGGTGCGGCGCAGGCTGAAGCTGTCCTGCAGCGACTGCTTGCCCGAGGTCGTGTTGAAGACCAGCTGGACCTCGCCGTTCTTCATGGCGTCCACGATGTGCGGACGGCCTTCCAGCACCTTCTTGACCAGCTTCGCCTCCAGCCCCTGTTCGACCAGATAGGCGTGGGTGCCCCCCGTGGCGATCAGGGTGAAGTCTTCCGCCAGAAGCGTCCTTGCGGCGTCCAGGATGAAGGGCTTGTCCTCGTCCTTGACCGAGATGAAGGCGCAGCCTGAGGTCGGCAGGGTGGTGCCGCCGCCGATCTGGGACTTGGCGAAGGCGCGGGCGAAGGCGGGGGCCATGTCGGCCTCGCCCTCGCGCTTCCAGTCCAGGCCCATGACTTCGCCGGTCGAGCGCATCTCGGGGCCCAGAACGGTGTCCACGCCTGCGAAACGGGCGAAGGGGAAGACCGCTTCCTTCACGGCGATATGGTCGTACGGCTTGTCGGTCAGGCCGAAGGATTTCAGCGGCGCGCCGGCCATGACCTTGGCGGCTATGGCGGCGATCGGCTGGCCGATGGTCTTGGCCACGAAGGGCACCGTGCGGCTGGCGCGCGGGTTCACTTCCAGCACGAAGATGCGCGGGTTCTCGCCGTGCGGCTCCTCGATGGCGAACTGCACGTTCATCAGGCCGCGCACCTTCAGGGCCTTGGCCATTTCGGTGGTCTGGCGCTTCAGCTCGGCGACCGTCTCGGCGGACAGGGAGTAGGGCGGCATGGAGCAGGCGCTGTCGCCCGAGTGGACGCCAGCTTCCTCGATATGCTCCAGCACGCCGGCCACGAAGACCGTCTCGTCGTCGCACAGGGCGTCGACGTCCACCTCGGTGGCGCGGTTCAGATAGTGGTCGATCAGCACCGGATCGTCGCCCGAGACGCGCATGGCCTCGTGGACGTAGCGGTCCAGCTGCTCGCGATCGTGGACGATCATCATGCCGCGCCCGCCCAGAACGTAGGAGGGGCGCAGGACGACGGGATAGCCGACCTCTTCCGCCTTCTGCGCGGCTTCCTCGGCCGATCGGGCCAGGCCGTTCGGCGGCTGGCGCAGGCCGATGCCCTCCAGCATCTGCTGGAAGCGTTCGCGGTCCTCGGCCAGATCGATGGAGTCGACGCTGGTGCCCAGCACCGGCACGCTGTCGTCCTGAAGCGCATGGGCCAGCTTCAGCGGGGTCTGACCGCCGAACTGGACGACACAGCCGATCAGCTCGCCCTTCGACCGCTCGACCTCGATCAGCTCCAGCACGTCCTCGGCCGTCAGCGGCTCGAAATACAGGCGGTCGGAGGTGTCGTAGTCGGTGGAGACGGTCTCGGGGTTGCAGTTGACCATGATCGACTCGACGCCGATGTCGTCGAAGGCGAAGGCCGCGTGGCAGCAGCAGTAGTCGAACTCGATGCCCTGGCCGATCCGATTCGGACCGCCGCCCAGGATGATGGCCTTCTTCTTGTCCGACGGCTCGGACTCGCACTCGGGGATCTGGCCCAGGGCGCCGGTCTCATAGGTCGAATACATATAGGCGGTGGCGCTGGCGAACTCGGCCGCGCAGGTGTCGATGCGCTTGAACACCGGGCGGACGTTCAGGCCGCGACGGGCGGTGCGGACGGCCTTTTCCGTGGACCCGACAAGATGGGCCAGGCGGGCGTCGGAGAAGCCCTTGGCCTTCAGGCGACGGAACTCGGTCGGGTCGGTCGGCAGGCCCTTGACCCGGACATGGCCTTCCTCGCGCACGATGTCGGCGATCTGGCGCAGGAACCAAGGCTCGTAGGAACAGGCGGCGGCCACTTCCTCGACCGTCAGGCCGTGGCGGAAGGCCTGGGCGATGACGCGGATGCGGTCGGGCGTGGGGACGCCCAGGGCGCGGATCACGGCGTTGCGCGCCGTTTCGTCCTCGGCGCCGGCCACGCCGTCGATCTCGATCTCGTCGAAGCCGGACAGGCCGGTCTCAAGACCGCGCAAGGCCTTCTGCATCGATTCCTGGAAGGTCCGGCCAATGGCCATGACCTCGCCCACCGACTTCATCGAGGTGCCCAAGAGGGGCTCCGAGCCCGGATATTTCTCGAAGGCGAAGCGCGGGATCTTGGTGACGACATAGTCGATCGACGGCTCGAAGCTGGCCGGCGTGACCTGGGTGATGTCGTTCTGAAGCTCGTCCAGGGTGTAGCCGACGGCCAGACGCGCGGCGACCTTGGCGATCGGGAAGCCGGTCGCCTTGGACGCCAGGGCCGAGGAGCGCGACACGCGCGGGTTCATCTCGATCACGACCATGCGGCCGTCCTTGGGATTGATCGCCCACTGGACGTTCGACCCGCCGGTCTCGACCCCGATCTCGCGCAGGACGTTGATCGAGCCGGTCCGCATCCGCTGATATTCCTTGTCGGTCAGCGTAAGCGCGGGGGCGACGGTGATGCTGTCCCCCGTGTGGACGCCCATTGGGTCCACGTTCTCGATCGAGCAGATGATGATGCAGTTGTCCGCCGTGTCGCGGACGACCTCCATCTCGTACTCCTTCCAGCCCAGCACCGATTCCTCGATCAGCACCTCGGTGGTCGGCGACAGGTCCAGGCCGCGCAGGACGATCTCCTCGAACTCCTCGCGGTTATAGGCGATGCCGCCGCCGGTGCCGGCCAGGGTGAAGGACGGGCGGATCACGGCGGGCAGGCCGACGAACTCCAGCCCGTCCAGCGCCTCTTCCATCGAATGGGCGGCCTTGGAGCGGGGGCTTTCCAGACCCAGCTTGTCCATGGCGTCGCGGAATTTCTGGCGGTCCTCGGCCTTGTCGATGACCTCGGCCTTCGCCCCGATCATTTCGACGCCGTACTTCTTCAGCGCGCCCGAAGCGTCCAGGGCCAGCGCCGTGTTCAGCGCCGTCTGGCCGCCCATGGTCGGCAGCAGGGCGTCGGGCTTCTCCTTGGCGATGATCTTCTCGACCATCTCGGGCGTGATCGGCTCGATATAGGTGGCGTCGGCCACCTCCGGGTCCGTCATGATGGTGGCGGGGTTCGAGTTGACCAGGATGACCCGGTACCCCTCGGCCTTCAGCGCCTTGCACGCCTGGACGCCCGAATAGTCGAACTCGCACGCCTGGCCGATGACGATCGGGCCGGCGCCGATGATGAGGATGGACTTGATGTCCGTGCGCTTGGGCATGGGAGCCTCTTCTTCTTATTGAACGCTAGTGGGTCACGACCGCGCATTCCCAGCCGTCGTAGTCCAGCTGGAAGGCCGCGGCCCAGGTCTGCATCATGGCGGAGACGGGCGCGAAACTGGCTGCGTCGACCGCCATGGTGGTCTCGAGAATGGTGGAATCGCCGGAGCCGCGGGTCAGAAAGCCGGCGCGGCGCGCGACCTCGTTCAGATCGCCGTGGTCGCCCTCGCCATAGAAGTAGAAGATCGTGTGACGCGGGGTCACGCCGCTGTCGCCCTGTTCGGCCAGCGCCGCGCGCACCATGGCGTCGCGTTCGTCATGACTGATGTCCGAGGCGTCCAAGAATGTGCGATCCTTCGTTCGTCGCGCGCAAAGGCCGCCGCTGGCGAAGACAGGCCATGCGGGGCAAGGGTGAGGTGTTCGGCTAAGCCGCCCGTTTAGTGGGCGGGGGCCACGGGAGCAAGTCTTCTCCCGCGACGCCTTCATGTCGCCACGACTGAGGCCAATTCGCCACACATCGCTGCGGAATCGCCATCTTTGCGTCATGAGATTGAAACAACGACGCCGGTGGCTCTAAGCCAGTACCCTGATATCTGAAAATGGGGTTGCCTGTGGCTTATCGCATCGGTCTATTCAACACGTCCGCTCTCGTCGGCGGCGCATTGGTGGCGCTGGCGGCCACAGCGCCGGCTCTCGCGCAGGAGACGTCGGTTCAGGGCGAGGCGCAGCAGACGAGCGAACAGCCGGCGGAGGTCGGCGAGATCGTGGTCACCGGTTCGCGTATTCCGCGTAACGAGTTCACCAGCGCATCGCCGGTGCAGGTGCTGACGTCCGAGCGCGCCGAGCAACGCGGCATCAGCGATACGGCGCAGTTCCTGCAATCCTCCACCCTCGCGGCCGGCTCGCCTCAGGTGAACTCGGCCATTTCCAGCGCCTTCGTGACCGACGGCGGGCCGGGCGCGGCGACCATTTCGCTGCGCGGCCTCGGCGCCAACCGGACGCTGGTGCTTCTCAACGGGCGTCGTGCGGGCCCGGCAGGCACGCGTGGCGGCGTGTCGTCCTTCGACCTGAACGTCATCCCGCAGTCCGCCATCAACCGCATCGACATCCTGAAGGACGGCGCCTCGTCGATCTACGGATCCGACGCCGTCGCCGGCGTGGTGAACCTGATCACCGACCAGAACCGCGACGGCGGTGAAATGTCGGCCTTCGTCACGGCGCCGTTCGAAGGCGGCGGCGAGCAGTTCAACCTGTCCGGTTCGTTCGGCAAGAGCTTTGACCGCGGCCACATCAACATTTCGGCCGACTATTACCGCCACGAGGCCCTCCGCGCCGGCGACCGCGATTACCTGACCTGCACCAATCAATATGTGTTTGAGCCGGGCACGCGTAACCGCGCAGACCGCATCGATCCCCGCACCGGTCAGCCGCAGTGCACCGACTCGCCCTGGGGGCAGGTCTACGTCTACGGCAGCGATTTCTCGGGCCGCGCCGGCCGCTTCCAGTACGACTATGACGGCGACCTGGGGCAGTATATCCCCACGCGTCCGACCGACCCGGCTGTTTCGGCGATGTATCCGACAGCGCCCGCCGGTTTCTACCTGGTCAACTACGACACCCCTTCCCGGGCGGTGACGAACAACCTGCCGGAGTTCGCTAAGGAAGCTTCGGTCATTCCCGAGGTGGATCGCTACACAGCCTTCATCGAGGGCTCTTACGACCTCGGCGGCGCAGAGGTTTACGGCGAGTTCCTGCTGAACCGCCGTGAGAGCCGCACGGACGGTTTCCGTCAGTTCTGGAACTACACCTACACCGCTGACTTCCTGGACTACTACTATGGTCCGGGCTCCGGCGGTGACCCGGTTACGGGCTTCACGGGCCTGAACCTGCTCAGCGCCACGCCGATCACCGATCACTTCGACCAGTCACAACGCGTCGATTATATCCGCGGCGTCGCCGGAATCCGCGGCGACCTCAGCGTCGGCGCGCTGAAGAACTGGAAGTGGGACGTCTTCGTCCAGTACAGCCGCTCGGATGGCGACTACACGTCCGACGTCATCCTGCAGGACGCCGTCGACTCAACCAGCTTCAAGACCGAGAGCTGCGTGGGTTCGAACCTGCCGGTCAGCGGCCGCCCCTGCATCGACGTCGATTTCACGGATCCCGACTTCCTGGCCGGTCGTCTGACGGACGAGGAACGCGCCTTCCTGTTCGACACCGATACGGGCAACACCCTGTATGAACAGACCTATGTCGAGGGCTTCATCGGCGGCGACGTGATGGAGCTGCCGGCGGGTCCGCTCGGCTTGGCGTTGGGCTTCCACCTTCGCCGCGACGAGATCAACGACACGCCGGGCGAGATCACCTTGGCGGACAACAGCTGGGGTCTGTCGGGGTCGGGCATCACTGCAGGTTCGGACGACACGCGTGAGGTCTACGCCGAACTGTCCGTTCCGCTCCTGAGGGACGTGGCTTTCGCTCGTGAACTCGACCTGTCCCTGTCCGGCCGCTACACGGACACCAAGACCTCGGGCGACGCCAATACCTACAAGGTGGGGCTGAACTGGGAACCGATGGACGGCATTCGCTTCCGTGCATCGCACGGCACCTCTTTCCGCGCTCCGGCGCTGTTCGAGCTCTACCTGGCCGACCAGACCGGCTTCCTGTCCCAGCGTTCGATCGACCCGTGCCTCAACCTGGACAACAGGCTGGCGGAGGGCTCCGTCTCGCAACAGGTCTATAACAACTGCACCAGCGCCGCTGGGCCGGGCGGCGGGGTTGACGGCTCCTATGCGGGCGCTCCGTCTTCGGCGGAAATCGTGACGGGCGGCGGCCTCGGCGTTCTGGAGCCGGAAACGTCCGAAGCCACGGTTCTGGGCGTGATCCTCACCCCGCCGGACAGCGGGCTCAGCATTGCGGTCGATTACTTCGAGATCGAAATCCAGGACGAGGTTCGCAACCTCGGCGCTGCGGGCATTCTGAACGCCTGCTACACCTCGGACAATTTCCCGTCCGATCCGATCTGCAACCAGTTCGACCGCGACGCGGGGACCAGCGGCATCACACAGGTCCGGGATTCCTATCTGAACGTCGCCGAGCAGACCAACCGTGGTCTGGACTTTACGGTGCGTTACATCGCCGATACGCCGTGGGGTGAACTGACCCTGGACAGCCAGACCACCTGGACGCTGGAAGATCGCACGGCTCTGTTTGAAGACGCGCCGGTCGATCCGCTGGGTCGCATCGGCAACCCTGAGCTCGTTGGCAACATCAACGCCAGCTTCGCGCGCGGACCTTGGACGGCGTTCTGGGGCTTTGACTGGATCGGCAATCAGGACAGCAGCCTCGACTACATCGACGACAACGGCGATCTCTTCGAGACGATCGATGGTCGCCGGGTCGAGGTGAAGGCTGTGGCCGAGTTCACCAGCTTCCACAGCGTCTCGCTGAGCTACGACAGCGACAACGGCTGGCGTATCAGCGGCGGCGTGTCGAACCTGTTCGATGAACTGCCGCCGGCGGCCACCTCGTTCGCCACCACGGTGCAGGGCAACTCCGTCTTCGGGTCGCAGTACACCGAGGCCTTCTACGGTCGTCGTGGCTTCCTGCGGGTCAGCAAAACCTTCTAACGCGCTCTTGCGCATCGGAAGGACCAACGTCTAGGGCGGGGGCGGCGGAGCGATCCGCTGCCCCCGCTGCGTATATCGGCAGTCTCCGAAAGGCTTTATTTATGGCGCGTATCGGCGGCATTCCTGACACCCTGAACGAACAGGTCACGCGGTTTGTTCAGGCTCCGCTTGAGCAACCGGTGCTGCTCAACAGCGTCCCGAAGGGCGGCACGCATCTTCTGCGCAACATCATGAGAATGTTCGTGCCGGTAGAGCAGCATTACGACGCCGACTTCGTTCAAATCCCGAACATGCACCTACATCTGGATGCGTTTAACCCTCACGCGCCGATGTTAAGTGCGGCGCATCTTCTGTTCAGCGACCAGTCCTACGCCAACGTTCGCACCGCCCGTCATATTCTCATGGTCCGCGATCCGTATGACTGGGTGCTGGCGCGGGCGCGGTTCTTCGTCTCGGAGGAGTTCCAGCAGGACAACATCGCTCATCTCAAATCCGGCGTGTTTCCTGCTGAGGCCATCATCAACATGATGATCTTCGGCATTCACCAGAAGTCGCCTGGTCTGATCGACATCTTCACGCACAATGCGGCGGCTTGGCTTGGAACCGGTGTCCATCTGATCCGATACGAGGACCTTCTGGCATCGGTTCAGGATCTGGAATCTCGTCGATCTGAAGCGTTGTTCGCGAACCTTTTGGAGGCCTGCGGCGTCGCCATGCCGGCGGACTGGCGCGAGCGAGTGCGGATCGGCGCCGACCGAAAGTTCAGCCGCACGGCCAGGGAAAACCTGAAGCCGGTCGCCAATGTCGTCTTTCCACACGAACTCTCGGCGACGCAGAAGGCTCTGGTCGATTATCACGCCCCCGGCTTGAGGGCGCTCCTGGGCTACGCCTGATCGCCGATCGCGGCGATCCAGTCTGGCAGTTCGTCGATGCGGCTCAGCGAGACATAGCGCGGATGGCCCTCGGGCGCGTCGGCCAGTTCGTGGGCCCAGGTGACGTGGTAGGGGATGTGGACGCCGAAGGCTCCCGCCTCGATGGCCGGAAGCACGTCGGACTTCATCGAGTTGCCGGCCATCACCGCCTCTTCTGGACCCGTGCCGTGACGCGCGAAGACCCGCTCGTAGGTGGCGCGGTCCTTTTCCGAAACGATCTCGACGGCGCTGAAGCGGTCGCCCAGGCCGGACGCGGCCAGCTTGCGCTCTTGGTCGAGCAGGTCGCCCTTCGTGACCAGGACCAGACGGTATTTCCCCGCCAGTTCGTCCACCACCGCGTCGACGCCCGGCAGGGTCTCGACAGGGTGGGCCAGCATCTCGCGTCCTGCGGCCAGGATCTCGCGCACCACCTCGGGCGGCGCGCCGCCGTCGCAAAGCTCCATCGCCGTCTCGATCATCGACAGGGTGAACCCCTTCACTCCATAGCCGTAGAGCCGCAGGTTGCGCCGCTCGACATCGGCCAGGCGCGCCTCGATCGTCTCCGCGTCGCCGTGATCATCCAGCAGGTCGACGAAGCGCGCGTGGGTCAGGCGGAACAGGGTCTCGTTGTGCCAGAGGGTGTCGTCGGCATCGAGGCCCACGGTGGTGATCGGCATGGTCGCTCCGGCGCTGGGGAGGGCTGTTTGGCGCCTCGTTCAGAGCGACGCAAGACAACCGACGGGGCCGTCCGCGCGTATCCGGATGCAGATGGAGGAGGGCGACGTGAAGCAGTCGGCTGTCGTCGTGGGCGCGACGGGGGGAATCGGCCAGGCCCTGGTGCGGCGCATTGCGGCCGATCCGCAGTTCGACATGTGCTGGGCGACGTCCCGCGCCGGCGCGCCGGTTCCGGGCGCCCAGGCGGTCGCTCTGGACCTTCAGGACGACGCATCCCTGCAGGCGCTGGGTGAACGCATTGGTCAGGGGCCGCCGCCGACGCTGATCGTGGTCGCGACAGGCGTGCTGCACGACGGCAAGAGCCCCGAGCGCGCCTATCGGCAGTTGGACCGCGACCATCTGGAGCGGGATTTCCGGATCAACGCCATCGGGCCGGCCCTGGTCGCGCGCAGCCTGCTGCCGCTCATGCCCCGCGACCGGCGTGCGGTGTTCGCGGCCCTGTCGGCGCGCGTGGGTTCGATCAGCGACAATCGCCTTGGGGGCTGGCACGCCTATCGCGCGTCCAAGGCGGCGCTGAACATGATCCTGAGGAATCTGGCCATCGAGATGGCGCGCACCCACCCGCTGGCGGTCGTCGCGGGCCTGCATCCCGGCACGGTGGACACGCACATGTCGGCCCCGTTCCAGAAGGGCGTGGCGCCCGAGAGACTGTTTTCCCCCGAGGCGGCGGCCGAACATCTGCTTGGCGTGCTGGCCGGCCTGACGCCGTCCGACACCGGCGGGGTGTTCGCCTGGGACGGCGCGCGCATTCCATCGTGACTTGAACCGCGCGGGCTCACGGCCGAGAAGGACGTATGAAGCGTATTCGGCTCGCCCGACTGGTCTCCGCCGTCACGGCGTCTGCGGCCCTCGTTCTGGCGACGGCGCCCCTGCCGGCCCCGGCCGCAGACGCCTCGGCCGTGGTCGCCGAAACGTCTGCGCCCTCTCGCGAGCGGATGCGCATGAACCAGCGCGTGTTCGACCGCGTCTGGGACGAGGTGCGGCGGGGCTATTACGATCCGGCGCTGCACGGCGTGGACTGGCGTGCGGCGCGCGAGCGGTTTCGCCCTCTGGCCGTGACCGCCTCCGACGATCGCGCGCTGTATGGCGTGCTGAACGACATGCTGGATCTGCTGGACGACGGGCATGCCGGGGCCAGCCCGCCGGCCGCCGTGCGCCGCCAGGCCCGCCAGTATCAGCGCCGCGCCGTCCTGGGGCTGACCCTGATGGCGGGCGACGCGCGGGACGTCTGGACGGTGGAGCGCGTTCGGTCCGGTTCGCCGGCCGAGGCCGCCGGCGTCCAGGTCGGCTGGACGCTGAACAGTCTGGACGGGCGGCCCTGGGGCGCCGACGTCGAGGTGTTCGACGGGCGGCCGGTCCAGCTGGTCCTGACCGACGAGGACGGCGTCGGGCGCGAGGTGACGGTCACGCCGCGCCTGATGGACGGGCCGCAGCCCTTCGTCGCCGACCGCTCGCGGCCGGGCGTGCTGGTCCTGACGGTCGAGCAGTTCGACGAGGGTCTGGGGCGCTGGGTCGGGGGGCAGCTGGAAGGCCTGGACCCGGACGTGGACGTGATCCTGGACCTGCGGGCCAATCCCGGCGGGCGGCTGTGGGAGGCGGAGTCGGTGCTGACCTGTTTCCTGCCGCGCGGCCAGGTCTGGGCGACGCGGACGACCCGGTCGGGGCGGGCCGTGACCTTGCGGGCGGACGGCGACTGCGGCGACCATGACCAGCCGGTCCCGAACGCCGTGGCGGTTCTGGTCGATCAGTCCAGCCGCAGCGCGGCCGAGCTGACCCCGGCGGCGCTGCAGGAGGCGGGACGGGGACTGGTGGTAGGCGAAACGACCGGAGGCTCGGTCCTGATCGCTCAGGACACCGATCTGCCCGACGGGGGGCGCCTGACGCTTAGCCGCTCCGACTTCGTCACCCGGGGCGGCGTTCGGCTGGAGAAGCGCGGCGTGACGCCGGACCTGCTGGCTCCGCGCACCCTGGCCCAGCGGCGCACGGGCGCGGACCCGACGCTGGAGGCGGCCATCGCCGCATTGGATGGGGCGGGCTCGACGGCCGCGGCCGCTGCGATCGACCGCTAGGATCAGCCCCGAATGGGTCTGACGCGCGATGCCGCCTCGCGCGCGCGTTCGCGCGCTTCATCCACCGTCGCCCCGCGCGCGGTGGCCACGCCCATGCGCCGCCGCTCGAAGCTCTCGGGCTTGCCGAACAGGCGCAGGTCGGCGGTCGGGACGGACAGGGCCTCCGCCACGCCCTCGAAAGCGATCCCTTGGGCCTCTATGCCGCCGTAGATGACCGCGCTGGCGCCCGGTTCGCGCTGGGTGACATCGACGGGCAGGCCCAGAATGGCGCGGGCGTGCAGGGCGAATTCGCTCATGGTCTGGGTGGCCAGGGTGACCAGGCCCGTGTCGTGCGGGCGCGGGGAGACCTCCGAGAACCAGACCTGGTCGCCCTTGACGAACAGCTCCACGCCGAAGACGCCCAGGCCGCCGAGCGCGTCGGTGACCTTGCCGGCGATGTCCTGCGCGGATTTCAGGGCGGCGGGCGTCATGGCCTGGGGCTGCCAGCTCTCGACATAGTCGCCCTTCACCTGGCGGTGGCCGATGGGCGCGCAGAAATCGGTTCGGACCTGGCCGTCGGCATCCAGCGACCGCACGGTCAGTAGGGTGATCTCGAAATCGAAGTCGATGCGGCCCTCGACGATGACGCGGGCGGTGTCGACCCGCCCGCCGGACTGGGCGTAGGTCCAGGCGTTGGCCGCGTCCTCCAGGGCCTCGATCATCGACTGGCCCTTGCCGGAAGACGACATGACCGGCTTGACGAAGACCGGCAGGCCGATGCGTTCCGCCGCCTCGGCCAGTTCCGCGGCGCTGCCGGCGAAGGCGTAGGGGCTGGTCGGCAGGCCCAGGTCCTCGGCGGCCAGGCGGCGGATGCCCTCGCGGTTCATCGTCAGCTGGGTCGCGCGCGCCGTGGGAATGACGCGGGCCAGACCGGCGGCCTCGATCCCCGCCAGCACGTCGGTGGCGATGGCCTCGATCTCGGGCACGATGATGTGCGGCGCCTCGGCCAGGATGACGCCGTTCAGCACCTGGGCGTCCGTCATGGGGATGACGTGGCTGCGGTGCGCCACCTGCATGGCGGGAGCGTTGGCGTAGCGGTCGACGGCGATGACCTCGACGCCCAGCCGTTGCAGCTCGATGGCGACTTCCTTGCCCAGCTCGCCGGAGCCCAGCAGCATGACGCGGACGGCGGTGTCGGAAAGCGGGGTGCCGAGTTTCATCGTCTGCTCCACAAGCTTCCCTCTCCCGCTGGGAGAGGGCTTGAGCGCACGGCGGCGAAGCCGTCGTTCTTGCGCGAAAGGGAGAGGGTCGGGCGGTGCGAACTGGCCCACCGGCCGACCCTCATCCGGCCCTGCGGGCCACCTTCTCCCAACGGGAGAATGGCAGGTTCTTTAAAGCCGCGCCTTGGCCGCCGCGACCACCGCCTCGGCGGTGACGCCGAACTTCTCGTACAGGACTTCGGCCGGGGCCGAGGCGCCGAAGCCGGTCATACCGACGAAGGCGCCGTCCTCGCCGATGAAGCGTTCCCAGCCCTGCTTGATGGCGGCCTCGACGGCGACGCGCACCGTGCCGCGACCGATGATGGAGGCCTGATAGGCGGCGTCCTGCTGCTCGAACAGTTCGAAGCAGGGCACGGAGACGACGCGGGTCGCCACGCCTTCGGCCTCCAGCGTCTCGGCCGCCTTCAGCGCCAGGGCCAGTTCCGTGCCGGTGCCGAACAGGGTGACCTTGGCCTCGCCGGACGCCGGCTTGATCTCATAGGCGCCCTTGGCGGACAGGTTTTCCGACGCGGCGACGGTGCGGACGGCCGGCGTCTTCTGGCGCGACAGGGCCATGGCCGACGGGGCGGTCTTCGTCTCCAGCGCGATCTTCCAGCACTCCATGGCCTCGACCGTGTCGGCGGGGCGGAAGACCAGCAGGTTCGGAATGGCGCGCAGGGCCGCCAGATGTTCGACCGGCTGGTGCGTCGGGCCGTCCTCGCCCAGGCCGATGGAGTCGTGGGTCAGGACGTGGATGGCGCGCACGCCCATCAGGGCGCCCAGGCGGATGGCCGGACGGCTGTAGTCCGAGAAGACCATGAAGGTGCCGCCGTAGGGGATGACCCCGCCGTGCAGCGCCAGGCCGTTCATGGCCGCGGCCATGCCGAACTCGCGGATGCCCCAGTTGACGTAGCGGCCTTCATAGGACGGGGCGTCCAGGATCGGCGTGCCGGCGACGAAGGTGTTGTTCGATCCGGTCAGGTCGGCCGAGCCGCCGACCAGTTCGGGAATGGCGGCGAACACCTGCTCAAGGGCCGCGCCCGACGACTGGCGCGTGGCCTGGGCGGGCTTGGTCTCGACCAGTTCGGCGATCTTGGCGTTCAGAGCATCGAAGGCGCCCTCGGGCAGGTCGCCCTTCATGGCGCGGGTGAAGTCGGCGGCCTGGGGCGAGGCGGCGAGGCGGGCCTCCCACTTCTTGCGGTCCTTGGCGCCGCGACGACCGACCTTGGCCCAGGCGTCGGCGATGGTCTGGGGCATTTCGAAGGGCTCGTGATCCCAGGCCAGGCCCAGTCGGGTGGCGGCGATCTCGGCGGCGCCCAGGGCGGCGCCGTGGGTCTTGTGGCTGCCCTCCATGGTGGCGGCGCCCTTGCCGATCTTGGTCTTGCAGGCGATCAGCGTCGGCTTGTCCTGGCGCTGGGCCCACTTCAGGGCCGCCTTGATCTCGCTCATCGAATGGCCGTCGATGGCGCGCACGGCCCAGCCCGCGGCCTTGAAGCGCGCCTTCTGGTCGGTGGCGTCCGACAGGGACACCTTGCCGTCGATGGTGATCTCGTTGTCATCCCACAGCACGGTCAGCTTGTTCAGCTTCAGCCGGCCGGCCAGGGCGATCGCTTCCTGGGACACGCCTTCCATCAGGCAGCCGTCGCCGGCGATCACCCAGGTGCGGTGGTCCACCAGGTCGTCGCCGTACTTGGCCGCCAGGTGACGCTCGGCCAGGGCGAAGCCGACCGAGGTGGCCAGACCCTGACCCAGCGGGCCGGTGGTCACCTCGACGCCCGGCATGTGGCCGTATTCCGGGTGGCCGGCGGTCTTGGATCCCCACTGGCGGAAGTTCGACAGCTCTTCCTTGGTCGCCGCCTTGTAGCCGGTCAGGTGCAGCAGGGCGTAGATCAGCATCGAGCCGTGGCCGGCCGACAGGATGAAGCGGTCGCGGTCGGCCCAGTCCGGGCGGCTCGCGTCGAACTTCAGGAACTTGGAGAACAGCACCGTGGCGACGTCGGCCATGCCCATCGGCATGCCGGGGTGGCCCGACTTGGCCTTTTCAACCCCGTCCATGGCGAGGACGCGGATGGCGTTCGCCATCTGCTCGGGCGTGGCCTTGGGGGCGGTTTTGGCGTCGGTCACGGCGAAGACCTTTCGTCGGAAGGCGGAAAAACAGGGGCGCGCCGCCTTTACCCCGGCGCGCGGTCGGGTTCTATACGGATTCTCAAGGAGCGACCGATGGCCGACGCCACCACGGCCGCACGGGCCCGGATCGACCGGGCTCTGGCCGAACTGGAACGCAAGATACTGGAGCTGAAGGCGCGCCCCGCCTCGGCGCCGCCCATCGCCGACGACGACCTGTTCGCGCCGCGTCCCCAAACCGCGCGCGTCGCCGAGCTGGAGGCCGCGGGGCGCGAGGCGTCCCAGGCCCTGGCGCGCGCCGCCGACGCCGTGCGCGAGGTTCTGGCCGAGACGGAAGGGGCCGACTGATGGCGACGGTGACGGTGGAGGTGAATGGCCGCCCCTACGCCGTGGGTTGCGCCGACGGCCAGGAAGAGCGCGTCCGCGCCCTCGCCGGACAGTTCGACGCCCAGGTCCGCTCGGTCGCCGAGAGCGTCGGCAATGTCGGCGACCTGCGTCTGTTCCTCATGTCGGCGCTGATCCTGGCCGACGAACTGCATGAGGCGCGCGCGGGCGGCGGCAAGGACGAGACGCCGTCGTCACCCCCGACGCCATCGAACGACGGCGTGGCCGAGGCGCTGAATGCCGTCGCCGCCCGGCTCGAGAAGATCGCGCAGCGTATTTGACGATGCGGTGACGCGGCCACGAAGATCGGCGCTGGCGCCCGGCCGGGGGAACGCCTATCTTGGCTGACGGCGGGTCCTGCTGCGGCCCTCGTCGAAGGCAACATTTCCTCGCGACCTTAATTCACTCGAAGGGATCTGTCCCTGTTTGGGCTCGAGGGCCCGGGCACACGGAGCCCACCTGGCTACCCAGGTCGAGAGGATTTAAACCGCCCTTCACGGTTCTTGCGGCGCCGCCACCCTTCTTTCCGTCGAGCGCTCGCGACGTGGTCGCTCGCTGCATGAGCGCCCTGGGGCGCATCGCCCGGGCGCCGTCATGTCAGACAAGCACGAACGCCGATCCGCCGCCCGGGCGCTGCGAAAGCGGCTGGCCGAGGCCGACCCGGCGGCCGCCGCGCGCGCCGCCGCGCACGCCGAT